>DATLRP010000044.1:0-129544 GCA_035534635.1 Occallatibacter sp.
GGGTAAGCGTCCCAAGTTCCCCTCTGGCATGAGTGTAGGTTTGAGGCCGAGTATGCCGTCATGGGTGTTGCAGGGGAAGCGGGAACTGTAGGAAGGGTTCGCCGGTGGCGAACGTTGTCGGAGAAGCGGCAGATAGCGGAGCTGACGTTTGAACCCGGTGCCAGTGTGGCATTGGTGGCTCGTGCGCACGGTGTGAACGCGAACCAGGTTTTCAAGTGGCGTCGCGCACTGAAGCGGGGCGAGCTGAACGATCCCGCGACGGCATCAACGGCGCTGCTTCCAGTCATGTTGTCGGCTGCCTGTGAAGCGGCCAGCGATGCACGCGAGGTTGGCGCGAAGGAACAGCCGACACCGGGCGGTGCGATTCATATCGAGTTTCCTGGCCGAGCCATGATCAGCGTGGAGAGCGGCGCTGATCCGGCATTGTTGCGATCGATCCTGGAGAGTTTGCGCAAGTGATCGATCTTCGCACCGGAACGAAGATATGGCTCGCCGCCGGCGTGACCGATATGCGTCGTGGTTTCGATGGCCTGAGCGCGAAGGTACAGACGGTTCTCGAACAGCAACCGTTCTCCGGACACGTCTTCGTTTTCCGAGGCCGCAGAGGCGACATCGTAAAACTTTTGTGGTGGGATGGAGATGGTCTCTGTCTTTTCGCCAAGCGTCTCGAGCGAGGACGCTTCATCTGGCCGCAGGCGACAGAAGGCACGGTTTGCTTGACGCGTGCGCAGCTTTCGATGTTACTGGAAGGCATCGATTGGCGCAGGCCGCAAAGGACCTGGACGCCTGAGATTGCGGTGTGAGTGACAAGTGTGATCCCTCTGTATTCATGCGGGTGTTGTGCATGTTTTCCACACATCTTCATGGCATACTGCGTGCATGGATTGCGCATCGCTCCCCGATCTCGATTCGCTCGATGTGGAAGCGTTGAAGGCACTGGCCATTCGACATCAGGCTGAGATCGCGGCGCAGAGAGCCGAGCTCGCCGCCAGAGATGCGGAGATCGAACAACAGCGCCAGGCGCTTTCAGACGAGATCGAGGAACTGCGGCGCTCCAGCAGCGAGCAGATCGAGCATCTGAAGCTGGTCATCGAGAAGCTGCGGCGCAGGGTGTTCGGCGTCAAGAGCGAGAAGATCGTCGTTCAGCTTGAACAGCTCGAACTTCATCTGGAAGAGTTGGAGTCCTCTCGGGCCGAGATGGAAGCCGCCGTTGAGCGAGTGGTACCGGCTGCGGAACCCAAGACGAGATCCCGGCGCAAGCCGCTGCCCGAGCATCTGCCACGCGAGGTTGTCACTCATGCTTTTCATGGTGACTGCTGTCCCGATTGTGGCGGCCAGTTGCGCCAGTTCGGCGAAGATGTCTCCGAGCAACTGGAGTACATCCCGGATAGCTTCAAGGTGATTCGCCACGTGCGGCCGAAGTTCGCCTGCAGCGGTTGTGAGCGCGTGGTTGAAGCGCCCGCGCCGTCGCGCCCGATCGAGCGTGGCCTTGCCGGGCCGGGATTGCTGGCCCACGTGCTGGTTTCTAAATTCGCCGATCACTTGCCGCTCTATCGCCAGTCGGAGATCTACGCTCGCCAGGGAGTTGAGATCGAACGCTCCACGCTGGCGGGCTGGGTAGGCGGAGCAAGCGAATTACTCACTCCGTTGATCGATGCGATTCAGAGGCATGTGCTCGCTGGAGCCAAGCTTCACGCCGACGATACGCCGATGCCGGTGCTTGCGCCTGGCAGTGGCAGGACGAAGACCGGGCGTCTCTGGACCTATGTGCGCGATGACAGGCCTGCCGGTGAAGATGCCGCGCCGGCTGTCTGGTTTGCGTACTCGGAGGATCGCAAGGGCGAGCATCCACGGCAGCATCTGAAGAACTTCAAGGGCGGCCTGCAGGCGGACGCCTACGCAGGTTTCCACCATCTGTACGGCGATGGCGCCATTTATGAAGTCGCCTGCTGGGCGCATGCACGCCGCAAGTTTCACGAAATCCATGTCATCCACGCATCGCCAACAACAACCGAGGCTCTGGCCAGGATCGGTGCTCTCTACGCTATCGAGGATGAGGTGCGCGGCAAGCCCGCTGATCTGAGGCTGAGTGTCCGGCAGGCGCGAGCAAGGCCATTGCTTGAAGACTTGCGCAAATGGATGGAGAAGGCACTTCATTCGCTGTCAGCGAAGAGCGAAACCGCGGCTGCGATTCGATATGCGCTCTCGCGATGGCGCGCCCTTTCGCGTTACACCGAAGACGGGCTGCTGGAGATCGACAACAGTGCGGCCGAACGGGCGCTGCGCGCCGTGGCGCTTGGACGCAAGAACTACTTATTTGCGGGTTCCGATTGCGGTGGAGAACGGGCCGCCGCCATGTACAGCCTGATCGGATCAGCAAAACTGAACGGCCTCGATCCAGAGTTCTATCTCCGCACCGTGCTGGCACAGATCGCAGACCATCCAATCAGCCGCATCGAGGAACTCCTGCCCTGGAACCTCGCACAGTCCATAAAGACCCAATCGTCCCAGGCCGCTTAGACACACTCATCAGGTGCCCACCAAAAAGGTAGTGGGCACTTCTAGGATGAATGGTCGAACGGGTCAAGAGGGAAACTCTGGACGCTTACGGCCGCGGCGCAACTTCAGAGCTTTCTCGAACGAAATCCCGAGAACAAGGACGGTTAGTACTTGCTGCGAAATACATATCTGCAGTGCAGCGTGAAAGCAGCAGCATGTTCCCGCAGTGCCATGGCATAAAGGGACGAAAAGAGAACGACAGTGGATGGGCCGACAGAGACCTCATCGGCCCATCCAGAAGCCTGAGATTAAGGCTGCGATGCCGCGTCCTTCACGCAACGGAAGCCCACGCCACCGGAGCGGTCGTAACTTGGAGCCATCAGCAGAAGCTTGCCATGCTGATCGTTCTTGTAGGCCTGCGGGAAGTACCAGATGGAGCCCTGTGGTTGGTAATGGTTCCCTCCGCGCAAGATAGCAGCTCGAGTGTGCTCATCCACGTACTCATCGGTCCATTGCCAGACATTTCCAACCATGTCCATCACACCGAACGGGCTTGCTCCCTTCGGATGCGCATTGACATCACTTGGAGGAAGCATCACGCGCCCCATGTCCGGGGTTGGCATCGGTGCCTCGTTCGGATCGCTGCGCGTCGGACACGGCTCGGAGGCACCGCTGAATTGAGATGCGGAATATTCGCAATTGCCCCACGGATATTGACGACCATCCTTGCCTTGTGCCGCATATTGCCATTCCCACTCGTGCGGCAGACGCTTGCCAGCCCACTTGGCGTAGGCGCGAGCGTCCTCCAGGGAGACCCAAGTGACCGGCTTGTTGGCCCAGCCATCGGGATACGTTCCTCCCTTCCAGTCTTTCAGGAAGTTCAGGTCATCTTTTGGATGGTAGTGAGACGCATCGAGGAATTTCTTGAACTCCGCATTCGTCACCGGATACTTGTCGATGTAGAAGGACTTGACGTCCACGATATGCTCGTGGAAGCGGCGAGGGGAGTCCTCCCACGGGTACTGCACATCGACGCCCACATCATCACTGCCTTCAATCTCGATGCCCTGGACTTTGAAGAGAAACTTGCCGCCTTCGATGCGGATCATGCCTTCCGGCGCGGCGCTCGCCGGTTTTGTAGGCGCAATCTCTACCATTTGTTGATTCAGCGGCACCCACTGGTGCGAGAAGCTGGACAGCGGCTTTTCCGTCATCCCCTTCATCTTCGCCATCAGCTGCTGAATCCGAGCATCTGGTTCATTGGAGGTGGCCAGAATGGCACCATAGCCGTGGGCCTCCGTTGGGAACGAAAGCACAGACTCGTCGCCTTCCTTTGCCGGATGCAGTTCGACGCCATGATAGAGATCGAAGTACCGCATTCCCGGTTTGTACGTCACCGTCATCTGCCGGCCATCGACGTCATATTCATTGCGGTTCACGATAGTCCACACCGTCTGGTCGCCCAGCGGCCAACGGCTGGCGAAGACTCCGTACATGTGCATGGGATAAAAGGGCTCCCATCCCTGGCTCACCAGAAACGGCGCCACGGCACGCTCGATCGTTGCGATACGTCGCGTTGCCTCGCCATCACGCGGGGTCACACCATTCCAGATGCCCCATACGTTTTCCCAGCTCTCCCAACCCTCGCCATTGAAAAATGCAAACTGCAGATCGTCAGTCTTGTCGCGCAGCCAACGGCCCTGAATGTTGACTTCGTGGCGCGGCTCAAGCCAGCGGTATTTATCGACTGTCGGGACAAATTGGAACTTATACTGCCCCCAGGTAAGCACGTTCCAGGCAAGCGCCTCATCGCTCGGACCGCCCTCCGGTTCAAAGGCAAGCGGGTGGTTCACCTTGTCCGCAGCCAGGGAGAATGCCAGAGGCACGCCATCCTGCGTATCGCCATTGATGCCGTCGGCGTTGATTTCCTTCATGAACTCCGCGATCGCATCCGGCCACGAGGCGCCCGGATCCCTGGTTCCCTGGTCCCACATCATCATGGGGAAAAGAACTCTCACGCCACGGCGATGAAAGTCGGCAACCATCTGCTTCAGGCCTTCTATCCCTCCCGGCATGGATCGCACCATGTCGTGCTGATTCCGGTCGTCAATCCCCATGTTGGGATAAGTAGCCCAGATCAATACCGCGTCGATGCCGCCATATCTCTTTTCCAGGTCGTCTAGGTAGCGATCCACCGTGTACTTGCCAGCCACCGGATCATAGAGGTAACGGTCCTGCACCATCATCTGTGGCTGAATGAAGCTGGACTGAGTCCACTGGAGCGCGGGCAATTCGTAGCGGGCCGAGTTGTAGCCTATGCGAATGCGGCGTTCCGCACGCCAGTGCGTGATGTCGGCTAACCATTGCTGATGAGTTGCCGCGGTACACGGAATGTAGCCACCCTCCCAGGCACCACGAAGCGTAAGGCAGGCCGGCGGGGGAATCTGTTGCCCCGTGGGCGCATAGTGCGTGTCCTGCGCGTAGACGAGCGCTGTTACTGTGCCCGCAAGAAGCAGGAGCCCTGCTGCCTGTTTCATCGATTGGAAATTTGTCTTCATGAAGTCATCTCCTGAGAAGTATTGGCAGACGCTAAGGAACTATGCGGAAGATGCGATGGCCGCATCTTCCAATTCAATGTCAATGAGTTGTGATAATCAGTTTCAGCTCTTCCGGATTCAAGGTTGTCGCACGCCGTGCTGGTGATAGCGCGGGTTTCGACCTGCGCAGCGATGATTCGCGATGAAAAGCTGAAGCCGACTTTGAGTCGCTCGGAGGAATCCGCGGCGTGACACGGCGTGGCATTGAAGCTATCGCAGATGTTGCCGCTCTCCGCCGGAGCTGATATCTCGATGCCTTCGTCTTTCCAAGCGCGCAACAGCGAGGCAGTCTGGGCGGTATTAAAGGCAAGATGCTCGAATTTCCAGTATGCCGTGGTTGATTTGAGGCTGACGCGATGCATCGCAAACCCGGCAGCGCTCCACATGGGCGCCACCGCCGAACGGGATCGTGGACAGCGCGCCGCCTGTGCGGTCGCGATGGGCATGGTGATGAACGCGATAGGCGCGGACACAGTAACGCAGTGCTGCAGAGACGAAGTCTTCATTCTGAAACCATCCTTGTGCCGTGGCCATCTATAAACTCCTGCACTTCAGCCGTGGTGGGCATAGAGGGTTGCGCACCCGATCGGGTGACACAGATCGCCGCCACGGCAGAGGCAAAGTCAGCACTCTCCAAGGGGGATTTTCCAAGCATGAGGGCGGTTGCAAACCCGCCATTGAAGGCATCGCCCGCAGCAGTCGTATCGACCGCGTAGACGGCGAAAGCGGGAACCTGAGCATCAAGGCCCTTCCGGGAAGCGAGGCAGGCGCCTTCCGCACCCATTTTGAGCACGACGCCTCCGCACCCCTTGGCCAGAAGGCGCGCGGCCGTGGCGGCGGGTTGCGATTCCTGCTGCTGAGATCTGTTGTCACCAGCATAGAACGCGGCTTCAGTCTGATTTGGCGTGAACCAGGCGATGTCACGGAAGATGCCAGCGGGCAACTCTCTGGCAGGAGCAGGATCGAGAATGAGCGGTATTCCTTCTCGGGCGCAGAGCTTGGCCAAATACTCGACAGTTTCGAGCGGAATTTCGAGCTGCGCGAGGACTATTCCCGCGCGCCGAATGATATCGATGTTTGCATCTAGGTCGCGCGGAGTCACTTTGGCATTGGCCCCGGACATGACCACGATGCAATTCTCACCCGTATCCGAGACGACGATTACTGCAACTCCCGAGGTTCCTTCGTGCACGGCTACACCGTCCAGATTGACTCCGCTGCCTTGAAGGTGCCCTCTAAGTTGTACACCGAAATTATCGCTACCGAGGCACCCGATAAGCTGCACCGGGTAGCCGAGCCGAGCGATGGCAACGGCCTGATTTGCTCCCTTACCGCCGGGATGAATCTGGAAGTCGACGCCAATAACAGTCTCACCGACTTCAGGAATTCTTCCGGTCACTGCCACAAGATCCATATTGATGCTTCCCACCACGACGATTGGCTTTTGACTTGCCACGGCAATTCTCCTCGGTATGGAAGTAAAACAAGCGGAGCCTTATAAAATGTGAGAAGTCATCATGATAGCGATGAGCCAAGTAACCATGCAGAGTCCAACCTTCCTCCGATGTCTGTATATGGTTCAAAATACTAGGAAAAGAATGAGAAGGTGGAAGTAGAGGCACTTCCATCTTCTCAATAGCATGACAAAGCAATTAGATCTTCGCTGGCCTCGATCTTCCTTTGCGGGTGCAGTGAACGGTTCGAACATTCGCACCCGCGCAGGAACAACCTCAGAAGCTCAGGTGCAGCCCAAACTGCTCTGAGCGGGGTAGATTCTGACCTGTGGAGTGTCCGAAATTTCCGCTCGACAGATCGCTGTCTGGCTGAGTGAGATTCACCCGGTTGAAGATGTTGAAGACATCAGCACGGAATTCAATCCCGTACCGGTCGAAGGTAAACATCTTTGCGAACTGCGTGTTCACGTTTGCCATGCCCGGGCCTCTATAGGTATTCCTGCCTCCATTCCCCTGGCTTCCGAGTGCCGGGATTGGGAAGTCGGAGGCCGAAGCGAAACCTTTTAAGAAGTCGCTCCGGTTACTTGTTTTGACAATGCCCCCGGCTGGTCTATCGGGCACGTCGTAGCCGTACCCATCCGCATTGAAATCGCCACTACCCGGCTTCAATCCGATTACGTTTCCGCTGGAATCATAAACCGGATTGAAAGACGCACTTGTGTAAACGGTGAAAGGAAGCCCACTTTGAAGGACAACAATGTCCGACATTTTCCATCCACCCAGCAGAGCCTTGCCGAAGCCACTCTTGAACAGATCTGGCATTTTGATCATGCTGTCCATGGTGAACCTTCTCGAAACATCGAAGTCCGAGAGCCCATGCTGCGATCCGATGTCAAGAGGGTTGAAAACTGCCTCTCCCCCTGCTGTTCCATTGTCGTTGCTGCTCATATCATCGGTAGACTTGCCCATGGTATAAATCCCACGCAGGGACCACGAGTTACTCATGCGCTTCGTGAGCATCAAGGAAAGGTAGTTACCATCCGCGATCCCCATTGTTCTGCCGTAGATGATGGGCCCGAAGTCTGAGTTCAGCCGGGTTTGGTTTCCCTTGTTAATAATCAAATCCCCGGGGAAACGATTGACGTCAGTTTGAATAAACAAGTGGCTACTGGTCGACCCGTTGTAGTCTGCTTCCGCCATAAGATTGTGACCCAAATCTGCCTGTGCGGAGAACATCCAAAGCTGAGCGCGCGGTTGTTCGATTTGAGGTTGCACTCCCGAGGTGAGCACCGGAAGACCAACAATTCCTCCTTTCGGAGTTGTCTCGAAGGTGATGCCCTGTGGAATTTGCCAGACAAGTCCGTCCGAACTCCCGAGCGCGTAGGTGAATGGATGCGAGCTGCTAGTGAGGTTGAATGACGGATTTGCCCAAGTTGGAGGGTTGGCACGAGACGGGAAGGACCACGAACCGTCGGCAACGTTGTTGTAGTACATGCCGTACCCCCCGCGTAAAGCTATCTTCCCATTGCCAAAGACATCCCATCCAAACCCGAGTCGCGGGCCGATTCCTTGCGGCCTGTTGTTCGTAACGTATGCGGCCGATCCGCCTCGAACCGACATTGCGCCACTCGAGACCTGTGCAGCGAAATCATTGCCAGATCCCGGCGTAAAGAACGGAAATGGCGTTTGAGAATTGTAGAAGGTCCCCCAGTGTCCGAAGTAGTCATACCGAAGCCCGACGTTCAGCGTTAGACGGCTTGTCACCTTCCAGTCATCCTGAACAAATGCTCCTCCGTACACCCAACGAAGGATCTCATAGAGGTCGTTCGCAAGTGCACTGGTTTTCACGTCCATGCCCGGACCGCTCTGATCGAAGACTCCGTCTTGGGCAAAGTCCATAAGATTGCCAAATCCAAAGTTCGGTCGAAGCACGGCCGAGGTAAACTTGTCGTCATCATGATGACGGTCAATGTCGAATCCGGTGCTGATTGTGTGCTTACCATGTGTCCAGCTCAACACGTCGTGCCAATTGAAGTTCTCATGAACCCATCCGGCCGAACCCCACTGGTTGAAACCCGCAACGCCCGATATATTGACGTTTGGCAGACTCTTGTTTTTCGCAGTGCCGGGGTTGGAACCAACGGCGCGAACTAGCGTCATTCCAGCTTCGTTCAGTAGATTGGTGGAGAATGTATGCGTCCAGTCAACCTTTGCAAATACACCTGTATTGGGGACTACAACACGAAAGAGCGGACGTGGATCATTCTGCAGTTGGTCGGAATAAGTTCTAAACCAATCAAAGAAGATGCGGTCTTTTGATTGATGTAAGTCATAATCAACCCGAATGTGCCATTGGTAGGCGTTATGAGTCAGGCTCAACGGAATGTTAACTGTTCCTACGGCAGGAAGATCTGACGGAAATTGGTCGATCGGGAAGTAGCCAGGATTCTGAGCATTAACCTGGGCAACCGTCAGTATGTTTGAGGTTGGATAACTCGGGGGTGGTGCCTGTTCGAAGAAGGTATTAGCGAGGCTATCGGGAAATGTCTGCTTAGTAAACTGCACAAACTGTTGGGTTTCGAAATTTGCAACGTCCGTCGTTGCATTCGATGAACTTAGCCCAAATGCGCCTACAAAAAAGAATAGTTTGTCCTTGATGATTGGGCCACCAAGCGTTCCCCCGTACTCATTTCTGCGAAACGCGGGAAACGCACGACAACCCGCATCACCGGGAAGGCAATACTGAAACTCCGTACGTGCGGTGAGGACATTGTCAGTGTGATACAACGAGGCAGTACCGTGGAAGTTGTTCGCCCCAGGCTTGGTAAATACCTGCACGTAGGCACCGCTATAGCGCCCTTTGCCCGCATCGAATGTTGCACCGGAGACGCGGATCGCCTGAATAAAGTCTGGCTCGGGCGACAAGTTTACGACACCGTCACGAGAGGCACTGTTTACCGCTGTGCCATCCACGTCGTATTCGTTGTCTTCCTGGCGTTGCCCAGCAGCATTTATTTGATATCCAGCCTCCTGCTCGAAGCTGTCGTTGTTCGCCGAGCCAGAACCTAACGCACCTCCGCTTGGCAGCCCTGAACCGGTAACACCCGGTGCGAGTTGGATCATGCTCGTGTAAACATTCCGGCCGACGAGAGGGGCATTATCGATGGTCTGCTCCGAGATCTCCCGTGAAGTGTTGCTCTTATCAGTCTGCACCGAGGTGACTTCTTCCGAGACTACGACGGAGGTTGACTGAGTTGGCAGGACCATTGAGGGGCGCACAGTCTGGGTCTGGTTAGATTCCAACTGTACCCCCGTTTGTTTCCAGATCTTAAACCCAGCCGCCTTAACCTCGATGGTGTAGCGGCCGCCGGGTAGCGACGAGATTCGAAAGTTTCCGGTGTCGTTACTAATCGCTCCGCGTTGTACCTGGGTAGCTTCGTTTGTAACAGTAACCGTTGCCCCGGCAACCACCGCTCCAGTTTGATCAACTACGATGCCCGTAAATCCACTACTGAATTGCGCACGCGCACGAGGCGCTGATACGAGAAGCGTGAGCACAACAAAGGCAACTGCGAAAGCTACTGGTCTGATTCTGGCTATGCAATTCATTCAATTTGCCTCCTGCTTGAAATGGGACTAACAAATGCATGTCTTCTGCAATTCGATGAAATTAGTGCTGTGCAGCCACTATGAGAAGTCGCTTTTGCTGTTGCTGGTCTTCCGATAGTTGTTGAGTCTTGAGTCGATCGAGCAACGTCTTCCCTTCGGCCTTTCGTCCAGTCCGAAGATACAGACGTGCAAGAGAATATTGAGCTGGAATATACTTTGGATCGAGCTGTAGGCACTTTTTGAGGGTCTGTTCGGCGAGTTTTGGTGAAGTCACCAAGTACACTTCAGAGAGCTGATAGTACGCGTCGGCATAGTTTGGATTGAGCTTTATCGATTGTTCGAGAGAACGGAGTGCCAATTTCCTCAGATCCTCGTTACTAAGCGAGTGGTTGCCAAATTGAAGCAAAAGCTTCCCTTGGAAGTAATACATGTAATAGTTGTTTGGAAATTTCTGAATAGAAGTGGTCAGGATCTGCTCGGCTTCGTCGATCTTTCCCTCATGGGCGAGTACCACCGCCAGACTCAAGAGGGCTATACTGTTATCTTTCTGCAGTCGTACGGAAGATCTGAGCGCCGCTTCCGCATCCTTCAGACGGCCTAGTTTTTCCAGAACTGCTCCCTTTTGAACTGTCAATCGATAGGAGTTTGGTACGTGGCTGAGCCCTATTTCAGCTGTTTCGAGTGCAAGTGCGTTATTCCCATTGTCGGAACAGATCGTACTGAATTCCAAGTAGCTGTCTTCGCGGTCGGGCTCGATCTCTGACGCTCGCCGCAGCGACTTCATAGCTACGGCGATGTCTCCACGATCCTTTGCGACCCTGGCGAGGTCGAGGAGGAGATCCTCCGTAGCATGCAGTTCCGTCAGTTTCTCAAGCAGTTCTTGCGCCTCTTCCAATCGGCCCGCTCTTTCGAGAAACTCAGCGCGCTTCTTCTCTATGTCGACGGACTTTGTTTTGTCCGATCGAGATCTGTTCAGATCTGCAAGCGCGCGCTGATTCTGGCCGAGGCGAGCGTATAGATCACCCGCTTGCTCATATTGCGCAGCAGACACTCCCGGGGCTCGGTCAATGTGTGCGAGCGCCTGAAGTGCGGCAGGCCGGTCTCCCAATTGCAGCTGACAACTTGCGAACGAGAGAAGAGAGTCAGGGTACTGGTCCAGGAGTGGCCCTGCCTTATGCAGGAGGGTTACGGCCGTCACACATTCTGCCTGCTTCTCGGCGATCATCCCCAAGAAAAGATTTGTAACTGCAAGCGAGTGAGCGGTATGAGAGTTAAGACTTTTGAATCGCTTCTTTGATTCCTCGTAACGTCTGAGGCCAAAGAGGGTGATGGCCAGATTGAACTTCGCAGGTTCAAATTCAGGATCTACTTTCAGGCTCGCAAGAAAATAACTCCGCGCCTCGTTAAGATCCCCCTTGACGCTGTATGCCGCCCCGGTGGCATCCAGAAGGACCTTGTCTTGAGGTGTACTCTGGAGGGCTGTCTTGAATGCGATGATCGCCTCGTCGATATGCCCTCTTCTGACCAACGAGAGCCCAGTTTGATAGAGCCTCTGGTTCTCGCCTATTCTTGAAGAAGAGACGGGGGCTGTTTGAGAGCGGAGACTGGCCACAGCCGTCAACACTACAAGAGCAAGAAGCAACAACCTACGGTCAGTCTCCCGAACAGTCGTCCTGGGCAAGGAACTGACATCAGTCGGGGCTGGATCCCGAATGAGTGCCAGCCCCAAAAAGGCTTGAAAGCTTTCAAATTTATTCACAATGTTTATCTTTAGCATGCGTTCAGTCTTCATCTCAGGCCGTTGAGCACTGCTGCTGGAAAATTAGCGAGAAATTTAAGCCATTCATTGCGTCGTGTCAAGAACTTTCTTGATCGTGCCGCGTAGGCACGTCAAGGCCTGGGAACTTGTTGAAATTCGTCGTATTGCAGCGGGTTTCTTTGTGATTTGTGTGTCAGCCCGCTAAAAATCTGCTTGAACAGCAGGTCTTGTCAGTGTTTATAGGGGTTCGCGAGGTTCAGGAAAGCAGTCCCGAGCACTGCAACTATGGTTCAGGCACATTGCTCCCTTAGCGTTCCCGGTGGTTGAGCCATCAGTCTCGGCAACCGGATCAGGTGGTGCGCCGCGCAACTGAAGACGAACAGCCAGTCCACTTTCTCCAGCCCGCGCGGCTTGACCTGACGGAGCGGGCCGGTTTGCCTCAGCCACCCAAAGCCCTTCTCGACCAGCCAGCGGCGACTCAGCCTGACGGGGTAGCCGGGTTGCCGAGTGGTCCGTCGATCCAGATTGCTGCTGCGGTTCTTGTCGTTCTTCGCAATATGCGGCGTCACGTTCAACTCCCGCACCGTGCGCACGAAATCCTCGCTATCGTAAGCCTTGTCGGCGCCCACAGTGATGCGCCGGGAGCGGCCGTGCTGTTTCTGTTTGAGCATCAACAGCGCCGCGTCGCGCTCGGCATAGCCATCGGCATCCATCCTCCTTTGTGCACCGTGATTCGCTTTGCGGTCTTCGCAGTCTTTGCCGTTGGCCGTTCAGGTTGCCGGAAGCGGCAATAACGCAATCCTTCGCAACATCGCCGAGAGCCGTACTCTCGTCGGGTGTCCTTCTGCCAGCGTAATCAAATGACACCGCGCATGCTTCACCAGCCGCCCGTCCGGCTTCACCCGCCGCTGCTGCAAGCTGGTCAGAGAGCAGCCTAAGATGCCGACTGGAAGAGCCAGCCTCCACCCCAGATTCCCCAGGTTGTTGGCCAGAAAGCTGAGCCACAGCCGAACCTCATTGCTCCGAAACCGGTGGCAGCTTAGCTGCGTCATCATTACAGCCTGCCTGCCCTCCTCGATCCACTGCTCCGCCCTGCCGCGCTGGTTGTAGAAGTGGCCGACCTTCCGGTTCGCGAGCTGTGTGTTGGTCACGATGAAGCCCAACCGCAGGAACTGTTCCCCGGCGTGATGCTCAACCTTTGTCACTACTCGCCATGCCGTTGTCCAACTGCTGTCCGATAGAGGAAGCCTTCATACGACACAACGGGCCTATGCCCTGGACCGCCTACCGGTCGAGTCAACAGTTCTGCGGTATCTCGCAGCAGGCAGTCATTGGCTGGAATCCGAATCGCGTACTTCGCTCCACGTTCTTCCAGCGCTTCGTAGATGTCAGGCTCGGCAAAGGCCGCATCAGTTCGGAACCAGACTTCCTTGCCCAGCTTCTACAGCCGCTCGACCTCCGGCAGCAGGAGTTGCTTCCAGCCGTCGGCGCTGTGAACGTTGCCTGGCCGCAGCTTTGCGGCAACGCAGTCTCCCCAGCTGTTGAACAAGAGAAGCGGGTGATAGGAGGTGTGTGTTGTAGGCGCTCTGCTCCTGCTCTTCGCAGACCGAAATATCGGTCGAGTCCATGTCGAGTACTGCCCGGGATGTCCGCTCATGTCCTTCGGCCCTTGAAATTTGTTCACGGTTCATGACCGCAAGGCCGCTGAGGTTCGCAACTTACGTCAACACCTGACTCTCGAACCAATGCAGCCGCAAGGGCGGGGCCGCATCGCGGTCGCGAATCTTCTCCGAGCCGATCAGGCGGAAGATTGGGCCCTGGGAAAGGCGCTCGGCATCGTAGATAGCTGCGGTAGACTCCGCCCGATTTCGTGCGATCGCCCCACGGTGCTGTAGCAGTAACGTCCCCGAGGCCCAGGGTGCACGCTGAATTGCGCTGATGGCAACGGCCTCATTCGCAAGACACGGAATCGGAATATCTTTCAAAACTGATGGATTCTGGAAATGAGGGAGAAGGACCGCGAGAATCTCCTTGTTGATTTCTTCGGGAGTGCGCCCCTCTTCAGCTCAAGCCAGGTATGGATCGTGGAGTTGTACGCTAGATATCAGCTTCGCAAGGTCAGACATTGAGGGCGTCGCTTCGTTCAACGCATCGCGGTTCATTGTCTCGCCAGAGCGCACTCGCTGCAATCGCGACCGAAGAATGAAGTGAGCTGGCGGGCTGGCCTAATCGTGGCGAGCCCGCTGCGCCTCGGCATTCCTGTCCATCGCCATTACCATTGAACAGCGTTCAATTTGCTTTGGGCTTCTTTGGCACTTGCGGGGCGCAGATACCTCATAGTTGAAGCTATGTCTTTGTGGCCGGCGTAAGCTTGGACTGTCCGGAGGTCGATCCCGTTGCGCAGTAGCGTGGTGATGTAGGACCGGCGGAATTTGTGAAGCGTAAACGATTCGCACTCGCGCCGCTTCGACTTGCAACCTTCGCACCTGCCACAGTTCATTTTCGCCCGCCGCGCCAGCGTCTTCAGCGCAAACAGCAGCTTGGTGTTCGGATTGCCGTTCTTTGTGCCGAGAATCAGCGATTGCCCCGCGCGCTTCTCCTTCCACGCTCTCAACTCATCCAGAACATCGTTTGGAATCGGCACGTGCCTTTGCTCGTGCGTCTTCACCCGGAAGTTCCACCGTGGCTTTCCCTGGACTCTGAGGGTCTTGTCTGCCAGATTAAGATCGGAGAATTCTAGGTGCATAAGCTCCTGGTCCCGCAGCCCACACTTTAGCGCCAAAAGAATCGTCATCTTCATGTACGGTGCGGCTTCGGCCAGCAGCGTACTGATCTCGTCGCTGGTGTAGATCGTCGGCAGCGTCTCTTCGTACTTCGGGACCGGCGGCAGGATGGTCTTGTCGATGCCCGCAAAGCGAAGCCATGACGTCAAACGCTGGTGCTTGTTTGCCACCGTCCGGTCAGAGCAGCCGCGCTTGCGGAGCGCGGTATGGAACCTGAAAATGTCGTCGCGCGTGATTTCGTCGACGTACGTCTTCCTGTTGAGCAGCTTCCTGAACTCTTCATTGACGAGGCGGGCCTGGTCCGCGGCTTCCATTGCGCCGCGCTGTTGTGCGTCTCGGATGTACGAAGCGGCGGTCTTCGCCAGGGTCTGACGGTCTTCTTTGTCGACAAACGTTCCGCCAGCGCTCTCGGCGGCGTTCTTCGCCGCGGTCTTGCTTGGGCTCCTTTCAAGCTTCTTCCGCTCGGCATCCGCATCCGTCGCGCCACTCTTGAAGGGTATGTATTTCGCCTGCCGGTTCTCGTACAGGCGAAGCTCATAGGCGGGATCGGCGAACTCGACCTGCTGAGCCCCCACCTGTGCGTACCCTGGGCGGATACGCCCGTTGCCCCCATAGGCGGCCGGCAGCCGCCTCCACTTCCCGTCCACCTTCACGCGCAGCGTCACGATGACGGAGCGCTCTTTCGTTGCGGTTGCCATGCTTTCAAGCTCCCTAAGGCCATTTTAGCATGACAACCGCATGACAACGACGCATAAATAGGAGTTTTATTGGGTTTTCTTCGCTTCTCTTGAGAATCCCTCCCTCTCCGCCATTCCCTTTCCGGCTCAAGAACTGCGCAGGGAGCGGCGAATCCGTGGGTGCGATTGCCGCCGAAGCGCTAGATCGCTTTCAGAAAACGAAAACGAATCAGCGAAATGCGACTTGCGCCGCACCTGGGCGATGACGCGGGGACGACGGCGCGACCGGAGATGCGCGGATTACTGGCCGGTCTGATAGCGGACGACGGCCAGCGCCGTTTGGTAGGCGTAGCGCGCGTTCGCGTAGGAGATCTCCGCCTGCGTTTCAGTGGGCTGCGCCTGGTTGAGCTCGACGATGCCGCTGAGGCCAATCTGGTAGCGAGTTTCTGCCAGATCGAGTGAAAGATTTGCCTCATTGAGCAACTGGCGAGAAACGCCGATGTGATCGGATGCAGTCTGCGCATTCAGAACGGCGTCGCGCACGTCGCGGGCAATTCCTTCGCGCAGGTTGCGGACTTGTTCCTGTGCGGCGCCGGCCTGAAGATCGGCGGCGTGCGCACGGGCATTGAAGAGGAAGCCGTTGAAGACAGCAATGCTGACGTTGGCACCTGCCGCAACCGCCTGCGCCTTGGCGCATGCGACGCCGACGGACGCCTGACCGCCGACGACCGCCCAAGTGGTCTTGGCCTCCAGGAAAAACAGGGCGGCGAGGAAGCAAAGCGCTATCCCAAAGGTACCGACACGTGTTTTCGGGCTACATCAGCAGCCGTGTTTTGACTTTACCATTTTGAACGGGCAACGAGCGCAGCCACTCCCAATCCAAAGCCGATGAGCGGATACAACAAACTTAGAAGCGACTGAGCATGAGGAAGTTGCATGAGCGGGTGGAGAAAGAGACGAGGCTCGGCGCATCCACCCTCTCTCGACTTTTGCAGGCGGAGGTCCACTCACTGCTTTTCATGGGATCAAGCGCGGATCAGGGAACCGCTCAGGAGGCGGGCAGAAGGAAGTAGGCCTCAAGCGCGCGCATCACGGAGTCGCGGGTCAGCTCTGGCTTCTTGCCTTCGTATTTTGCCGCCCAGCAGATCTGGTTGACGATGTCGCGGGGGAAGCAGGGACGCAGCTCCTGCTTGAGCGTGCCTTTGATGAAGTCGATCAGCGCCATGGCGAGCATCTGGTCATAGGCAAGCTCGCGATCCGCCAGAACCCGGCGCAGGATTTCGCAGAACTGCTCGTCGGTGGCCGCGCCGATATAGATCTTGGTCTGAATGCGGCGCAGGAAGGCTGCGTCCATCAGCTCGTTGGGGTCGAGGTTGGAGGCGAAGACCACCAGCATTTCGAAGGGGATCTCAATTTTGCGGCCGCCCGCAAGGGTGAGAAAGTCGATTTTGCGATCGAGGGGCACGACCCATCGATTGAGCAGTTCGTCGGGGCGGACGCGCTGGCGGCCGAAGTCGTCGATAATCAGCACGCCGTTGTTTGCCTTCATCTGCACGGGGCCTGAATAGAACTTGGTGGCCGGATTGTACTGGAGGTCGAGCATTTCGACGGTGAGCTCGCCGCCCACGATGACCGCTGGGCGCTTGCACCGGACCCAGCGCTCATCGCGATTCCCCAGCTCATCTTCCGTGGCGCGCTGGTGCAACGTGGGATCGTAAACCGTGATGATCTGCCCGTCGATTTCGACCGCGTAGGGCATCCAAATGTAGTCTTCGGCGAGCACCTGGGAGAGCGTTTCAGCAATGGTGGTCTTGCCCACGCCCGCAGGCCCGTGCAGAAAGATGGCGGCACCGGAATTTAGCGCGGTCCCAAGCTGATAGAGCGTGCGGTCATCGATGACCAGTTTGGAGAAGGCGCGCGACACATCGCCGGGGTGCACCTCCACCAGGTTGACTTTCTGCTTTTCAATCTGCTCGACGTAGCTGGAAAGCGGCACGGGCGCCGGTCCGGCGTATTGGTTCTGGCTGAGGAGCTCCATCGCGCGCGCCCTGCCCTGCATGGTGATTGCCAGGTTGGGGATGGTGCCGCTCATGCCGGTGACCTGGCACAGCTGCTCGGTGCGGAGCCGCTTGAGGAGCTCGCTGGCTACCTCAAAGCTGAGGCGCATGTGGCGGGAAAGGTCGAGGACGGAAAACGGACCCGAAAGATAGAGGGCCTTGAGAGCAAGCTCTTCGAGCACGGTCTGGCGCAGGCCGACTTCAGCAACTGTGAGGGGTTTGTGCGAGGGCCCGGCGTCGGGCTCAGTCTTGATGAACTCGCGCATATCCAGCGAAGATGTCGTGCCACTATCCAACGGACTGTTCACTCTCCCTCCAGCTACCGTGCGCCAGAAATAAAGCACCACGCGATGGGCAACTTCGTCAACCGCGGCGATGCCGCCGCGTTGACCGATCATTGCAGCCATTCTGTTTTCTGGGTTCCAGCCCGGTCACCCATGGCGGCCGAAAATCTCTCCGTTTCTGACCCGATTCCCTCCGGCTGCAGCTTGCTTTCCGACTGCCCACCCGAAAGGATAACCTTGCCAGGCCGTACGGCCCCGCAAGGAGGACTCAGACGCGCGAAACGCACAGGAATCCTTAGCAATTTATGGCTCAATCACTTGGGATCATCGCACAAATGTCCAAACGCGGCAAAGGAGAAAGCGCATGGGCATGCTCGCAGGTAATCGGCGGCTGGAGGGCAGCCGGCAACGGAGTCAAGGGCACACTTACTGACGTTTGGGGAAGCCCGGGCGGCGCCGATCGGGGCAATTCCATCCTCGATCAGGCGCGAAAAGCCTCGGTATGGCACGGATTTCCGCGTGGTTACGGAACGGCTGCGGCAGGAAGAACTATGGGAAGAAGATGGATCCGCGCAGGCTGAAGCTACCCTCCTGGCGGAGTAACGGAGGCACGGTACCGCGGTAACATCGCGCACGAAGGTTCAGGCACTGAGATGGAGAACCGGCCGTAGCGCGAATGGAAGAGGGTTCCGACCCCCTGCACGCATAGCCGGAGGCAAAAGCATACGCGCGCAGACAAGAGAACACCTCCGGCGGCAAGGACCGGGGACGGTCCAGCACGCCGAAGGGGTTTGCGACCGCCGGCTGAGTTGCGGCCGGATGAGGCGGCCGCTCACCTGGAAGACGCCTGCACGGTTAGAACGTCAACCTTCCTCCGATTTGTATGGCGCGCATGCCGGCTGCACCCGTGATCTGGTGGGTCGTGGCAGCAAGGTTGACGGCTCCATTCGGGTTGTTGAGGTTGACGAAATTGAAGACGTTCGTCGATTCACCGCGAAGCTGGAAAGTGAATCTTTCACTAATGCGGAAATCGCGAAGGAGAGCAAGGTCCACATCTTTGCGGCCAGGGCCGTAGTAGCCGTTCCGTTCCGATGTTCCGTCGGAACCGACCGGCCCCGTGCCGGGGCATGCGGTGGGATTGGCAACCGTATAGCTGCAGAATGAGGCCGTATCAAACCAGCGGACGATCGCCTTGGACCGGTTCGAATGGTCAATGGTTGAGTCATACGGATTGGCGGTCTGATTGGCGCGGTCTCCGCTGACGCCGTCATCGTTGTTATCTGTACCGGTGGTAACGGTGAATGGCGTGCCGCTGCTGATGTTGATGATGGGTGAAATCGTCCAGCCGTCCAGCACAGCGTGAACAAATCGATTGCTCTTGAAGTAGTTCGGCTTCCACACAAGCGAGGCCACAAAGCTGTGGCGCCGGTCGTTGTTTGAAGGTCCCTTCTCGAGCGCAAGATTGTACGCGTCCTCCACCGTGACGTTGCTGCTGTCAAGTCCTTCGCTGGAGAGCGTCTTGGACCAGGTGTAGAAGCCATGGAAACTGAGGCCCTTGCTCACTCGCCGGGAGAAGAGGACCTGCAGTGCGTTGTAATTGGAATTTGCTCGCGCAATGCCGCCGGGACCGTTTCCAAGTTCCGCAATACTGCCAAGGCTCGGAATCGGGCGCCTCTTGTTTACGTTCTTGGTCGTATTTGACGCGGGATTCGCCGTGTTGAAGACCGGATAGTTAATATCCGGCTCAAACGGCAGCGCGCGGGCAAGCGTGGCCACATAGCCGATGCTCACAACGGTCGACGGCGTGATTTGCTGCTCGACCGACGCGTTGACCTGATAAGTGAACGGCCAACGAAAGTCCGGTCCGACGCCGCTCAATGAAGTGCCAGCCGGCGCGGGCGCGACCTGCCCCGGGGTGTAACTGAAGGGGAATGGCGATGGGGTGTTGCTGTACGGCTGAGAGAGCGTCCCCGGAACTCCAAAGGTGTAGCGAAGCGTGAAAGGATAGAAGTTTGATGTGGCATTCCACTCGTTGCCTGAAATGCCGCCCCAGAAGATGCCGGCGGCTCCGCGCACTGAGGTCTTGCCGTTGCCGTAAGGATCCCAGGCAAAACCGAGACGCGGCGAAAAATGCTTATAGGGTACGGAAACAACGCCGCGCCCGACGCCGGGGTCACCCGGAAAGAGCTGACCGAGAGGCGCGTTGGGGTTGATGCCGGACAACTGTCCTGCTACGAAAGAAGATGTCTTGTTTTGCGGATCCGTCGGCGGCGTTTGAATGTCCCAGCGAAGTCCGGCGTTGATGGTCAGGTTGCGACGAACATGCCAGTCGTCCTGCATGAACGCGGAATAGAAAAATGAGTTGTCAAGAGCGGTGACGGGAGCGTCCTGTTTCTGACTGACGGCAAGGCCGAGAACAAAGTCCGCCAGTGAATTTCCGGTACGGGCGGTGGTGCTGGATGTGAACGACCACACGCCGTAGTTGTTCAAATCGGTCAGCAGGATGTCTTTGTTCAGCGAGACCTCACCACCGATCGACAGAGAGTGATTGCCCTTGTTCCAGATGAAGAGGTGCCGGATGGAATAGAAGTTGGTGCCCGCTGTAGGTCCGTCAATTGCATCCGCCAGGTGGAAGTAGTTCGATACGTTGATATCGGGCAGGCTGGCTTTTCCTTGCCCCGCAAACGCCGAGCCAAAGTCGCTGAGCCACGTCGCCGGAGTGTTGACGCGGCCGCCAAAGCTGCGCGTGTAAGTGACCCATGTCTGATCGATTTTGTTTGCGCTCAGGGTGATGGTATCGCTGAGGTTGATGACGTGCAGAGAGTACTTTTGCAGCTGGAGGCTCCACGGCAGATTCGAACTGCCGGCGCGAATCGTGTTTTGGCCTTTCAGATAGAAGTAGGATCCGTTCAGGTGGTTCCGGGTCGAGACATTTCCGTCAACCTTGCCCATGTACTCGTTGAAGCTTTGCGGCGTCGGAACATATCCGACCCAAACCGGGGCTGTTGTTGTCCCCGCGTTCGCCGTCGGAAGCGCCTTGATGACGTTCAGTGCGGTCTGGTCCAGCGGATCCGTAATGACGTTGCCCGCGTAGGGCTTCCGGGTGCTGGGATTGCAGACGATGAAATCGCCCGACGCCTTGTCTGTTGCAGAAAGTGATTGGTTGCAACTCGTGATGGCTCCACTGGAAGTCGGCAAGTAGTCGCTGAAGTCTCCAGCGGCCTCCGTCGCGGTGGGCAAAATGGCATTGTTCTCCAAAGTGCTGAACTGATTGCGAAAACCTGAGTAGTCAAAGAAGAAGAACGCCTTGTCACGGACGATCGGTCCGCCGATGACTCCGCCGTAAGTGTGGCGGTGAACCGGCTGTCGCACTCCTCCTGAGTTCCACGGGGCCGAATTGAAGTTCGTTTCCCGATGGAATTCGTAGAGGGTGCCGTGAAATCGATTGGTTCCCGACTTCGTGACGGCGCTCACGACGCCGCTGGACATGCGCCCATAGGCAGCGCTGTAGTTGTTGGTCTGCACATTGAACTCCGCAATCGCCTCCGGGTTGGGCATCTGGTTTCCGGTCATGCGCACACCGGTCATGTCGAGGCCTCCGTCGAGGTAATAGCTCACAGAACCAGTATTGTTTTCGAGGGTACTGCCATTGATCTGCACCACCTGCTGGGGATAGCCAAGCGTGTTGCCGGAAGTATTGCTCTGTACGCCGGGCACAATCTCCAGCAGAGAGTAGGCATTGCGGTCAACCAGCGGCAGGTCGACCACTTCCTGCGACTCAATGGTTCTCCCTACGGTGCCATTCTCGAGATTGATCTGGGGAGGCTCCGCGGTGATGGTGACCGTTTGATCGGCGGAGCCGATTTGCAGGACAGCGCCAACATTTGCCTGCTGGTTGACGGAAAGTGTGATGTTGGCCTGAACAAACTTCTTGAAGCCCGTCGCCTCAACCGTCATGGTGTACGAACCGATAGGAAGCAGATCGATTCTGTAGTCGCCGCTGGCGTTGGAGACCGTCCTGGCGGTGTAGTGAGTGTTCACATTCACCAGGGTGACCTTTGCCGCGCGGACCACCGCTCCGGTCGGGTCAGTCACTGTGCCCGTGAGGGTGGCCGTTGTGAGCTGCGCGAGAAGGGCGCCAGGCACCGCAGCGAAGATGGCCAAACAGAGAACGATGTACCGAGTCTTTCCCATTCTGAATTCCTCCCAAAGAACTTCGTGTCGGTTCAAACACAGGGCTTGACGCAAACCGGGCGAAACTCCGACCTTGCTTCGCGAGACCCGAATCCGCACTCTGCTCACATTCGGACGCTGCATTGCGCACACAGCCTCAATGAGATCTGTTTTGAACTCCGGAGCGGGATTCTTCCAATCGCAAGTTTCGCCTGTCAAGAAGAATGCGCCGCCGTGTCCCCGTATCCGGGACGACGGTTTTCACCACGATTGGCATGAATACGCACATCGATATTGAATGTTTACGATTGTGCAACTTTTGGGGCTTTGCCGTGATGGGGAATCTTTTGCGCAGGTTTCCCGCATACGGGGACGACGAAACGCAAAGATGCATACATGCACGCAGAGACTCTGATACACAGGTACACGCGTTAGGATTGCATCGATGCCAACGCGCGCGTGGGAGCGCTGCCTATGTGTCATTTGTCTCATTTCGCAACCGCAGGAAGAGGGGGAAACCTTGCACGGCGTGCGATGTGCTGCCTCCTGGCCGGTGTTTGGCTTCTGATGGCGCCATGGGCGCGCGGTCAGGCGCTGCCCTGGTCGCAGCGCGCGGCGCACTCCGTAATGCGGCAGTGGCCGGAGGGCCACATTGATGGAGCAAATGCTCCTGTGAAGTGGAGCTACGAGCTTGCAACGCTGCTGAATGGAATGAACGCGGCGTGGTATGACAACGCAGACGGAGATGACTTCCGCTACATTCAGGCGTCCATGGATTCGCTTGTGAACGAGGACGGCACCATTCCGGCATACAACGCGGCGCAACACTCCCTGGACAACGTCGCTTTGGGACGCGAACTGCTGCTGCTCTATCGCGTGACGCAAAAAGAGAAGTACTACAAAGCGGCGCGGCTGCTGCGTGCGCAGTTGGCCAGCCAGCCGCGGACGCGCTCCGGCGGATTCTGGCACAAGCAAATCTATTCGAACCAGATGTGGCTCGATGGCCTGTACATGGCGGAGCCGTTTTATGCCGAGTACGCCGATGAGTTCCACGAGCCCGCGGACTTCGCCGACATTACGCGACAGTTTTCGCTGATCGAGCGCCACGTTCGCGCGCCAAAGACAGGACTCCTCTATCACGCGTGGGATGAGTCGCGGCGCGAGTCCTGGGCTGACAAGAATACCGGAACGTCGCACATCTTTTGGGCGAGGGGCATGGGATGGGCCATGATGGCACTGGTGGATACCCTTCCCTACTACCCCAGGAACGACCCGGGCCGCGCCACGCTTCTCGGTATCCTGAACCGCACCGCTGCAGCAGTCGCGCGCTACCAGGATGCACACACAGGGCTTTGGTACCAGGTGCTGGACCGGCCGCATGCGCCGGGAAATTACTTTGAGTCCTCCGCGGCGTGCATGTTTACCTACGCGCTACAGAAGGGTGTGCGGCTGGGGTATCTGCCGACGCGCTATTCGGCGAACGCGGCGCGGGCGTGGCGAGGTGTTCTGAGCCACTTTGTGCAGACCGGCGCGGATGGTTCCGTGACGATTACGGGAACGGTGAAGTCGATCGGGCTGGGCGGTTCGCCGTATCGCGACGGCAGCTACCACTACTACGTCAGCGCGCCCGTCGTTCGCAACGATCCCAAGGGCGTGGGAGCATTTCTGCTGGCCGCCAGCGAGATGGAACTCGCTCCGCAGGCGACACTGGCGCGCGGCAAGACGGTGCTGCTGGATGCGTGGTTCAACAGCCAGCAGCGGATGAACGCGGCCGGACAGAGAGAATACTTTCATTACAAATGGAATGATTTTTCGGACAGCGGCTACTCATTGCTCGGCCATCTGTTCCGCAGCCATGGCGCCGCGCTCGACACCCTTTACTCAGCGCCCACGCTTAGCCGCCTTCGCAGCGCGCAGTTCTACATCATCGTCTCGCCCGACTTGCCGGTCTGGAATCCTCATCCACACTATGTGCAGCCCGGCGATGCGGACCAAGTGGCCGCATGGGTCAAGGAGGGCGGCGTCCTGGTGATACTGGAAAATGATCCGCCGCATGCCGATATTTCTCATCTAGACCTGATTGCCGATCGCTTTGGCATTCACTTCGACAACGTGCTGCGGCACCATATCATTGGAAAGCAATTCGAGCCGGGGTACATTCCTGTCGCCGGCGGAGGAGCGATCTTCCACCATGCGCACACGCTCTACATGAAGGACACGTGCGCGCTTTCACTGAAGGCTCCGGCAGTTCCACTGCTGAGCGATAAGTCCGGCGCGGTGATTGCCGGGGCGCATTATGGAAAGGGTGCGGTGGTGGCCGTGGTGGATCCATGGCTGTACAACGAATATACGGACCATCGCAAAGCCTCGCCCATTCAGCAGAATTTTGCGGCAGGCAAGGAGTTCGTACTGTGGCTTTTGCAGCAGTCACACGAGCGCTGACGTGCATTCCGCGGCACGAAACACGCATGTAACCAGAAGAGGAGTTGTAAAGAATTACGATGAATATCTTCTCGATAGCGGACCCTGTGCGCTACCCGCGCATGACTACCTCCGAATTGCGAGACACTTTTCTGCTTGACTCGCTCTGCGAACCGGGCCACCTGCGGCAGGCGTACGTGGATCTGGATCGAGCAGTGGTTGGATTCGCGGCGCCTTTGACGGCGCCACTCCCCCTGGGCGCCGATCCGGCATTGCGCGCGGAGTACTTCAACGAACGCCGCGAGCTTGGAGCTTTGAACGTGGCGGGGGCGGGAACAATCCGAGTGGACGGCGAGAGCTTTGACCTTGAACATCTGGACTGCCTTTATGTTGGGCGCGGCGCGAAAGAGGTCGTCTTTGAGTCAAAGAATGCGCAGGAACCGGCGGCTTTTTATCTGCTGAGTTATCCGGCGCATGCTGTGCATCCCGCCCGGCTGATTCCGAAGAGCGACGCCAGCTCCATGGAGCTGGGGAGCAAGGAGACCTGCAACCTGCGCACAATTTACAAGTACATCCACCTGCAGGGTGCGCCGAGCTGTCAGCTTGTGATGGGCGTAACACATATGCATCCGGGGAGCGCATGGAATACGATGCCGCCGCACACGCACATGCGGCGGTCAGAGATCTACATGTATTTCAACCTTTCGCGCGACGCTCGGGTCTTCCACCTGATGGGCTCTCCCGAGGAGACGCGCCACATTGTGATAAAAGACTGTGAGGCCGTGATTTCTCCCGGCTGGTCCATCCATGCGGGGATGGGCACGGAAGCCTACAGCTTTTGCTGGGGCATGGGCGGAGAAAACCAGGACTACAGCGACATGGATCCGGCGCCGCTGGCTGGACTCCTCTGAACAGGTGCAACACTGGAAGGAGCAGCGATGAAACTGATTCCCGTTCTGGCCGTTGTGGCGCTGGCAGCCGCCGGCCACGCGCAATCCAGCCGGCATGCCGAAGTCTTCTCCGGCAAGAAGGTGCAGTCGCAAACCGCGGCTCTGGTCACGGCCGCAAAAGCCACAGGAAGCAGTGGCGCGACCCTGGGCGACTACTCTTCGCACGCGATCAAGCTCTCGATCCGCACGGCCTCAGGCGGCGCGGAGGTGCACGCCCATTACGACGATATCTTTCTTGTGACCGAGGGCAAGGCAACGCTGATCACCGGGGGAACGGTGATCGATCCAACGACCGGCAAGAATGGCGAGACGAAGGGTCGCGGCATTCAGAACGGGACTTCCCGGACGATTGCCAAGGGGGACATCGTGCACATTCCCGCGGGGACGCCGCACCAGTTGGTTCTTGCGCCGGGCACCGTGTATGCCTCGATAGTCATCAAGGTAAGAGAGCCCTGAACCGGGATGGGCCAGTTCAGTTGCCGTAGTGGCGCAAAAACGGCGAGACCACGTGCGCCCTCTTTTTTGTATGCACCCCAAGCGACCCTGAGATATCGCGGGCGCAGCGCAGCACATGCTCCGCGATTGCCGGCACGCTCTGCGCCGTGATGCGTGACGATGGCCCGGAGACGCTGACGGCGGCGATGGCGCGGCGGTTTCCGTCAAAGATGGGCGCTCCGATGCATCGAACGCCCAACTCGATCTCTTCGTCGTCGATCGCATATCCCCGGCGGCGCACCCTCTCCAGCGCCTTCAGCAGAGCCTCGCGCGTGCAGATGGTCTTTCGCGTGAAGCGGACGAAGCGTATCTTCGCGATGATCTGATCAATCGTATCCTCGGGTTGGAACGCGAGCATCGCTTTTCCCATGGAGGTGCAGTAGACGGGATTGGAGGTTCCGATCTTCGAGGTCATGCACACTCTGCGATTCGGTTCGACCTTGTCCAGATACACGACCGAGGTCTTATGCAGGACGCTCAGGTGTACGGTTTCGCCCACCTGAATCGAGAGGCGGCGGAAGAACGGCTGCACCCTGGAGCGCAAATCAATTTGCTCGACCGCACGGTTTCCGAGTTCATAGAGCTTGAGGCCGAGGCGGAATCGATTCTCGTGCGTGCGTTCAATCAGCGCGCTGCGCTCAAGGACCATCAGGGAACGATGCGCGGTGCTCTTGTGGAGATTCATGCGCTGACAAATTTCGGCAAGGCTGAGAGGCTCGTCGCTTTCGCTCAGCGCCTCCAGCACTGACACGGCGCGATCGAGACTGTGGAGCTGATAGGGCCCTTCATTCTTTGCCGACGCAATCGCAACCGGCTTTTCGAGAGTGGAACCCGGTACAGATGTCATGGGTTAGATTTCAACCTCCAGCGCGGGAAATTCCAATTACTCCGGCGGCAGCCCGCCGAGATACATGTAGCTCAATGAGGAAGCCTTCTGAAGAAGTTTGGAGATGGCGGGATCCGGGAATCGCGCCACATAGAGCTTCGCCCAGCTGATTTGCTCGGCGGCAGGCGGACCGTCGGGCAAGTCCTGCGGGATTCCCGTCGCCTTGTTGAAGAAGCTGTTGTCCACCAGCCCATCGGTTGACAGTTTCACGAGCCTCTTTAGGGCGTAGTCGCGAGCGCCATAGAGATGCATCCCGTTGTCCTCGCCAAACTCCGCGAGATAGACCAGCGGAGCCGCGGCATACAGATGATAGTGCAGAGCCCGCCGGCCGCGGCGCATTTCCCGCAACAGCGATCCGTCGGGTTGAATCTGCGCAATGCCCACAAAATAAGTCTGGATGCCCCAGCGGAAGAGCTTGCGATTGCTGGTTGCGATGCCCGCCGCGGCCACTTCCACCCCGGCCCAGTAGAGATGATTGTTTTCCGCGTCGTCTGTGCTCTTCTTCCGCCGCGCATCGTAGTAGTGCATGGTCTGGCGAACCACGGCAACCATCCAGGGTTGAATCGCGCGGCTCTCATCCCTGCGAATCAGGCCGCTGTCGCGAATCTTCAGATAGGCGATCGCAATGGCGCCAATCACCCATCCCTGCACATAATACGCCTGGTTCGACGACATCTTGCCTGTGAGCACGCCCTCTCGCGCGGCGGTCAGCATGTGATCGACGGCGCAGCGCGCGGCCTGCCGGCTGCCATGCGTGCGATAGGCGTCGGCTGCATCGACGATTTCCTGGCCCAGCTTCTTGTACGGTCCGGCGGTTGTGGCGTACGCCTTCCACTTTGCGGGATCAATGATCGAACCCTTCTTGTCGGAATAGAAGCCGCTCGTTGTCAGGTCCGGTGAGAGATGCACAATCGCCGGGCAGGCATAAGCTGCGCTCGTCAATTTAACGGGGCGCGAGTCCCACGGAGAGCGCAGCCGTGCCCCAAAGGCCGTGAGAGGCAGCAGCATTGAGGCTGCAAGAACCGCGGCCCGCTTCATGCGCTCCCCTCCGCATACTCTTCGCGGTATGGGGTAAAGACATCCAGGACTTCCGACTCCTCGCATGCGCGTGCCTGGTGCTCCACTCCGCCCGGGACCACGAAGCTGTCACCCGCGTGCGCGTCCAGCGTTCTGCCGTTCCATTCGACACGAATATGCCCACGAATCACATAGACGAGTTGCTCGTGCGGATGGCTGTGCCGGGTTCCAACCCAGCCCGTCTCCATCACATGCCGCACCAGCATGAGCCTGGCGTTGTAGGCAAGCACCTGACGGGACAGTCCGGCTTCAGGGGAGTGCGCTGGCCGATCGGCCAGCCTGACGAGCTCAAGGTCCCTGCTGGTCATCGTGCTCCGTTTCTGCTTTTGGCGTGGATGCGGCGCGGATTGTGGAGTGCGGGGCCGGAGAGTCGCACACGTGCACCGCGGCCGATTGCTCCGGACGCAAAACATTCTTTTTGTTCGCGGATTGGTTTGTCAATCATTCCCGCTCATTCCCGCCGAATATGCGGTGCGCCGTCCCGGGGAGCGGTACGCGGTATGAAGCGGAGCGGAGATGATGCCCGCCATTGGGAGCCGCATGGGTCTGACCTCTCTTTTTCGTATCGGCGTCCCGCATTGGGAGAAGCACACGCAGGAACTTCGCCGCTGAACGTTGCGTGAGGATGTATAACGAGCGAGACGCGGCAGACCAATGTGGGCGCTTCGGCCAAGCCGCGCGTGATCAGACTCTACTGGAGAACCATGGTGCAACAGCCCCTTTCCCGTCGCGCGTTTTTTGCTCTTGCCAGTTCTGCGGCGCTGGGTTTGCGCCTTGATTCGCAAGATGGAATGGGGCCATGGCTGCACCCTTATGCCGAAGTAAGAAGGCTCGAGCGCACGCGCGTGCTGGCCGCCGCCAACCGGTATATGCACGAACCTCCAAAGACCATCACCTCTGCGCCGGCTCCGCGCAGCGCGGGCGGGCTGCACGACTACTACTCGGAGGGAGACTACTGGTGGCCGAATCCGAAGGACCCTCCGGGGCCGTATATTCGGCGTGACGGAGAGTCGAATCCGGATAACTTCACGAAGCATCGAGAGCTGCTCATCCGCCTGAGCATCCAGATGCCTGCGCTCACGGCAGCATGGCTGCTGACGGGGAAGCGCGATTATGCCGCGCATGCCATCGCGCATCTTCGCTCGTGGTTTGTTGATCCGGCCACGCGCATGAATCCCAATCTCGAATACGCACAGGCGATTCACGGCATCGACGCCGGTCGCAGCATCGGCATCATCGACACCGTGCATCTGGCGGAGGTGGCACGCGCGGCGCTGATTCTGCAGCGCGCCTCGATTCTGCACGCTGCTGACCAGCGTGGCACTGAGGACTGGTTTTCAGCGTATCTCCGCTGGCTCACCACCGCGCAGCACGGCCTTGAGGAACGTGACAAGAGGAATAACCATGGCTCGTGCTGGCTGCTCCAGGCCGCATGTTTCGCCGGATACACCGGAGACAGAATGGAGCTCGATACATGCCGAACACGCATGGAAGATGTAATCTTTCCCAACCAGATCGCGGCCAACGGCAGCTTCCCACTGGAGCTCGCGCGGACGAAACCCTACAGCTATTCGCTCTTCAACCTCGACGTTCTAGGTATATGCGCGCAGGTTCTGTCCACGCCACTGGAGGATGTGTGGACCTACCGGCTGCCCGACGGGCGCGGCCTGCGCTCGTGCTTCCAATTTCTGTTTCCCTACATTCGCGACAAGAAGCGTTGGCCGTATCGTCACGACGTCCAGTTCTTTGACGATCTTCCCGTTCGGCAACCAAGCCTTCTGTTTGCGGGGTTGGCCTATGACCAGCCGGACTATCTGGCGCTCTGGGCGAGACTCAATCCGGACTCGACCGTGCCTGAGGTGATTCGTAATCATCCGGTTCGCCAGCCGCTGCTCTGGCTGCGTGGCTAGGATGTCGTCGCGAAGTTGTGGTGAGGAACGCCGCGAGTGCGGGCAGCCGCGCTGAGCACGGGCTCAGCCGCGGAGATTGAAGAATCCCCCGTCCAGTGGAATGTCGGCTCCGGTGATAAAGGACGCCGCGTCCGAGCACAGAAAGAGCGCGAGCGAAGCGACTTCTTCCGGTTTTCCCATGCGCCCTACAGGCTGGGAGTTGGAGAGCGTTTGAAACATCTCATGTTCGCGGCCCGCGTAGTTCTCTTTCAGGAAAGCATCGACAAATGGAGTATGAATCCTCGCCGGCGAGACGGCGTTGCAGCGGATGTTATCCGCGAGGTAGTCCTTCGCGACAGAGAGCGTCATGGAGAGCACGGCGCCCTTGCTCATGGAATAGGCGAAGCGATCGCTGAGGCCGGCGGTTGCCGCGATGGAAGCCAAATTCAGGATCACTCCCCCGCCCTGACGCTTCATAAACTCGAGCGCTGCCTGCATGCAGAGGAAAACACCCTTCACATTGACCAGAAAGATGCGGTTGAAGTCCGCTTCGGTCGTGGTTTCCAGGCGGCCAATGTGCGAAACTCCCGCGCTGTTGATAAGAATGTCGATCGGTCCGCGCGCCGCAATGGCTGCGAATTCGCGCCGGGTCGCGCCCGCATCCGTCACGTCGCATTGCACGGCGATGGCATCCGCGCCACCATCTTCCGCGACCATGCGCGCGGTTTCCTCGGCGCGATCGGACCGCAAATCCACGAGGTAGACCTTGGCTCCGCTCGCGGCAAAGCGCAGAGCAATCGCTCGTCCAATTCCACTACCGGCTCCGGTGACGATTGCTGCTTTGCCATCCAATCGAAACTCCTGTTTCACAGGCAACTCCTCCGTCGTTCCTCATGCTGCAACGGGCGCACTGAATTCGGGCACACCTGAAGTGGTGGAACTGCAATTTTATCTATTGCAATCGCTGCGAATTATAACAAGAAGGTGTGACAATGGATGTCGCACGCATTGCCCCCGTTTCAGCATTCGAAAGGGCGCAGACTACAGTTTTACCTCGATCACGCGCGGCGAACCAACGACCTGCATGGCCTGGGGGCGTTCCTCATCATGAACGAGGAGTGGAACACCTCTGTATCCTCTTTCCATCTGCAGCCTGGAGCGGGCAAGTAGGGGGTAAAGCTCCGGGGCGCATGGAGCCGAGACGTGGCATCTTTACAGGAGACCGAACTTCTGTCAACCTGAACGCTCGGCAGGATACGGAACTCGCAGCAGGCCACGCCGCACCCCTCGCGGAGCCGGTGAAAAGGATTTGTGTGATGGACGGAGAGACCAAGCTGAAGCTGGAAGTTGTGGCGCTGACCGATGTGGGATGCCAGCGAGCCAACAATGAAGATAGCTTTGGCTATGATGTGGACACCGGCATTTTTGTGGTGTGCGACGGGATGGGCGGCATGGCGGCAGGCGAGACGGCCAGCAGCACGGCGGTGAACGCGCTGCTGAAGTATTTTTGCCAGGCCCCTCCGGATCAACCGGCCGAAGAGCTCGTTTACGCGTCGATCGTCCATGCCAACAAACAGGTCTATCAGCTCGCCCAGTCGGACAGAGAACTGCACGGCATGGGCACCACGATGGTGGCTGCCTTCGTGGAAGGAAGGCGCGTCCTCATCGGCAACGTCGGCGACAGCCGCGCCTATTTTGTCCACGGTGGAGTCTGCGAGCAGATTACGCTGGACCACTCGTTTGTTGCTGAGCAGGTGCGTCTTGGCTCAATGAATGCTGAAGAGGCGGACTCTTCCCCCTATCAGTCACTGGTTACCCGCGCCGTGGGGACCGCCGCGGATGTCGAGCCGGACATCTTCACCAGCGCGCTGGAGTCGGGCGACACGCTTTTGTTGACCACTGACGGCCTGACCCGCTACGCCGATGCTCGAGCTATCGCTGCCATCCTCCAGGCCAGCGCTAGTCTCACCGAGGCCTGCCAGCGCCTGATCGACACGGCCAAGAGCCAGGGCGCGGCGGACAACGTGACCTGCCTGCTGATTCGGTTCCTGGAGGCAGAAGAGGCCGGAGGCATCCAAGACGTGTGCGCATAAGAATATCGATTCCTGCGATTCCCGGCCTTGTGTGTCTCGTCCTGCTGTGCGCTGTTCCCGCGTTTGCACAGGCGGATGGCGCCGCGTCCTCTGCGTCTCAGCGTCACATGTTGCAGCCAGGGCAGAGTGCCCCGGCAGAAGCCTCTCTGCCCCGGCCGGACGCCGCTCACGACCTTGATTCTGCTGAAGCGCCGCGCATCTCTATGTTTGCCCACGGCAGCGCCACCCCGTACTGGATCTCCGGACAGCTCAACGTCATCTTTCAGGCCAATCCCGGCTTTCATTCGCCTTACCAGGGTCCGAACAGTTTTCACAATGCGCCGGAATACAAGACATCTATCGTGGACACGCTCTACCTGGGCCTTCAACCGCACAGGCACGTGCGCTACAACACGGACCTGGTTGTGGACTTTGAAGAAACCGGTGGCCGAGGACTCAGTGAGGCGCTCGGGATTGCGGGCTTCACGAATCTCGACGTCGTCCGCAATCCCAACATCGGTTCGGCTCCCTACCTGGCACGCGGGGAGATTCACCAGACCGTCGGTCTATCGAACGAGCCGGTGGAGGCGGACCGCGGCCCGCTTTCTCTTGCGGCGCAGGTGCCGGTGCGCCGCCTGGAATTCCGGGTCGGCAAGTTGAGCCTGCCCGACATTTTTGATGAAAATGAGGTCGCCTCGGACAGCCATTTACAGTTCCTGAACTGGACGGTGGACAACGAAGGCGCGTGGGATTATGGAGCCGACACGCGCGGCTATACGGTCGGCGGGTCAATTGAGTACGACGACCACAACCTGGCGATTCGCTATGGGCTCTTCGCCATGCCGACGGTGGCCAACGGAGCCAGTCTTGACTGGGCCTTCTCGCGAGCACGCAGCGAGAACTGGGAAGTCGACTGGACGCATCCATATATTCGCGGACACAGCGGGACCATGCGTTTTCTGGCGTTTGAGAATCACGCCCACATGGGCAATTACCGCGAGGCGGTGCGCCGTTATCTTGCGGGCCAAACGCCGAGTCCGGACATTCTCTCGGTCGAACGCTTCGGCACGGTCAAGTACGGCTTTGAGTGGAACGGTGACCAGGCGCTCACGGAGAATTTGCGCATCGCGGGCCGGTTCGGATGGAATGACGACCAAGAGGAGTCCTACGCCTACACCGAAGTCGGGCAGTCAATCGAGGTTGCAGCAGACGACGCCGGCGCGCGCTGGCACAGGCCGCAGGACAAAGCCGGCGTGGCCTTCGTCAGCAACGCCATCAAGAAGGACCACCAGAACTACTTGAAATATGGAGGGCTCGGTTTTCTGCTTGGCGACGGCCAGCTCAACTACGGCCGCGAGAATATCGTGGAAGGCTACTACAACTGGCACGCCTGGCGTGGCCTGTTCTACACGCTCGACGGCCAGCACATCAACGATCCGGGCTACAACCGGGATCGCGGCCCGCTGTGGGTCTTCTCCGTCCGCGGGCACGTTGACTTTTAGCGGCTCGCACACCTCTCGGAAGATCTCCGCGCGGAGTTCCCACAATTGGCCCATCGCTCCGCATGCACTGATGGGCGAAGGGCGCCCAGGCAATCACAATAGGTTCATTTGAAAAGAGAAGGCGCACAAAGCATGCGAGGCTTTCACTCACAGATCCAGGAGACACCCTTTGACCATAATGTGCGCGCCCCCCACTGTTAGCAAACGAAAGTTGGATGTTTAGTCTCGGCATTTGATGGATTGTGCTGGAAGTAAATCGAACGGAGCCTTGAGTCCAGAGTTTGCGTTACAAACCTGAAAGGCCCCCAGCTTTGGCTGTGGGCATTTCAGGTGTATGCGGTCACGCGCGTCAAGGGCTCGTATCGATCACCTGGAGATGCTGATCGCAATTCCCATGCCGGGATACCTGCGGTTGTACAGGTAATAGCCGTCATTTTCGTAGCCCACGTAGACGTCGTCGTTGTCATACCAGTCATTCGACCAGCTCTCCGGCCATGGATCCAGCATCGTTATCCAGTAGCCATCGTACTGGAATCGCGGGAATCCGTCATAAACCGTGAAGGAGCGATTGCTGATGCGAAACCAATGTCCCGCGCCGAAATCGCCACGATAGCGGTCCTGAGGGATTCGGTAGCCGTTGTAGCCGCCGCGTTGCTGCCAAGTGCGGTGGTCAGAGTTCCAACTCCTCGCGCGAAAGTCCTGCCACGCACTCTGCCCGTTACGCCGCTGGTCTCGCGCGTATTGCGAATTCTGCTGGCGCTGGTCAAATCGGCCCCTGCGATCGGCGCCTTGCTGTTGTCTGTCCTGATTGCGCTGTTGGTCAGCGGTCTGCCGCTGCTGGCGGTTGTTGTATCGGTCCTGTTGGCTGCGCAGTTGCTGTTGGTCCTGGTTGTGCTGGCGCTCGACGTTGCGCTGTTCTTTAGCACTCTGGCGCTGCTGATTGTTGCGGTCCTTCCGCTGCTGGCGCTCCGCTTGCTGTTGGTTCTTGTCTTGGTTTTGACGTTGACGAGCGTGCTGCCGATCGGCCTTGGACTGTTCCTTTGCCCTCTGCTGCTGCTTATGTTGATCCTTCTTGTCGTTCTGCTGCTCCTGTTGTGCGTACACAGATGCAGAGAGTCCAAGCATTACCGCCAAGACTGCAGAACTGATGACTGCGTTCCTTTTCATACCGTTTCGCTCGGTGTTCTACTGTCAAATTCCGTACTGAGCATCTGCAGGCGCGCCGATTCCGCCTGCGACCAGAGACGGTGGCCGCCCTCCCTGGATGAGCAGAACGGACTCTCAGGCTGCAGGGCCGCGGCACGCGTGGCGTGGCCCTCTGTTGCCCATCATCGGCCGCGTTAGAGAGCGCGGCGTCGTCCACTTATCAGGTTGAAGATCAGGATGATTACAGCGACCACCAGCAGAAGGTGAATGAGACTGCCGGCGATGTGGAAGCCGAAGCCCAGCGCCCACAAAATCAGAACTACGACGAAGATTGTCCAGAGCATAAATTCCCGTCCTGTGCATTGCGGGCGACAGAGACCTGAAGCGTGGTCCCAGTGCCCGCAATCTGTTTACCAACGGTTGTTAGTTTGAGGCGATAGCCTGACTCTTTGCATCCCTCACTGCATCAAGAAACGAATGGGCCGAAGCCGGCACCGCTACCTGTCCGCTCAGAATCCGATGATTGGAAACGTTGCGTCCGTAAATTGCCTTGGTGGAGTCTTCATCGTGGCGAATTGAAGCCCCCTTCAGAGCTACCCCTGCAAAGGCTCCCTTGGCGCGCGAATAAGTGAGGATCTCAGCATTCATCTTCCAATCGGTGTTGGCGGAAACGTGGCGACCAACTGGTCCCGCTGCCGCTGAAGCATCCGCGCCAATCTCAAACTTGCTGGAAAGCAGCTGCTTCATTCCTCTTTCATCCTGGATGATCATGACCAGGTCCACACCTTCGACGCCGATCTGCAGGCCAAAACTGCCGCCCGTAATGGAGAAGAATATCGGAGCGCTCCATCCGTCCTTTGTCTTGCATGTGGCCACACCACGGCCGTTTTGTCCGCCGAAGATGAAGCCGCCCTTGAGGAGGTGCGGTACAACGGCAACACATTTCGCGTGTTCCAGAACCTCCTGGGGAATGCCGCTATCCGGTGCGGCCATGATTTCGTGCAGCGCGCTGCCCGCATGATCCATCCGGTCGACCGTTGCTTCACGATCGGTTCCCGCCCATGCGATGCTCGTCAAACTGAGTACTGCCACAAATGTCATAACTTTCTTCATGCATCTCACCATTTTCTACCCATGCGCAGCGTCACTTACTTTCCGCGCATTGAGGCGCACAAGGTAGTTTTCACGTTAGTTCGGTCGCGCGCCAAGGTCTGAGCAAAAACGCTCTAAGGTCGAATCTACGGCACTTTCGCGCCTTCGGGCCCTATGCTCTCCTCTGCTCCGGCGTTTCGGCAATCTTGGGCAAATGCGCCTTTCTGCAGGCGCGCGAGATGGGCTGCCGCCCTGGTTCGCTCGGCTGAGAACGCTCAGAAGGCGCCGTCTCGATTCAAAGGTGCGGCCTGGCTGGTGCGGCGCGGAGTTTTTTCGGAGCTGCTTCCCACTGCCGAAAAAAATGGAGCGTTGCTGGAACGGCTTAAAAACCTCCAAAAGTGTGCAAAAATGAACAGACTGGTCCCTCCCTCGGTGCGAAACTTGCCATACGCCGAGATGTTCCCAATACTTGGACCGTCAGGAGAGCATCGCTTTCCTGCTCGATAGTGCCTGGATGTTCGCTGATGTTTTTTTGATTGGAAGTGGCATATGTGCTGTCAATTGTCGTAGAAGGCGAAACGGCGCGCGCTTCGCCGCTCACCGTTGCCGGCACCACATTGGGAAAGGAGCCGACGCCATGGTTGGGCAACAAAAACCAGCATTTGATGCCGCGGCCTTTCTGATGAACGCAGGCCTGGGGCGAAGAATCGTCCATCTGGAACCCAAGGAGCCATTTTTTTCGCAAGGCGACCCCGCCGCCGCAGTCTTCTATCTTCAAAAGGGCCGTGCAAAGGTCACTGTCGCCTCGCAAGCCGGCAAGGAAGCCACCATTATGATGCTATCCTCCGGCGATTTCGTAGGGGAGGGGGCGCTCGCAGTGATACCTGGGCTACGCCTATTCACCGCCACAGCCCTCACCGCCTGCACTGCCCTCAAGATCAAACGGGAAGAGATGACCCGCGTTCTGCACGAGGAGCATGACTTCTCTGACCTGTTCTTGAAGTTTCTTCTGGAGCGCAGTATGCGCATCCAGGCCGACCTTGTCGATCAGCTCTTCAACTCCAGCGAAAAGCGGCTGGCGCGTATCCTTTTGTTGATGGCTGAGTTCGGCAAGCCGGGCGAGCCGGCACCGATGATTCCCAAAATCTCGCAGGAGACCCTGGCGGAGATGATCGGCACCACCCGCTCCCGGGTGAGCTTCTTCATGAACCGCTTTCGCAAGCTTGGCCTTATTGAATACAACGGGCGTATCCGGGTTCACAGGTCACTACTCAGGGTCGCGCTGCATGACCAACTTCCTGGCAGCATCGCCGAAGGGCCGTCTGCTCGCCTCAATCCATCCGAATAGCTGGAAGTCCGCCAATGCCGGCCTGGCGGAACTGTGCAAAACTGAACAGCTTGGCGATTGCGTTCATGGCACACTCGCTCCAGATCCTAAATCCATCTGGTAGGCAAGGTGAGCTATGCCCGATGCAACGAAGCGACTTCTCATCGTAGACGACGAGGAATGCATCCGAACGACATTGTCGCTCGTGTTTGCTGAGTTGGGATATCAGGTCCGTACTGCCCTGGACGGCTTTTCCGCGTTGCGCAAAATCCGCCTGGAGAATCCCGATATTCTTCTTTCCGACCTCAACATGCCGGGCATGTCGGGATTTGAATTGCTTTCGGTGGTCCGGCGCCGGTTTCCTGCGATTCTGGTCATCGCCATGAGCGGCTCTTTCTGCGGCATCGAGGTGCCATCCGGCGTTCCCGCGGACGCTTTCTATGAAAAGGGTAGCAGCACGACCCGGCTTATGCAGATGTTGAAGACACCGCCCAAAATAAGACGGCATGCTCTGCCGACTTCTGACTGGATGTCTCCCCTATGGATCCAACGGAGCGCAAGCGACTCCTTAGCGACGGCGCAAGTTAAGATCACCTGCCCGGAATGTCTCAGAGCTTTTTCCCATGCGCTCGATGGCCTTGGAAGCCGCAAGCGCGAGGTGGACTGTGTCCACTGCGGCAATTTGATTCAGTTTGAAGCCGTCGAGCCATCAGATCGAATGCCTCAACAGGCTTTTCGCCGGGGAACCGGAACTCCTTTGGGAGCACAGGGTCTTTCCACCTTCAGCAATTGAATGCGTCCAGAAAGAATCCGGCCAATGCAGACTTACGCTGAACCGAATCACCCCTTACGTCCGTAGGCCCCGCTTACTGCCGCCTCCAACCGTTTTCAAGCAATTAAATTTCTGGAGATTAAACCATGGAAATGAAGCAAACGATTTGCACGATCGAAGACATGCTATGTGGCGCTGAGGGGACCGGAGTTGATCGGGCAGACAATGTCGAACACCAGGCCGAAGGCGCGGCCTATCATGCAAACGGTCATTTTCAACGCACTTATGACAGGGTAATAGAAATGGCCGCGAAACCCGAAAGACTTTACTCGGACAGGACGCGACAGCAGGAAGAAGCTGTATCGCGGATGCAAGGGAACGGCGCCTACGAATAGTGGGGGCCAAATTCGCTGTCACGTTCACGTGCTGGAAGCCGATCGGCAACCGTGACCCTCGCTCGCAACCTTGGCACTATCGGCACTCTGGCGAAGGACCAAACGGCTGCTCATTCGATTTGCGGAGAACAAAGCTGCAGAGACGGGCATAAGGGAAATCGATAAGCAATCATTTCAAGTGCGTGATTGCTCGCCGGACGAAGCGAAAACGCTTCGCCTTTCACCAGCAGATGCAGCGCTGGTCTCGTAACACCCATAAGGAGAAGGCCGATTCGCGCGACACGGTCTCGAAGAGGAAAGCTCCTGCCAATGACCAAGACGTGGAGGCGCGCAGTCCGAGCAGCGGCACTTATCCTCGCTGTGATGATGTCAGGCGGTGGCCTGTTTGCCTACTCCGTTCTCACGCACGAAGAAATTGTCGACTTGGCGTGGACAACCGAGATTCGCCCCCTCCTGCTGCATCGCTTCCCGGATCTGACTGAAGACCAGCTCACAGAAGCGCACGCCTACGCCTATGGAGGCTCAGTCATTCAGGATCTGGGCTACTATCCTTTCGGCAGCAAGGAATTCAGTGACCTGGTCCATTACGTCCGCAGCGGGGATTTTGTTCTTGAATTGCTTCGTGAAAGCCAGGATGCCGACGAGTACGCTTTCGCATTGGGTGCGCTGTCACACTATACGGCAGACACTGACGGTCACCCGGCAGTGAACGAGGCCGTCGCTCTCCGCTATCCAAAGCTGCGCGCAAAATACGGCAAGTCCGTTCGCTACGCGCAGGACACAACCGCACATTTGAAAACTGAGTTTGGATTCGATACTTTGCAGGTGGCCAAGAATCGATACCCGTCGGACCAGTACCACGCTTTCATAGGATTCAAGGTCGCGGAGCCTTTGCTGGAGCGGGTCTTTCCAGTCGTATACGGACTGCAACTGAAGGATGTGCTCGCGCATGAGGATTTGGCGATTGGTTCTTTTCGTTTTTCAGTCAGCCGGCTCATTCCACAGATGACCAAGGTGGCGCTGCAGACACACAAGAAAGATCTGATGCGAGAGACGCCGAACTTCTCGAAGAAGGAGTTTCTCTATCGCCTATCTCGTTCAGATTACGAGCGGGAATGGGGAAAGACTTATACAAGGCCAAGCTTCGTCACTCGGGTCCTATCTGCGCTCTTGCGCTTCATTCCAAAGGTTGGCCCGTTTAAGGGATTGGGATTCAATAACCCTACGCCCAAAACGGAAGACCTGTATATCAAGAGCATCAATGCCACCGTGGATCAATACCGCGTCTATCTCGCGGAAGTGCGTGCAGGAACGCTGGTGTTGCCGGACCGCGATCTTGATGACGGCAACCTGGCGCACGCCGCGGAATATACCCTCGCCGACACGACCTACGCAACCCTCCTGGCCCAGCTCGCCGCGGGAAAGTTCAAATCCACTTCCTCTCAGCTTCGCGACAATATTCTACTGTTCTATTCCGATCTCTCGCTGCCGATCGAAACGAAGATGGACCCTGCAAACTGGCGGGCGGTACTGACCAATCTGAGCGCCTTGAAGGCCGCAACGCCATCGCCGGTCGTTGTGAGCCCGGTGCCTTGATCCGTCTTGCGGCGGCCGCAGGCAGACATCACCCCTTGCGTCCGCTTGCCCGCTGATTTCTTCCCGCCTCCGCTCTGGATTGCATCTTTAAATTCGCGATTAAGTCGAGCCTCGCGCATATGGATTCCGGCACTTCAGCAGACATGGTCTCATTTGCTCAGACCTAAACGAGTTGCACATTTAGGGTAAAGGATGTAGGGATAAACAGATGACAGACTAGGAGTTCTGGGCATCGAAGAACGGTTGCACAATCCTTATGGTAGCTGCTGTTGCTGGGTTGTTCTTTACGGCCACACACAGCGTCCCACGCACTCTCAGGAACCGCAGACACCTTAAGGGGGTCACTTATGCGCGGATTCAAGACTCTACTTTCAACTACGGCACTGCTCGCAGGACTGGCCATGGCGCCGGCGGCTCATGCCCAGATTTCCATTAACATCGGTGTTCAACCCGTCTGCTCTTATGGGTATTACGGGTATGCGCCGTACAGCTGCGCACCCATGGGCTATTACGGCTCGGGCTACTTCTACAACGGGATTTTCGTAGGCATGGGTCCGTGGGCTGGCTGGGGATATAGCCACGGCTGGGGCGGTCATCGCTTTGTAAATGACGGCGGAGGAAGATATCACGGTGGTGTGGGCCGCGCAGCTTACCGTGGAAACGAAGGCAGTCGACAAGGATCTCGCGGTGGCGGGTCTCATGCCCGGCCCACTGCGCGGCCTTCGCATCATGGTGGAGGAAAGCCGAATGCATCCCATGGCACGTCCCGCAATTCCGCACCGCGCGGCGGGAAGCCGCATGGCGGCGGGACACACCACCACGGCGGTGGAAACCACAAGTAACTCGGAGCTGCATCAACATGTGGCGGAGCATACCAGCTCCGCCACATTGCGTCTCGGGGAACCTCCGTCCCGCGAAACTCGGGCAGAAGACAAATTCTGCCAACCTCGTTTGCGAAAGCGTGTTTATGTATATCGACTTGCCAATGCATCGCTGTTCCGTCGGACTATTGGCAGTTTGCCTTTTTGCATTCCCGGGAACGAGGATGGCGTCTGCTCAACAACTCGATGCGGCTTCTGTGATTCGGCAGGTGGACGCAGCGGTGAAAGCCCGAATCGAGAACATGGCGGGATATACTGCGACCGAGCACTATGCGGTTTACCGGTATCAGGACGAAACTCATCCCGTAGCCGAAATGACAGTGATGACTACATATCGGGAGGAATCGGGCAAGAGTTACGCAATCATCTCGCAGAGTGGATCGAAGATCATCCAGAAGCTTGTGTTAGACACGATTCTGGACAATGAGAAGCATCTGAACGATCCGGGTATCCGCGAGGGCGCGTGGATTACTTCAGCAAATTATGAGATGAAGTTGAAATCTGGCGGAATCCAACTGCTGGACGGACGAAGATGTCATGTACTTACCCTGATCCCAAAGCGCAAGGCCTCCTTTCTTATCGAAGGAACTCTGTGGGTGGACTCGACGGATGGTTCTATAGTTCAAGTTCAAGGAACAGCGTCCAAGAGTTCGTCAATATTGACCGGGCCCACGCAGGTTCTGCGACAATATGCAAACGTGGACGGCTTTTCGCAGGCCACGCATGTCAGAGCAGTGTCAAACAGCTTCCTGTTTGGCCAGACAATCGTAAAGATCGATTACCGGGACTACCACATCCAGGTTCGTCCACCACTATAAGCAGCTAAAGCACTGTGCCATCTGCCTGCGGCTCCGCTTCATGCCTACGAGTTTCCAGGCCAGGTTTGGTTGGGCCAACACACCAATGGTCATCCTCGTCGCAGGTGTCGCGACGCTCACCGTGAAGACTGCCAAGTCTATCGTGTCCAGGAGCACACTCTACCACCTTCACTCGATTGCAAAATGAATTCGATATGAGCAGTAGTACACAGACACAGCCCACAGCCGTGAAAACCTTGGCGGCAGCGCGAAATGCGTTTACTTTCAGTCCTCGCCGCCCTGATTCACACTCAGCACACGGGTAACCGAAGAACGATCAGCCAAAGGATCCTCATGCGTACCATCCGGATTTTACTTGCGTTTCTTGCGCTGGCCATACCGGCTACACTGTTCGGGCAGCTACGGGTATCCATCACGCTTGGCCCGCCTGCCCTGTTCGTCTACGAGCAACCCAATTGTTCCGGTGATGGTTATCTGTGGACCCCGGGTTACTGGGCGTATGACGACAGCGTTTCCGATTATTACTGGGTGCCTGGCGCGTGGGTAATGCCGCCCGAAGAGAGTCTTCTTTGGACGCCTGGCTACTGGGGTTGAGGAGACGGTGGATACCGCTTTAACGAAGGCTACTGGGGCACTACCGTAGGCTTCTATGGCGGGATCAACTACGGTTTCGGCTACTGGGGCGGGGGTTATGACGGCGGCCGTTGGGACAATGGACACTTCTTCTATAACCGCTCCGTAAACAACGTGGATGACCGAAACATTCACGATGTCTATGACGCCAGGGACGAACATGCCAACAACGACAACCGAGTCAGTTACAACGGTGGCCATGGGGGCATCAAAGTTTGCGCAAGCTCCGCGCAGGACGCCGCAGGGCGGGAGAGACATTTTCCGGCCGTTGCCGCTCAAACTGAGCATGCGCAAGCGGCGCGCTCCAACCCAGAATTCCGGGCGAACGTAAATCACGGCCGGCCTCCCATCACCGCAACGTCAAAACACGGCGATTTCAGCGGAAGTGGAACAGCATCCCCAAAGCAGGATAGAGCGCCTTCAATATCTGGTAACGATGCCGGAGCTCGGCCCCGTGTCGCAGTCCATCCGGATAATCTGCCGCCAACTGCCCGTCCCGCCGCACCAAACTCCGGAAATCCAAGGGCAGACCGGAAATACCAACAGCAACAGGATAAACTCGCCGCTAAACAGAACCAGGAACGCCAAAGTCTCCAGCAGAAGCAGGACTCTGAACACCAGCAGCCGGCTCAGCAGAAGGCGAGCGACGCGAGGATGCAGCAAGTGGAGCAAGAGCACCAGCAACAAACGCAGCAGTTGTCGCAAAGACACGCCGCACAGCAGCGCGCATTGCAGTCTCGGAAACCCCAGCCGAAGAAGCAGAAGGATCACCCTGACAAGAAGCAGTGATTGTCCGGTAAATCCCTCGTCGGTCGCGTATCCCTTGCCCGGCCGCTACTTTTGCTTTTGAGTGCGGCACTACACGCCGTGCATGTTCAACCGCGGAAATGGGACTTAGGCTAATCACGGAGCTTCCATATCCCGAAGCAAACGCCAAGAACCACCGATCCAACGAACACACAAAGCAGCGGCGTCGACCATCTCTGGAGCGTACCCGACCAAATGTGGATCACATGGCGTCCATAGGCGACGCCGAGCCACGCAATGAAGGAGTAGCGCAGGGTGCGAGCCGCGCCGTACACGACGAGAAACCGGATCCGCGAAACGCCCAGCGCGCCAGAAGCGAGCGCAAACGGCAGCAATGGAATGGGCGGTGGAAGCACTGCGGGAAGAAACACCGCGAGCACAGGATGATGCTTCACCCATCCAACGATCTGCCGAAGAATCCTCGCCGGCACATGGCGGTGCAATGCTGCCTCGCCACCCTTGCGCCCGACGGCCCAGGTCGTGTATCCGCCTAAGAGGCTGCCGGCGATGGCGATCAAAGCAAGAAGCCATGGATTTCCGCTATGCGCCACCAACCAAAGTAACAGCAGGTCAGTGCTACCGGGCAGAGGCAATGGAATGACGGAGGAATCGACTACCGCGATAGAGAAAAGCCCCAACGCTCCCATGTGCGTGAGCGCGTACGGCATCGCAGAATGATGCAAGTGCGGCGCAGGTGGATGAACTGGTTGCCGAAAAGAAATTTCCATACAAACTTAAACCCCCAGTTCGAAAGCGATCGCCTACGGGCGACCACTCCCACATCTACACTGGGTTCGGGTTGAGTTGCATCCCGTTTCCCTTCCCTACAAGCGCCGTTAGCAGACATCGCACGCATTCGCAAACTCATCTCGCATTTGCGTCACGCAAGGCAAACCAGTAGTATCGCCGCCAGCAAAACATGCAGCGAACGGGACGTAGCCAGAAAAGAGCCAGCAGGCCATCTACCGCGCGTAACTCCGCAGGTTTGAATTTGACCGAATTGCAGCACGGACACCTGTGCTGTATCCAAATCAGTCGCGGTACCCAACCTGGCAAATTCTGGTTCGTGCTGCGCACTCTACCCGTCCCTAGTGGTCGCGATGCACTGCGACCTAACATGCAGTTTTCAATGCCGGACTCGAATTCGCGTCCAGCCAGGAAAGCAAACATCGAATGCTTCCTGTGGCCAATGCCACGCAAGAGTCGCCCGCCCCGTAATAGAGATAAATTGTGTCGCCATCAGCACCAATTGTTTGCCCGCATGGAAACACCACATCCTTCACATCTCCACCGCACTCATACGACGCTTCAGGCCCGAACATCCACGAGTCTCCCCGTTGCAGGCATATCTCCGGGCGTTCTAGATCAAACAGTGCCAGGCCAAGACGATAGATGCTTCCCGATGCTGTTTTCCGCACACCGTGATAGATCGCCAGCCAACCCTGTGTTGTTTCAATCGGCGGAGAGCATAACCCGATTTTGTTCGCGTCCCACCACCCGCCGCGTCGTGCTTGGAGCAGAACCTTATGACCACCCCAATGCCTCAGATCTGGCGAGTATGATATCCACATATGAACGCCTAGCGTCGTCATAGGCCGGTGAATCAGAGCCCACAATCCGTCAATCCTGCGCGGAAGCAATGCGGCATCCTTGTCCTCCGGCTGCATGATTACCCCAAGACGCTCAAAGCTAGTAAAGTCTTTGGTCAGCGCCAGTGATACTCCCGGCCCTCCTCGAGCAAAGGAGGTGTAAGTGACTGCGTATTGTCCCAACTCAGGAACATAAGTGATCCGTGGGTCCTCAATACCCCATATCTCCTCTGGATACTCTTGTGGGTTCGCCTTCAACGTCGGATGCGGATCGATCCTCCAACCATCAATTCCATTGCTGGACCGAGCGGCGCAGAGGTGGGACAGGCCCGTCCGCTCTTCAACGCGGCAAAGCAACAAGGTGTCTCCGTCGGCCAGGCGCACAGCTCCTGCGTTGAAAACGCTGTTAATCGGATAGGGCCAGTCTTTCCTGCTGAGAATGGGATTGTCGAAATGCCGCGTGAACAACGGTTGATCGATGCATGCTTGAAGCTTTGCCGCTTCGAGAGCGATCGATTCCGGCGATTCAGCTGGCGAGGTAGTCTGATTCACTGGAGACACTCGTTTCCTGATGAAGTTGCTCTGCGTTGGATACATTAAAGGCTCGCATTTCGAGCAGAGCCATCAGGAACGAGAGGGTTGATTCAGCTCCCTCGTTTTCATTTACACGGTCCGGATGAAGTCCATCCCTGCATCCGCCCGTCAATGGGTCGTAAAGCGGCGTCTGCAGGTCGTTCTTGCCCAGGAACCAGCGGAACACCCGTCTGGCTTCCTCAAGCCATTGGCTCTCCTCCGTCAACCTGTAAACCTCAAGACAGGCAGACACTGTCGCGCAAGCTTCCACGGGCTGCTGATCGAAGCGCGCCTTTTCACTTCCCTCAATAAAGAATCCTCTTGATCCGATGGGAACAAATATCTCCTCATCGTCACGATGTTGCTGGAGAACGAGCCACTTCAGTGAATCCATGCCGGCTTCAATCATCCTGTGGTTGTTACCCCTCCAGCCAGCGAGAATAAGCGCCTGCGGCAACCTCGCATTCGAATAGGAAAGGCTTCTCTCGAACCAACGCCAGGTCTCAGAGCGACTGCGCTCGTAGATGTCCAGCAATCGATTGGCAAGCGTATTGCGAATGCCTTGAATGGACCTGTCACCCGGGAACCAGTCCAGGTAAGCTTGCAGACCCAGAACGCTGAATGCCCAAGCACGCGGACTGCTAAACGTCAAAGCCGCAGGCACGGCAGCCTCAAAAAGTCTTCCCGCTGCTCCGCGCACTCCTACATTTTGCGAATGGCCAAGCACAGTTCCCAACGCCCAAAGCGCACGGCCATGGCTGTCTTCCGAGCCAACCTGTTCAAGCCATTGGCGGTTGTAACCAAGAAAGTTTCTGAACCGCCCGCTGTCGGAATTAAATGCAAGCCAGAGAAAGGCCAGATATCGGCGAGAGAGATCGGAATCGCCATTCTCCAACGACAGGCTTTCGTCAAGAAGCGTGGAAACCATAAGAGCGCGCGCATTGTCGTCGGTTGTATAGCCCTCACGCGTATTCGGTACGGAGAAAATGGCATGCTGCAACATGCCTGTGTCATCCGTCATGTTCGAGAGGTGAGCTATATTGAGCACCGGAAGACTATGAACCGCGCTCTCTGCGAGATCATCATGCAGAGCGGCTTTCGGGCGAAGTGTGCGTTCAAAGCGTGCACGTTGAAAGCTTGCCATATACGCTCGCGCGGTCTTCGGCCAGGTCGTTCCACGCGAATAAAGATAGGCGCGCTTCCGCATGGCGTGGCGCTCCGCGTCGTTCCCCAGCAGTTCGATCACGGCTTCTGCGATCGAATCGGGAGCATCGAAGGGAACGATCATACCTCGCTTACCGGCGAGCAGCTCTTTTGCGTGCCAGTACGGCGTTGAAACAATCGCCTTTCCGGCGCCGAGTGCGATGGCGAGAGTGCCCGAGACAACTTGCGCCTCCTGCCGATAGGGCGTAATGTAGATGTCCGCTGAGCCTACATGTTCGATCAGCTCCGCCTGGCTCACAAAGCGGTTGTTCAAGATCAGCTGCGATGACACGCCAAGCTGCTCGGCCAGCGCTTGCAACTCCTCGCGATAGCGCTCGCCTTCACGCCTCCTGATATGTGGATGCGTCACCCCGGAAACGACATACACGACATTCGGATGCCTTGCAAGAATCGAAGGAAGTGCCCGAATGACATTCTCGATTCCCTTGTTTGGAGACAGCAGGCCGAAAGTGAGAAGAACCGACTTTCCTTCCGTACCGAAAAGGTCTTTGAAGTAGTTGGGGTCCATAAAATGCATGTCCGGCACCCCGTGAGGGATCACGTCAATCTTTCCACACGAAACCGCATAGACTTCTCGCAGAAGTTGCGCCGCCAGATTGCTCATCACAACCAGGCGATCGGAGAGGCCCGCAATTTCTTCAAGAACTGCACGCTGATCTGTATCCGGCTCGCTTAACACCGTATGGAGCGTGGTAACCAGCGGCATTCTCAGTCTTCGAAGCAATGTAAGAATAAGACGGCCCGCGGTGCCGCCGTAGATGCCATATTCATGTTGCAGACACACCAGATCGTTGCCATTGAAGTTGAGAAAGTCTGCGGCTCGAATGTAGGAGCCGAGGTCTTCCTGGTCAATCTCAAGTCGTACTCGTTCAGGATAATCGTAGCTTGAATCCGGATCGTTTACAGGGATCGCAAAAATGCGACTCGAACCATATTCTGCTGCCAGCGCGCTGCATAGGTCGGTTGTAAATGTGGCAATGCCGCACTCTCGCGGCAGATAGTTTCCAATGAACGCGATGCGGGTTGGCAAGGGCAGGCTGCACGTGCCGGCCCCAGAGGACACAAGAGCATCAGGCCTGAGCTCTTCAAAGTTTTTTTCAGAGTGCACTAAGTCAGGTAATGACATCCTGTCCTGCTTTCACCACTATCTGTTAGATACACAGAATCGTTGAGTAGCAACTGTTTCGACGCGGGGCACTGCTCGACGGTCGCACCACGGCAAACCAGGCTAACTCGCGGAACTGCGCGTCACAGTCCCTATGCGGAACCTTCCAGCGACGTCTGCTGCTGGATCTGGCATGGTTGCAAAGTGACCTTTGCGCCGTGAAAGCCCGGAGATCTTTTCACCTCAACACGTTCAAGCTTTGCACCGTTGAATCGCTTCACGATTCCATCGAGCGCACGCGAAAGAGCTCGATGAGTCGCTTTATCCGTTGATCGCCCAAAGCCTCGACGGCAACAGGCGCCTTGCAGCCACATGAAGTGCCAACCCGCCTGGCGAATCATGGCATCGAAAGCCGGCGCTGCAATCTCTTGTACAAGGTTCCAGCCGTCGCAAACCTGCTCCAAAAAGGGAGTCAAACGGCCCGGCAGGATACACTCGCCACGCAGGAACTCCGAGGGCTTCGCGACTGCGCGCTTTTGGATGTTGCGTGAACAGCGACATTGCCGGAATCGTATGCAATTACAATGGGAAGGTCTTGGTATTGAATTGAGGCCGGCTGCCTAGGCGATTCGTCAACGGAATGCCCTGTATTCAGATCCGCGCTTCCAAGCTCAGCTCCTGAATGACCTGTTGCATCAGGTTTCCTTGCGTGCAAGTACAGACGCCTCTCTTCGCGCCGGCACGCAGACAGATGGCTTTCTACATCGCATCTCTTAATGACATTCATGACAACTCCAGTCGTCCGGTTATGCACTTAAACGGTGCGCTTCTGGAGCAAAGCATGCAATATCGAAGGCAGAAAGGCGAGAAGGCTTCTGATTCAAGAATACTCCTCTCTCAGGCCGCGTGCCGATTAGACCCAAAGATCGCAAGCTCACATCCAGCGAGGCAACGTCTCACTCCTCTCTTTTGCGGGTGGAAGTATCCACAAACGTTATGCGGCCCCTTTCGAGACCGCATAGGCTCATTCGCTACATCGAAATGCTGATCGCGATCCCCATTCCTGGATATCTGCGGTTGAATAGGTAATAGCCGTTGTCGACGTAGTCTACATAGACATCGTCATTGTTATACCAGTCATTTCCCCAGTAGGCGGGCCATGGATCGAGGAGCGTGAACCAATAGCCGTTGTACTGAAAGCGCGGGTATCCACCTTCAACCATGAACGGAAGGCCACCAATCACAAACCAATGGTTCCGGCCGAAGCTACTCCGGTACCTGTTCTCGGGAATCCGATATCCATGATATCCGCCACGCTGTTGCCAGGTGCGGTGATCTGACTGCCAGTTGCTTGCGCGGTGCTGCTGCCAGACGCGCTGCTCTTCACCTCGCTGCCTTGGCGAACGCTGGGAGTTTCCATGGCTCCGCGCCTGTTGAGAGCGCTGTTGCTGAGCACGCTGCTGCTGAGCATGCTGCTGCTGAGCGTGCTGTTGCTGAGCGTGCTGCTGCTGAGCGTGCTGCTGCTGAGCGTGCTGCTGCTGAGCATGCTGTTGCTGAGCATGCTGCTGCTGAGCGTGCTGCTGCTGAGCGTGCTGCTGCTGAGCATGCTGTTGCTGAGCATGCTGTTGCTGAGCATGCTGCTGCTGAGCGTGCTGTTGCTGAGCATGCTGTTGCTGAGCACGCACGTGTTGCGGCCTGCTCTGTTTCTGCCGGGCCGGCTGCGGTTTCTTAGCATGCTGATGTTGCGGCTTAGCCTGCTCATGAGACTTCTGCTTCGATTTCGAATGGTCCTGCTTATTGGACTGGCGCCCCTGCCCGGCATAAGCAAAAGCTGTGACTCCGAGAAGCGCTGCCAAGAATGTCACACCAGTGATTCTGATCATTTTCATCTCTTTTGCCTTCACGACTACCTGTTAGGAAAGGCTTCTTTAGCGCAAGCTTCCCGTTGTTGTATTGATCGGGTTTCCGATCGCGTCGCCCGATACGACCATTTCCACTCGCTGGTTCTCTTGCCGGCCTGCGGAGTTGTCGTTGGAAGCAACTGGGAAGGTATTGCCAAAACCCTTTGCGGTAACCGACTCTGACGCTACGCCCTCTTCCACCAGATAATCGCGCACTGCGCCGGCGCGGCTCTCTGAGAGTTTCTGATTCATCTCATTGCCGCCGACATTGTCCGTGTAGCCGCCCACCTCAATGTTCAGACCTGGGTAAGCGATCAGGATTCCAGCAACCTTCGCCAGCTTCTCCCTTGCGTCAGGCTTCAACGAATACTCGCCCGTGTCAAACAGTACATCGGACATGCTTACAATGAGTCCGCGCGCGCTATCACGTGTGAGGAACACCTTGTTCAACTGTTCAGACAACTGTGCGCGCATGGCAGCTTTTTCGGTGTCAGCCTGGTGTTCACTCTGCTGCGCCTGCTGTGCCATAAGCCGGGACTGTTCTGCATCGGCCTGAGCGGTGTTGACTGCAGCTGCTGAAGTTGCCTGATTGGCGACCAAATCGGCCTGGGCATTGGCCGCATCAGACTGAGCCTGGTCCTTTTGCCTTATTGCTTCATCGGCTTGCGCCTGTGACTGTACCTGCGCATCGCTGGATGCCTGGCTGTCAGCCTGTGCCTGCCATGCAGCTTTGCGAGATTGTTCGGCATCGGCCTGAGCCGCAGATATTGCAGCCGTAGAGGCTGTGTCGTTCGCAGCCATCTGCGCCTGTGCGTTTGACGTAGCTAACTCCGCCTGTCGCCTTTGCCTGACTGCCTCGTCCGCCTTCGCCTGCGACTGCACCTGTGCATCGACTGAAGCCTGACGCTCGTCCGCCCTGCGATCCTTATCTATCTGTTTGACGGCAATCTCCCGCGCAGATTCGGCAGTCTGCACCGTCTCGCGCGCAGCAGCAATAAGCTGCCTTCTATCGCCATGATTGCCTACCGCGTATGCGTCAACACTGTTCATCAACTGAGCGGCGTGCCGGTAGCTGGCGTCCGCATACCTCTCAGCGCCTTCTGATTGAGCGATGCGCAGGGCATTCCTCGCTTCGTAGAACTCCAAAGGAAGATTAGCGCTGAGAACGATGGGGTCGAACTTGTAACCGGTCGGGATATACCCTCCGCGATCCATCAGCTCATACTTTGCATGCACTGCTTCGCTGGTTCCCCTGGTATCGGCACTAACAACATTTTCAAGCACGACAACATCACTCGGCTCTTGAACGGCAAAGTACGGCTCGGCCGTGACGATGAGTGCAAATGCCTGAAAATCAGTGGTGGCAGTCAATTTGCTTCGACCATTGCCGCCAATCAGCACTTCTCCAAGGTTGTCAGCCTTCCCTTCGGGCGAAATCGCCCATAAGACATAGGTGAGATATTCGCCGCCAAAGATCGTAGGGCTTTGCAGGTTGTCGAATTCCGCTTCCACTTCCATGGTGCCGCGCTTGCTTCGCACTTTAACTTTTCCGTTGGCGGATGGCAGCAAAGCAGTGCCGGCAAGATCCACATGCGTGGCACCGCCGCGATGTTCATAGTTGACTGCTTCGACCGTTCGGCTGGTCACGTTCACAACAAAAGCGGGCGCCTGCGCGGATGGTACGACGACCTCCGTCGCTTGCGGGCTTGCCTGAGCAAACCCGCTCACACTGAGAGCACTTCCAATCACTAATAGCAGAGTGTGTTTCAAAATTTCTCCAAACGGCAAAAGGCTGCCAGACTGGGCTGTTGTCTTGCGTTCACGGGAAAGGCTGTATCGACTTCGGCGGCACTGCATGTCAATGCCCTACTCGGAACTGGGAAACGTAATGCAGCAGATCAAATACTTTCAGAAGCCACAGAACCACCGCGATCACGACAACAAGATTGAGGATGCTCTTAATGGTTCCCTGCATCGGGATGCGATTCACGAGCCATAACAGCACACCTACAACGGCCAGAATGATAACAACGGTAACGAGTGACATTTCGTGTACTCCAATCAGTTCTGCGTCCCGATCCACATACATGACATCGTCGCGAAGTTGCAAACATCGGCGTTAGATTTTTGTTTTTGCAAGGTTCCCCTTGGGCAATCGAATATTCATGCAAAGCATGGGTGCAGGTCCTCAGAAGAGAGGCGCCCCTCGCGGCTTTTTTTGCGCAGCGCAGGGGGTTAAGAAGTGCACAAATCTGCCGGGCCCATTCGGCGGGTTAGCATAAGGAAGAGGGGGCCAGCCACTCTACTTCACATTCATTCTTTCAAGGCAATGCAGAACTTGCTGAGCAAGAATGCTCACCTGGAAGGATTGAGGAGGCAATTGTTGACGGGGGCCGTGCGAACGGAAGAAACAAGTCGTAATTCGCACAATAGAGAAGAGAATACGATTCGAGCGTTGGCTCAATGCACCTTCACTTTCCGCTTGCCCTCCTGGCGTTATGCACTACGGCTTTGAAGTGGCTGCGGTGATGGCCTGAGCCGGCCGACTGGCATCGGTTGCGGATGCGCCGCTCGCCGACGCCGGTTTGTCTGGCGGTATCTCCGTTCCGGCCGGGAAAATGAGAATCTGGATCGAACCCCAGTCTTCGTCCACGTTGGTACCTGCCTGCTCCCCCATCCCCAGGGTCTTAAGTCGCCTGTCATCAAATCCAAAATTCTCGGCCAGGTACTCGCGTACCACCATCGCACGGGCCTCGGTGAGGACCAGGTCCTTCTGAGTATCCCCCTTTGATCCCATGGAAACCATGACTACCGCAACCCCAAACTGATTGCCGGCCAAATAGTCGCCCGCGGCTTTGAGAGATTTTTGATTCTTCAGTTTGGCCGAATCGCGGCCATCGAAAAGCTGCTTGGCTGTGAAGGTGAATGTCTTTTCAGGCATACCGTGCGGAAGCCCGCCAATGCTGTTTGCTTTCAGATCCGCCGAGCTCTCATATCCGCGCTTCTTAAAATATCCGCGCAAAAAGAAGTTGTGTTTCAAGGCCTCCATGTTTTCCTGGAAGTCTGTCACGCCGGATTGAGCTTGCAGCATCGTGGCATGGAGGGTCGTTGTGGTCTGTTGCAGGTTCCTATAAAGCTGCTTGTCGTTCACCAGCGCTCCCACTGTTCCCTGCCCCGAATCGATTTTGGCGCTTATTGAGTTCAGGTGCGCCGTCGCCAAAGCAGCGTTTTGGACCGCCTGCTGGCTGCTATTCAGAATGCCGCTCGTCTTCTTGAGAAGGTCCGACATCTGGAGCGGTGGCTCGCTCTTGATGATTTCGCCGTCCTTTACCTCATTTTGTCCGGAAGATCCAAACGAAATGGCCACATACTGATTGCCCAGCAGGCCCTCAGTCTCGATGGAGGCCACGGAATCCTGCTTGATAATCTCGTGCGTCGACTTTGCGAGTTCCATAATGACCGTGACCAATCCTTCAGGCCTGTTGGGCAATACAATGCCGGTCACTGTTCCGCTGTGTACACCGCCCACCTGGACATCGGCTCCCTCGGCAAGACCTGCCACATCGGCAAACTGCGCCCTCAGTTGGTAGGTAGAGCGAAACAAATACTCCTTGCTCCCGATCACGAAGACCCCGGCAGCGAGAACCGCCAAAGTTACAACGATGAATGCTCCTAACCGTGCCACACTCGACATATATCCCCCAATGACTGGTCTAAGAATTTCTTCACAATCTCGATACCGCTTTGTTGAAGATCAACGAATGTTCCCTCGATCACCACGTTGCCTTCATGCAGCAAGGCCAGGCGATCGGCAATCGTCCTCGCGCTATGCAGATCGTGAGTCACAACGATGGATGCCATCTGACGTTCCCTTTGAAGTTTGAGAATCAACTCGTTGATCTCACCCGAACTGATAGGATCGAGGCCCGCAGTCGGCTCGTCGAGCAGCAGGATCTCCGGCTCCAGGGCCAGCGCTCGCGCAAGACCCACACGCTTCTGCATTCCACCTGAGATTTCGGAAGGCATCTTGTCGAGGTCGCCTTCCATGCCCACCTCTGTCAGCAACTGCTTTACCCTGTCGATCCGCTCGGACTTCGACATCTCTCTGCGATGATGTTGAAGGGGAAACGCGACATTTTCTGCTACGGTAAGCGAGTCGTAGAGGGCTGCATGTTGAAAAAGGAAACCCATCCTTTTCCTGATCTCCCCCATCTGATCGAGGGCAAGACCAGCGATGTTCTGGCCTTGAATGCGAATCGATCCCGAGTCAGGTCTTTCGAGGCGGATGATGAGCCTGAGCAACACGCTCTTTCCCGTGCCGCTTCTTCCCAGAACGGCCAGGGTCTCCCCACGGACTATGGTCAAACTGATTCCATTCAGAACGGTGTGGTTTCCAAAGGTCTTCCGAAGGTTCTCGACGGCGACAACCGGCACATTGCCGCCTTCCTGGGAGTCGCCTCGTTTTATCGCGTTGTCAAAAGCGGTGGCCATATTGGTTTCACCTGTAGTTCAAAAGGCGGTTAAGGAAAGAAAACGAGAATGAATTTCACCAGCACAACGTCCGCCAGGATAAGAAAGAGCGAGGCCAACACAACCGAGTTGGTGGCCGCCCGCCCCACGCCCGCAGCACCGCCGCGCGTGCGCATTCCCTGAAAGCATGCAATCAGTCCAATGATCAGGCCGTACACAGCGGTCTTGAAGGTTGGGGGCAGGAAGGCATTGAAGGTGGCGCCGTTGAAGCCGCTTGAAATGAACTGATGGAACGAGAGGGGCTCCGCCAGAGACTGCGCAAACCAGCCGGTCAATAGTCCGCATGCATCGGCAGCCAGGGTCAGGAGCGGCAGCATCAGAATGCAGGCCAGTATTCGTGTCGCGGCGAGGAGCCTGTAAGGGTTAACCGCGGACGCCTCGATCGCGTCAATCTGCTCGGTTACTTTCATCGACGCGAGCTCTGCGCCAATACCGGCGCCCACGCGACCGCTGACAACCAGGCCCGTGATGACCGGACCCATTACCTGGACCACGGAGTACACCAGCGTGGCGGGAAACAGCGACTTGGCGCCGAAACGACTGAGACTGTATCGGGCTTCAAGCGAGATAACCACACCGATTGCGGCGCCGGCCAATGCGACCAGCGGCAGAGACTTCGATCCGACCTCGTCGAGTTGCCGAATCAGCTCACGCCACTCAAATGGCGGAGTCGACCCAGCCCGAAGAACACGCCAGGAGAAAATTCCCAGGCTACCGAACCACTCGAAGAAACCTTTGAACAGTCCTGCAGCAACGCCTTCTGCAGAAGATGAACGCAGGTCACTCCGCGCTGATTCATGAGTGTGGATGCCTGCCACCGCAATGGACCTGCGATCGCTCATCAGTCCAAACCTTGAGTCGTAGAGAAATGCGCATAATTCCGATGTTTGTGCGAAAGCGAGGAGCGGGATTCGCCATAGAAGAACTCCAGGGCGATGTTTTCCCAAAAACTTATTAGCAAACTGCAATTGCGCATTCGGAATGCATCTTTGGCTCCGTAGCGGCTCGGATACCAGCCGTAGACAGCGGCAGTTGTACCCGCATAGGATGCGACCAGTGCGGGGATGGAGAAGACGCGATGGCCGTCTTCGCCCCGGGGTCCTGTCACGGTCGGGATCGCAGCATGCCGCAGACGTGGGAGCACGCCCCTGCACTCATCGCGGTAGTATGCGGTATCTTGTCTGAAAGCCGCCCCTAACCCGTAACGCCCGTAACGCGTGGTTGTTGCAACCAATGCGATTCCGAAATCGGAACCGAATCGTTCTGAGTAACCTTTCAGACCCAGGTTCCACTCCGGCGGCGTCCTGGCTGCCTGGTCAACACCAGTTGTGAAAGCTGCTTCCGCAAAAGCATACCGACCGAATGCGTCGCGAGCATAGTTGTTAATCGTAATTCCCAACGTCGGATGCAAATACGAAAGGTCCGCCCTCCCATAGGTTGCGCTTGTTGAGGTTGCCGAAGAGCCTCCTGAATAGGACTGAGTCTGCGATCCAGCCTCCGCGGTTAGGCCTGCAAGGAATGGTACCGGCAACAGATGCGGAATCGTCCGATGGAACTTCATGCCAATTGACTCCCTGATCGATTGGCGACCGCACCGTTCCACGACATCTCACGACAATTGCGCATAGAGTTCCGCTCAGCTGTCCTCATGGTTTTTGTCAACGGGCCTTCTCTCCTCGGTCTCGCTTCTCTTCACAATCTCCGGACCTGGAGTTAGCGATTCCAAAGCACGGGTGTGCGCTTTAAGATTTTGGCAGGAGAGAGGGCGGCGGGAATGGTCATATTTGCACGGAACTCTACCACTCCTCTTTAAACTGCCCATGCTCGCACTTGGTATATCGCTGAACTTCGCGTCTATCGATAGACTTGAGCAAAATTGACCAGACTCAGATTCTCATCCCGGGTGATGATGGAAAGAGATTGATGGCAGCCGACTCTGAATATTGGAACTGACTGTCCCACATTTTGCTTGCTCAGTGAGACGCGAAAAGGGCCGCGTCTGTTGGGTCTGATGGCGACAAACCGTGCCATCTGTGTTTCTCAGACTCCACGCTTCCTTTTTGGATCAGGTCGATGCAGTTCGCAGTTCAAAATCATCCTGCACTAGAGTGGCTGCTTCCTTGACAAAGACAGTCCGACCACAACAGCCTGCTCCACCGAGGTAGCACATTGATAAGTACGAATGGCGCCGCGTTTGATTCAGCCTTATTTCTCGCAAATGCCGGACTTGGGCGAACAATTGTCGAATTGAAGCCCAAAGAGGCGTTCTTTTGCCAGGGGCATGCGGCCGACTCTGTTTATTACCTCCAAGAAGGCCGCGCCAAAGTCACGGTCGTTTCGCAGGGCGGCAAAGAGGCCACAATCACGCTCCTGTCTCCCGGTGATTTTGTTGGTGAGGAGTCTCTCGCCACCATTGTGGGGTTGCATATGGCCACGGCAACTGCGGTGAACACTTGCATCGCACTTAAGATCAGCAGAAACGAAATGATTCGCGTGATGCATGATGAGCCTGCATTCGCCGATATCTTCCTCAAGTTCCTACTCGCCCGAAGCATGCGAACCCAGGCCGACCTTGTCGATCAGCTCTTCAATTCCAGCGAAAAGCGCCTAGCGCGGATTCTGCTGTTGATGGCGGAATTCGGCAAGCCCGGCGAACCGGAGACCTTCATTCCTCCGGTTACGCAGGAAACATTGGCGGATATGATTGGCACCACCCGGTCCCGCGTGAGCTTCTTTATGAATCGCTTTCGCAGGCTTGGTTTCATAAGCTACAACGGCCGCATCCAGGTCCATAAGTCTCTTCTCAACGTAGTCCTGCTCGATCAATTGCCTGGCCGCAATGCCCAGAATCCCGCCATCTTCCCGATTTCTGAGCCGGCACCGGCCATTGCCTCGCGCGCGCAAGGCGCCCGCACTTGAAAGAACCGCGGCTGAATGCTGATGCGATTACTGGGGGCTCGTGCTCATTGCATCGCGAGCAGGAGCCAACGCAATTGCCGGCGCCCAATTCGAATCGAGAACGTTGACCAGCGGCCACGGACTGGCGGCAAGATCGTAATGAAACGCACCCTGGTTATCGACTACAAGCTTACTTGCCGGATATAGGAATCCTGTGCTCTTCATTGCATCCGTGTCATTCAGGTCGAACTGCCCAACCAAAACGTCAAAGGACGGCGAGCCCGTACTCGATTTAGCTTCATCGGATTGAACCGCGCGGTTAGTGATAAACGTAATCCGCCGCCCGGTTGGCGTGACAACCATTTGAATGAAGGCAACGTCAAAGCTTGGTCCCCCGTCAATTGAACAATTCCCTGTCGCTTTCGTATTGGAAAGTGCCGCGGCCAATCCTTGATCCTGGCCCTCTTCGAACGCTCGCGAAAGAACCTGCATCTCTGCGGGAGTGGTGTAGGAGTAAATGACCAGCGAGACCCTGATGACGACACCGCTTTGGGTATATCTGGCCTCAATTTTCTCGGGGTTTTGGCCACTGCAAGACCCGGGAGTCGCGCCCAGCGCCAATACGCCCGCAAGTAGCATGGAAAAGTATCCAAACCCAGGAGCCCACCGACTTGCGTTCGTTAACGATCTCATGTTGTAACCCTTAAGCGTGCCCGCTTCAGTTGCAATCCCAGCGATGAGGCTATGCCGCTGACTTATTCTCGTGAGGCTTCTGAGCCTGAATGATTTCGTCAAAGATGGAACGGTACTGGAGCATTGCAGTGCGAAGTTCTTCAGTGCTTGCATCCGCACGCCCGGGCCGTACGGCGATGGCGCGCGCCTTGCGGTAGTCTTCCATGACGCGAGGGTAGCTCACAGAAACATCCGCGGCACGTTGCTCAAAGCCTGCGCTCGGGTAGCCGCGGGCCTCGAGGATCGCACTGATAAGGTCCCCGGCTTCTGTGACCGCGGCCTTTGGACGGTCCACGAAGCGCGATTGCACCGATTCCCACTCGGCGACAAAGCGCTCCCGCTCGGTGGCGCCAAGGTCGCGGATTTTCAGAGCTTCCACGCGGGTTTCCCGGTCGGCCAGTTTTGCTTCCGCCTTCTTCGGCGAACCTTGCTCTTCAACCGCGCGATCATATTCAGATCCGAAGCGATTGCGGAAGGCCAGAGTCCTTTTTCTGCCGAGCTTAAGATAGATGCCGAGGGCAATTGCAACGACCAAGAAGATGACAACCACGGCTACGGCGACTTGAGTACTCGTGAAGGTATGGGGCATGGTGTTCTCCAATACGGGAATTTCCGCGACTGCATGGCGTTGATGTGTGGGCTCCCTGACCGCGTAGCCCAAGCACAGAATTCTTTACAGAGTCCATACTGAGCGGAGAGGCCAGTGAATGCTGGCCAGAATTGCACAGTGAGGAATTGACGTGGCCGCGGTCGCACGCCGGCGCACCAGTTCAGGCCGCAGGATTGCGGTAAATAATTGAAACAATAGCAATTCGTCAGGGCGGGGAAGTTTGAACGGCGGCGAGGAAGTGCTGGATTGGCTGCCCCCCAGGGATTCGAACCCCGATATGCTGATCCAGAGTCAGCTGTCCTGCCATTGAACGAGGGGGCAGCAAGTGGAAAATTCGCGGCGTGGAGCCGTTTGGGCCGGGGTCGCAGCAGACTGCCGGACGCGTCCGACTAACCCTCTCATCATACGAACATCCGCGCACGGGGTCAATCTAGGCAAGGAGACTGTTGCGCTGCGTAAGCCGCGGGCTTTGGTTGCAACCTCCAACTGCGGGACGCTGCCCAACAGGTGCGTATCGCATTGCAATAGTGCGGATGCCACGCTGCAATTTTTTCCGGGGAGTTTCCTCGTTCGTGGCGCTATTCTTCGCGCAGAACCTCCAGCGGACGCAGGCCAAGGATGCGGTAGCTTGCGACCCATCCTGTTGCCGTGGCAAGCGCGGCGGTGCCCGCGAGGGCAATGAGAGTCGCCGGCCAGTTCATGCGGAACGGCACGTCCAGCTTGTGCAGGATGACGCGGGTGAGAATGTTGGCGAAGACCACGCCGACGGCTCCCGCCAGCAACCCCAGCACGCTGAATTCCACGCTGAAGGTGCGGATGATGCGCATCCGCGTGGCGCCCAGCGTCTTGAGCACCACTGCCTCGCGCATGCGGCGGAAGCGGGCGCTGGCGATGCTCGACGCCAGAATCATCAGCCCGGCCAGGATGGAAAACCCGGCCAGAAACCGGACCACGAAGGTGATCTGGTCCACCACGCTCTCAATTCGGTCCAGCATGTCCGCGATGTTCACCACCGAAATCGTGGGGTATTTCTGAAACAGGGCGCGCTCCATTGTTGGCACCTGGCTCGCAAGCAGATGCACGCCTCCGTACCATGTGGCCGGCTGATCCTTGAGTTGTCTGGAAGGGAGCATGAAGGAGATGCGCGCGCCCAGATGTTCGCCATCGGCACGGTAAATGGCCACAACCCGCAGCGTCCGCGCCACGCCGCCGATTTCCAGCGATACGACCGAGCCAACTTCGAGGTGCAGCCGCTTTGCCGCGCCCTCGCCAATCGCAATCGAAGCTGCGCCGGCGTTAGTCCACCACTTCCCTGCCGTCAGCTTGTCGCCCTCCGGAGCCTTGTCCGCCCAGCTCAGTTCCGCATTCTCCAGCCATCTACGCGGATAATGCCGTCCCTTCAGTTGTTCCACCGGCGTACCGTTCAGACTGGCGAAGCGCCCGGCCACGACTGGCATCAGCGCCAGAGGCTGCGTGACGCCCTGCTGGTGCGCAAAGAACTCTCTCACGCCAGCCACTTCATCCGGCGTGATGTCAATGAGGAATGCATTCGGCAACTTGGGGGAGGCCGTTTCCCGCAGGTCGGTCAGCATCGAACGCTGCATCAGGTAGACGGCGAGGATGAGCATCACGCCCGTTCCCAGCGCGGCCATCACAGCCGCCGACTGGTTTCCCGGCCGGTAAAGATTGGCCAGCCCATGGCGCAGCGAAGACGGCAGATGCAGTCGAACGCGATTCAAGGCAAAACGCAAGCCGCGAAGCGCCACGGCCGCCAGCAGCAGCAACACCACCAGAGCCAGAAAAAGAAGCAGAGCAAACCAGCCGCCCACCTTTACGGAGTCGGACAATCCCCATGCGATGCCGCCCAGCGCCAGCAGCACCAGCGCCGCAATCCCAAGCTGGATTCTTCGCTCCCACCATTGCGCCAACCATGCGCGGAAATTGGCGGGTCCGGGTTCCACCAGTCTGCGCAGAACCAGCACAGGGCGCACCCTCCGCACGTCCAGCAAGGGAGGAAGACAGAAGAGCACAGTCGTCAGCAAGCCCGTTCCAACCCCGGCCATCGCGGCACGCCAGGGGATCTGCATGACCGTGTGGACCGGGAGCAATTTGCCAAAGACCAGAGGCAGAAATTCCATCAGCGCGATGCCCGCGGCCACGCCCAGCACTGCGCCGGCAAGCCCAAGCCCGAGCGTTTGCAGCAAAAAGATGCGCAGCAAGTCCGCCGAGCGCGCGCCCACAGTCTTCAAAATCGCGAGCATATCCATGCGCTGCTCAAGGTGTGCGTGCATGGCCATGGCCACCCCGATTGCGCCGAGCACCATGGCCACCAGGCAAATCAGGCTGAGGATTGCCGTGGCGTGATCAAGTCCGTTGCTCAGAGCCGGGTTGCCTTCCTGGAAATCCATCACCTGCGCATCGGGCAGCGCATCCTCAACCTGCTTGCGCACCACCGAGTCCTGCACAGTCGCCGGCAGCTTCATCAGCAGGCGATGGCTCGCCCTGCTTCCCGGCGCCACAAGACCTGTTCCGGCCAGGGACGCATTCGAGATCATCACGCGCGGGCCGAGCCCCATGCCGCCGGACATGCGATCAGGCTCCTGCTTCAGAATGGCGGTGATCTTGAAGTCTCGCCCTCCCAGGCGAAGAGTCTCTCCCACGTGCGCATTCAACCGGATGAGAAACTCATCGGCCACCACCGCCGAATTCCCTGCCAGCGCCTTTTGCAGGCTCATGGATGGATCAAGTTGCGCAGTGCCATAGAAGGGATACTCCGAGGGGTCCACGGCCTTGAGCGAGACCAGCAGCGGCACCGGATCCGATGCGACGGAGGCCATGGAAACCATCTCCGTCACCCAGGTGGTTTGCGCGCCAGGCATGCTCTTTTGAATCGCGGCAATCTTATCGAGCTCGGCCGGCGTTGGCTCGCGAAAGATGCGCGCGCTCAAATCGCCGGCCATCAGCGAGCGGGATTCCAACGTGAGTGTCCGGCGAAAGCTCGAGCTGAAGCCGCGAACACCGACCAGCGCGGCCACCCCGACCGCGACGGAAAGTACCACGAAGGCGAACTTTCCGGGCGCGGACTTCAAATCGCGCCAGCCGATCGCCGCCGCGCGCCGCCAGCCGAGCGGACGCTTAGCCACGGCTGTCGGGCTCCACGCCCGCGGCCATCGATGCAGCGGAAAATTGCAGGGAATCCTCCACGACCAGGCCGTCCTTCAGCACAATCCTGCGGTCCGCGCGGCCGGCAATCTCCGGATCGTGCGTCACCAGCACCAGCGTGGCGCCTGCCTTTCGATTCCGGTCAAGAAGCAGGTCCAGCACCAGCTTGCCGTTGCTTGAGTCCAGGTTGCCGGTGGGCTCATCGGCCATTACAATCGGCGGACCCACCACGAAGGCGCGGGCCAGCGCCACGCGCTGCTGTTCTCCGCCGGAGAGCTGCACCGGGTAGTGCTCCATCCGCTCGCCCAGGCCCACGGCGCCCAGCAATTCGCGCGCGCGCTGCAGGCCGCTCCCGTCGATATTCAGCTCAAACGGGAGGAGCACATTTTCAAGCGCCGTCAGCGTCGAAATCAACTGGTAGGACTGAAAGACAAACCCGATTTTGCGTCCGCGCACTGCGGCCAGCGCGGCTTCCTCCAGATTGTGGATCGGCGTGCCGTCGAGCCAGATTTCGCCCTCGCTCGGCGTGTCGAGCCCGGCCAGCAGACCCAGCAGCGTGCTCTTGCCGCTGCCGCTGGCCCCCACAATGGCCACAAACTGCCCCGCGGGGATGCGGATGGAAATCCCCTTCAGGATGTCCACGCGCCGCGAGCCGTTTTGAATCCATTTCTTCACGTCCCGGACTTCAATCACCCACCCGCCTCCTCAACGCGTTCACCGTTCCAGCCGCTCTGCCGCGCGAATACACTGTTCCTGTGGACGTTCGCCGCGCACTTCTTGTTTCCTTCCTGCATGTCCTGCTGGCCGCCGCCGGGTCTGCCCAGGGCAAGCCCATCCTCGTCTGCTTTGGTGACAGTATCACCGCCGGTTACGGACTCGCACCCGGCCAGTCGTATCCTGACGCCCTGCGGCGCGACCTGGATCATCTGGGCTACCGCTATCAGGTCGTCAATCTCGGCTCCAGCGGCGCCACCACCAAGGACGCCGTGGAGCGGCTTCCCACCGTTCTGCGCCTGCACCCGTCCGTGGTCATCGTCGAGTTCGGCGGCAACGACGGTCTTCGCGGACTGCCGCTCTCGGCCACCCGGCAGAATCTCGACAAAGTGCTCACCACTTTGCTCCATGCCCACATCCGAGTTCTCCTGGGCGGCATCACACTCCCGCCGAACTACGGCCCCGACTACATTCACTCCTTCGATCAGGTCTTTCGCCAGGCTGCCGCGCGCACTCCCGTCGCCTTCGTCCCCATGATTTACAAGGACCTCATCCACGTTCCCGGCACTATCCAACGGGACGGAATCCATCCCACGGCCAAGGGCTCGGAGATTCTGGCCCGCACGCTTCTGCCCGCGCTCCAACCGCTGCTTCGCAAGCCTCACGCCGCGTCCCGCTGACCGCTTCAGTGTCTAGCCCATCACCACCACGGGCTGAAAGAGCGTACCCGCCACCCGTGCCGCAATGCCCACCAGCGCGCGCTGGCCGGCAAAGACCTTCACCAGAGGCGCCTGCGAAAACTCCGGCAGATTCGCCTGGGCCCCGTTGCGCAGCCGCCCCAGCGCTCTTGCGTCTCCGCTCACGGCCGGCATCTCCGGCAACAGGTTCCTCGGATGCACGCACAACCCCTCGAGAGCCTCCACATTTCCCGCAAGCGTTTCCAGTTTTTCAAGCCTGTGCGCGGCGTCCAGTGTAAACGGACCTGCCTGCACGCGCCGCAGGCTGCTCAAATGCGCGCCGCAACCCAGGTCGCGCCCAAGCTCGTGCGCCACGGAGCGCACATATCCGCCCGCGCTCACGCTCATGGAAAAACACGCCTCATCGCCCTCCAGCGAGCCAATCTCGAGGTGTGTAATACGAATCTTCGCGAGCTTCAGTTCCACCGGCTTGCCTGCGCGGGCCAGCTTATAGGCAGGCGTTCCGCCGATCTTTTTTGCGGAGAAAGGCGGCGGCATCTGCTCCAGTTCGCCGTGGAACCGGCTCGCCGCGCTCCGCACCTGCTCCAGGGTCAACACCGACGCCCCGCGAGAACCAGTCTCCGTACCTTCGGCGTCGTAGGTGTCGGTCGCAAATCCGAATCGAATGGTTCCCGTGTAGCTCTTCTCCGCGGCCGAGAAGTACTGCGCCAGCCGGGTATATTTGCCCATCAAAAGCGGAAGAACGCCCGTGGCTATGGGATCAAGCGTCCCCAGATGCCCCACCGAGCGTTCTCCTGAGAGCCTGCGCAGCCGATTCACCACATCGTGGCTTGTGATGCCGGCAGGCTTGTCGATCACCAGCAGTCCGTTCACTCCACTACTTTAGATGACGGCGGGGCTTTCGGTCACAGTCCGCCGGAAGCCGGCTGCCGCAGCAGGGACAGGAACTCCGCCCGAGTCTCCTTTTGGCGGAAGCAGCCCACCATGGCCGAGGTCACGGTGGACGAGTGCTGCTTTTCAATGCCTCGCATCATCATGCACAAATGCCGCGCCTCAATCACCACTCCAACGCCCTGCGGCTGAATCGCATCCTGAATGGAGTCGGCAATCTGGCGCGTGAGCCGTTCCTGCACCTGCAGCCGCCGCGCAAACACCTCCACGAGCCGCGGAATCTTGCTAAGCCCGATTACCTTGCCCTTGGGAATGTAGGCCACATGCACCTTGCCGAAGAAGGGCAGCATGTGGTGCTCGCACAGCGAGAACATCTCAATATCCTTGACGATGACCATCTCATCGTAGTCCACGTCAAAGAGCGCTCCGCGCAGAATGCGCGCGGGGTCCTCGTCATATCCCTTGGTCAGGAAGCTCATGGCCTTGGTCACCCGGCTCGGCGTGGCAACCAATCCGTCGCGCGCCGGGTCCTCGCCCAGCCGGCCCAGGATTTCGCGATACATCTCTTCCATCGAGTAGTCGTTCAGACTCGTTTCCTGCTCCGCTCTACGCACTCCCTTGCTTACCACAATTGGCTGCGCCATCCTTTTCCACCCTTCCGTCCGTACTCTCCGGACGCATCCTTCGTCCTCTTCCCACGCTCGTTGCAGAATGCCTGCCGCCTCAGCCTGCGCTGTCGCACTCAAAGAAATTGTTTTCCGTCTCTTCCACGCGCACGTGCTGCAACTCGACGGCAGGCAGCGCGCCGCGCAACAGTCCAAACACGGCCCGGCAGAAGTTCTCCGTCGTCGGCACCCTCTCCGCGAACAGCGGGTCCAGGTTCAGGTTCCGATGATCGAACCGCTCCACCACCAGCCGCTGCACCGTCCTATCCAGGACCGCCATGTCGATCACCATTCCCGTCGCCGGCGAAACCTCTCCGCCCACCAGCACTTCCACCACGTAATTGTGTCCGTGGCCATGCGGGTTGTTGCACTTTCCATAGGCCGCACGATTGGCCTCGTCCGAGAGCGCGTCCGTGTGCAGCCGGTGACTCGCGCTCAGCATGTATCGCCGCCCGAAACCGGCCTTCATGCCTCACCTCTGTACTCGGCAAAGATCTCCGGCGTCTCGTAAATCCGCACCTTGCGCAATTGTGCGCCTCGAGCAGCCGCGAGCGCCGGCTGCAGCCGCTTCCATGCGGCAATGGCAAGGTTTTCAGTCGTCGGAATCGCCTTTGAAAACTCCGGCACCTCCAGGTTCAGATGGCGATGGTCGTAGGCGGAAAGCACCTCCCGCTCCATCACGTCTTTCAGCCACTTCAAATCCACCACAAAGCCGGTGACGGCATCCGGTTCGCCCGCCACCGTCACTTCCAGCGTGTAATTGTGCCCGTGTCCGTTCCGGTTGGCGCACCGCCCAAACACGCTCTCGTTCTGCTCGGCGGACCAGTCATCGTTCCAGTAGTAGTGCGAGGCCGAGAAAGTCGCCCGCCGTGTCAGCTCAATCATCCTCCTGCCTCAATTCAAAAGATGCCCGGCGCAGCCGCCCGGCTTCATGATGTCGCAAACATTTCCGTACCATCAAAGGATTCCGCCGCGAATTGCCATCCCATCCAGCCCGCTATTCCGCATACACTCTGCCCTTCCAGCTTACTCGCTTAAACACTCGATGCTGAAACCAACTCCGGTAAAGCAGCCACACGAAGAGCGGCAATCCAACCGGCGCCAGAGCACAGTCCAGAAGCGGGAAATTCGACTTGGCCACGCGCGCGTAAAAACGGAAGAGGGTCCGCAGCCACAACAGCAGCAGCACCCAGCCGGCTCCCAGCCATTGCAGCGAATGCACCGCGAACCGCGCGCTCCACAGTTCCATCGTCAAGACGGGCAGCACCACCAGCAGCACCAGGTCCAGCGCCTTCCACATCGCTGTCGCCAGCGCATTGCGGAACAGCAGCGCCAGGTTCTTCGTCCAGCCCTCGATCATCGCGCCGGTCGTCCGGTACATCCGCGTCGCAAGCGCGTCGTCCGCATAGCGGAACCGCAAGCCCACGCGCCGGCGTTTGGCCAGAAACGCAAGCTCCACGTCTTCGAGCACTTTGTCCGCCACCGCGCGATGCCCGCCGATGCGCCGGTACGCCTCGCGCTCCACCAGCACGAATTGCCCGTTCGCCGCCGCCACGCGCTGGTTCGGGTCTGACACCTTCGCCGGCGGATACGCCAGCGCCAATTCGCTGAAGACCAGCGGCATCAGTGTCCGCTGCCACAGCCCGCTCACCAGTTGCCGCGGCGAGTAGCTGAGCATGCCCACCTCGTGCCGCATCGCTTCATGGATCGCGCGCCGCAGGCTTCCCGGCTCATGCACCGTGTCCGCATCGGTAAACAGCAACCAGCGCCCGCGCGCCATGCGCGCCGCGGTCCACACCGCATTCGTCTTTCCCGTCCAGCCGGGTTCGAGCTTGTCGGCCTGCAGCACGGTCACGCCCGCGAATCCGCGCGCGATTTCCGCGGTGCGGTCGGTCGAGTGGTCATCCACCACCACCAGCTCCCAGTCCCGCCCGAGCGCAAAGGTCCCATCGGACTGTGCCGCAATCGACGCCAGGCAGGCTCCAAGGCTGGCTTCCTCATTGCGCGCCGGAACAATCACCGACAGTTCCAGCAGCGGCTCCGGCTCCGGCTGGTCAAACACGGTTCCCGCGGTCGCGTGCGCGGGCGGCGGTGCGCTGGGCTCGTCCGACAAGCCAAGAACCGGCTTCCAACCCGACTGCTGTTCGCCCTCGCCTGTTTCCGGCCTTTCGTTCTCCATTGCGCCTCGCCCTTTCACTTCCTCGCCATCGCTCAGTATTATATGGATGTGCGGTATTCTCGTTGGCTTCCCTTCCTCGGTTTGCTGTTGCTGGCTCTTGTGCCCGCCTGCAATCGCGGATCCCGTCCCGCCCAGCTTAACGAGCGCGCGCCCGACTTCACCGTCTCCGACGGCGCCACCTCGATCCACCTGGCCAACTACCGCGGCAAGGTTGTGCTGCTGAACTTCTGGGCCACCTGGTGCCCTCCCTGCGTGGCGGAGATGCCCTCGCTTCTTCAGCTACACCACGACGACCCCAAGCTCGTGATTCTGGCCGTCAGCGTCGACCAGGATCCGGCGGCGTATTCGGAATTCATCGCCAGCCATCATGTGGACCTTATTACCGTGCGCGATGCCAACGAGAAGGCCGCCGACCTCTACCATACGGACATGTGGCCGGAGACTTATGTGATCGACCGCAAAGGCATCATCCGCCGCAAATTCGTCGGTTCCCAGGACTGGTCCGACCCGGAAATTCGCCAATACCTCAACAGTCTTTAAGCCGCGCCGCTTGCTATGATGACGCTATGACGACGGTGGACATTCTCTTTCACTACGCGGCTCCGCCCAGCGAGCCGGCGATTGTGGCTCTGGCCAGCGTGCGCGACGTCTACGGCATTCGCGCGCTCGCGTTAGATCGCGCTGCCCAGACGCTCCGCGTGGAGTACGATGCCACCCGGCTCAACGCCGCCACTGTCGCCACGCTGGTCCGCCAGGCCGGTCTCGACGTTGACACGGAGCTGTCGCTTATCCCGCCGCAAACCGCTCCGGAACCCGCTCCGGCCGCCTGAATCCTGCGGATTGCACCGCCCCAGAATCCCTGATAATCTGTCTTTGGTCCTCGAAAGGACTCTTCGTGTGCGCCCGTAGCTCAGCTGGATAGAGCGACTGACTACGAATCAGTAGGTCGGGAGTTCGAATCTCTCCGGGCGCACCATTGCTTCCCTTCTCAGCGTTGGCGCGGACCCGGAAGGATGCGGTGCAGACCGCTTCCTCCGAGAGCCCGTTTCACTCCCACCGAACACTACGGCTTGAACTCCTTGCTGGTGGTCACATGCACCACCGCCTGCACGGGCAACGTGTCGCTGGAACCGCCCGCCAGCACGCGCACCGGCTCCTTCTCCACGCGCCACGCGTGGTCCGCCGTGTCCCAGTAGGCCAGGTCGCGCGCCTTCAAATCCATCGTCACGTTCTGCTCCGCGCCGGCGGCAATATGCACCCGCCGGAAGCCCTCCAGCTCAATCCTGGGCCGCGTGACCGCCGAGTCCAGTTGCTGCACATACATCTCCACCACCTCGTCGCTGTCGCGGTGGCCGGTGTTCTTTACCGTCAGCGTCACCTGCACCCTGCCGTCGGCGTCCATCGTGGGCGCGTTGAGCTTCAGGCCTTCAAAGGCAAAGGTTGTGTAGCTCAGCCCGAATCCGAAGGGATAAAGCGGCTTCTCCTTGCTGTACATATACGTGCGTCCGTCCAGCAGGTTGTAGTCCATCATCGGCAGCAACTGCGCATCGCCCGTGGGCCAGGTTTGCGTCAGCCGTCCGGCCGGCGAGTGCGCGCCAAAAAGCACGTCGGCCAGCCCGTGGCCTTCTTCCTGGCTGTTGTGCACCATATGCACAATCGCCGGGACGTGTTCCTGGCTCCATACAATCGCGTACGGAAAACTTGACCGCAGGACCTCGATCGTATGCGGATTCGCGGCATAGACCGCCTTCACCAGCGATTCCTGCTCCAGCTCAATCGTCTTGCGGTCCACGTCCTCCTTGCCGTTGGAAGGCGTCGGGCACTTGTCCCAGCCCACGTCGCACTCCGGATGGTTGCCCACCACCACAATCGCCACATCCGCCTTGCGCGCCAGCTCCGCCGCTTCCGTCTCGTCGGAGCCGTCTTCAAACAGCACGTTCACGTTGCTGCCCACCGCCTGGCGAATCCCATCCAGAATGCTCACATCGTACGGCGGCGTCCCGCTGTACCAGTCGAGCAGCACCTGTCCAATCCACGGCCCGATGACAGCAATTGTCTTCAGCTTCGTCTTGTCCAGGGGCAAAGTGTGGTCCTGGTTCTTCAGCAGCACAATCGACTCGTCGGTTGCCCGCCGGGCCAGCTCGTGGCTGCTGGCTGTCTCCCACGGGGGAAGCTTTCCGTCCGACTCGCGCCCGATCTTCGCATAGGGATCCACGCCCGGAGAGTCCATTTCGCCAAGCCGCAGATAGACGCGCAGCAGGTTCTTCAGCACCGTGTCAATCTGCGTCTCGCTCACCAGCCCATCCTTCACCGCCTTCGCAAGGTCCGGCTGGTAGAAGTCCAGAAAGTGATTAATGCCCGCGTTCACCGCCGCCGCCGCGCCCTGCTCCCGCGTGGGAAAGGTTTTGTGCGAGGTAATCAGCAGCCCCAGCGCGCCGCCGTCCGTGCAGATGAGCCCGTCGTTGCCCCACTCCTTGATCATCACGTTCTTCAGCACCGGATGAATCATCATCGGGATGCCGTTCCACGCGTTATAGGCAGCCATCACCGCGCGCGAGCCGCCCTGCTCAAAGCCCATGCGAGACGGCACCAAATAGTACTCGCGGAAGAGCCGCTCGCTGAAGTCCGAGGACGAATGGGTGCGCCCATCTTCGTTCTCGTTGGCCAGAAAGTGCTTCATCAGCGAGGCCGCCTGCCAGTGCTTTGGGTCAGGCCCTTGCAGCCCGTGGATGAACGCCACCGTCATGGTGCCCACCAGGTAGGGGTCTTCGCCCATCGACTCCTCGGTGCGCCCCCAGCGCGGATCGCGGCTCAGGTCCACGTTCGGCGCGCGCACCACCACGCCGCCCCGGTCAAAGATTGGATTCTGATAGTCGTAGCGGGCTTCCTAGCCCTCCAGCGCGCCAATCTTCTCCATCAGCGCCGGATCCCACGTGGCACCCAAGCCCTTTTCCTGCGGAAAGATCGTCGTCGGCAGCGGCTGGCGGCCGCGTCCGCCCCACCCCGCAGGGCCGCCCAGCGCCAGCCCGTGCAAACCCTCCACCTGGCCGGAGAAGACAATCCCCAGCCGCGAAATCTTCGGATGGTCCGACATCAGGTAGATCTTTTCCTTCAGCGTGAGCCGGCTCAGCAGGTCGTCAATGCGCGCATCATCGCTCAGCTTCGGGTTGCGGAAGGGATAGTCCGCCGTTGCACTCTGTTGCGCGCATGCCTCCCGCAGCAAACCAAGCGACAAAACCACTCCCAGCAATCCCGCGAATCTGGTGTAACTCCGTAGCCGCATCCTGACCCTCCGCAAAAAAAATTCCTGCGCAGAGTACCACTCCGAACCCGCTGCCGTAATTGGGATAAATCGATTGACTCGTCGCACGTGAGCCGCAAAAAGCGGAGGGCATGCGCCGCTCCGCTTCTCGTCCAAGGATTTTGCTTCGCTTCAATACAGCCGGAAGTTGACCTCAACCGTGATCATCACCGGCACCGGCGTCCGTCCGTCCTTCATTGCAGGTTTGAACTTGTATTTCTGCACTGCTTCCAGCGCCTTCTGGTCCAGGCCCATGCCCAGCGGCCGGATTACCCGGAGATTCCGCGGGTTCCCCTGCGCGTCCACAATCACCGAGATCAGGCAGACGCCCTGGTATTTGGCGCGCCGCGCTTCATCGCTGAATTCGGCCTCCGGCGCATAAATCAGCGAAGGCGCGGAGACCCCGCCGCCCACTTGATACACCCCGCCGCCCGCACCGCTGCCATAGCCTGGCCCGTAGCCGTTGCCCCGGCCCTGACCGATTCCATGGCCGTTCCCGGTTCCAATTCCTGCGCCGCCGCCCTGACCATTCGAAGCCAGCTTCACGTTCGGTGACACGGTCGCGCCCAAGGTGGGCATATTCGGATTATCCGGGAGCTGGATATCCGGCTGCACATTGATCGCCGCCTCCACGGCCAGCTTAGGCTTCTCCAGAACCGGCACCATCGGCGGTGCGAGCGGATCCTTCGCGCGCTCCGGCAGGTGCCCCTTAATGGGATCGATGGTCGAGTGTGAACCGCCCCCTCCGCCGCCGCCGGCGGAGTTCCCCGCCTTCGGCGCCTTCAGAGTTAAGGTCCCCACATCGATATCGGTCGCTTTCAGCTGCGGCTTCACGATCTTCACGACCGCCTTGATTCCCAGCCAGATTGCGATCGCCAGAATCAGCAGGTTCAGCGTGGTCGAAATCCCGATCGCCCACGGATTCGGCTTGACCGCCATGCGGTCCGGCACCGGAATCGGCGTCGAGGTCAGCTCCAGCGGCGGCAGCTTGGGTGGAAAGAAGACGTCCCGGATGCTCTCGTAGAGCCCGACCCAGATGGGCTTATCCTCAAATGCCTTGCCCAGGAACGCATCCAGCTCGTGGCCCCCCGTGACGGGCGCGGCGGCTTCCGTCTTGGTCTCCGGTTGGATAAGTACGTCGTTTCCCATGTTCGCTTCTGGCCCTGTCGCCGCTCCGCGCCCTTCCGGCGGCTCCGCCGCATCCAGGTCCATCAACCCATTATGCTTGATGCCGCCCGCAGTTGTCTCCACAACCGGCACGCTCGCCTCTCCGGAACCGCTCTCGGCTGTCTCCAGCACTCCAAATCGAGAGGGGTTCCCTCTTTCAATAGACGGTGGCCCGCGGCCGGGGTTACCGAAAATCTTCTCAAGCCATTTACACTAGCGAGAGAGCTATTCCGAACTTGTACTAGGGAGTCACGATGTCTCCAGCGCCGGAGTTGAAGGCGACCCTGACCTTGCCCCAAACAGCCTTCCCCATGAAGGCCAACCTGCCGCAAAATGAGCCACTTCGGCTTGAGCGCTGGGCCTCCCTGCGCCTCTATGACGAGCTGCGCAAGGCCGGCCGCGGCCGCCCTGCCTACCTGCTCCACGACGGCCCTCCCTACGCCAACGGACCCATCCACCTGGGCCACGCGCTCAACAAGGGCCTGAAGGATTTTGTTGTCAAATCGAAGACCATGGCCGGCTTTGACGCCCCCTACGTCCCCGGTTTCGACTGTCACGGCTTGCCCATCGAAATCAAAGTGGACGAGCAGCTAGGCCGCAAAAAGCTCGAAATGCCCGTCCCCGCCGTCCTGGAGGCCTGCCGCAACTACGCCCAGAAATACGTCGACATGCAGACCGCGCAATTCCAGCGCATCGGCTGCTTCGGCCGCTGGGATCGGCCCTACAAAACGATGTCCCGCGACTACGAGGCCCGCACCCTCGAGGTCTTTTACGGCTTCCTCGAGAAAGGCTTCATCTACCGCGGCCTGAAGCCGGTTTACTGGTGCCTGCACGACCGCACCGCCCTGGCCGAGGCCGAAGTCGAGTACGAAAACCACACCAGCCCGGCGGTCTATGTCCGTTACGCGATGCTGGACGACCGCGCCCCGCACAACGAGCAGATCAACCGCCTGCTCGCGAACCATCGCGTTTGGACCATCATCTGGACCACCACGCCCTGGACCCTGCCCGCATCGCTTGCCGTCGCGTTCCATCCCGACTTCGAGTATGTCGCGCTCAAGCACGGCGAGGATGTTTACATTGTGGCCGCCGAACTGGCTGAGAACGTGAAGGCCGCCTGCAGCCTGGCCGATGCCGTCGAAATCGAGCGCTTCAAGGGCTCCGTGCTTGAGCACGTTCATTTCCAGCACCCCTTCCTCGACCGCGCCATCCTCGGCGTACTGGCCACCTATGTCACCGCCGACACCGGCACCGGCGCAGTTCACACCGCGCCCTCGCACGGCGCGGACGACTTTCACACTGGCCAGCGCTACGGCCTGGACCCAGCCTGCCGCGTGGACGCCGCCGGAGTCATCCACTACGATGCCGCAGTCTGGCCCCATGCCTCGCCGCCGCCCTTCGACGGCAAGAAGGTCTGGGACGCCAACCCCATCATCGTGGATATGCTGAAAGCGAGCGGAGCGCTGCTCAGCATCGCCAATCTCCAGCACTCTTACCCGCACTGCTGGCGCTGCCACAATCCCGTCATCTTCCGCGCCACGGAGCAGTGGTTCATTTCGCTCGAAACGCCGGTCAAGCGCACCGACGGCTCGGAAACCACCTTCCGCCAGCTGACGATCGAAGAAATCGACAAAGTGGTTTGGGACCCGGCCTGGGGCAAGGAACGCATCACCAACATGATCGCCACGCGCCCGGACTGGTGCATCAGCCGCCAGCGCATCTGGGGCGTACCCATTGCCGTCTTTCTGTGCGAAGAGTGCCAGAAGCCCATCCTTTCGCCCGAGCTCAACCGCAAAATCGTCGAGCTCTTTGACCGCGAAGGCGCCGAAGCCTGGCATTCTAACCAGGCCGAAACGCTCCTGGGCTCCGCCCACACGCAGTGTGCCCACTGCGGCTGCACAAAATTCCGCAAGGAAACCGACATCCTCGACGTCTGGTTCGACTCCGGCGCAAGCTGGTTCGCCGTTTGCGAGACCGACGCCGACCTGAAGCCAGCCTATACATCCTTCCAGAACGGGAACGGCACGGAGTGCCTGTACCTCGAGGGCGGCGACCAGCATCGCGGCTGGTTCCACTCCTCGCTGCTTACCTCCGTGGCCTTGCGCGGCCGCGCGCCTTACTCCCACGTGACCACCGTCGGCTGGACCCTCGACGAGCAGGGCCGCGCCATGTCCAAGTCCCTCGGCAACGGCGTCGATCCAGTCGACATCGCCGACCGCATGGGCGGCGAAATCGTCCGCCTCTGGGTCGCATCCATCGATTTCCGCGAGGACATGGCCGCCAGCGAAAACCTCATGACCCGCTGCGCCGACCTTTACCGCAAGGTGCGCAACACCTTCCGCTTCCTGCTCGGGAACCTCAACGGGTTCGATCCGGCGCGCGATCGCGTCCCCGAGCAGGACCTGCTGCCGCTGGACCGCTACATGCTGGCCCGCACCCGCGACCTGGCCGAAAAAATTCTCGGCTGGTACGAAGCCTTCGAGTTCCATCGCGTCTATCAGGCCGTGAACGAGTTCGCCATCGTGGACCTCAGCTCCTTTTATCTGGACGTGCTGAAGGACCGCATGTACACCTTTGCGCCCTCGAGCCTTGAGCGCCGTTCGGCGCAAACCGTCCTCTGGCATATCACGGAAGCGCTGGTCCGGCTCGTCGCGCCCATTCTCAGCTTCACCGCCGACGAGGTGTGGGAGTACCTGCCTGCCATCGAAGGCCGCCCCGCCAGCGTCCACCTCGCGCTCTTCCCCCGGCCGGAAGAAATCTTTTCGCAGGACCCAGAGCCGCTGCTGGAGGAGTGGAAAGACTTGTTTGTAATTCGCAACCAAGTTTTGCAGCGCCTAGAAGACGCCAGACAAGACAAGATGATTGGCAAATCGACTGAAGCTGACATTCAATTTCTGGTCAAGGAAGAGGTACTCGATCTTCTCAAACGCCACGAGCCAGGACTCAAGGAATTCCTCAACGTTTCTGCCGTTACAGTCCAAGATTCATCCGAAAATCTAGCCTACAGGCCTCACCCGAATGGGGAGCGAGGATCCCTCACTCAAACTTCATCGGACTATCTCTCGTTTGCTATTTGTCTCGCCAGCGGCTCAAAGTGCGCCCGCTGCTGGAACTTCATGCCGGAAGTCTCCGCCTACGGCGTCTGGCAGAACGTCTGCACCCGCTGCCAATCCGCGCTAAAAGCCATGAACATCGCTCCGCCACAGGTCGAGCCCGTCAACTCCGCGGAGGCCGCCCAGTGAGCTTCCCTGCTCCGCGCCGCCTTCCCTGGCTGCTTGTGATTTCGGCGCTCGTTTTCGTTGCCGACCGCCTCAGCAAAACCTGGGTCGCGGCGCATATTCCGCTGGGCAGTCACCGTTCAGTCATCCCGGGCGTCTTCTACATCTCCCACTGGCTTAACGAGGGCGCGGCCTTTTCGCTCTTTGCCGACTCCACTTCACCCCACGCCGTTCGCTGGGGGCTCATCGCTTTCACCGTACTCGCCGCCCTTGTGGTTCTTGTAGCGCTGACCCTCCTCGGCAGCCGCATCAGCCTCACCACCGTCGCCCTCGCGCTCGTCCTCGCCGGCGCGCTTGGCAACCTGCATGATCGCATCGTCTACGGCTCGGTCGTCGACTTTATCGAGGTCCACATCTTCAAGTACCACTGGCCCGACTTCAACCTCGCAGACTCCTCCATCGTCATCGGCGCCTGCCTGCTCCTCCTCGATTCCCTGCTGCCCAGGAGAAATGCCGACCCTGGGCCCGAACCACCCTCCAGCGCCGAATAAGCCGGCCCCAACCCAGGCTCTCGCCGCGCGGAACCGTACCCCCTCTTGCCACGTCCTCCCCTCTGACGGCTAAAGCAATTCCGGAGTCACTGTATCTCGAAGCTGCTGCACTCAGGTCGACGCGACCCTCAGGGAGCGGCGACCTTGCACAAAGCCCACAGGGCCACAGCAACTCAGGAATTGCCGTAAAATATGTATGTTCTGATGTCGCCACACTCCTCAACCCCCGGCACACGGTCTCCCCGGCTCTCCCTCGCGCCGCGCTCGCGCTCGCTCCCGCCGGAATTGCACACCCACCAAGAGGACTCCATGAAAAATCCGACTCGCATCCCCTCGCTTCGCACCGCTTGCCTCATTGCCGCCGTCACATATCTCGCGCTCTCTTCTGCGCGCCCGCTCAAGGCCGAGCGCCTTTCCACCAGCGTGTATCCCACGCATTACGCGCTCACGCTTGCGCCGGACCTGAAGACCGCCGCCTTCACCGGCGTGGAAACCATCGACGTGGTGCTGAAGGCTCCCTCGAACTCCATCACCGTCAACTCCGCCGAACTCACTTACCAGTCCGTCACCATCACCGCTGACGGCAAAACGCAAACCGCCACCGTCGCACTCCATCCCGACAAGGAGCAGGTCACCTTCACGGTCCCCAGCGAGCTCGCCGCAGGCAACGCCACGCTCTCCATTCATTACACCGGCATCTTGAACGACAAGCTGCGAGGCTTTTACCTCTCCAAGGGCGACCACCGCAACTACGCCGTCACGCAATTCGAGTCCACCGACGCGCGCCGCGCTTTTCCCTCTTTCGATGAGCCCGCCTTCAAGGCATCGTTCAGCATTCATCTCATCGTCGACAAGGGCGACACGGCGATTTCGAACGGCCCCATCACCAAGGACACGCCCGGTCCCGGCCCGCACAAGCACACGCTCACCTTCCTCACCACGCCGCGCATGTCCAGTTATCTGGTCGCCTTCCTCGTCGGCGACTTCAAGTGTTCCTCGGGCTCTGCCGATGGCACTCCCATTCGCGTCTGTGCCACTCCGGACAAGGTTCATCTCACGCCCTACGCACTCAGCGTCGCCGAATTTGTTCTCCACTACTATGACAACTACTTCGGCATCCATTACCCGATGAAGAAGCTCGACCTCATCGCCATTCCTGACTTTGAAGCAGGCGCGATGGAGAACTTTGGCGCCATCACCTATCGCGAAACCGACCTGCTGCTCGACCCCGCCACCGCCACCGTCAGCGCGAAGAAGAACGTCGCTCTGGTCGTTGCGCATGAGATGGCCCACCAGTGGTTTGGCGATCTGGTCACCATGCAGTGGTGGAACAACATCTGGCTCAACGAGGGCTTTGCCACCTGGATGGAAAGCAAGGCCGTGGCCGCGATGCATCCCGAGTGGCACGTCGCGCAGGACGTGGCTGAGAGCGAGGACAACACGCTGAACCTGGACGCCGAGCCCACCACCCGCGCCATTCGCGCCCCGGCCAACACGCGCGACGAAATTGAGCAGATGTTCGACGGCATCTCCTACGGCAAGGGCAGTGACGTTCTGCTCACTGTCGAAAACTACCTCGGTCCCGAGGTCTTTCGCCAGGGCGTGCACAGATATCTTGAGGCGCACCTCTACGGCAATGCCACGGCGCAGGACTTCTGGAACGCCGAGACCGCCGTCAGCCACAAGCCCGTGGACAAGATCATGGAGTCGCTCGTCGCGCAGCCGGGCGTTCCGCTGCTCACCTTCGGCACGCCGAAAGACGGCATGGTGTCGGTGTCGCAGCGCCGCTTCTTCCTGAGTCCCAGCATCCAGCCCGATCCCGCGCAAAAGTGGACTCTTCCGATCTGTTTCAAAACGGAGAAGGGCGGCCAGGATTGCGAAGTGCTGACCCCCACCACCACAGAGCTCAAGCTCCCCGCCGGCGCGCTCTTTTTTGCCGACGCGCGCGGCAAGGGATACTACCGCAGCGCCTATCCGCCCAGCGCCTACAACCATCTTGTGGCACACGTGGAAACCGGACTTGCGCCCGCTGAGCGGATTAAATTCATCGGCGACGAATGGGCCCAGGTCCGCGTCAACAAGGCCTCCGTCGGCGATTATCTCAACCTCGTGGCCGCCGTCCGCAGTGATCCAAGCGCCGCCGTCCTCGATTCGGCCATTGGTGGCGTCACTGCCATCTATGACCGCGTCGCCGCATCGCCGAAGGAAAAGGCCGTGCTCGCCGGCTGGGTCCGCGACAACTTCGCGCCCGCCTACGCCAAGCTTGCCGAACCCGCGCCCACTGATTCGCCCGACATCCGCGAGCTGCGCGCCACGCTCTTCAGCCTGCTCGGCGAATACGGCGAGGATCCTTCGGTCCTCAAGCAGGCCCGTGAGCTGGCGGAGAAGTACCTCGCCAATCCAGCTTCCGTCGAGCCCACGCTCGGACTCGCCGCTTTGAGCCTCGCAGCTAGACACGGCGACGCCCAGCTCTTTGACCAGCTCCAGAAAACCTACGAAACACCCTCCACTCCTGATGTGCAGGAACGCGCGCTTCGCCTGCTGGCCTATTTTGAGAACCCACAACTCGCCGAGCGCGCCTTCCATTTCGCCGTCTCCGGCAAGGTGCGCAACCAGGACTCCGCCATCCAGCTCGCCATCGCGCTCCGCGGCGACAAAACGCGCGACCTTGCCTGGCAGTTCATCCGCACAAACTGGGATAAGGTCCAGACCGAGCTCACGCCGGAGATGGGCCAGATCCTCGTCGGCTCAACGGGCAGCTTCTGTTCTGACTCGGCGCGCGACCAGGTGGAGCAGTTCTTTGCCGCGCACAAGGTTGGCGTGGCCACCGTCGCTCTGCGTCACGCCGTGGAACGCATCAACGGCTGCGTCGAGTTCCGCGCGCTCCAACAGCCCAAGCTGCAGTCCTGGATTGCATCCAAGCCCGCGCTTCAGACCGGAACCTAATCCGGGACGGGGTACTCAGCTCTCAGCTTGCTTCAACTCTCGAATGCAGAAAGGCCGCCCGGCAATCGCCCCGCGGCCCTTCAACTTTCCTGTGTGGAATCTACGTTCCTTACCAGGCCACCTTCTCCGGCAGGAACTCCGCGAACAACTCGTCGTAGTAAGGCTTCAGTGCCTTCGCGTCTGGTTTCGTGTGGCCCTTGGAGTAGAGATCGTACTGGTTGAACCTCAGCACCCACTCCTTCATCGCACGGTCCTGCGCGTTCGTGAAGTGCTCATACGCTCCGTGCCTGTGCCAGGGATAAAACGAGTGGAAGCGCAGCATGTAAAGCGCCTCAACGGGCAGATAGGGCTTCATCACTTGCGCAATGTAGCAATCGTGCCCGAAGGACATGTGCAGCCGCTCGAGGCCGCACCCGGGCTCATAGATTCCACTCTTCGTCTGATACTCCGGCACGTTGCGGTCAGGATTCTTCGCAAAGTACTCCGGAAACACAATCGACTCCGACCACGCGCACCCCACGGGAAACGTGTCGCCCACTACCGCCCACTGCGGCTCGCCATACAGGCACAGGCACTTGCCCAGGTCGTGCAGAAATCCCGTCAGCACCATCCACCGCGGATGCCCATCCGCGCGGATCGCCTCCGAGGTTTGCAGCAGGTGCTCGATCTGCGTCAGGTCGGTGTCCGGGTCGCTGTCGTCCACCAGCGTGTTCAGGAACTCCGCCGCCTCCCAGATCGTCTTCATGCCCTTTTGCAGGCCGAAGTACTGCTTCTCCCTGGACCGCACAGACTCCACCGTCTGGCCTTCATGGTTCAGCCGATAGAATTCCGCCACGCCCGGGGTCGCCGTCGCGTCATAAACCCGGAACTCTTCCTTCGATTTGCCCTCGCGATACCGGCCCTCGACAAAATCGTCCCACTGGTCCAGGGTTTCAAGCGGCTGCGCTGAGGATTGTGTGGCACCCATGGGTCGCCCTCCGGAACCGGGACTCTGCGCCTCCGGCACTTCTATCAGACCGCGAAATCCAACCTTCCGTCAATTCACTCCCGCGGACTGGAGGGCGCCTGTGCCGGCGTGGGCTTCGCCGTGGGCGCCTGTGCTGGCACGGTTGCGGGAACCGGCGCAGTGGACGGAGCGACCGGGCTCGCGGGTGCAACGGCCGGAGCCGCAGCAGGCGTCGCCGCCGGTGCGGTCGCCGGCACAGCCGCGGCTACGGGCGTTGCCGCGTTCTTCTTTGCCGCCAGCGTCGTCCCCCAGCTTCCATCCTGTGTGCCGAAGGAGAAATCGATGTGGTCCGGCGCGACCTTTCCGCTGTAATCCAGCCGGTAGGTTTGCCCCTGGTAGTCGGTGTTCAGCCAGAAGGTCAGCGTCTCGCCCACCACCTTGGCGTCATGAATTTCCGTCGGAGAGGTGCCTAGGCCGTCCACGGTTCCCGTCAACACGCCGCCAGCGCTCTTCAAATGGAACGTAAGCGGAACGCTGGTTCCTTGAAAGTCGAAGGCCCCCGACCAGTCGCCGCTCACGTCCGGCGCGGCCGCCACGTCCGTGCCGCGTTTGGCCATCACTTCCGCATTCCACGAGCCGTCCGGAGTGCCGAAGTTGAAATCGATGGCATCGCCGCTCACGTTGCCCTGATACACAAGCTGGTAGGTCTGCCCCTGATAGTCGGTGTTCACGGCAAAGGTCACGGTATCGCCGCTCACCTTGCCGTCTTCGATCGTCGCCGGTGAGGTCGGCAGTCCCTCCACTGTGCCCGTCACCGTGCTGCCCACAATCGTCAGGTGAAAGGTCATATCCACGGTCGTTCCCTGGAAGTCAAAGCTCCCCTTCCAGTTTCCACTCGCATCCGCTCCATACGCGCACTGCAGCGCCATCGCCAGCGCACACACCGCCGCCATTCGAACCGCGACTCGCATACCGCTTCCCTCCGGAAGAGCCGAGTCTACCATAGTTCTCGGACAGCTTTGAACCGCGCCGCGCAGGCTTTCTGCGCACCGGTTCAGCATTACCGGCAGGCAGCAAAAGGCCCCCCATCCGGCGCGAAAGTTTTCGCCGGGATGGAGGGCGTCGAGAGGCGATAATCGCCCGTTACTGCACGTTGAAACTGATCTTCAGGTAGAGGTCGGAAGCCACCGGCACATCGTCCACCATGCCGGGGGAAAAGTGATACCGGCTCACCGCTTCCAGAATCCGCTGATCCACCGCCGAATTCACGGGCTTCACCACTTGCACGCTTTGTGGAACGCCCTTGGCATCCAGCTGAACATGCACCGTCATCTGCTGGGTGGAGGGGTCCATGGAGTTGAAGTCGGCTCGGGTCACGTTGGCAACCGGAGACGACAGGAGTTGGGGCTGGATAACTCCCGTGCTCACCCGGCGCGCGGGAATCGCGGCGACTGCGTCGCTTGCGGGGTTGGCTGCGGCTGGCGTCGCAAGCGCATTGAGTGCTGAGTTGCTCGCCTCCAAAGTGACACCCTGGCCCTTCGTAGCTGTCTGGGCCTGGAGCAGCACGGTGGAGACAAAAAGGCTGGCAATAAGAATCCGGCGCATCATGTTTCTCCTTGAGGTCAAGAGTGACCATCACTAATTTAGTTTGAATTCATGACAATTGTCAACAAAATAATTTATCATTCGATTTTTCAATCACTTCCACATTCATTCCTCTCAGTTTTTCAAGAAGATTGTTTAAATCGGCTACCTGCAAGCTCGCCGCCATCCCTGCCTCTCCTTCAGCCGCCCTTGCCGCGGCCCCGGTGGCTCGCTTCCCTGTTTCGCCTCCCGGTTCAATTCGCTACCATGGAGGCCATGCCGCAGATTCCGCCCAAATTTCCTCGCGGCCAAACCCTGCTCATCGACGCAGACGACACGCTGTGGGAGAACAACGTCTACTTCGAACGCGCCATTGCCGCCTTCATCGGATACCTGAACCACCACACCTACACGCCCGCGCAGATTCGCAATGTTCTCAACGAGGAGGAGCGCGAGACAATCCTGGCCCACGGCTATGGACTCACCAGCTTCACCCGCTCGCTGGTGGCCTGTTTCGAACGCCTCAGCACCGAGCCCGTGACGCCGCAAAAGCTCCGCTGCGTCGAGAGCTTCGCGCAGACCATCGCCGACCAGGAGATTGAGCTGCTGCCCGCCGTCGGCGAAACCCTCGCCGAGCTTGCCCTGCGCCACCGCCTGATTCTGATGACCAAGGGCGATCACGCCGAGCAGGCCGACAAGCTCGCCCGCTCCGGCCTGACCCCGCACTTTTCCGCCGTCGAAATCGTCCCGGAAAAGGACCCGTCCATCTACCGCCGCGTGGTTGAGCGCCACCAGCTTGCCCCGCACACAAGCTGGATGATCGGCAACAGTCCCAAAAGCGACATCAACCCCGCGCTTGCCGCCGGGCTTCACGCCGTCTTCCTCTTCCACAAGGACACATGGGTCCTCGAACACGCCGAGGTCGCCGCGCCCTCACACGGCCAGCACCTCATCGAGCTCGACGCCTTCGCCGGGCTCGCCAATCTCTTCTAACCACTGTTCGCGCACGCTCCTCTCTTGACGCCGCCTTGCGCCTCTGTTGTACTTGCACATAACTAGATGCAGCGCTCCATCGCCATTCCGGCATTGTTCCCGCCCATCGGCCCCGCGGCCGTGCGCCCCGGCCTGCGAATTCCCATGCACAGCGCGCATGCGGGAAACGGAGCCTGACCCTCGATCCAGACCAAGGCATCACCCAGGCCACCACCCGCAAGCGCGGCTGGTGGTTTTTTCATTGGCTGGTTTCTATTCATTGGAAGTGTTCTTTTGCAAGGAGGCCTCTTGGAACCCGTCTCACTCGCCAGCATTCAAACCGCGCGCGCCCGCATCGGCGACGCGATCCACACCTCGCCCTGCCAGCTCTCGCACCATCTCTCGGAGCTCGCCGGCCTGCCGCTGCACCTGAAGCTTGAAAACTTGCAACGCACCGGCTCCTTCAAGGAGCGAGGCGCGCTCAACAAGCTGCTCACGTTGTCAGAAGGCGAACGCAAGCGCGGCGTCATCGCCGCCAGTGCCGGAAACCACGCGCAGGGCGTCGCTTTCCATGCCGCACAGCGCGGCATTCGCGCGCAAATCGTGATGCCGCTCGCCACGCCGCTGGTCAAAGTTGCCGCCACGCGCAGTTACGGCGCTGAGGTCATCCTCCACGGCGCGAGTTACGACGAGGCCTGCGACGAGGCTCTTCGCCGCCGCCTCGACGAGGGCCGCTCCTTCATCCATCCCTTTGACGATGCCGAGGTCATCTCCGGCCAGGGCACCATCGGCCTCGAACTCCTCGAGCAGGTCCCGGACATCGAAGCTGTCGTGGTGCCCATCGGCGGCGGCGGCCTTATCAGCGGCGTGGCTTGCGCGCTGAAGGAGACCAATCCCCGCATCCGCGTGGTCGGCGTCGAGCCGGAAAAACTTCCCTCCATGCTCCGCGCGCGCGAGGCCGGCAAGCCGGTCACCATCGCGCCGGAGGCCACCATCGCCGACGGCATCGCCGTGCGCCGCGCCGGAGACCTGACCCTGCCGCTCATCTCCCGCTACGTGGACGAGATTGTCACCGTCGACGACGAGGAGATCGCCAGCGCCATCCTCATGCTTCTCGAGCAGGAAAAGACGCTGGCCGAAGGTGCGGGTGCGGCCGCGCTGGCCGCTGTCATTCAGGCCAAAACCAATCTGCGACCTCGCCGCACCGTGGTGCTGGTCTGCGGCGGCAACATCGACGTCTCGCTGCTGGCCAAAATCATTGAGCGCGGCCTTGTGAAAGACGGCCGCCTGCTGCGCATCCGCGTTTATCTGCAGGACCGTCCCGGAGCGCTGCTGGCGCTCTCGCAAATTCTGGCCCGCGAGCGCGCCAATATTGTGGAGACCGTCCACAACCGCGCTTACTACGGCGTAAGCCTGAGCGAAACAGTCATCGACGTAACGCTGGAAACGCGCGGCGCGGCGCACATCATTGCCATCAGCCACGCCCTTCGCGAGGATGGCTTCCGCTTCGAGCGCATTCAATAGAGGCCCATCATGTATACGCCGCGCTTCAACCAGATCACGGACCGCGCCACGCTTCTTGAAGCCATGCGCGCCTACTCCTTCGCTATCCTCTTCGGCCCCGGTGCGGACGGCCCGCCCGCCGCCACCCACCTGCCGCTCGTCGTACGCGACGAAGGCCCGCACGGCTTGATCGAGGGCCACTTTGCCCGCGCCAACTCCCACTGGCAGGTCCTCGCCGGCCGCGAAATGCTCGTCGTCTTCCCCGGCCCGCACGCCTATGTCTCGCCCACGCTGTATGCCGAGCAACTCTCCGTGCCCACCTGGAATTACATCGCCATTCACGCCTATGGCACGCTTGAGCTCGTCGAAGACGAACCCGGCAAGCTCGCGCTGCTGCACGGCCTTATCCACACGCACGAGCCCGCTTACGCCGACCAGTGGGCCAGCCTGCCCGAGGGCTATCGCCGCACCATGCTCGCCGGCATTGTCGGCTTTCGCATCCCCATCGCGCGCAACGAAGGCAAATTCAAGCTCAGCCAGAATCGCCCAGAGACCGACCGCCGCAATGTCCGCGAGGCCCACGCAGCGGGCTCGCCGGACGCGCGCAGTCTCGCCGACTGGATGGCGCGTCTCGGCATCTGAGGCTCATTTCTTTTACGCCACTTTGCTAGTGAACGATGACGGCTGCCATGCGGTCCCATGCCGGAGTCAGCGCCAAATGCATCGAGAGGGTAACCCCGGCTACCCAGATCACAATGCCCGCCGCAAACCACGCGTCGAACCTGCGCGTCATCGCCCAGCGCGCAAGGAACAGCAATACCCCGATGCAAAACGTCGCGCCGAAGAGGCCCATCCATCCGCTGGGTCCAAAGATTGAAAGCAGCACAGCAATTCGCGACGTCGCTCCGGGCAGGATCGACAGGCTCGCCATCAGCATCATCGTCCTGTGAATCCTCGGCTTCTTCCGCGTCAGAATGCCCGCCGTAAGAAAGCCCGCAAACAGCGTCATCTCGGCAAACATCACCAGCAGGAAGCGCGAATACAGCATGCCGAAAAAGACAAACTCCGGAGGAGTGATCCGCACAGACTCGATGGCCACCGTCGTTCCCAGGCCGGCGATCGCTGGCCCGAGCACAACCGAAGCCCATCCTAGCGTCATGTGCAGCTTGCGATTGCGTACCGCAATCAGCAGAGACTGCACAAAGTACAGCACGAACCACAAGGCGATCGCCGTGCCATGCACCGCATCCAGCGCAACGATGCGCGGATCGATTGGCCGGCTTTCAAAGCCGGTCCCATGCAGGTAGAAGGAGTGAAAGCCGATCAGCATGAGCGCCAGAAAGAGACCGGACGCAGCGCTGTAAAAGTACCTGTCAGGCTTCACATGAACCTCTCGCAATCAAAGATGGTGGGATGAAAACTGCCGGAACGAAAACTGTACGGAACACGCCGGGACCCGGAAAGTACGCTCTGAACGGGCACAGGGCCTGCTGGGCAGGCAGCGCGCGGGCGGCCCACAGGATGAAATAAGCCCCTCGGGAAATGTTCTTCATCCTAGCACAGCGCTCTCTGTGGCCGACAGCCGGTTTCACGCCGCCGCAGAACGCTCTTGCCGCCTCCCCAAACGCCTCCTCCGCGCCCGTTTTTCACCCAGCGGGCGCAGGCCCCGCGTACGCCGCCAAACCCTTTCCTTTGATATACTCATTCTGTTCGCCCTGTGCGGAGGTGGCGAAATTGGCAGACGCACCAGCTTGAGGTGCTGGCGCCCTAATCCGGCATAGGGGTTCAAGTCCCCTCCTCCGCACCAACTCACTGCCACGGGGCCTCGCGGCCGGGCAATTTTTTTTGGAAAGCAGCTTGCGCAATGCAGATTTTCTTCTACGCCGTTGTTGTCGTGCACGTCATCGTCTGCCTCTTCCTCATCGGGGTCATCCTGGTCCAGCAGGGCCGCTCGGCCGACCTCGCCGGCGCCTTCGGCGGACAGGGCTCGCAGACCGCCTTCGGTCCCCGCGCCGCGGCAAACATGCTCACCCGGCTCACCACCTGGTGCGCGATCATCTTCATGTGCACCTCGCTGACCCTGACCATCATGTATGAGCGCTCCGTGCAGAGCCATTCTGTGCTGGATAACTCCACGCCCGCGCCGGCGTCGGCCCCGGCCAAGCCCGGCAAATAGCCGCTTAGCCATTCCCCGCCAAAGGCAGGTTGCGGCCTGCCTTTTCGCTGCTTCAAAAAAATCGGTTGCGGCCGCCCCGCTCTACAATGAGCCTATGATTCTCGAGACCTTTCCCGTCGGTCTCCTCCAGTGCAACTGCACCCTCCTTGGAGACGAGGCCACCGGAGAAGCCATCGTCATCGACCCCGGCGACGACATCACCCGCATCTACGGACGCCTGACCGAGCGCGGGCTCAAACTCAAGCAAATCCTCATCACCCATGCGCACATTGACCACATCGGCGGCGCGCTCCGCCTCAAGCGGCTCACCGGCGCGCCCATTCTGCTGAACGAAAATGACCTGCCCCTACTCGAAATGATGGATCAGCAGGCTGCCTGGTTCGGCGTACCCACTCCCGACGTGGTCCCTCCCGACGAAAGCCTCACCGAAGGACGCATCGTCGGCCTCGAAGCCTACCCCGCTACGGTCCTCCACACCCCCGGCCATACCCAGGGCTCCATCTGCCTGCGCTTCGTGCCGCTCAACCTGCTCCTCGCCGGCGACACGCTCTTTGCCGGCTCCATCGGACGCACCGACCTGCCCGGCGGAAATTTCGCTCAGATCCTGGCATCCATTCGCGCGCGCCTGCTCACCCTGCCCGACGAAACCCGTGTCGTTCCAGGTCACGGACCGGTAACCACCATCGGCCAGGAGCGCCGTGCCAATCCATTTTTACGGACGTAACAATCTCGTCAAGTTGCGATACCATCTTTATTTTTTTCAATTATTTACAAGATTTATCAAAAGCAGAACTTTAAGTTATTTCTCTCTTCTGTTACTACCTTGATGCGTGCCCAAATATGCAATCATACCGGTTACTCCGGTAAGAAATTCCTGCGCATCTCCCAGCAGGCTCACCACCAGCCAGCCCGATTCCTCCATGCCGAAAAAGTACCCCGGATGGACCCACACGCCCCGCTCCAGCAACTCCATCACCGTCTGCTCGTCCGGCTGCACGGCCGGAATCCGGAGCACCGCATACCATCCACCCTCCACCTCCAGCCGCCGCACCGTCTCCTGCCCGGCAAGCTGCCGGTCCAGCTCCGCCAGGTTGGCCGCCACACGCGCCCGAATCTGCCACTGGATCGTCTCCCGCCCCGCCAGCCACTTTCCCAGCGCCCATTGCACCGGCGCATTCATGGAGAGAAAGGTGTCCGCAATCACCTCCAGCCGCTCCAGTGCCGCCGCGCGCTCCGGTCCGGCGGCCACAATCCACGCAGCCTTCATCTGCGGCAGTCCGGCAATCTTGCTCAGCCCGCTCACCACAAACACCGGCACATCCTCGAGCCCCTGGGCAAAACTCCGCGCCTTCCCCTCGAACGCGTAATCCAGAAACACTTCGTCCACAATCAAGGCCAGGCTGTTCTCCCGGCATATCTGCGCCAACTCCCGCGCCTCCCACGGCTTGGTAAAGTGCCCGGTCGGGTTGTTTGGGTGCACCAGCACAATCGCCCGCGTCCGCTCCGTAATCGCGAGCCGAAATCCCTCCGGCTCCATTTGCCAGCCATAGTCGTAGACCAGTGGCGCGGCCTTCAGCCGCACGTCGTCCAGCCCGGCCAGAAAATCGAAGAGCGGATACCCCGGCTGCGGCACCAGAATCTCGTTCCCCGCATCGCACAGCAGCCGGAAAAGAAAGCTATAGGCCTCGCTGGTGCTTGTCGTCAGCACCGCCTGCTCCGGGCTCACCTCCGCATCATGCGCCGCGTAATACGCGCTCACCGCCTCCCGCGCCGCTGGCAATCCCCGCGGCTGCGGATCATAGTCCAGCGCCCGCGCATCGGTCAGCGCCGCCAGCGTTGCCGCGTCATACGCAAAACCGCAGCGCGTCGGATTGGACGCCGTCAGATCCGCCACCGGCTGCCCGGCCTGCACGCGCTCCCGGTGCGCCCGCGCCAGCGTGCTCTCGTCCATGTTCCAGTTCGTCCTCTCGGAAAACCGCATTCCAATCCCCGCACCCACGAAGGCTGGCACCTGGTCCTTCGCCCGCCGTCAGGCACAATGGAAACAGGCGTCCTCCTCAACATACACGGACGCCTTCCCGGAGGTACTTTGGCCTTGCGCGCCGTCATCTTTGACTACGGAATGGTCCTCACCGGCCCGCCCATCGCGGACGCCCACGCGGCCATGGTCCGCCTGACCGGCCTACCGGTGGTCGACTTCGAGCGCCTCTACTGGGCTGACCGCCACGCCTACGACGAAGGCAAGCTCTCCGGAGTCGCCTTCTGGCAAAAATTTCTCCGCGATGCCGGCCTGCCCGAATCGGCGGAGCTGGTCAGTGAACTCAACCGCCACGACGCCCGCATGTGGACCACCTTCGACCCCGCCATGCTCGCCTGGCAGATCCAGCTCAAGCAGCGCGGCATCCGCACCGCCATTCTCTCCAACATGGGCGACTCCGTGCTCGAAAACATGAAGCGCACGTTCGACTGGCTCCCGCGCTTCGACGTCCTCGTCTGGAGCTACCAGTTCGGCATCGCCAAGCCCGACCCCGAGATTTACCTCCGCACGCTGGCGCAGCTCGGCACGGAACCGCAAGAGACGCTCTTCCTCGACGACAAGCTCGTCAATGTGCAGGCCGCGCGCGCCCTCGGTCTCCGCGCCATTGAGTTCTCCACCATCGCAGCGCTGCGCACCGACCTCATCGCCTCCGGCCTTGCGAGCCAGCTTCCCTTGCCCTAGCCTGCGGCCAATCCCAATCCCACCAGGTTCGCCGCCAGAATAATCACCAGCATTCCCGCCCACAATATCCGCACCGGCCGAGAGCCCGCGCCCTTCCACTCGCCCAGCGCCAGGCCCACCAGACCGCCGCACAACACGTAAATGCTCATGTGCAGCATCCAGTTCACGTAGCCCAGCCGCAGGGGAATATTCGCCGCGCCCCACGCGTAAAAGAAGAACTGCAGATACCACATAACGCCGCCCGTCGCCGCCAGCAGCGCATTCCTCCGCAGTGTCGGTCCCGGTTGGGCCAGGTCGGCGCGCAGCGAGAGGTTCTTCCGGGTGGCCAGGCGGAAAAAGCAGTAGGCAAAATTCACCACCGCGCCGCCGCCCATGATGATGACGTACGCGGGCAGCGCCGCATAAAGCGGCTTCACGCCCGCATGCTTCGCCGCTGCCGCCATCGGTCCCGCCGCGTCCATCGCGAACGACATACCGGAAGAGAAAATCCCGCACAGCACCGCCAGCGTCAGTCCCAGCCCCAGGTTGAACTCCGCAACCTCTCCGCCTCTTTGCTGCTCCTTCAGGTGGCCCGCATAGGACACAATCGCCACGCCCAGCAACGCCACGCCCACGCCGGCCATCGTCAGCAGCCCGCTGCGCGTGTTGAACAGCATCGCCCCCTGCCCGTGCATCAGCGGCGGCACCAGCGTTCCGGCGATCAGCGTTACGCCAATCGCCACGCCAATGCCCAGGCTCATACCCAGGTACCGCATCGTCAGCCCATAGCCCACGTTGCCCACGCCCCACATCGCGCCGAAGAGAGCCACCTTCCACAGCAACCCCGCTCCCATCGCCGCATAGAAGCCCTGAAAATCCGGCAGCAGCACCAGGCTCACGCCAATTGGCAGCAGAACCCACGAGAACAGTCCCGCCAGCGCCCACGTCGTCTCCCACGACCACTTCCGCACCTTCTCAATCGGCGCATAAAAGGACGCAGCCATGCTGGCTCCCAGCACGTGCCAGCCAATCCCCGCCGCAATGGACATGAGTCCTCTCCTCGTGGCCCCGTCGGTCGCTTCCGGCGCCGCTTACTCCAGTTTCCCGGTGAATTGATACCCGCCCGCTTCCAGCCGCAAGCCGGCATGTCCGTTCGGTCCCGTGCCGCGCGTAATCCCGTTCTCACCCGCCGCGCTCTTCAGGTGGTAGCGCCCGGCCTCGCTTTCCGGAATCCACCCGGTCGCGTTCGCCGGAATCGTTACGTGCCACACCACCGTCGATCCGCTCACCTTCCAGTCCGAAGCAATCACGCCATACGCAGACGGATAACGGAACTCCACGCTTCCCAGCCGCGCGCTGAACACCGGATGCAGCACCACCGTGTGGAAGCCCGCATCCATGGGCGTCGCGTCCACGCCCGCCGCATAGCCATAGAGCCAGGCCGCCACCGCGCCATACGCGTAGTGGTTGTAGGAGTTCATGCTCGGGTCGCTCTTCATCTTGTCGCCGTTCCAGCGCTCCCACATTGTCGTTGCGCCGTGGTCCACCAGGTAACCCCACGAAGGATACGCGGTGTTCAGCATCAGCTCATACGCAACGTCCGCGTGACCAGTCCTCGTCAGTACCTGCAGCAGATACGGCGTCCCCAAGAAGCCCGTCCCCAGCAGTCCGTGATTGGCCGCAATCTTATCCACAAGGCGCTTGGCCACCTTCGCGCGTAAATCATCCGGCACAAGGTTCATCTGCAACGTCAGAGCGTATCCAGTCTGCGTATCGCCTCCCTTGCTCTTCGCGTTCGGATTGTTGATCCGCCCGAACTGTGACAGGCCGTTGTCCGCGCCTGCCACATATCCGTCGCTGTGCACAAATTTCTCCTCGAACGCCGCGCGGATCTTCTCGAACAGCCGCGCATACTTCTCTTCGTCCGCCGTTCTTCCCGTGGCCCGCGCCATCTCCCGCATCAGCGTCACGTCGTAGGCCCACGATGCGGTCGCAATCAGCACCTGGTTCGTCTTGCCCTCCGGCGAAAGCCAGTCGCCGAACTCGTTCCCCAGATTCTTCTCCCACAGCCCGTTCGGACTCTCCTCGTCGATTGCCGCCAGATACTTCGTCATCGCCGCCCAGTTCTCGTCGATTACGCTCGTGTCGCCGTTCTGCAGCCACGAAGTCCACGGCAGAATCACACCCGCGTCGCTCCAGCCCGCGGCCAGCCCCATGTTTTCGCGCGACGTTCCCGGCGAATAGATTCCGTAAAACGGGGTCCCCGCCTGCGTTCCGCGCATGTCGCCCGCAAACTTTCGCGTGAAAGCCGCCAGGTTCATGTTGTAGCTCGCCGCGCGCCAGAAGACCTCCGCGTCGCCCATCCAGCCCAGCCGCTCGTCGCGCTGCGGGCAATCCGTCGGCACGCTCATAAAGTTCGACCGCTGCCCCCACTCGATGTTGCTCAGCAGCTGGTTGATCATTGCGTCGCCGGTCTTCATCCGCGCCGCAAACGGAGCGTCCGTGTGCAGCACCAGCGCCGTCACCGCGTCTTTCCCCGGTGCTGCCGGCAATCCTGTCAGTTCCGCATAACGATATCCGTGATAGGTAAACTGCGGCGTGAACTCCTCCACGCCCTTGCCCGCCAGCGTAAAGGTGTCCGTGGCCTTCGCCGTCCGCAGATTTTCCGTGTAGAGCGTCCCGTCCGCATTCAGAATCTCGCCGAACCGCAGCCGCACCGTGGTTCCGGCTGGCGCGCTCACGCGCACCCGCTCCACGCCCGCCTGGTTCTGCCCAAAGTCGTAGATGTACACGTCGGGCTTCGGTTCGGTCATCTCCACGGCATGCAGTTCGCGCTCCACGCGAATCGGCTGGAACTCCTGCGCCTCAATCCGCACCGGCGCGGGCGTAATCGCCATCGCCTGCTTCCATCCGTGCGCGGAAAAATCCGCTGTATCCCAGCCCGGCTCTCTGCGCCGCGCATCCTGGCTTTCGCCGTCATAAAGCTCAGAATGCAGAATGCTCGACCTACGCGCCTGCCACGCCGGAGTCGTCGTCACCCACTCCACGCTGCCGTCGGTGTGCTCAATCCGCAGCTCCGCGCGCAGCGCCGGCGGCGTCACGCCGTAGTTGTTCGGTTCCTGCAGCCATTCCAGCGGCGTCTCATACCAACCCGGCGCCAGCAGCGCCCCAACGGCGTTTCTTCCCTGCTTCAGCAGCGCCGTCACATCGTAGGTCTGATATAGGACCCGCTCGCGATAGTCCGTCCAGCCCGGCGCCATCACCGGGGCCCCTTCGGACAGTTTCTCGTCCGAGGGGTGGATTACCTGTTCGCCCACACGCCGCCCGTTCAGGAACATCTCGTACATCCCCAGCGCCGTCGCGTACAGCCGCGCGCTCTTCACCGGCCTGTGCTCGTCGAAGACATGCCGCAACGCCTTCACCGAGTCCGGAATCCACGGATGCCCAGCCGAGGCTGCCGTCACGGCCGCCGGCCAGCCCGCATCGTTGAAGCTCGCATGCTGCCATCCCGGCGCGGCATCCGTATTCGCCTTCCACGTCGCATCGCTTCCAAAGGTCGCAGTTGTTTCGTCGCTGTACTCCACGTAGAGCGTCGCGATCATTGGCGGCTTCGCCACACGCGCCGCGCCGTCGTTCGGGTTGGTGTAGTGCACCGCCTCGATGGCAATCGTGTTCGTCCCCGCAGCCACGTCGCCCGTCACGTCCGCGCGCACAAATTTCTTCCACGGCAGGTGCTCATAGGGCGGCAGCGCCGAGGCTTCCATCGCATGAGTACCGTTCACCCAGGCCGAAACCGTATCCTCGCCCGTTGCATAAAGCACCGCCTTCCGCACCGGCTTCGCCAACGTCACGTGGGTACGATACGCAATCCGCTCCACGTCCCCCTTCACCGGCGCGGCATCCTCCACCGTCACCCACTCCGCCCGTGCATGCCGCACCGCCGCTTCCTCCGGCGTTTCGTAGCCGATCCAATCCGCGCGCCACGCATCCGGGGTCATCAGGCCCGTCTCCCACCAGTTCACCGCGTCCGGCGCATACGCCTTTCCGCCCACGCCCCACACCTTCACGCGCCAGTAGTAGCGCGTGCTCGCCTTCAGCGCCGGGCCCGCGTACTTCACGTTCAGCGACTGTCCACTGGCCACACGTCCGCTGACCCACACGTCCGCCTTGCCCGCCCGCAGCTCGGCCTCGCTCGTCGCCACCTGCACTTCATAGCCGGTCTGCCGCGCACCGCGCGTCGGATCGTCAAGCTGCCAGGAGAAGCTGGGCGACGCATCGTCGATTCCCAGCGCGTGCCGCAGGTTGTCCACTTCCAGATGCGCCGGCCCCTCGGCGATTGATTTCAACGGAAGCAGCATTGTGCCCGCCAGTACCCACGCCATCGCTCCCGCTTGAATCTTCATCTCGATTGCCCCATCCTTCGCTTCGTTGAAGCCAGCCCATTCTGCCGCATCGGACTCTGACCTGCAAAGCCTTCTTTCCTCTGTCCTTCCCGCATGGGAACCCATTACACTGGCCTCGATGGCCCTCCGTCTCTTCATCGCAACCTCCAGCCAGGGCAAACTCCGCGATTTTCGCACCTCCGCCTCCACTCATTCGCTCGACCTTGAGCCGCTGCCCGGACTCGACCATATTCCCCCGCCCGAAGAAGACGGCGACAGTTTCTCCGCCAACGCCACCCTGAAGGCGGTCTATTATTCCCGCTTCGCGTCCGGCGAAATCGTCCTGGCCGACGACTCCGGTCTGGAGGTGGACGCGCTCCATGGCGCGCCGGGTGTGCGCTCCGCCCGCTTCGCCGCCGATGCCGGCCTCTACGACTCGCCCGACGCCAACGACAACAGCGACGTGTGGAACAACATGGTCCTGCTGCAGCGCCTGGCCGGCGTCGCTGCGGACCAGCGCGCCGCCCGGTACCGCTGCGTCCTGGTCGCGGCCCGCGATGGCGAGCCCCTCCACGCCGCGGAAGGCTCTGTGGAAGGCCTTATCCTCGAAGGACCGCGCGGAACTGGCGGCTTCGGCTACGATCCCCTCTTCTACCTGCCCAACCTTCACCGCACCATGGCGGAGCTCGACCTCGAAACCAAGCTCTCGCTCAGCCATCGCGGACGCGCACTTGCAGCCCTGCTTCCCGCTGTGCTCCCGCTCGCCAGCCGCCCGTAACGGTTCCACCTGCCGAAACTCCGCGACCCACGCTCCTTGACGCTCCCAATCGCGGAAACCAATAATGCAGAAGGAACAACTTCTGAGTCCTTCTTCGCGTCGAGCGATCTAGCCTCGATCCATAGCCTTTAGGAGCCGATCCATAGCCTTTAGGAGCCGCGATTCGCATGGCCACTGCACAGCACCCTTCCGCGCCCACAGTCCATCCGGGCGTTCCACCGCTGCGCGCCGGGCAAGGCACCAGCTTTGTCCTGCGCAGGCTGCACTCGCTGCTCGGAATCATCCCCATCGGCGCATTTCTCCTTGAGCACCTCCTCTCCAACTTTGAGGCGCTCAAGGGGCCCGTCGCCTATGGACTGCAGGTCCGCTTCCTCAACAGCCTTCCACTGGTCCGCGTCCTTGAATGGGTCTTCATCTTCCTGCCCATCCTTTATCACGCGGTCTACGGCGTTTACATCTGGCTGCGCGGCAAGTCCAACGTCGTTTACTATCCCTGGGCCGGCAACTGGATGTACATGGCCCAGCGCTACACCGGCCTCATCGCCTTCGCGTACATCCTGCAGCACGTCATCCGCCAGCGCTTCATGGGCATCAGCCTGCCGGAGCATCCCGGCGCGGCCTTCGCCAAGGTGCAGCACGAGCTCTCCAATCCCTGGATGCTTGCCGTCTACGTCATCGCCATGATCGCCATCTGCTGGCACTTCTCCTACGGCATCTGGCTCTTTGCTGCCAAGTGGGGCATCACTCCCGGCGTCAAATCGCGCCGCCGCTTCGGCTATGTCTGCGCCGTCTTCGGCCTTGGTCTCGCCCTCATGGGCCTGGCCAGCATCTGGGCCTTCATCAGCCCCAAATACAAGAATGCGCCCACAGATGTGCCTCTGAACGCAGCGCATCTGCGCCTGGCCGCCGCGCCAACGCCTCGCATGAACCTGTAGCTGAAAGGAGAGCCCCATGTCCGCTTCCGAATCCACCGGACCCCGCATCGACTGGAAGGCCTTCCAGGAAATCGTTCCGGAGTTTGCTACCAGCATGGCCGCCATCACCCACGCCCTTCGCAAATCCGGCATCGAGCCCGAGCTTCGCGAGCTGATCAAGATTCGCGCCTCGCAGCTCAACGGCTGCGCCTTCTGTGTGCAGTTCCACCTGAACGACGCGCGCAAGCTCAACATCCCCGCAGAAAAGCTCGACCTGCTTGCCGCCTGGCGCGAATCCGGCATCTATTCTCCCCGCGAGCTCGCCGCGCTCGAGTGGACCGAACAGGTCACGCTGCTCGCACAGCGTTCCATCAGCGACGAAGCCTACGCCGCCGTTTCCGCGCAGTTTGATGAGCGCGAGCGCGCGTTGCTCACCGTCGCCATCAGCCAAATCAACGCCTGGAACCGGATCGCCGCGCCGCTGCGCTTCGCGCCTCCCATTCCGCAACCCGCTGTTCGACCCTCACACGAAGCCGCGCATGAAGCCGCGCACGTTTGAGTTTTTTTTGCCCGTGCCCAGGCACAGGCCCGCTTTGACGGAAAGGAACTGACACACAGATGGCAGCACCCAAAATCATCGTCATCGGCGGCGGCCTTGCCGGACTCTCCGCCGTCATCAAGATCGCCGAGGCGGGCGGCAACGTGGACCTGTTCTCCATCGTTCCCGTCAAGCGCTCTCACTCGGTCTGCGCGCAGGGCGGCATCAATGCGGCCAAGAACCTGAAGGGCGAAGGCGACACCACGTGGCAGCACTTTGACGACACCATCTATGGCGGCGACTTCCTCGCCAACCAGACCCCCGTCAAGGGCATGTGCGAAGCCGCGCCCGGCATTATCGATCTCCTCGACCGCATGGGCGTGCCCTTCAACCGCACTCCTGAAGGTCTGCTCGACTTCCGCCGCTTCGGCGGCACGCTCTACAACCGCACCGCCTTTGCAGGCGCAACCACCGGCCAGCAGCTTCTCTACGCGCTCGACGAGCAGGTGCGCCGCTACGAGTCTGAAGGCCGGGTCCGCAAATTCGAAGGCTGGGAGTTCCTCTCCGCCATCCTCGATTCCAAAGGCGTCGCGCGCGGCATCACCGCCATGAATCTCCGCACCATGGAGCTGCAGGCCTTCCCCGCCGACGCCATTCTCCTCGCCACCGGCGGTGTCGGCGCCCTCTTCGGCAAAAGTACCAACTCCGTGGTCTGCACAGGCTCCGCGCAGTCGGCCATCTTCCAGCAGGGCGCGTACTACGCCAACGGTGAATTCATCCAGGTGCACCCCACCTGCATCCCCGGCGAGGACAAGCTCCGCCTCATGTCCGAGTCCGCCCGCGGGGAGGGCGGACGCGTCTGGGTTCCGCGCCAGTCCGGCGACAAGCGCCCCATTCCGCAGATTCCTGCCGCCGACCGCTGGTATTTCCTTGAAGAGTGGTATCCGAAGTACGGCAACCTCGTCCCCCGCGACGTGGCCACGCGCGCCATTCACAAGGTCGTCTACGAGCATCACCTCGGCATCGACGGCCAGCCCATGGTCTATCTCGACCTCACGCACATCGACCGCGAAACCCTCGACCGCAAGCTTGGCGGCATCCTCGAAATCTACGAGAAGTTTGTCGGCGTCGATCCCCACCTGGAGCCCATGAAGATCTTCCCCGGCATGCACTACACCATGGGCGGCCTCTGGGTGGACAACGACCAGATGACCAACGTCCCCGGCATCTTTGCCGCCGGCGAGTGCGAGTACCAGTACCACGGCGCCAATCGACTGGGCGCAAACTCGCTGCTCAGTTGCATCTATGGCGGCTTCCACGCCGGCCCCAATGCCATGACCTACGCCAAGAGTCTGGCCGCGCAGGAGGGCGACGGCGGCGCGGCGGCCGAACTCGCCCGCCAGACCGAAATCAACAGCACCCTGATGAAGAGCGACGGCACGGAAAATCCCTTCCGCCTGTGGCGCGAGCTGGGCAGCACCATGACCAAGCACGCCACCGTCATCCGCTATAACAAGGGGCTCCAGGAGGCCGATGAAAAGATCGTTGAGCTGCTCGACCGCTACAACAAGATCAACTTGAGCGACCGCAGCCAGTGGGCCAACACCAGCTTCGCATTCACCCGCCAGCTCAAGAACATGCTAGAGCTCTCGCGCTGCGTCGTGCGCGGCGCTCTGCTGCGTGACGAGTCGCGCGGCGCGCATTACAAGCCCGATTTCCCAGAGCGCATCGACGAACAATTCCTCAAGACCACAAAGGCCGCCTTCACCGGCTCGCCTGACGGTCCGCGTATCGAATACGAGGCCGTCGACACGCAGTTCATCAAGCCCCGCCCGCGCCGCTACGACGCCGCGAAATAACCCAAGGGAGACTGACCAATGGCAACCAAAACCGTAGCCTTTGAAATCAAGCGCCAGGCCAGCCCCGACGCGCCCGCCGTGTGGGAAAAATTCGAAATCGAGTGGCGTCCCGGCATGAACGTCATCTCCGCCATGATGGAGATCGCCGCCAACCCCGTCACCGCCGAGGGCAAGCCGACCACCCCCATCGCCTACGACTCCAATTGTCTGGAAGAAATCTGCGGGTCGTGCGCGATGAGGATCAATGGCCGCGCCCGCATGGCCTGCTCGGCGCTGGTCAAAAATTTCGAGCAGCCCATCAAGGTCGAGCCGCTCTCCAAGTTTCCGCTCGTGCGCGATCTCCAGGTCGATCGCTCGGTTCTTTTTGAGAATCTCAAGAAGGTCAAGGCATGGGTCCCGGTCGACGGCACATACGACCTCGGCTCCGGCCCGCGCGTCTTCCCGCAGGACCAGGAAGTCAGCTATCCGCTCTCCAACTGCATCTCCTGCACCTGCTGCATGGAGGTCTGCCCGCAGTTCAATGACGCCACCGGCTTCGTCGGCGCGGCCACCATCGCCCAGGTGAAGCTCTTCAACAACCACCCCACCGGCAAGGTCCTCAAAGAGGAACGCCTGCGCGCCCTGGCCGGCGACGGCGGCATCCAGGAGTGCGGCTTCGCGCAAAACTGCGTCGAGGTCTGCCCAAAGCAGATTCCGCTCACCAATGCAATCTCCGACGTGGGCCGCGACGTGCTCCTCCAGAAGGCTAAGGACTTTCTCCGCGGCTGATTGCTGCGCATTGCAACACAACTGCCCGGCTCTCTCGCTTTGAGAACCGGGCCACTTTGCTTGCTCTCTTCGAGGGGATCCTCGCAAGCCCTACATCCCCGGATAGAATCCCGCAATCCAGCCCTGCATCGCGCCGGGGAAGATACCGAGCAGCAGCACCGCCAGCGCAATCACCACCAGCACCGCCATCGTCATCGTCGGCACCGCGATCCGCGTCTCTTCCACTCCGGGCATCACGTAGGCGCGCTTGAGCACCTGCAGGTAGTAGTAGAGGCTCACCGCGCTCATGGCCACCGCCAGCGCCACCAGCCCCAGCGCCAAGCCGCTCGCGTTGCCCATGGACAGCACGACGGCAAACAGGTTGAACTTCGCCCAGAAGCCCACCAGCGGCGGAATCCCCGCCAGCGAAAGGAACAGCACCAGCAACACCGCTGCCAGCACCCCGTTCCGCTTGTGCAGCCCCAGGAAGGCATCCAGCCGGTCGCTGCTGGTTGCTCGCTCCACCGCCGCCACCGCGCCAAAGGCCCCGATTGTCGTCAGTCCATAGGACAGCACGTAGTAGAGAATCGCCTGCGCGCTCCGCGGCGACCGCGAGAAGTAGGCCAGTCCCAGCAGTATGTAGCCCGCATGTGCCACAGCCGAGTACGCCAGCAGCCTGCGCACGCTGACCTGCGCCAGCGCCGCCAGGTTGCCGATGACCATCGACAGCGCGGCAAGCACGATCAAAATCGTGAGCCACAGACCCGGAATACCCAGCGTCACATGGGGCTGCGGGGTGCCGACCGGGTACATTTTGGCAGTGACGTACCCTCCAGTAACGTGGAAGCTCTCCATGAAATGCAGCGCGACGGTGCTGATGGTGATGAGCAGCGCGAAGCTCGCCACCTTCGACACCGACGCAATAAACGCTGCCGCCGGGGCCGGCGCGCCTTCATAAGTGTCCGGCGCCCACAGGTGGAACGGCGCGGCCGCCACTTTGAAGCCAAGCCCTGCGGCCACCATGACCAGCGCCACCACCAGCAACGGCAATCCGCCGTGTGCGGAGGCGAAATAGGTGCCCAGCACCACCTTCGGCAGGCTCGTCGAACCCGACAATCCGTACAGATAACTGAACCCGAAGAGCAGAAACGCCGCCGACATCCCCCCGAAGAGGTAGTACTTCATCGCCGCTTCGGCGCTGCGCGCGGACTTCTTCGCAAACGCGGTCAGAATGTAAAGCCCCAGGCTCAGCAGCTCCAGCCCGATGAAGATCACCAGCAAATCCTGCGCTGCGCTGATCAGCAGCCCGCCCGCCGCCGCCATCAGCACCACGGCCACATACTCGCCCACATGCTCGGTGAAATCCGCGTCAATCAGCAGGAAGAGCGTCAGCTCAGTCAGCGCCAGAATGCCCACCTGCGCCACGGTCGTCGAGCCGCCGACAGCCAGCAGCACATCGCCGCCAAACTTCAGCGCGCCCTGGGCCGGCGTGGCCATCGTCCACAGCGCCGCACCGCAACCCAGCACGCCCAGCAACACGGCCACCGTGCGCCGCACCTCCGTCGCCGCCCTGCGCAGCAGTCCCAGGTCCACCGCCAGCACCAGCAGCGCCGCAATCTCCAGCGCCGTTTCCGGCAGCGTTGCGCGGAAAAGGTCGAGATAGTTCATCGCAGCCCTCCCGCAAGCAGCGCCTTCACTGCCGGCTCAATTGCCTGCAGCAGGATGCGCGGGTAGAGCCCGACCCACAGGCTTGCGCCGATCAGCAGACAAACCCCTGTCTTCTCCGGCCAAGTAATCGTCGCCAGCTCGTGTTCATGGTCATGCACGTGCGGAGCCGGCGTGTGATCACTGAAGAAGGCCTTCTGCATCGCGCGCCATGTATAGGCCACACCCACCACGATGCCCACGCCCGCGGCCAGCGTCCACCACGGTTTCGCCTGCCACGCGCCTACCAGCACCTGGAACTCGGCCACGAATCCTGAAAAGCCCGGCAGCCCCATCGCCGCCATTCCGGCAATCACAAAGGACCACGCCGCAAACGGCAGTCGCCGTGACAGGTGCATTCCTTCCAGCTCCGCCAATTGCCGCGTGTGCGTGCGGTCGTACACAATCCGCCCCACAATCGCGAAGAGCAGACCCGCCAGAATGCCGTGCGAGAACATCTGCAGCACCGCGCCCGTCATGCCAATCTGGTTCAGCGTCATCAGGCCCAGCAGCACAAAGCCCATGTGGCTCACGCTGGAGTAGCCGATGACGAATTTGAAGTCGCTTTGCACCAGCGCCACCAGCGCGCCATACACAATCCCGATCACCGCCAGCAGCGCGAAGACCTCGCGCCACGACCCAAGCCCCAGCACCGAAAAACCCCACGGGTCCATTCCGTGCGGAAAGACGGTCATGGCCACGCGAAGGCAGCCGTAGGCGCCCAGCTTCATCACCACGCCGGCCAGCAGCATGCTTGCCGCGGTCGGCGCCGCCACATGGCCCGTGGGCGCCCATGTGTGGAAGGGCCACATGCCCGCCAGAATCGCGAAGCCCACAAAAACCAGCGGGAAGCAACCCATCTGGAAGCTCACGGGCAATCCCGCATGCGCCAGCGCGACCAGCCCCGTCGAGCGACTGCCCGACGCGGCATACGCCGCCAGCAGCCCGACGAGCACCATCGCCGAGCCGCCAAACGAGTAAAGCGCCAGCTTCATCGCGCCGTACTCGCGCCGCGTGGAGCCCCAGATCGCGATCAGGAAGTACTTGGGCACAATTGCAATCTCATAGAAGACGAAGAGCAGGAACACGTCGAAGCTGAGGAAGACGCCGTAGACGCCGCCGATGAGCGCGAGATAAAAGGCGAAGAACTCATTCGTCCTGTGCTCGATGTTCCAGCTGAACAGCACGCCGGCCACCGCCGCCAGTCCCGTCAGCAGCACCAGCACCAGGCTGATTCCGTCGGCAGCAAGAATGTAATGGATCCCCATCGACGGCACCCACGGCACGTCGATCACGGTCGTCAGCGCATAGTGATTCGCGGCGCCGGCGGCAAAGCCCATCACCGCCAGCACCAGGCCCGCCACTGCCACGGCCAGCGCCAGCCAGCGCGAAAGCTCGTTTCTGCCCTTCGGCAGCAGCGCCTGCGCCAGCGCTCCTGCAAACGAGAGATAAATCGTCCAGGCCAACATCTACAGCGGTTCTCCACTTACCGTTAATCGAAACCCATTCCGTTGCGCGGCCTTCAAATTCAGAAGAAGGCCGCCTTGCAATTCCTCAAAAGCAACGCGCATGCTGGAGAACAGCCTTTAAAATCTCCAGTGCGCCAGCAGGTTCACCACCGTCGGGTTCACCGTGCCCACAATCAGTTGAGGCAACAGGCCGATCAGCAGCATCAGCCCAATCACCGGAGCCATCGCCAGCCGCTCACCGCCATGCATATCCGGGAAGCTGGACCACTTCTCCGGCACCGGCCCCGTAAACACCTTCTGGATCACCGTCAGAATCACCGCCGCGGTCACCAGCAGTCCAAGAATCGAGAACGAAGCCGCCACCCACGAGAGCGGGAACACTCCGCGGAAGATGAGAAACTCGCCCACGAATCCATTCAATCCCGGCAGCCCCAGCGAGGCGAACAGCGCAATGCCCATCATGCCTGCCAGCACCGGCGCCGGTTTGCGCAATCCGCCGAAGTGGTCGATCCAGCGTTCGCCGCCGCTGCGTTCCTGCAGCATGGCGATGAACCAGAACAGCGCCGCGGCCGTGATGCCGTGGTTGAACATCTGCAGAATCACGCCGTTCAGCGCCGCCGCGCGGCTCGCTTCCGCCGCCGCGCCCGCCGCCGGAATCGCCAGCACAAAAATGCCGAGCAAGCAGTAGCCCAGATGATTCACTGACGAATAGGCAAAGACCCGCTTCAAATCCTTCTGCGCCGCCGCGGCAAACGCGCCCATCACCACCGTGACCACCGCCAGCACGAGCAGCGGCACGCGCATCTCGGCAATCTGGCGCCCGAAGATCGGCACCGCGATCCGCAGCAGGCCATAGACGCCCATCTTCGACATCGCGCCCGTCAGCAGCATGGTCACCGGCGAAGGCGCTTCGGCATACGCGTCCGGCAGCCATGTGTGGAAGGGCATCATCGGCACCTTCACCGCAAAGCCCGCCAGCACGCCGACAGCAAGCCACTTCATCACCGGGGCGCCCAGGATCGACGAGCCCAGGTGCGCCGTCACGGCCTGGCCAAGCGCGCCCGTCGCGGCCATCGCCGTCAATTGCTCAAAGTCCATGCTGCCGGCGGCAAGATACACGGCAAGAAACGCCACCAGCAGCGCCACGCTTCCGGCCATCGTGTAGACAAAAAACTTCGTCGCTGCCGGCCCGCGCTTCGCCCCACCCCACAGCTTGATGAGGAAGAACGCCGGAATCAAACTCAGCTCCCAGAACAGGAACCAATGGAAGAAATTCAGCGCCGTGAACGACCCGAACAGGCCCGCCTCCAGCAGCAGCACCATGAAGAAGTAGAGGTTCGGCCGCGTGTGCACCCTGTGCGCAGCGTCCACGCTCATCAGCGTCACAATGGCAGAGAGCACCAGCATCAGCGCGCCCAGCCCATCCACACCCAGGTGATATTCAATCCCCAGGCTCGGCGCCCACGCCGCGCGCTCCACCAGCCCAATCGATCCGTCGGCGGGCAGCTTTGTCCAGATGAAGAGTGAAAGCGCCAGCGCCGCCAGCGTCGTCACCAGCGCCACGGTCCGCGCACGCTTGCCCGCGAAGAGCGCAATCACGGCGCCCACCACGGGCAGCACGGTCAGCAGCGTCAAGATGGGAATTCCGTTCATCCGCGGCTGCTCCAGATAAGGATCACGGCCAGCACCGCCGCCGCCAGCGCCAGCAGCCGCAGATACGTCTGCACCCGCCCGCTCTGCACGCGCGCCAGCAGCCCGCCGCCTCCGGCCAGTTCTTCGCAGCCCTTGTCAAAGCCGCCGTCCACCCAGTGCACGTCCATCAGCCGGTTCAGGTGCGCCAGTCCGCGGAAAGCCCACACCACGCCTGTCACCGCACCGCCCCACACGCGACGGTCCAGCCAGTCCGCAACCCGCGCCCACCACCAATAAAAGGCAACCACAGTCACGCCGTAGAGTTCGTCCACATACATCTTGTTGCGCAGCAGCACCCACACCGGCGGAATCGCCCGCTCCAGCACATCCGGCTCCTCGGCCCTGGGCGACTTGTTGCCGTAAATCCACCAGGCCGCCAGCAATCCCACAATCACCACCGTGCTCGAGCTCAACATCAGCGTCATCAGCCCCGGCTGGCTGAAGCTCGACCACGCAAAGCTCGTCGCCCGGTTCCCAAGGAACGACTGGAACCACGGCCACGCCGGCGTTCCAATCGCACCCAGCGCCATCGCGAAAAACGCCAGAATCACGAGCGGCACCGTCATCACCTTCGGGCTCTCATGCGCATGATCGTGCCCGCGCCACTCGCCGAAGAACACGTAGCTCACCTGCCGCATCATGTAGAAGGCCGTCAGCGCCGCGCCGAAGACCAGCAGATAAAACGGCCCACTCGACAGGCTCCAATGCTTCGCCGCCTCCAGAATTCCGTCCTTGCTCCAGAAACCCGAAAAGAAGATCGGAAATCCGCACAGCGCCAGCATGCCCGCCGCATAAGTCAGGAAGGTCACCTTCATCGTCGTGCGCAGCCCGCCCATCTTGCGTACGTCCTGCTCATCGTCGCAGCCATGAATCACTGAGCCCGACCCCATGAACAGCAGCGACTTGAAGAACGCATGCGTAATCAGGTGGAACATCCCCACCGCCACGCCGCCCAGTCCCAGTCCGGCCATCATGTAGCCAAGCTGCGAGATCGTGGAGTAGGCCAGAATTCGCTTGATGTCGTCCTGCGCAATCGCAATCAGCGCCGCGAAGACCGCCGTCACCGCACCCACCCACGTCACCACCGTCAGCGCCGTCGTCGATCCACCCGGCTGAATCCCCGCCTGCATCAACGGATACACGCGCGCCACCAGGTAGACGCCCGCGGCCACCATCGTCGCCGCGTGAATCAGAGCTGACACCGGCGTCGGGCCCTCCATCGCGTCCGGCAGCCACACATGCAGCGGAAGCTGGCCGCTTTTGCCCACCGCTCCGGCAAAAATCAGCAGCCCAATCGCGCCTGCCGCCGTCAGTCCCCACACCGAGGGCGTCGCCAGCAATCCACCCAGCGCCAGCGGCTCCATTGAGCCCGTCCCGCTGTTATAGAAGAGCAGCGTGCCCGTCTGCGCAAAGAGCCACACCAGACCCAGCAGGAAGAACACGTCGCCCACGCGCGTCGTCATGAAGGCTTTCTTAGCCGCCGCGGCCGCCGAAGGCTTGTGATACCAGAAGCCGATCAGCAGATAGGAAGTAAGACCGACAATCTCCCAGTTCATGAACAGCAGCAGCAGGCTGTTGGAGATGACAACGCCCAGCATCGCGCCCGCAAACAGCGCCAGGAAGCAGAAGAACCGCGTGAAATTTTCGTCGTGGGCCATGTAGCCCACCGAATAGATAAAAATCAGCAGGCCCACAAAGCAGACCATCACCATCATGATGGCCGACAGCGGATCCAGCACCCAGCCCAGATCCACGTGCGCCGCGCCCACCTGCATCCAGGTGAAGTTCACCGTCTCGCGCACCGCAACGTGATTCGCCCAGCCCGCCACCACGTGCGCAAAGGCGAGAAGCGAAATCACCAGCGACACGCTTAGCGACCCAATCGCAAGCCCCGCCGCCAGCTTTCTCCTGGGCTGCTTCAACAGCGCAATCGCGCCTGCGGCCAGCATGGGCAGCGCCGGAATCAGCCACAGCGAGTTCACAACTGACCAGAACTCCCGATCGACGAACTGAGGATGGAAAGGCAAACCTTCTTGCATCAACATCGGCTCACCCTTTCATCCTGTTCATTTCGTCAAGGTCAGTGGTCTTCAGGTGGCGATGAATCTGGATCACCAGTCCCAGCCCCACGGCCGCCTCGGCCGCGGCCACGGCAATCGAGAAAATCGCAAACATCATCCCCGTCAGCGCCTCAGGATGCGGCCCGTAGCGCCAGAACGCAATCAGATTCAAGTTCGCCGCATTCAGCATCAGCTCAATGCCAATCAAAACCAGAATCGCGTTGCGCCGGGTCAGCGCGCCGGCCAGTCCAATGGCAAACAGCAGCGCGGCAACCATCAAATATCCCGCCAGCGGACTCACTTGGCCCTCCCGTTCCCGTTGACGTTTAGGGTCTCGTGCATAGCCACAATCACAGCGCCAATCAGCGCAGCCGTCAGCAGCAGCGCCACAATCTCCAGTGGCAACACATAGCGGCCCATCAGCGCGCGGCCAATCTCATTCACCGTCACCGCCGGAGCAGCAGCGGCCCCGCCCGGCAATCCTTTCGCGCCTGCAAGCACGGCCCAGCCCAGCACGGCAAAGACCGCCGCAGCCACGGCCAGCCCCGCCAGCCAGGTCCGGCTGAAGACTCCACCCTCTTTTGGCGTTTCGGAATTGCGCGTCAGCAGAATTGCAAACACCACCAGAATCGCCACCGCGCCGATATAGACCAGAATCTGCGCGAAGCCCGCGAACTGCGCGTCCAGTTGCAGGAACAGAAGCGCAAGCCCGGCAAAAGCCACCGTCACGGCCAACGCGCAATGCACGAGGTTCTTCAGCAGCACCGCGGCCAGCCCGCCGGCCAGCGTGAGTGCGGAAATCATCCAGAACACAATGCTCATCCGCGCACGCTCTCTTTCCGCGCGCTCACCCGGCGCTCACTCCGCATAGCGATAGCTCCTCGGCCGCAACCCCTGACGCCGCATTCCGCCGCGGCCCATCAGGGCGTAGGCTCCCGCCACAATCGCCGCGCATACCACCCAGCGCAGCCAGCCCTCGCCCATAAAACGCCAAACCGCCGCATCCACCAGGTTCACCAGCGTCATGGGCAGCATGAACTTCCACGCAAAATTCATCAGCTGGTCCTGCCGCAGCCGGGGCAGCGTTCCGCGCACCCAGATGAAGAAGCAGATCCACAATTCAACCTTCAGGAAGAACCATATCCACGACGGCACCCACGTCAGGAATGAAGCCGGCGCCGACCATCCGCCCAGAAACAGCGTTGTGCCCAGCCCCGCAATGCCGAACATGCCCACGTACTCGCCCAGGAAGAACAGCGCGAACTTGAAGCCCGAGTACTCCGTGAAGTAGCCCGCGATAATCTCCGACTCGCCCTCCGGCAAATCGAACGGCGAGCGGTTGGTCTCCGCCATCGCCGCAACCACAAACATGACAAAACCGGCCAGCCCCCACGGCGTAAACACATACCAGTGCGGAAAAATTCCGGTGAAGTGATTCTGCGCCTCCACCATCTTCGTGAGTGACAATGAGCCAGTCATCATCACGATCACCACGCTCGACAAGAGCAGCGGAACCTCGTAGCTGATCATCTGCGCCACCGCGCGCATCGCGCCCAGCAGCGAATACTTGTTGCGGCTCGACCACCCCGCCATGAACACCGACAATTCCGTCGACGCGCCCATCGCAAAGACAAACAGCAGGCTGGCGTCCATGTCCACCAGCTCCATGTTGCGTCCCATCGGCAGCACCGCTAGGCCCATGAAGACGGCCACCACCAGCACCAGCGGCGCCAGAAAATGCACCACGGCGTCTGCGCGGAACGGCACTATGTCTTCCTTGATCAGCGCCTTGATGCCGTCGGCCGCGGGCTGCAGCAGTCCGAACGGCCCCACGCGGTTCGGTCCGTAGCGATTCTGCATCCGCCCCAGCCCTTTGCGCTCCATCAGCACCGCCAGCGCAAACAGCGTGGGATACGCGACAATAATGCCCACCACGTCCAGCACCACGCCGGCCGCATGCTGCCACGCCAGCGGGAAAAAGCTCACCAGCCAGTGCTGCAGCAGGACGAAGATCTGGTCTGCCTTCTCGACCATCGCTTACTCGCCCCCATCGGCAGGCTTTTCTTCCGCGCTCGCGTCTTTCGGGTTCTCGGGTTTCGCCACAGCGGCACTCGTCCCGCCCACCGGCGCTGCCGGTGGATTTGCAGCAGGATTCGCGGCTTGTTTTGCTTGCGGATTTGCCGGAGCATTGGCTGCCGGAGCACTCGCAGCAGCCGCTTCGGCAGCCTTTGCCGCTGCGGCTTTCGCCGCGGCCGCTTCCGCCGCGGCCTTCGCCCTGGCCTCTGCCTTGGCCTTTTCCTCGGCCAGGCGAGCGTCCACTTCGCCTGCTTCCGTGGGATGAATCGTGTGGTAGTACTCGTTGGACTTCGCCAGCGCGCGGCGGTCCAGCAGCAGCCCGCCGAAGCGGTCCTCGGTGGCCAGCTCAAACTCTGTATTCATCTTGATGGCTTCAAACGGGCAGACCTCGACGCAGATCTGGCAGCTCATGCACACGGAAACATCAATGTCGAACCGCGTTGGATAGATCTGCATCTTGCCCACGTAATCCGGCTTCTTTTCCTTGCTCTTTTCAATGTAGATGCACTTTGGCGGGCACTCCTTCTCGCAGATCTGGCAGGCCACGCAGCGCATGCCCGCTTCCCAGTCCGCGCCGTCGTACACCAGAAAAGGAAACACCCGCGTCGCCTCGATCTGCGGAAGCCGCTCCTCCGGATACTGCACCGTCGTTAGCCGCTCTTTGGAGACGTAGCTGCCGGCAAAATTCCTCGCCGTCTCCGCCAGTCCCTTCAGGATTCCCTCACCCAGCAATGTGTTTCTCCTCTGCCCGCTCTAGCGGTCCACTTCGCCCAACACAATGTCTACTGAACCCAGAATCAGCACCACGTCGGCCACGTTCTGCCCCAGGCACATGTCTTCCAGCACCGTCAGGTTCACAAAGCTCGGCGGCCTCACGCGGTAGCGATAGGGATTCGGTCCCCCGTCGCTGATCAGGTAAAAGCCCAGCTCGCCCTTCGGCGCTTCAATCCGTCCGTACGCTTCGCCCGGCTTTGGCCGGAAGTTGCGAATCCTCGCCTTCGGGTCCATCACCGGCCCGCCCGGAACTTCTTTGAGCGCCTGGTTCAGAATCCCAAGCGACTGATGCAGCTCCAGCAGCCGGATCATGAAGCGGTCATACACGTCGCCGTGCTCGCCCAGCGGCACCTTGAACTGGAACCGGTCGTAAATGCCGTAGTGGTCCACCTTGCGAATGTCGTAGTTCACGCCGGAAGCGCGCAGCCCCGGCCCGGTCACGCCGGCCTGGATCGCAAGCTCCTTCGGCAGAATTCCCACGCCCTGCGTCCGCGCCATCAGAATCTCGTTGGTCACCAACAGATTCTCAAACTCGTCAACGGCCTTCGGCAGCTCGGCCACCACCTTGCGCGCGCCGTTCAGCCACGCCTCGCTCGCATCCACGCGGCAGCCGCCGAAGCGCATGTAGTTGCACATCATCCGCGAGCCGGTCAACGCCTCAAACAGGTCCAGAATCTTTTCCCGCTCGCGGAAGGCATACATCAGCGGCGTGCCGCTGGCGCCCATGTCCTGGATCAAAAAGCCCACCGAGAGCATGTGGTTCTGCACGCGCGTCAGCTCGCCCAGAATCACGCGCAGATACTCGGCCCGTTCCGGAACCTCCTGCCCTGCCAGCTTCTCCACCGCCAGCGCGTAAGCCCAGTTGTTGGTCAGCGAGCAGACGTAATCCAGCCGGTCCGTGTAGGGCATCGACGACAGGTAGCTGTGCCCCTCGCCCAGCTTCTCGTGGTTGCGGTGCAGATAGCCGAAGACCGGCTTCAGCCGCCGGATCCGCTCCCCGTCCAGCGTCACGTCCATCCGGAAGACGCCGTGCGTCGAAGGATGATGCGGTCCCATCGCCACTTCAAGCAGCTCGGTCCCGCTCTCCGGGTCGATCACTGACCGGCCTTCAATCGCTGCCTTGCCGGTCAGCCTCGCCGCGGTATCTGTCGGATAGCTCATGGCGCGGCCCCTTCCTGCGCCTTGCCTTCCAGCCCAGCCGCTTCCGGCGTGTCTGCCACGCACTCCTGCGCGGCGCTGTGCGCCTGCGCGCGCGCCAGCACCTGGTCGTGCGCCGTCGGTTCGTACTCGAAATCATCCGGGTCCACGTAGTCGCGCCGCATCGGATGGTCCTTGAAGCCGTCCCACATCAGAATCCGGCGCAGGTCCGGATGCCCCTCGAAGACCACGCCGTACAAATCGAAGACCTCGCGCTCCTGGAACTCCGCCGCGCGCCAAACCGGCGTCAGCGACGGCAGCGTGACCTTGTCCGTGCGGTTCTCGGTGCGCAAGCGAAGGATCACCGGTCCGTGTTTCTTCGTCATCGAAAACAGGTGATACACCACTTCCAGGCGGCCCGGCTCCACGCGTTTGCGCGTCTCCTCCACCGTCTCTTCCACGGTCTGTTCCACGCCGTCCACTGTCTTCGTCACCGGCCGGGTCACCTTCACCTTCTCGGTGATCTCCTTCTCCGGCCAGTCCACGCCCGTCACATTCGAAAGATAATCCAGCTCCAGCTCCGCGTCGTCGCGCACAAACTCCGCCACCGCCACTGCCGTTTCGGCTCGCAGCAGCAGCGAGTGCTGCCCGCTCGGCGCCGGGTTCGGCACCACCGTCACGCCCGCGCCGGGCACGGCGGCTTCAATCGCGGCCTGAATCTCTTCCACCGTCTTCATCAGCGAATCACCACCGGCACCGTCCAGACATTTTTATTGGCGGGCGGCTCCAAATCGTGCTCGCCCATCTCCGGCACCGGAAACTCGCCCGGCGCATTGGCATCCAGGAACCGCGGGCGATTCTCCCCCGTCAGCGACTGGCCGTCAATCTTCTTTTGCAGCGTGATGAAGGCTTCCAGCAGCGCCTCAGGCCGCGGCGGGCATCCCGGAATATGCACGTCCACCGGAATGTAGCGGTCAATCCCTTTCAGTACGTTGTAACCCTGCTTGAACGGCCCGCCGCTGATGGCGCACGCGCCCATCGCAATCACATAGCGCGGCTCGGCCATCTGGTTGTAGAGCCGCACCACCTGCGGCGCCATCTTCTTGGTCACCGTGCCGGAGATGATCATCATGTCCGCCTGCCGCGGCGACGGCCGGAAGACCTCCGCGCCGAAGCGCGCCAGGTCATAGCGCGCCATCGTCGTGGCAATCATCTCAATCGCGCAGCAGGCCAGCCCGAAGTTCATGGGCCAAATCGAGCTGCGCCGTCCCCAGTTGTAGAGCTCTTCGAGGGTCGTGACGAAGACGCCCTGTTTGCCCAGTTCGATCTTCAGTTTTTCATCCACAGCCATTGCAAGCTCCTCAATCCTGAGTCCCTCGTCCCTCAGCCTTTAAATTCCCCGTTCCCAATTCCCTGTTCCCTGTTTCCTACTCCCAGGCCAGCACGCCCTTGGCCCACGCCCACGCCAGCCCTTCCACCAGCAGCAGCACAAACACCAGCATGGCCGCGCATGCCGCCAGACCCAGCCCTGTGAACGCCACCGCGAAGGGCAGCAAAAACACCGCTTCCACGTCAAAAATCAGAAAGATGATTCCGTACAGGTAGTAGGCCGAGTGGAACTGCACCCACGCGTCGCCCGTCGACTCCAGTCCACATTCGTAAATGGCGTTCTTGATCGCGTTCGGCTTGGCGGGCGCCAGCAGCCTGCGCCAAAGCCACGCCAGCCCCAGCGGCGTCAGGCCAAAACACAGCGCGGCCACGAAAAGAACCGCCAGAGAAAAATAGGGACTTGAGGTCATTGCGAAACTCGAAACCGTCTCCTCCAAGCTACCAGTTTGGGCCCCGCTTTGGCCAAGAGGATGTGCGCTGCAGCACACGGGTCAATCCCGATTTTTCCCCATTCATCCCACCCTGTGAACCGTTGGCTGCAATCCGCCTGCATCTCTCGCCGACCGCCGCCAACCGTTCCCGCCGGCTCGCCAACCCTCCGCCTTTCAACGCATCAACACTCCATCTTTTGATGGAAGACAGCTCTGCCCCTCCGGCTGCTACCTTTGCAGGTGGTTCCGCCGCGTCTTTTCCCAGCGCCCTGGCGCAACGGCTACTGATTTCCCCGGGAGTTCGCCGCTCGATGTTCAAGACCCCGCTCCGCCGCTGTCTGTTTACCGCCCTTGCGCTCCTCGCGACCCTCACCCTCAACTGGGTGGTGCTGGCGGCTTCGCGGCCTGCTCCCGCTGAATCTCCCTCCTCCGCGCCTGCCGCGGCGTCCCCGGCTTCCACGCCCGCCGCCCCCGGCGCCAACCTGCCCAACAAGGTGCCCGACAAGGTGCCGGACACCGTGCCCGGCGAATCGCACAACCCGGGCGTTCCCCACGCCCCCAACGATCCCATCCCCGACTACGGCACCCACGTCCCCATCACCGGGCCGCTCACCCCGTTCCATGAGTCCATCGCCGCCCGCTACAACTACTTCTTCGGCAAGGAATACCCCTTCCTGCCTTCCAACGCCACCTCGGCCAACGGCCAATTCCTCAGCCCGCGCAGCTTTTACACCGCCAAGTACTGCGGCCACTGCCATCAGGAGGCCTACAACGAATGGCGTCAGTCGGCCCATTCCTCCAGCTTCCGCCAGCCGTGGTATCTCAAGAACGTCAACCTGCTCATCGCCCAGAAAGGCGTGCAGTACTCCCGCCACTGCGAGGGCTGCCACAATCCCGTCGCGCTGCTCTCCGGCGACCTTTCGCAGGGCATGCCCGTGAAGCGACCGTTTGAGGATGAAGGCGTCACCTGCGAAACCTGCCACGCCATTATTGCCACAGACACCACAGGCACCGGCAGCTACGTCATGGGTACGCCTGCCGTCCTCGTCGACGCCAACGGCAAGCCCATCACCGGTCCCGTCTCCGACGCCGAAATCCTCGCCCACCTTGACCGTCACGACAAGGCCGTGATGCGCCCGCTTTACACAACGCCCGAGTTCTGCGCCGCATGCCACAAGGCCGCCATTCCACGCGAGCTCGACGACTACAAATGGCTCCGCGCCTTTACCGTCTATGACGAGTGGCAGGGCTCCAGCTTCAGCAAGCAGAATCCCCTCCCTGCCTACCGCAAGGACGTGGTCTCCACCTGCCAGACCTGCCACATGCCGCTTGAAGCCGTTGAGGCGGGCGTCACCGAGCCCGCCGCCAAAAACGGCAAAATCTTCAGCCACCGCTGGCTGGGCGGCGACACCCTCAACGCCGCCTATTACAAGTACCCCGAGCAGCTGAAGATGCTCTCCGACTTCCTCCAGCACGGCGCGGACGGCAAGGGCGTCTTCAACGTCGACCTCTTCGGCCTTGAGAACGAAAGCGCCGCCGCCACCACGCACGATCAGGTGCTCATCGCACCCCTCGGCCTCACCCGCTTCTCACTCGCTCCCGGTGAAACCCTCATCGCAGATGTGGTCATCCAGAACAAGGGTATCGGCCACTCCTTCGTGCCCGAGCAGCGCGACTTCTACGAGGCCTGGGTCGACTTCAACGTCAAGGACTCCACCGGCAAAAACCTCGCCGAGAGCGGATTCATCCGGCCTGACGGCTACCTCGACCCTTCGGCCCACTCCTTCACCAACCGCCTCATCAACAAGCGAGGCACGCTCAACGCCCTCCACCAGATCTGGGACAACCGCGTCCTGGCTTACAACAACACCATCCAGTCCGGCCGCTCGCAGGTCGTCCGTTACCGCTTCCGCCTGCCCAGGGACATCACCGGCTCCATCACCATCACCGCCACCGTCCGCTACCGCCGCTTCAACCAGCGCTTCGTCAGCTACGTCTTCGACCAGAAGAACTATCCTGAGCCGATCATCGACATGGCCTCGGATTCGCGCACCTTCAACATCGGCCTCAACACACCCACCACGCCGCAGCCTGACCAGAACCCCGAATGGATGCGCTGGAACAACTATGGCATCGCCCTTCTGGACGCGCAGCAATATCAGGCCAGCGTCGAAGCCTTTGAGCACGTCGCCACCCTCCGCCCCAACTACGCCGACGCTTACACCAACATGGCCCTGGTTGAAATTGTCTGGGAGCGCTACAAGGATGCGGGCGCGAACCTGCAGAAAGCTCTCGCCGTGCTCCCCGGCGACCCGCGCGCGCTTTACTACCGCGCCATCGTGGAGCGCAACGCCGGCCACAACGAAGAAGCCATCAACGACTTCAAGGCCGTCCTCGCCAAATTCCCGCGCTCCAAGGACGCGCTGCGCGAGCTCGGCTTCAGCTACTTCCAGGAGCATCACTACGCGGAAGCGGAAGTTGAATACCAGGCGCTGCAGGGCATCGACCCGGACAACCTGGCCGCGCATTACTCGCTGGCCATCATCTACCGCCGCCTCGGCGACCGAAAGAAGTCGGCCATCGAGTCCGCCAAATTCGCTGACCAGAAAAATGACCCCACGGCAGGCATGTACGCGCTCGAGTTCCTTCGCCGCCACCCTGAGGTCGCCGCGGAAAGCGTCGTCTGGCATGTCCACGACCTCACCGGCGACCAGGTCAAGCGCCCCACCAAGATTGAGTACCACTACATTCCCGGCGCGGGCCGCTGATCGTTTCGTCCCGGATTCCGGTTCCTCCACGGCCCCGTGCGTCGGGGCCGTATTTTCTCCCGCCTGCCGCTCCGGGAGAAAAAAACTGGGAGCAAAAATCTCCTCTGCGGCGTCTAAGACAAATAGCCCATACCTTTCCCACGTTGAATTCACCGCTCATCCCGTATGCAACCTGGAAGAGGCTCCTCTCCGTCCACTCCCGCACGCTCGCACGAAGGGCGCGGCGGCATCCACGCAACATGACTTGGGAGATCGCTGGCATGTTCGCCTCTCCAGGGGGAGCAGGTTCCATTGAGTAGCGTCGTCGAGCCCCCGGCAGACGCGGCCGGTGCGCCCGCACCTGCGCGCCGCCGCGCGCTGGTTCTGCGCATCGGCGTCGCCACTCTCATCGCTCTGCTCCTGCTCGGCATTCTCTGGACACGCCGGCGTGCACATTCCTCCCGCGACGCCGCAAATCTGCAGGGCGCTTCGCTTGCCGCAGCCGCCCCGGTTCTTCGCCTCACCGGCAAAACCGCCGCCGTCACCGCGCGCGCCATCCAGGCGCCGCAGCTCGCCGGGCAGAATGTCGGCACGCTCACCATCACGAGCCTGGTTCCCAGCGGAGCCCGCGTCCGCCGCGGCGACCTGCTCGTGGAGTTCGACCGCCAGGCCCAGGAGCGCGACTTCATCGACAAGCGGGCCCAAAGCGACGACCAGAATGACCAGGTGCTCGAGGCCCAGGCCAAGGAAGATGCCGCCCGCGCCAAGGACGAAACCGAAATCCGCCAGGCCGAGGACGCCCTGAGCAAGGCCAGGCTTGAGATGCAGAAGGTCGAACTGCTCTCGCGCATCGACGCGGAAAAGGCCCGGGAAGATCTGGATGAAGCCAAAGCCACGCTCGCCCAGCTCAAGACCACCTTCGCCCTCAAACGCAAGGCCGCGCTGGCCGCCATCCGCATCCTCGAAATCCAGCGCGACCGCACCCGCCAGACCATGACGCACGCCGAGGCCAACTCCGCCCTCATGCAGATTCGCGCGCCCATTGACGGCATCGTCGTCTTCAACACCATCTGGAAGCAGGGCAGCATGGGCGAAGTCAAGCTGGGCGATCAGGTCCGCCCCGGCGTCCCCTTCATGCAGGTCGTGGACCCAGCCACCATGGAGGTCCAGGTCCCCGTCAATCAGCTCGATCTTCTCGCGCTCAAGGTCGGCCAGCAGGCACGCATTCATCTCGACGCCTATCCCAGCCTCGTCTTTCGCGGCGTTCTTCAGTCCATTGATCCCATGGGCAAGGCCGGCGATTTCTCCTCGCGCCTGCGCACCTTCGCCGCCATTTTCCGCATCAACGGCAGCGATCCGCGCCTGATGCCCGATCTCTCCGCCGCCGTCGATGTCCAGCTGGCCGCGCCCGCGCAGACTGAAAGCGGGGCCCCATGATTCGCGCTCTCCTCGGCCGCTTCCGTCGGCGCACCAAAATTCTTGCGCTGGCGGCGGTGCTCGCCTGCGCCACCCTGGTCTTCGCCTTCACGCGCTTTGCCGGCCATGCGCCTTCGGTCGCCACCTTTCAGGTGAAGCGCGGCGAATTTCTTGATACCGTCCAGGTCCACGGCGATATCCAGGCCACGCGCTCCATCTCCATCTCCGCTCCGCCGGACGCCGGCATGCTGCAGATCCTCAAGCTCGTGGCCGATGGCGCACAGGTGAAGAAAGGCGACGTGATCGTCCAGTTTGACGCCACCAAGACCCAGCAGGATCTGGCGGAGGATCTCTCCACGCTCAAATCCGCGCAGGCTGAGATTGAGCAGGTCCGCGCGCAGGGCCGCCTGACCGAGGAGCAGGACAAGACCGCCGTCACCAAAGCGAAATACGCAGTCGAGGACGCGCGCCTGGACGCCAGCAAGCAGGAGATTGTTTCCCGCATTGAAGGCGCGGAGGCCCGCCTCGCGCTCGCCGACGCCGAGCAGGCCCTCAAACAGGCGCAGCAGCAGCTCCAGTCCGATGTGGCCCTCAATCGCGCCACCGTGCAGAGCAAACAGAACGCCAGTCGCAAGGCCGCCTTTGACGCCGAGCGCGCGCGCAGCGCGCTGGCTTCCATGATCGTCCTTGCGCCGGCGGCCGGCACCGTCAGCCTGACCTCCGTTTGGCACGACGGCAACGTCGGTCCATTCCGCACCGGCGACCGCGCCTGGTCCGGCGCACCCATCGCCGAGCTGCCCGACGCATCCAGCCTGCGCATCGCCGCCCGCGTGGATGAAACCGAGCGCGGCGGCCTGGCCGCCTCGCAGCCGGTTACCGTACAGTTTGACGCCATCCCCGACCGCCAGTTCACCGGCAAGATCCAGCACATCGGCACCATCGCCACGGAGGATTTTTCTGCCGGCTGGCCCATCCCGCGCAACTTCGACCTGGAAATCTCTCTGGACCAAACCGACCCCAGGCTCCGCCCCGGCATGTCGGCGCAGGTTTCCATCATTGCCCAGCGCGTGCCCAACGCCATCGCCATTCCCGTCCAGGCCTCGTTCCTCAAATCCGGGCAAACCGTCGCCTTCGTCTGGGACGGCTCCCACTTCCGCCCCCAGGTCATTCGCGTCGAACGCCGCACCCGCGACCGCCTGCTGGTCTCTTCCGGGCTGAGGCCCGGCGACCAGCTCGCCCTTGAAGACCCCACGGGGAAGGAGTAGCGCACCCATGAAGACTGGACGCCGCCGCCTCTTCATCGCCCTCCCCGTGCTCCTTGTGCTCGCCGGGGCGTCCGCCTTTGTGGCCGCGCGCCGCGGCCGGCTCGCGCCGCAGGGCGACGAGCTTCCCCTCGCCGTCGTCCGCCGCGGAGACATCGACATGCGCGTTTACGCCACCGGCGAACTCCACGCCAGCCATTCCATGATGCTCACCGCGCCCGCTGTCGGCGGCGACTCGCTGCAGATCACCCAGCTCACCGGCACCGGAAAGACCGTGAAGAAAGGCGACCTCATCATTGAGTTCGACCCCACCGAGCAGCGCTACAAGCTGGAGCAGAGCCACTCTGAGCTGCTCCAGGCCGAGCAGGAGATTACCAAGGCCAAAGCCGACGCCACCGTCCTCGCCGCACAAGACAAAGTCGCTCTGCTCAAGGCCCGCTACGCCGTCAGGCGCGCCCAGCTCGACGTGCAGAAGAACGAACTCGTCAGCAAAATCGACGCCGACAAGAACCTCCTCGCGCTTGAGCAGGCCAAACGCGAGCTCGCCGAGCTCCAGCAGGACATCCAGTCCCACACCCAATCCGGCCAGGCCGCCACGTATCTCGCGCAGCAGAAATACAACAAGGCCAAACTCGAAATGGACCAGGCCCAGGGCAATCTCGACAAGATGCGCGTGGTCGCCCCCATGGACGGCCTGGTCTCCATCCAGAAAAACGTCAACTCCACCGGCGGATTCTTCTTCACCGGCATGACGCTGCCCGACTACCACGCCGGGGACCAGGCGCAGCCCGGCAGCGCCATTGCCGAAATCGTCGACCCGCAGGGCATGGACCTGCTTTGCCACGTGCCCGAGCAGGACCGGGAAAACATCCGCGCCGGGGAGCCCGCCGAGGTCGTCTTCGATGCGCTTCCCGGCCGCGTCTTCACGGGCTCGGTGGCCACTGTCAGCGGCATGACGTCGCGCCAGTTCTTTGGCGCGCCCGCGGGCGGCGGCTTCCCCGTCACCCTCCACATCGCCCATCTCGATCCCCGCCTCCGCTCCGGACTCACCGCCCGCGTCACCTTCCTGGCCGGAATCCGCCGCAATGTCCTCTATCTTCCGCGCATCGCCATCTTCTCCAAGGACGGCAAGCATGTCGTCTACGTCAAAGACGGCGGCAGCTTTGATCAGCGCGCCGTGCGCATCGTGAGCGAGAGCGAAAGCCGCACCGTAGTCGACGGCCTGCGCCAGGGCGACAGCGTCGCGCTCGTCGATCCCACGCTTCCCCGCAGAAATGAGTCGGATGGAACGGTCGGCGACGGAGGAACTCCCTGATGCCCACGCAAACCTCTCCGCTGCCCTCCCGCTTCGTCGATGTGTATCAGCGCTGGTTGCGCGACGTCCAGCTCGGCGTGCAGAATCTCATGCTTCACGGCCTGCGCTCGCTGCTCACCATGCTCGGCATGATCTTCGGCGTCGCAGCCGTGGTGGCCATGCTCTCCATCGGCGCCGGCGCGCGCCAGAAGGTGATGGCCTTCATCGAGCAGATGGGCGTGCACAACCTCATCGTCGAGGCCCACGAAACCCTGGAGTGGCAGGCCCACAGCAAGATCCGCAAAATCTCGCCCGGCCTTACCCTTCAGGACTACCGCATCCTCAAGGACGACCTCAACGGCCTGCAGGCCTCCACGCCGCGCCAGCGCATGACGCCCTCGAAGATCATTCCCAAGCCGCTGCAGGACGTGCCCACCGTCTTCGGCGTCAACCCCAGCTACCAGCAAATCGGCGCGCTCCACCTCGCCTCCGGCCGCTTCTTCACCGCCGCGGAGGAAAGCGCCGGCGCGCCCGTATGCGTGCTGGGCACCGCGGCCAAGTGGAGCCTCTTCGGCGCCTCTGACCCAATCGGCAAATACGTCAAGGTCAACGAACAATGGTTCCGCGTCATCGGCGTCGTCGATCCCCAGCTCAGCAGGCAAACCCAGACCGCCGGCTCCGCCGCCGCGGACACCAACAACATCATGTATGTTCCCCTGCAGGCCGCCATGCTGCGCCTTGAAGACAGCTACAGCGACCTCCGCGACGAAATCGACGGCATCTATCTCAACCTCAAGCCCGACGTCGATATCACCGCCTCCGCGCAGGTCGTTCGCGCCGTCCTCAACTCCACCCACCACGGCGCAAACGACTACAGCATCATCGTCCCCGCCGAGCTGCTGGCCCAGCAGCGCCGCACGGAGCGCCTCTTCAACTTCGTCATGGTCGCCATTGCCTCCATCTCCCTGCTCGTGGGCGGCATCGGCATCATGAACATCATGCTCGCCAGCATCCTCGAGCGCACCCGCGAAATCGGCCTGCGCCGCGCCGTGGGCGCGCGCCAGTCCGACATCGTCCGCCAGTTCGTTGTTGAAGCCACCATGATCTCCTTCGCCGGCGGAACCATCGGCGTCCTCTTCGGCTTCGCCATCTCCCGGCTCATCGCCTGGCTGGCCGGATGGTCCACCATCGTCACCTTCAGTTCCATCGCGCTTGCGTTTCTTGTCTCCATCTCCGTCGGCCTCATCTTCGGCATCTATCCGGCCACCAAGGCCGCGCGCCTCGATCCGGTGGAAGCCATACGTTACGAATAACCGGCTCCGGCGCGGCTTTTCACCCCGTCGCGCCGGGCCGCCGCGCCCAACCGAAAGACGCGCATCTCCGAACGCAGGGGGAAACATCGGATGAAGTCAGTTTGCTGCGGATTGTTCGCTCTCGCCTTGCTCCTGGCCGCCGCGCCCGCACCGGCCCAGTCCCCGGAAAGCTATCGCGGCATGCTCACCGCACGCGACCGCAGCGCCAAGCTGCCTCCGCCGCAACATCTCGCCAACTTTGTCCAGAACGGCAAACTCCGCCTCAGCCTTCGCGATGCCATTCTCCTCATGCTCGAAAACAACAGCGCCATCCGCGTTGACGAGTCCCAGATCGAATTCCGAAAATTCTCACTCCTCGGCTCCTTCCAGCCCTTCGACCCCATCCTGCAAAGCTCGCTCAACATCAACCGCTATTCCTCGCCCGGCTACAGCCAGCTCCAGGGCGTGGGCGAATCCAACACTTCCACCCTCAACACGCTCACCCAAACCGGCCAGCTCACTTACTCGCAAACCTTCTCGCCCGGCACCAGCTTCCAGGCTGCGGTCTCGAGCTCCAAATCCGGCACCAACAGCTCGTTCAACTACTTCAATCCCTACTTCAACTCCACGCTCAACCTCCAGTTCACGCAGCCCTTGCTGCGCGGGGCCGGCCGCTTTGCCAACACCGCGCTCATCCTCATCGCGCGCCGCTCGCTCGACCAGTCCAAAGCCAACTTCTCCGCCGAAGTGAATGACGCGCTCCAGCAGCTCATCGGCCAGTACTGGGCCGCCGTGCAGGCCCGCGGCGCGCTGGACGTCCAGCAGCGCTCCCTCAAACTTGCCCAGGTCAGCTACGACCGCGACAAACGCGCCCTCCAGCTCGGCGCGCTGCCTCCGCTCGACATCTACCGCTCGGAATCCGAAGTTGCCGCGCGCAGGGTCCAGGTGATTCAGGCCCAGTACGCGCTCTCCCAGGCTGAAGAGGGCCTGCGCATCCTCATCGGCGCCGATCGCGACCCCACCATCCACAAGCTGCCGCTCGATCTCACGGAAAATCCCGAACCCTCCGGCCGGCTCCGCACCGTCGATCCCGAGCAGGCGCTGCAGCAGGCACTCGACCAGCGGCCCGAGGTCGAGGCCGCAAAGGACGCGCTCCAGAACGACGCCGACAGCATCCGCCTGGCCAATAATCAGCTCAAGCCAAACCTCTCGCTCTCCGGCTTCTATCAAAGCTCCGGCCTCGGCGGCAATCAATACAGCCTCACCACCGGCCAGCTTATTCAGTCCGGCGGCTTCGGCTCGTCGTTCAATCAGGTCTTCGGTTTCGGCGAACCCGGTTACGGCGGCTCGCTCACGCTCACCCTCCCCTTCCGCAACCGCGGCGCAAAGGCCTCGCTCGGCTCCGCGTACGTCTCCCGCTCCCGCGACCTCTCCAGCGCCGGCCAGGTCCGCGAGCAGATCACGCAGCAGGTCAGCAACGCCGCTCGCCAACTTGAAGAAGCCAAAATGGCCCTCACCGCCAGCATGGACTCCTTTGACCTGGCCAAAAAAACCCTCGCCTCCGAGCAGCGCAAATACGAGCTCGGCGCGGAGACCAACTTCTTCGTCCTCGACGCGCAAACCCGGCTCGCCCAGGCCGAACTGGTCCTGCTGCAAACCCAGATCAACTATCGCGTCGCGCTCTCCGACCTGGACCACGCCACCGGCGGTCTGCTCAGCCCTTACCGCATCGCCGTTGAAAAGCTCTCCAAATGATCGCCGCGCAACGCCGGCCGCTCAGCGCGCGTCCACGACCTCGCCGCCGCGCTCTAACGACTGCGCTCCCTGCCCCTCCGTTACAATCAGGCCTGATGAACACCCCAACCTTTGCTCAGCAGCTTCTTTCCCTGCTCGCCCGCACCAGCTTCCGCCTTGGCCAGTTCACGCTCTCCTCCGGCGGCACCAGCGACTACTACATCGACTGCCGCACCACCACGCTCCACGCCGAAGGCGGCCGCCTCACCGGCCACGCCATTCTTGATCTGCTTGAGGAACACCGCATCGATGCGGAAGCCGTCGGCGGACTCACCCTGGGAGCGGACCCCATCGTCTCCAACGTGGCCACCGCCAGCGCCTGGCGCGCGCAACAGAATCCTTCAGCGTCACTGCTTCATGGCTTTCTTGTCCGCAAGGCAGAAAAGGCCCACGGCACCGGCCGCCGCATGGAAGGCTTTTGCCGCGAAGGTGCGCGCGTAGTCATCGTGGACGACGTTTGCACCACCGGCGCATCCACCATCGCCGCCATCCAGTCCGCGCAGGAATCCGGCATGACCGTTGCCGCCGTCGTCTGCATCGTGGAGCGTGAAGAAGCCAATGGCCGTCCGGCGGTGGAAGCCGCGGCGCCGGGCGCTCCATTTCTTGCGCTCTTTACCGCGAATCAGGTCCGCGCGGAGCACGTTCGCCAGCTTCCGCCGGCACAATCCTGACCCGCATTGCGGCGCTGGACGCGGTCCGCAATTTTGCGCCAAACGCAAAATGGCCCCGGGCATTCCGCCCGAGGCCGTCTCGCTTGTCGCGCCGGTTGCCGGCGCAGCGGTTTAGCGTCCGCCTGTCGGCGCGGCCGCCGTCTGCTCAGTCCCGCTGCTCATGTTTGTCAGCAGCTGCACGTCCACGCGCCGGTTCTTCTTCCGTCCCGCCGACGTGGCGTTGCTGGCCACTTCGTCGTCCTTCCCGATCCCAATCAGGTAGAACCGGTGCGGCGCTACGCCATACTTCGAAGCCAGATACTGCACCACCGCGTCGGCGCGGCGCTGGCTCAGGTCGTAGTTGTACTGCTTCGGGCCCGTCGAATCCGTTCCGCCCGTCACTTCCAGAATGTAGCTCTTCGCCGAACCAAGCTGCGCTGCGAACTGGTCAAGCTGGTCCTTGGCATCGGCCGTCAGCACAGCCTTGTCAAACCTAAAGTTCACCGTCACGTCGGCCATCTGCTTGTAGTTGTCCAGGCCCTTCACCACGCTGCCCAGCGAGTCGGCGCGATTCACGGCCTCGTTGGCCGCCGTCGTGGCACTGCTCGCAGACGTCGCAGCGCTCTGCGCATTTTGGTTCGCCGCATCCGCCGCGCCCTGCGCCTGGTTGATGCCCGCCTGCGCTCTCTGGTTCACGTCGTGCAGCTCGCGGGTGTTTGCCTCCGTCTTCTCTTCCAATTGCCCGGTGTGCTGAATCAGCGGGGTCGTCTGCGTATGCACCCAGTTCTTCGTCGCGCAGCCCGTCGTGCCCGCCATCGCCATTGCCATCGTCGCCATCCAAAATCCCAGTCGCTTCGTAACCATCGTTCCCTCTTTCCGCCGCGTTCTCGACCCTTGTCCGCCCAGGAAGCACTCGCGGCAGTCGTCTGCTCTCATCCACTCCATTGCACACCCGTCGCCAAACTCCTCGATTCGCTCATCTTATTTTATTTCAAAGAGTTAACCTTCCGCGCCCACCGGGCTTGCAACACTCACATCGTGTAATTCTTACCCACACCGGTAAGGATTGCCCGGCAATTCCGCCGCCACCCCCACCCGTTTCCTGCACCCGCTATGCTAAGGATGGGCTGCAAACCGTCCCACGCATCCCGCCTTTGCCCCATGGACCTCTACGAGAAAATCCGCGCCCTGCCCACCCAGCCCGGCGTCTACCTCTACAAAAACGCCGACGGCGAAGTCATCTACGTTGGCAAGGCCAACAACCTCCGCGCCCGCGTCCGTTCCTATCTGCTTGAGGCATCCCAGGCCAACGCCAAAACCGGCTCGCTGATGCGAGAGGCCGTCGATCTCGACTACATTCTGGTGGCCAACGAGCACGAAGCTCTCGCCCTTGAAAACAACCTTATCAAGCAGCGCAAGCCCCGCTTCAACATCCTGCTGCGCGACGACAAAACCTACCCGTACGTGAAGCTCACGCTCGCTGACCGCTACCCCAAAGTCTTTGTCACGCGCCGCCTGCGCAAGGACGGCTCCGCCTACTTCGGCCCTTACTTTCCCGGCAACCTCGCCTACCGCGTTGCCGAGCTCATCCATCGCAGCTTTCTGCTGCCCAGTTGCAAGGTCGATCTCTCGCGCTACCATCCACGCGCCTGCCTGCAGTACTACATTCACCGCTGCCTCGGCCCCTGCGTCGAAGGCCTCACCACGCCCGAGATCTACTCAGCCGCGGTCCGCGACGCGCAGCTTTTTCTTGAGGGCCGCCACGCCGAGCTTGAAAAAACCCTTACCGCACGCATGACGTCCGCCGCTGAAGCCGAGCACTTTGAAGCCGCCGCGCGCCTCCGCGACCAGCTCTCCACCCTGCACCAGGTGAGCGAAAAACAGCGCATTGCCACCGCCGAGCAAAGCGACGAAGCCGACGTCTTCGGCTATCACTTTGAAGACGGCAGCCTCGCCGTCAACCTCTTCCATATGCGCTCCGGCAAAATTGTCGATCGTCGCGAGTTCTTCTGGGAGGACCTGCCCGAGCTGCTAGAAGCCAACCTCGCCGGCGAAAGTGAATCCGACACCGCCGCGAAGGGTACGGGCTTTAGCCCCTACAAGAAGCCCGCAGAAAAAGGCGGGGCTTCAGCCCCTGAGGGAAACGCGGGCCGAGGACTCAACTTCCATCCCGGTCCCTTCTTCTCCGCGCTGCTCAAGCAGCTTTACATTGACCAGCACTACGTGCCGCGCACTATCCTCGCCCCCGCCGACTTTGACGATCGCGAGTCGCTCGCCGCGCTGCTCACCGCCCGCACCGGCCATCGCATTGAGATTGCCGTCCCCCAGCGCGGAGAAAAGCGTTCCCTCGTCGATCTCGCCGGACAGAACGCGCACCAGTCCCACACGCAGCGCTTCCGCGTCCTCGAGCCCTCGCGGAAAGCCATTCAGGAGGCACTCGCCGACGTGCTGATGCTCCCCGAGCTGCCCCGCCGCATCGAGTGCTTCGACATCTCGCACATCCAGGGAGCGGAGACCGTCGCTTCGCTCGTGGTGTGGGAAGACGGCAAGATGAACAAGTCCGCCTATCGCAAATTCAAAGTGATGACGGTCCTCGGCGTGGACGATTTCGCTTCCATGCGCGAGGTCGTCCATCGCCGCTACAAGCGCCTGAAGAACGAAGCCGAAGCTAATCCAAAAGCACAGCCGATGCCGTCGCTCATCCTCATCGACGGCGGCCTGGGCCAGCTCCACGCCGCTGCCGAAGCTCTCGAATCCCTCGGCTTCACCTCGCAGCCGCTCGCCTCCATCGCTAAAAAAGAGGAGGTCATTTACCTCTACGGCGCCGAGGACGAGCCCATCGTTCTCGACCGCCGCTCACCTGTCCTCCATCTCGTCCAGCTCATCCGCGATGAGAGCCACCGCTTCGCCATCGGCTACCACCGCCAGCGCCGCGCCATGCGCGACCGCGACTCCGAGCTGCTGGCCATCCCCGGCGTGGGCGCGCAAACCCGCCAGCGCCTGCTCACCCACTTCGGCAGCCTGCGCGACGTCCAGCAGGCAACGGTAGAATCTCTTGCCGCCGTCGTCCCCCGCAAAACCGCCGATGCGATTTGGCAGCATTTCCACGCGGAAGAAAACGCCCACGCTGCTGCGCAAGCACTCGCTGCGATGGGCGGCACAAGTCCCGATGCGGCAGCGCCGCCACGAAGACGTCAGCAACGCTGACCGCATTGGCCAGTTTGCCGATGGGCTATGCTACCCTCTCCTCACCGCATGAGCGCTCCCGTCCCCGCGCAATCGCCGCACGCCCCAGCCGACCTGCCTCGCGTCCTCGGCGCAAGCCAGGCGATGGCCATCGTCGTCGGCACCATCATCGGCAGCGGCATCTTTCTGGTCCCGCGCGAAATGATGCAGGACACCGGCTCTTCCACGCTTGTTTATCTGGCCTGGATTGTCGGTGGACTGCTCTCGCTCTTCGGCGCGATGACCTACGCCGAGCTGGGCGCGATGCTGCCCTACGCCGGCGGCGAGTACGTTTACCTCCGCGGCGTCTACGGCGACACCACCGCCTTCCTTTACATGTGGACCTGGTTCGCCGTCGCCAAGCCAGCGTCCATCGCCGCCGTCACCATCGGCCTCGCCCGCACCCTCGAGTTCTTCTCCGCCTTCGCCTGGCTCGGCGCGCCGGTGGCCGGCACGCCCTTGCTGGGCTCGCAGATTTTCGCCATCGCCGTCACCTGGTTCATGACCGGACTCAACCTCCTCGGCATCAAAAAAGCCGGCGACTTCCAGCTCGTCTTCACCATTCTGAAGGCCGTGCTCATCCTCATCGTCGTCGGTGTCTGCTTCGCGGCCGCCAGCGGCACGTGGTCCAACTTCTCCACGTCGCTGCCTCATGCCACAGGCGGCTTCGGCGGCTTCATGCTCGCGCTCATCGCAACGTTGTGGGCCTATGACGGATGGAACGACCTGACCATGGTCGCCGGCGAAGTGCGCCGCCCTGGGCGCAGCCTGCCCGTCGCGCTCATCGGCGGCCTCTTCGTCGTGGGCGCGCTCTTCATGGCCACCAACGCCGCCATTCAATACATCCTGCCCGCCGCACAAATCGCCGCCAGCGAGCGCCCCGCCGTCGCCGCCCTCGCCGCCGTCGCCGGACACTCCGGCGCGGGATTTGTTGCCGCTGCCATGGCGCTGAGCATTTTTGTCACGCTCAACGGAACCGTGATGTCCGGCGCGCGCATCCCTTTCGCCGCCGCCCGCGACCGCCTCTTCTTCCGCCAGTTCGCGCACATCGATCCGCGCTTCCAGTCCCCTTCCACGTCGCTCCTTGTCCAGGGACTGCTCGCCACCGTCCTGCTGCTCTTCCTCAGCCGCTTCCAGCAGCACTTTGAGCTTGCCATCTTTGCCGAGTGGCTCTTTTACATGCTCACCGCCACCACCGTCTTCCTTTACCGCCGCCGCCACCCTGAGTACCCGCGCCCTTACCGCGTCTGGGGCTATCCCGTGCTGCCCGCCGTCTTCGTTCTCTCCGCGGCCGCCGTCCTCGTGTGGAGTTACGCCGGCAATCTGCGCGGCTCGCTGCTGGGCACCGTGCTCATCCTCGCCGGGGTGCCCGTCCTGTGGCTCGTCCGCCGCCGCTACGGACCGTCCCTGCCGCCCGAATCCGCGCCCGACCCGCATTAACTGGCCGTGCTCTTACCATTCGCGTCGCCAATCCGTCCAACACCCAGGAATTCCGCAACCAACACGCCGAATCCCTCACCTTGATAGCCATGCCGAGTCCCCTCGACAACCCCATCTGGCACGCGCTGCACACGGAGCACAGCCACTTCGCCGTCGACGCCGGCCTCGCCCGCCGCTACCCCGCCGCCATCGGCCCGCTCAGCGGCATGGCCCACCCCTCGCCGCACAGCCTGGAATCCCTCCGCGCGCTGGCTGGACCTTCGGGCCGGCTCGCGCTCTTTCTGGAAGAACCACTCGCCGCAACGCCCGGCTGGAGCCTTACTTCCGGATGGACCCTGGAACGCGCTGAACTGCTGAGCCAGATGGTCGCCGCCGGCCAGCCCGATTCCGATCAAGACCCTCATTTCGGCCCCGGTGACGGCCCGCCCCTCCGCCCGCTCACGGCCGACGACGTTCCGCAGATGCTCGTGCTCGCCGAACTCACTGAGCCCGGCCCGTTTCGCGAGCGCACGCACGAGCTCGGCGCGTTCTTCGGCATCTTTGAGGGCGACCACCTCGTGGCCATGGCCGGCCAGCGCCTTCATCTTCCGCACTACGTCGAGGTGAGCGCCGTGTGCACGCACCCCGAGGCCCGCGGCCGCGGTTACGCCCGCATGCTCATCCAGGCCGTGCTGCGCGAGATCCACCAAGGCGGCAAAACGCCGTTCCTGCACGTCCTCGCCGACAACCACTCCGCCATTCGCGTCTATCAGACCCTCGGCTTCACCCTCCGCCGCAACCTGCATCTCGCCGTGCTTAAAAACGAGCGCTGAACACTCGATCTGCGACCCGGCGCTGCGCCCGCGCACCGGTCGTCTATCCTCGAAGGTGCGATGCCCACCCGCCCCCGGCTCGGCCAGAATTTTCTCCACAACCCACACGCCATCCAGCGCGTCGTGGACGCGCTCGGTAACTGCGCCGGCCGCACCGCGGTCGAAATTGGCCCGGGCCGCGGCGCAATCACCGGTCTGCTCGCAGCACGCTGCGCACGCCTGCTCGCCATCGAGCTCGACTCCGAGCTCGCCACGCAACTCCGCGCGGAACTACACGCCGATCCGGCCGCGGAAACTCTCACCGTTCTCACGCAGGATGTGCTCCAGTTCGACTTTGCCGCGGCCTCCGCCGCTGCCGGCCAGCCGCTTCTCGTCGTCGGCAACCTGCCGTTCTACATCACCTCGCCCATCCTGCTGCGCCTCGCCGCCGCCCATGCGTCACTGGAACTTGCCGTCCTGATGGTTCAGCGCGAAGTCGCCGACCGCGTGGCCGCACGGCCCGGCTCGCGCGACTACGGCCTGCTCTCGGTCACCGCCCAGCTCTACGGTCCCGTCGAATTGCTCTTCACTCTGCCCCCCAGCGCATTTTCTCCGCCGCCCAAAGTCCACTCCGCCGTCCTTCGCTGGCGCTTCGCACCCCGCTTTGCCCAGCTCGCCGTTCCGGAAAAACCATTCCTGGCCTTTCTCCGGCTGCTCTTCGCGCAAAAGCGCAAAACCCTCGCGAACAACCTCCGCGCCGCCGGATTTGCTGCGGCAGACGTCGCCGCGGCCCTCGCGCGCACGGCCATTCCCCTGCAGGCCCGCGCCGAGTCGCTCCCGGTCGAGGACTTCGCCGCGCTCTGGCACGCCCTGCACGCAGAAGGGGCTGCTCCGTCCTCCGAAGCAGCCCCTTAGTTTCCCTTGGCTGTGGATGTACCGTGACTGGCCTGGAGCCTTACAGCCTCAGCGAGGCCGTCCGCCGCCAGACGGGTGTGCGCCGCCACCGCCGCCACCGCCCGCGCTCACGTGCGCGCCGCCACCACCACCGCCCGCGCTCACGTGCGCGCCGCCACCACCACCGCTTCCGCTGAAGGACGGGTGTCCACCGCCGCCGCTGTAGGACGGATGGCCGCCGCCGCCCGAGGGACGGCTCACTCCGCCGCCGTAGCTGCGGCTCGGCGGGGCTGGCCGCGCGACCCACGCGCCCGAGGAGGGTTGGTTCGGCGTCGCGCCACGAAAGGTCGGCTGCCGCATCACCGGACCGCCGGTCGGCCGCTCATAGGTGCCCCAGTACTGGTTGCGGTTCGCGTCAGTCTGCCCCGGCGTCTGCACATAGCCGTACCGCACGCCGCCATTGCCGTGCATCGTCGGCGTCCGTTCGCCGCGCGTCTGATGGTCATAAAACGGCCTGGGCGAAATGGGCTGCATGGGCGCAACCGGATTGCCGCCCATCATCACCGGCGTGTTCCTTGTCCGCAGCGCCACGTCCGATCCGCTGTGCTCCAGCCTGTTGAATGCCAGGACCGGGTGCGGCTGATAGCCCACGCCCGGCCGCCCAATGTGCTCGTTCCCCTTGGGCATTACCGGCCCGCCTCGGGGCTTGACCGGCGGCAGGTAACGGCGCGGCGCATTCCTCACGTTGTTCACCCAGCCGCCTCCGCCGCCGTTGTACCACCACGGCTCGCCGTCGCCCGGATACCAGCCCCAGCCGATCCCGCTGTACCAGCCCCACATGCCTGTCTGGTACGGCATATAGCCCCACGACTCGCACGAGGCCCATACATATCCATACTGCGGCATCCACACCCAGTTTCCGCATCCATACGGATCCCAGCCCGTGTTCTCCGCCTCATAGGGCGACCACACATAGCCCGTTCCCGCCACGTTGTACCAGTTCCCGTTGGCGTCCAGGTCGCTCCACGCCGGATTGCTGCTGTTCGCCACGTTGCTCGTAGCCTCGGTCCGGTCCGCTTCCTGCGCGGTCAGCGCCTGGTCCCGGTCGCTGTTCCACTGGTCCCACGAGTTCGGATCGATCGACTCGGCCAGCTGATACGGCTGCTGCCCGTTGGGCTCAAGCGTCACCGTCTCGCCGCCGTGCACATCCAGCGACAGGTTCTGCTCGCCTTCAAGATGCGCATTGCCTGAGAAGACCGCCAGCTCTCCCGGCGGATTGTCCGTGTCCACACGCAGCACGGTAAAGCCGCTTGCCGTCACCGTGTCGTTGCCGAAGCGCACGCGCATCGATCCCGAGCCCTGGCCGCCCTGCAGCTCGAAGTAGCCCAGGCCGCTGGTTATCAGCATTTCGGTCTCCGGCCCGTTCGCGCCCTGGCGCAGCACGCTCAGCGTCAGCGTGCTGTCCGGCGCCACGCGCGCCACGCTGCCGTCTTCAAATTGAATCTCCGCCCGCCCGTCGTCGGAGGTCTTGATCTGCGTCCCTTCAAAGAGCGGCGTATTCAGCGGCGCTTCCTGCGCCAGAATGGTCCCGGCCATCGAAAGCTGGACCTGACCCTCCACGAAGCTCAGCCGCACGGCCCGCGCTCCGGTTCCCGTATTCTGCGGGGCCGAATCCTGCGGGGCCAAGTCCTGTGGGGATTGCTGCGCCGCGAGCTGACCAGCCGACAGCCCACACACCGCCAGCGCCAGCCCAGCCAGCGTCACACCCTTCAACCAGCCTGATCTGTTCTCGTTCATGGCCCCCCCTTCCTGCGTCCGTCCGAGCGTCCTGTGTCCTTGCTCCGATCCAGACGAGGCCTGCACACTTGTACGACACGGCAGCATCCGCAAAAGTCGCGAAAAATCTTTAAACCGCGTGACTTAAGGCCCGCTTAATGTCCGCGGTCGGCCTGCGCCAGCAGCTTCCGCGCCTGCCTTCGCACCCGTTCCATCACTGCCGGGTCCGTCTCCAGCCGCTGCAGAATCCCGCGAATCGCGCCAATCTGCTGCAGGCGGCCATCTTCGGCCGCATCCATAATGTACCCCATTTCACGGTCCAGTCCCAGCGGTTCGTGCTCCCGCAGCAGCTCCAGGCGCGCCCCTTCATTCAACGTGGACGCAACCCCCACCAGCGACTGGCCCAGCGCCTCAATCTCCTTGTTCTTTGAATAATTGAACCGGCAGCTTCCCTCGCCGTCCGGCCCCTGGTAGCTCAGCGTCTTCCACCCCTGGAAGGCCACCTTCATGCGGCTGGCGCACTCCTGGTTCAGAAAATTGTTTCGCCGCACCGTCGCAAAGACCTCCGCCGCGAACGCCGGGCTCAGGCGTACCTCGCGGTCCACCGCAACCGGTTCAATGGTCTCCGGCTTGGGCGCGGTCGAATTCGCACGGTCCGCATGGAAATGCCCCGTGCCGTCCGGATAAAGCACCAGCGTCCACTCGGAAGGGTCCATCGCCGGGTTCAAAAACTCTGCGCGGAAGACCGGCCCGTTCTGTGTCTCGGCCTGTGGCCCAGCATGGGTCCCGCTGTGCGGCCGCGGCCCGGTCTGCGCGCCCGCCGCCGGCGTAAAACCAAGCATCGCCACAACCGCCAGCGCAGCCGTCCAAAACCCAGCGCAGCGCCTCACCGTCCCGCCCCCTGCCGCGTAGATTGCTGCGCGGATTGCTGCCCAGATTGTTGCCCGGATGGCTGCGCTGTCTGCTGAATCAGGGTCTGCGCCGTATGCACATGGCAAATCGCAATCGCCAGAGCGTCGGCCGCGTCGGGCGGCTCCGGAATCTCTTCCAGGTGCAGCAGCCGCGCCACCATGAACTGCACCTGCTCCTTCTTCGCCAGCCCGTAGCCCACCACGCTCGACTTGATCTTCAGCGGCGCGTACTCGGCCACCGGCAGCCCCGCCGAGGCCGCCGCCAGCAGCGCCACCCCGCGCACCTGCCCCAGCTTCAGCGCCGACTTCGCATTCACGGAGTAGAAGACCTCTTCGATGGCCACCACTTCCGGCTGCCACCGCTCCAGCTCATGCGTCAGCTCGACGTACACCTGCTGCAAACGCTCCGCCTGCGGCTTCGACTTCGACAATCGAATGGCCCCCATCGCCCGGCACAGCAAACGCGGCTCGCGGCCGGAGTCGTCCGACTCCACCACCCCAAACCCCGTCACCTCCGTGCCGCAGTCGATTCCGAAGACCCGCATCGGCACTCAGTGTATCGCAGGTGCATCTCTCCGGAACCCCTCTTCAGGCCCGCTGGCGAAGCCGCACCCCGCACGCCAACCCTGCACACGCAACAACGGCCCGGAGACCGAAGTCTGCGGGCCGCCGCCGGTGATCTGTTGGGATTGGACTAAGGCCATCGCGCTGCCGCGAGTGCCAGGGTCCCGGCCACATCTTCCGCCGGGCATTCTCCGGGGTCTTGGGCGCGATGCCCTATTGATCCGGCCCACAAAGAGTGTTAAGCGGCATATGCGACTCTCGGGTCTTTGAAGAAGGCCTTGACCCGTTCTGGTGTGGTGGTCAGTTCATCCATATGCAATGCGGCTGCCGATTGCAGTTTGGCTTTCGTTCTCA
>DATLRP010000045.1:0-42617 GCA_035534635.1 Occallatibacter sp.
ATCGAGCGCGGCCGTGGACGTGGCCACCAAAGACCTGACCCATTCGGCCGTGGCCAAGGTCGAGTGGAAGGCCGAGCCGTTCTCGATGACCGACGTGCGCCTGCTGCCCGGCTTCTGGAAGGAGACGGTGGAGCTGAACCGCAGCTACCTCTACTCGCTGCCCAACGACCGGCTGGCGCACAACTTCCGTGTGACCGCCGGCCTGCCTTCGGATGCCGATCCGCTGGGCGGGTGGGAGGATCCGAAATGCGAGCTGCGCGGGCACTACATCGGCCATTACCTGAGCGCGTGCGCGATGCTTTACGCGAGCACGGGCGATGAATTCATTCGAGCCAAGGCGGACGAACTGGTGGGCATGCTGGCGGCGTGCCAGGCAAAAGATGGCTATCTGAGCGCGTTCCCCACGGAGGAGTTCGACCGGCTGCGGGAATTCAAGGAGGTGTGGGCGCCGTTCTACACCTATCACAAGATCATGGCGGGCATGATCGACATGTACGAGCACACCGGAAACCGGCAGGCGCTGGAGATTGCAGAGGGCATGGCTGGGTGGGCGGCGGCGTTCTCGCAGCCGTTCAGCGAGGCCGACTGGCAGAAGGTGCTGCTGGTGGAACAGGGCGGCATGATGGAGTCCGCCTACAACCTGTACGGGATTACGAGCGACGAGAAGTATCGCGCCCTGGCGGTGCGGTTCGAGCACCACAAGATCCTCGATCCGCTGGCAGCAGGGCAGGATATTCTGGCCGGCAATCACGCCAACACCAACATTCCCAAAGTAATTGGGGCGGCGCGCGGCTATGAGCTGACGGGCGACGAGCGGCTGCGGGCAATCAGCCAGAATTTCTATCGGATGGTCACCGAGCATCACGCGTACTGTACGGGTGGCACGAGCAATGGCGAGTTGTGGCGCGCGCCGGATGCGATTGCGAGAGAGTTGGGACCGGCGGCGGAGGAGTGCTGCTGCAGCTACAACATGATGAAGCTGGCGCGGCACCTGTACGGGCAGAATCCCGACGCGAGGTTTTTCGACTATTACGAGCGGCTGCTCTACAACGTGCGCTACGGGACGCAGGACCGCAACGGGATGCTGATGTATTACGTGTCGCTGAAGCCGGGCGAGTACAAGACGTTCGGGACGCCGCTGGACAGCTTCTGGTGCTGCACGGGGACGGGCAGTGAGGAGTACACCAAGCTGAACGACTCAATCTACTGGCACAACCAGAACACGGTGTTCGTGAACCTGTACATTCCTTCGCGGCTGGAGTGGAAGGGGCGCGGGCTCAAGGTTCGGATGGAGACGAAGTTTCCGGCGGAGGAGCGGGTGTCGCTGACGGTGGAAGCTGCGCCGGAAGCGATGACGGGAGTTGCTCTGCGGGTGCCGTATTGGGCGACCGAAGGCGTGAAGGTGGCAGTGAACGGATCGCCCGAGAAGGCCACCGCGGGACCGTCGAGCTACGTGATGCTGGAAAAGCAGTGGAAGGCCGGCGACGTGATCACGCTGGACTTGCCGCTGGCGCTGCATATTGACGCCGCGCCGGATGACAAGACGGTGCAGGCGGCGATGTACGGGCCGCTGGTGCTGGCCGGCCGTATGGGCACCGAGGGGCTGACGACGCGAATGATCTATGCCGGTTCGGGGCCGCAGTGGGGCGATAACGGCTACACGATGCCGGTGGTGGATCTGCGGCCCATACAGAGACCGAACGGCACGGTGGCGGATCAGGCATCGGAACAAAATCCGTCGGCAGACGGTGTGTGGTTCGAGCGCGTGGAGGGTTCGCGCGAGTATCCGCTGATGTTCCAGACCAAGGGGCGCGGCCCGGTGCACACGCTGGTGCCGCTGAACCGGATCATGGATGAGCGGTATTCGGTGTATATGAAGGTAGAGACGGCATGAAGGCAATTGTCATTGGGCAATGGCCGGCTCGCAAGTGAGAGCCTTCGGGTGCCGAGCCGCGGCCGTTGCCTTGTTGAAACAAGCTCGGGCTCGCATTGCGTGACCTGACTTGCCTCCCGAGAAGCCGAAGTGCGGCTCATTCCCGGGATGATCATCGCGGGGCCACCTGGGCAGAGGGCTACTCTCCAGCTTGAGGGCCGGATCCCGTCACGGAAATGCGGCCTTCGGCATATCGAGGGTACCTACCTGCTGCGGCTTGCTCCGCTGCTTTCAAGGCCTCCAGCGCAACACCGGCTTGCGCGCCGCCGTTACCTCGTCCAGCCGCGACACCCGCGTAGAATGCGGCGCCGTCTTCACCAGCTCCGGCGTCTCCTCCACTTCCTTCGCAATCGACCGCATCGCCGCCACGAACAGGTCCAGCTCCTCCAGGCTCTCGCTTTCCGTAGGCTCGATCATCAGCGCCCCCGGCACAATCAGCGGAAAGCTCACCGTGTACGGATGGAAGCCGTAGTCGATCAGCCGCTTGGCAATGTCGCCGGTCTTCACACCTTTGGCAGCCTGCCGCTTGTCGCTGAACACCACCTCGTGCATCGACGGCGTCTTGTACGGCAGCTCGTACACGTCCTCCAGCTTCCTGCGGATGTAATTCGCGTTCAACACCGCGTCCTCGGTCGTCTGCCGCAGCCCGTCCGGCCCGTTGGCCAGAATGTAAGCCAGCGCCCGGATAAACATCCCCGTGTTGCCATAGAACGCGCGCACCCGTCCCACGCTCTTCGGCCGGTTGTACTCCCAATAAAGTTCGCCTGGAGCCGAAAAATGGCCGCTGGGTGCCCCAGGTCCCTGTGTTGGGACCTGGGAACCATCCTTCGCACGCCTTGCCAAAATCGGCGTGGGCAGAAACGGCTCAAGAAACGCCTTGCATGCCACCGGCCCTGACCCCGGCCCGCCTCCGCCATGCGGCGTGGAAAAGGTCTTGTGCAGGTTCAGGTGCATCACGTCCACGCCAAAGTCGCCCGGCCGCGCCTTGCCCACCAGCGCATTCATGTTTGCGCCATCCATATAAAGCAGCGCGCCCTTCGCATGCAGAATGTCCGCAATCCGGTGAATCTGGCTCTCGAAAACCCCAATCGTCGAGGGATTGGTCAGCATCAGCGCGGCAGTCTCTTCGTCCACCTGCCGCGCCAGCGCCTCCAGGTCAATGCCGCCGTCGCTGTTCGACTTCAGGTTCTCCACCGTGTAGCCGCAAATCGCCGCCGTGGCCGGGTTGGTCCCGTGCGCCGAGTCCGGAATCAGCACCTTCTTTCGCGGGTTGCCCTGCGACTCATGCCACGCCCGAACCAGCAAAATCCCCGTGAACTCCCCATGCGCGCCCGCCGCCGGCTGCAGCGTAATCGTGTCCATGCCGGTAATCTCGATCAGGCAGCGCTGCAAGAGATCGAAGATCTCCAGAACCCCCTGCGCCAGCGCGTCCGGACGATACGGATGCGCCTCCGCCAGCCCCTCAATCCGCGCCACAAACTCGTTCACCCGCGGGTTGTACTTCATCGTGCACGACCCCAGCGGATACATCCCCAGATCAATCGCGTAGTTCCACGTCGAGAGCCGCGTAAAGTGCCGGATGATCTCAATCTCGCTCAGCTCCGGGAGCTCCGCTCTCTTATCTCTGTGAGCGACTCCAAGCAGGGAAGCAGCATCCACCGCCGGCACATCCAGCGGCGCCAGCTTGTAGCCCCGCTTGCCCGGCGCCGACTTCTCAAACACCAGCCCCTCATTCTGCGACTGGTGCGGCCGAACCTTGCCCAGGCCTCGCCGATCTACCATAACCGTCTCCGTCATGTCTTCCGCCTCGTTTGCAATATCCGCCTTAAAGCTTTCCTTTGCCTCGTAACCGGGCACGACTCCATCCACGCAAACATCGCCCGGCAGCTTTCTAACCGGGCACGACTTCATCCCTACCAATATCGCCCCGCCGCCTTGTAACAGGGCACGACTTTAGTCGTGCCGCAAACCTGCCAATAAAGAGCTGGGGCTTTAGCCCCTGCCAAACTCATCGCGCCTCACCCATTCGTATCGCGCTCTTCTTCCGTTTCAACGATTCGTAGCAAAACGGAAACTCCTCCGCTGCTCCAACCAAGCCCTCCCTCACCGGATTCTCCGCAATATACCTGCGATACGCCTCAAAGCTCGCGTTGCCCATCACCTGCACTTCCGAAAATCCACGCTGCCAAACCTCGCCTGCAAATCCAAGTTCCTTCTTCAAGCGGTATGAGAATCGCCCCTTCACCAACTGCATCGCCTTCTCGATGGTCATGCCCTCGTCAACGGTCAGCAACATATGGACGTGGTCGGGCATAATGACAAAATCGTGCACTTCAAACTTTCCCTCCGCAACCAGCGACCGCAGCACATCAATAAGAAGGTATCTGTTGACCCTAGAGGTTCTGGGTCCAGGTCTTATATCCTCTGATCTCCTCGACATCAGGCCATTCGCCACGGAAGTTGATAACTCGGTCGTCGATGCCAAGGAAAGCCGGGGGCTTCTCCTTGGGAAACTTCAATTCCAGAGGATCGTCCGTTGTCGGTTTGCCGCCATTGTTAATCCACGCCCTACGCTCGGCAATAAACCACGCCGACATCGCTTCGACGCCACCCTCTTGATGACTCCGTGACGAGAATATCTGAATATCAAAGTAGGGTTGCGCCTGCTCCAAAAATTCAAATAATCCCGGTACATGAGGGTCTGGAATTATGTCCGCGCCCTTCCATCCAGACGTATAGAGGTGGCAAACTCCGTCAAAATCTAAACATAAGATTGGTTTCCCTATTAGTCCTCCAAAAGGACCGGCATTTCGTCCGACGTTCGACACTGGTTTCGACCACCGTACTTTCTGTCCAAGCACTGATGTCGCCGATGTAAAAACAATCAGAGCCCGTTCGCAGTCACCAACTGCACGATGCGTATCCACGTCGGACAAATTTCCGAGTTTCCCCAACGTCGCTAACCGATAGTTAGGCAATCCCGGCCAGGCACGCCGCGCCATCTTCAACGCACAGGCGTAGCGATTGTTGATCGTGAGCCCACAACCCTTAGCCGCGGCCCACAAAAATCCCATGTCAAACTCCGCATTGTAAGTAACTAACGGCAGGCCGCCAACGAATTCAAGAAATTGCGTAAGCGCCTCTGAGATTGGAACGCCCTCCGTGTCAACCATTGTCTGAGTGATTCCGGTCATCTTCGAGATGCTTTTGGGCACCTGGCCATTCGGTTTTACAAGCATTTGAAAGGCCAAATGATTCGTTGAGTTCAAGACAGCCTTTATCGCGCCGATCTCGATAATCTCGTCAGCTGCGGGATTGAGCCCGGTCGTCTCAAGATCGACTACGACAAAACTCTCCGGCAACAAATGCAAGTATGCCGGCGCGGAGTCAGGAACATGCTGAGAAACGGTGGGGACGCCAATGGCGGACAGGGACGCAGGGACCTGTTCCGGCGGTGGAGCAACGTGTGTCTGTGGCTCTGATTCGGGACCGGTAAGCACCCGCCGAACGAAGAAGATGAGGAACAGGCAAATTGCCGCACAAACTACCACAGCGATAATGGCTATCATTTGATCCAAAGTATTCTCCGCCGCCTGTTACTCTTCACTCCGGTAAATCCTCAATCAACAGATACCCTCTTACGCCTCCACCAGCCCCGCCGCCAGCACCTTCGCCGCAGCGTCGATGCGCTCGCGCGGCATCACCTCCGTCGCGCACCACAGCGTCGTATTCTTCAGCTCCGGATACCACCGCGCCAGCTCCACGCCGCCCACAATCTTTTCTTGCAATAAACGCTCATGCAGCGCTGCCGGCGCTTCCTGCGTCTGAAGCACAAATTCGTGAAACCGCGGCGCGACATCAAACAGGAGCTTTGCACCCGAGACTGCGCTGAGTGTTTTTGCGGCGTAACTCGCCTTGGCCAGGTTGTGCTCCGCCAGCTCGCGAATGCCTTCCTTGCCATACACCGTCAGAAAGATCGTCGCCATCAGCGCCACCAATGCTTGATTGGTGCAGATGTTCGACGTCGCCTTCTCGCGCCGGATATGCTGCTCGCGCGTCGACAGCGTCAGCACGAACCCACGGTTCCCGTCCTTGTCCGCCGTCTGTCCGACGAGACGCCCCGGCATCTGCCGCAGGAACTGCTCCTTTGCCGCAATCACGCCGCAGAACGGGCCGCCGTAGCTCAGCGCCACGCCGAACGACTGCGCCTCCATGCTCACAATGTCGGCCTCGCGCGGCGGCCGCACCACGCCCAGGCTCACCGCCTCTGCAATGGACACCGCCAGCAGCGCGCCCTTCTTATGCGCAATTGCGGCAATCGCCGGAATGTCTTCTATCACGCCAAAGAAGTTCGGGTTCTGCACCAGCACGCACGCCGTCTCGTCGGTCACCGCCGCGTCCAGCGCCGCCAAATCCACGCGCCCCGTCTCCGCGTCGTAGCCCACCTCCGCCACCGGCATTTCTCTGTGCTGCAGATAGGTCGCGAGCACCTCGCGATACTCCGGATGCACCGTCCGCGCCACCACCGCACGATGCCGGCCCGTCACGCGCATCGCCATCAGCACCGCTTCGGCCGCGCCCGTTGAGCCGTCATACATGCTCGCGTTGGCCACGTCCATGCCGGTCAGCTCGGCAATCATCGTCTGGAACTCGAAGATGGCCTGCAGCGTTCCCTGCGTCATCTCCGCCTGGTAGGGCGTGTAGCTGGTCAGGAACTCCCCGCGCTGCACCAGCGCGTCAATCACCACCGGCCGATAATGCCGGTAGGCGCCCGCGCCCAGAAAGCTCGCATAGTCGGTCGCGTTCTTCTGGCCGGCGGCCTTGAAGTAGTCGATAATCTCGCTCTCGCCCTGCTGCCGCGGCACGTCCAGGTCGCGCGCCAGCCGGTACTCGGCAGGAATCACCGCGAACAAATCATCAATCGACCGCGCGCCAATCTCGGCCAGCATCGCCGCGCGCTCCGCATCCGACTTAGGTAAGTAACGCATCTTGAGCTGCTAGCTCCTAGCTTCCAGCTTCTAGCCAGAAAGTAAATCCACGGTTGACGATTCCTTGCCGGCGACGCGCGGCCGAGCTAGCAGCTAGAAGCTAGCGGCTAGCAGCCGGAAACCGGAGCTACGCTCCCGTTTCTTCCGCGATGAACGCCTCGTACGCCGCCGCGTCCAGCAGCTTCTCCCACTCCGATGGGTCAGAAAGCTCCACCTTCAAAATCCACGCCTCGTGCGCCGCTTCGTTAATCTTGTCCGGCGAGTTCTTCAGCTCCTCGTTCACCGCCGTCACCGTGCCGCTCACCGGCGAAAACAAATCGCTCACCGCCTTCACGCTCTCCACCGAGCCGAAGGTCTGGTTCGCCGTCACCGTGTCTCCCACCTTGGGTGCGTCCACATACACAATGTCGCCCAGCGAGTTCTGCGCGTAATCGGTAATCCCGATTGTGCCAATCTTGCCGTCCAGAGCAATCCATTCGTGCTCGCGCGTATAGCGGTAATTCGTGGGATAAGCCATCTGAAGCTCACTCTCCTCATTGCAGGTTCGCGAAACTTCAGTGTACGACCTGCGCCGCCCGCCGTGGCTGAGGAAAAGCACACCCTTCGGCCCCATCGAAGTTCTGTGCGCGCCCGTCTGCTGTCTGCTGTCTGTTACTTCGCGAAGTACTTCCCCCGCCCGCCGTTCTTCCACGGGTCATAGTGCGCGGCAAACTCCGCCCGCCGCTCGGTCGAAGGGTGGCTGTCCATCCAGAACTCCACAAACTTGTTCGGGTTCGGGTCTTCCAGCCACGCGCGCCCCAGCGCGTTGAAGGCGGCCACCGTGGTCTTCTGCGGGTCCGGCACAATCCCGTGAATCGCCTCCTGCCCGTAGATATCCGCCTGGTGCTCAAAATGCCGGCTCACCGCGTTGCTCACCGGCTCGGTCAAAAATCCCGCCGTCGCCACGGCCAGCAGCAGCACCACAAATCCCGCCCGGCTCGCGAGTGCAGTCCGGCCGTCGCCCCACGCATTCAGGCCCCACGCCGCGCCAAAGCGCCTCGCCATCCACCACGCAAACCACGCGCACACCCAGAAGAGAAAAAACATTCCCGCCGACGACAGCGCCAGCCCGATCGCCACATGGCGCAGCACGTAGTGCCCCGTCTCATGCCCAAAGATGAACAGCACCTCGTCGTTCGGAATCCGCCCCGCCGTCGTATCCCACACCACCACGCGCTTGCTCGCGCCCAGCCCGGTCACGTAGGCGTTCAGCCCGTTGGTCTTCACGCTCGCCTTCATCAGGAACATCCGGTCCGGCGGAATCTTCACGCCCGTCCGCTGCACCACGCGCTCCAACTGCGCCACCAGCGCCGGATTGGTCTTCATCAGCGGCTCGAACGTGTTAAACATCGGGTCAATCACCAGCGGCTCAGCGAACGCGCCCGCCACCATCAGCGCCGTCGCCACCGCCCACGCCACCAGCCAGTAGCGCCGCGTCCACCGCCTCACCATGGCGTGAAAGAGCATCAGCACCGGCGCGCCAATCGCCAGTGAAAGCCCCAGCCCTTTCGCCTCGTCCCCCAGCCAGCCCGCCCAGCTCTGGACACTAATCCCGAAAGCCCGGCTCGCCGCCTCCCCAATCGCGTCCAGCGGCACAGCCGCCAGTCCGGTCACCAGCACCAGCGCCGCAAAAAACACCAGCCCCTGCACCCAGCGACGTCGCGCAACCCGCACCGCCCAGGCATCCATCCCCGCCGCCGCGCGCGTGGCCAGCAGCAGCCACAGCACCGCCAGCCCCCACAGCTCGCCGCCAAAAGCCAGCGCCGTCTGGATGCGCTCCAGCCGGATCGCCTTCTTCAGCATCTCCGGCGGCAGCGTGTACGCCTCTTTCGCGCCCGCCTCCGCCTGTCCTTGATGATTCGGATTTTTCGCCTGACTTACAGCCGGCGCATTGGCCCTTACCGCAACCGCCCCGGCCTGCGCAACGCCGGCGAAAGCCCATCCAGGCCCCGCCGCAAGCGCAAAGCCTGCCGCAAGCCTCCACATCCAGCCGCGCCAGTTCCTCACGCCCGCCTCCACTTTTCTCTTGGACGCATGCCACGATGAACGTTTGCCAGCCCTGCTCAGTCCAGCCGCGCCTTCAGTCCAGACGAGTCAGATACGCCTCGCCCTGCGAGGGATGCACATGGTCGGCAATGTACTCGGCCCGCTCGCGGTCGTCGCCCTGCGGCCGGATGCGCACCCAGTAGCTGCGCTCGGCCGGAAACTCAATCACCCGCGCCTTCGGGTACTCGCGTTGGAGCCGCGCCTTCAGTTGCTCAGCCCTGCGCGCGCTGGTGAAAGCACCAATCTGCACGCACCACCGCCCTCCCGTGTCAATCGGCTTCGGCGTCCAGTACACATCCACACGCACCGGCGCCATGCCCATTCGATACACGCCTGTCGCCATCGCCGAGGCCTTCGTCAGGTCAATAATCCTGCCCGGCACAAACGGCCCCCGGTCGCTGATGCGCATCGCCGAAGCCTGCCGCGTCTTCAAGTTCGTCACCACAATCAGCGAACCCATCGGCAGCGTGCGATTCGCCGCCGTCAGCGCGTCATCGCTGAAGACCTGCCCGTTGGCCGCCCGCCGTCCTTTATAGGGAGCCGTATACCAGGTCGCATCGCCCTCTTCGCTGTAGATCGGCCGGTGCGCCAGCACATAATCCAGGTCCGCCTGGCTCACGCCGCCGTCTGGAACCGGCGTCATCGCAATCCGCGTCCGCGGCTCCGCCGGCGTTGTCGGGTAGCTCGCCGGCGGAGATATCTCACCCGGCGCTTCGGCCACCGATGGCGCTCCCGCCTGCGGCGGCAACGCAGACACGTTGCGATGGTGCCCGCAGCCGGCGACCGCCAGCGCCGCCGCCGCAAACCCGGCCCACAGCGCTGCGCGCACGGCCCGCTCCGGGCTCAAACTTCCTGGGCTCAAACTTCCTGGGCTCAAACTTCCCGGGCTCAAACTTCCTGGGCTCAAACTTCCTGGGCTCAAACTCCGCATCAGCCGCGCGAACCCCGCCCCTGGTTTATCTTGTCGTCCATCTTGTCGGCCAGGTTTTTCAGCGCATCCCCCAGCTTCCGCAGCGCTACAATCGACTCCTGCCGCACCTGCGGAACCACCGCGTCATTCACATAGGCCACGGCGTGCCGGAACTCCATCTCGATCAGCTCAATCGCTTCTTCAATCCGCCGGCCCACGCCGCCCGCGCCCGGTGGCGGACCCGGTGGCGGACCCGACGGTGCTCCCGGTGGTGCCCCGGGAGGGTTTGAATAAGAACTCACAGCGTCACCTCGCTTCCAGTCCCCGCTTCCAGTCTCGACCCCGCCTCGTCCGCGGTCAATGCCGGGCGGCTGCTCCCGTGCCACCTCGGTCAACAGGACGTGGAATCGCCGCCTCCGTCCATCTCCCCGCAAATTCGCAACCGCGCAGGAGTTACCTTCCCCCTCCGCCTCCGTCACCCCCTTCATGCACCCCGCGCAAGGCCTCATTCCGCCCGGTCAAAGCCACGCCAGCCGTAAACATCCGGGCAGGCTCGTCCGTCTCTCCCTTTAAGCTCCGGCACGCGTCCACCGGCTTCCGCTATCCTTCGCTCGTGAGGAATTGCAACGTGACAGCCCGAGGGATTCCCACACACCGGCGCCCCACCGGCCCCGCCGCTCTCCTTTGCGGCTCCCTCGCGTGCGCCGTTTTCCTCGCTCTGCCCGCTTCAGTTCTCGCGCAATCCGCGCCGCCAACCACGGACAGCCAAACCTCTCTGCCCGCCGCGCCGCTGCCTCACTCCCAACCCCAATCCCAGTCAACGCCCAAAGCCGCCGGCCCCTGCCCGAACTCCTCCAAACAACCCGCCACCCCCGGCCCTCCGGCTCCCGCGCAAGCCACCCCGCGGCCTTGCCAACCCTCCTCAAGCAGTCAGCAGGTCATCGACTGGTTCGCCCGCTTTGTCAACGGCCCGCAGGTAAAACCCCTCACGCCCAAGGAGAAGGCCCGCCTCGCCGTGCGCAATCTCCTTGACCCCTTCAACGCCATCACCATCCTCGGCCAGTCCGCCATCACCGTCGCGTCAGACTCCCACTCTTCCTACGGCCCCGGCATGCGCGGCTTCGCACGCAACGTCGGCGTCAGCTTCGCCCAGGACACGACCGGCGAGTTCTTCGGCACCTTTCTCATCCCCTCCATCGTCCATCAGGACCCCCATTACCACCGCTTGCCCGACGCCGCCATCCCCCACCGCATCGGCCACGCCATCCTCCAGGTCGTCTGGACCCAGGGCGACAACGGCCGCGGAATGCTCAACTACTCCAACCTCCTCGGTTACGCCATCGAGGACGAAATCTCCAACCTCTACGTCCCCGGCATCCAGTCCAACGGCACCGCCACTGCCAGCCGTTACGCCATCGGCCTCGCCACCTCCCCCATTGACAACTTCATCACCGAGTTCCTCCCCGACGTCGCCCGCCACATCCACGTCCGTGTCGTCCTCGTCCAGCGCGTCATCGACCAGGTGGCCAGAACCGAAGGCGGCAACTCGCCTTAGCCGCGAGGCCGCGGGCCTGCCCGGATCGCCCCGCATTACCCTAACCTCTTCCCTTCCAGCGCCTTGAACCCCGTCGAACCAGCCTTTCCCGCGCCCCGTTCGCTGCCCCATTTCGCCGTTCAGCCCGCAAATACGCCGTTCACTGCACCCCGGTTGGATGGACAACCCTCCGACAGTACTCTTGTACTGAATATGTGGGTTCCGGCCGGTGTTCAACCTGGCCCCAGGCCCAGTCGGCTCGCTCCATCGCCGGCCCAATCCCCGCAAGGAGATCGCACTCCATGTCAAAGACGATCAAATATGCCGAGAAAGCAGCCGTTTACGCGGCCAAGGGAGCCTGGGTGGTCTTCGAGCGGCTCAACCGCATCAGCCCCAACAGTTCCTTCATCCCCAAGTGGAGCGACAAGCCGCTGCTCAAGAGCTATCAGAAGGAGAAGCCGCCCCTGGGCTGGCCCCGCACCACTGACTCCCTCTGTCCCAAGTGCGTCCCCGAGATTCGCCAGCAGATCCTCGATGGCAAGCTGCCGCATGAAGTCCTGCTCAATGAGAAGGTGGGCGAAATCAAGGCCCAGATCATCGAGCGCGACGGCAAAATCCTCATGGTCAAGGACTGCCCCAGGCATGGCCACTTTGAAGACGTCATGTCCATGGACCCGGCCTTCTTCAAGCACCTTGAAGAGACCTTCCCCGGCCGCGACATCCGCGCCCACAATGACGAGAAGCTCCACAACCACGGCACATCCACCGTCACCCACGGCCGCGGCTCAGTGCTCACCATTGACCTGACCAACCGCTGCAACATGATGTGCGACCCGTGCTTCATGGACGCCAATCAGGTCGGCTTCGTCCACGAGCTCACGTGGGAAGAAATCAAGACCATGCTCGACAACGCCATCACCATCAAGCCCCGGCGGCAGATGAGCGTCCAGTTCTCCGGCGGCGAGCCCACGCTCTCGCCTTACTTCCTTGATGCGGTGGCTTACAGCCGCAAGGTCGGCTACAACTCGGTCCAGGCCGCCTCCAATGGAATTGAATTCGCCAAGTCGAAGGAACTCTGCCGCGCCGCCGCCGAGGCCGGCCTCCGTTATGTCTATCTCCAGTTTGACGGCATCGGCAACGCCGCCAACTCGCATCGCAAGGTCGGCAACCTGTTTGACGTCAAGCTGCAGGCCATCAACAACCTGCACGAGGCCGGCGTCGAAATCGTTCCCGTCACCACCATCATCAACGGCATCAACAATGAGCAGGTCGGACACATCATCCAGTTCGCGCTCGACAACCCCAAGAAGATCAGCTTCCTCAGCTTCCAGCCCGTCAGCTTCACCGGCCGCGACGAGGAGATCACCGACGAGCGCCGCATTGCCCAGCGCTACACCCTCTCCCACATGGCCCACGACGTCAAGAACCAGTGCGGCCTCGGCGAGCCGGAGCGCGACTGGTTCCCCATCAGCTTCATGTCGACCTTCTCTGACTGGGCCGACCTGGTCCACGGGCCCACGGCCGAGTGGGGACAGCTCTCCTGCGGATGCCACCCCAACTGCGGCATCGGCATGGCCCTGATGATCGACAAGGAAACCAAGGAAGCCGTGCCCGTCACGGCCTTCCTGCACATGGATCAGGTGGCCAAGGACCTGGCCAAGGTCAATGACGCGGCCCGCGGCAAGTGGCTTTCGGTCATCGGCTTCGGACTGGCCATGATGCGCAACTACGATCCCTTCCAGGCGCCCACCCACTTCAAGCTCACGGACATGCTGAAGAAGATGGACAAGACCTTCAACGCCACCGGCAAAAACTACGGCTCGATCAAGGGCGACCGCACCATGGAAGATATTCAAAGGCGCCGCCAGGACCGCTGGAACTTCCTCTTCATCGCCGGCATGTGGTTCCAGGACCTGTTCAACTACGACTTCCGCCGCACCGAGCAGTGCATCATCCCTTACGCCACGCAGGAAGGCGAAATCAGCTTCTGCGCCTACAACACCGGCGTGGGCTGGCGCAACATTATCGAGAAGATGCACATGACCTCCACCCTCACCAAGTGGTATGAGGAGCACGGACGCCATGAGATCTTCGCCGGCGGCAAGAAGGTCGGCATGAACCACGTCGGCCACGATCTGGCTCTGAACATGGAGCACGTCAACTCTGAGGCCAACCACACGCTCGACAATCTCGGCATCGCCAAGAACGCACGCGAGGAGCGCATCCGGGCCCGCGACGACAAGGCGCGCGACTCGAAGTCCCTCTCGGACAAGCTCAAGCAGGATGCCGAAAACGCCCAGATGGCCAAGCTCTACCGCGAGCACGTCCTCGGCGAAAAGCCCATCGAAGGCCTCGTCTCGCTCGACTCCATTCGCCCGGCAAGCCCCAAATCCAGCCCGGCCTCAAACAACGCGGCCAGCCCCATCCACCGCACCCAGCCCGCCGAGCCCGTCGCCGGCGACTAAGGCATTGCATGCAGCAGCCGCGCCTGCGGCGCAAAACCACCTGAAGCATCCGCACAAACACAAAGGCCGTCCTGAGAAGGACGGCCTTTGAAGTGTCCGGGCTTTGAACGGTACGGGCCCTGAAGGGTAAGAGCTTTGAAGGGTACGGGCAGTGAAGGGTACGGGCTTCAGCCCGTACAGAGAAGCATCCAAAAATACAGCAAAACCAAAGGCCGTCCTGAGAAGGGCGGCCTTTGAAGGGTACGGGCAGTGAAGGGTACGGGCTTCAGCCCGTACAGAGAAGCATCCAAAACTACAGCAAAACCAAAGGCCGTCCCGCAAGGGACGGCCTTTCTGTGTTTGGGTGCCCCCGGCTCAATACCCAGCTGCCAGCTGTTCTTCTGGTCCCGAGGGACTAAGGAAAGTCCATCCAATCTGCTAACGAGTCACCCTGTCGAAGCAACATTCGATTTGTCGGCACAAGAATCTAAAATGCGCTTCTTAATATTCTCGGTCTGCCGTTCGGAAAGCCTAAACCACTCCCCACGGCCGCGATACGCAGAAAATTCCCGATGCAGTTCCTGCTCGAGGTCAGCGTCGGCGGGACCCGAGAACAGCATCTTTAACTGGGGATTCTCGGATTGCAAGGTCCTCTCCCGAGCACTGGGGTTCTTCGATCTTCCGACCTTGATAAACCCAGTCCTCTCGTCAAGCACCAAGTAGATGAAGGTTGGCTCCGGAGGCTTCGGGACACTCTTCTCGGCTTTACGTCGGGCCCGCTCCTCGTCTGCCTGGCAGCAAAGCTCTCGAACAGCTGCCGAATGCCACTGGGCGCACATTTGACAGCTGCACTCGGGCGTAATGTCGACAGCTCGACCGTGGGCTGTCCTCACTGCGTGCGCAATTCTCGAAAGGCTGCGATGGTGCCTCTTCCGCTGTTCCTCGTCGAGGCTGAGAAGCCAGCGGCAATACTTGATCGCGATCTTCTCGAAACCGACAAACATGTGTTCTTCAAACAACAACTGAAGCTGTATCGCTTCCAATTCTTCAAAGCGAATCGGAATCGAATTAACACTCATAGCACGGTCCTCGCCCGAGCCCAGGAGTTATCGGTATGTTTGCCCCAGGCTCTTGATTTTGCAACAGGCATAGTAAAAAAACCCTACCACACTCCGAGCTTGAACTCCCGATACTCCCGGCCCAACTCAAAGTCGCCGGGTGCCCCAGGTCCATCTCCCGAGCGCACGCGAAGGAAGGGGGCCTGGGAAACCACGAACCTCAACACCCCGCAAAAAATCTCCACCAGTTTTGCCGATTAATTCCCCAAAACGTGCACACTGGAAATAGACCGTCCCGCTGCCCGCCCACCGAACCGGCTGACGACCGGCGACTGAGAACTGTTCCGGAGGACCACCCCCTCCGCGCCACCAACCATCAGGGAGCCGCAATTCGCAGCCAGCGGCTGTGATCCTGTGAAACTGTGCAGCACAGTCCAAAACCCTCATTTCCGGCTGTGAAGCTGTGATCCTGTGATCCTGTGAAACTGTGCAGCACAGTCCAAAACCCAATATTCGGCTGTGAGGCTGTGCTCCTGTGACACTGTGCAGCACAGCCCAAAACCCTCACTTTCGGCTGTGAAGCTGTGAAGCTGTGATCCTGTGATCCTGTGACCCTGTGCAGCACAGCCCAAAACCCTCATTTCCGGCTGTGAAGCTGTGACGCTGTGCCGCCGCGTTGTCCCACGTCCATCTCCCGAGCGCGCGCGAGGGAAGGGGACCTGGGAAACCACGAACCTCACCCCGCCGTTCGCTCCGGAGCCAGCCGGGAGTTAGAACCGACCTCCCGAGACCTGCGCCACCCGCCCGTCACCGCCGGTAGCCACAAACTCACTGTAGACGGATTCCACCACCTTGATGTTCTTCTTGCTGAAATAGATCAACCAGACTCCGAGAAGAATCAACGGAATGCCGATGATGAACAAGATGACGGTGAACACGCAGACTGCGCCCATGATGATGAAGCCCCACGCGCCAATCATCATGTTCTTGTTGGGCCGGATCAGAACCTGCTTCTTCATATAAAGTATGTCCGGGTCGCGTGTTCCTGCGGATTTGAAAAATCCAGTTACGTTCTGCCTGTCCATCTTTCTGAACGTGCCGAAGCCTTCAATATTTTTGAGTCCCATTGTTACCCTCCAAACCAAGTTTGCGACGAGGGGATTGCTTCGATGTCAATGTTGATCGTGAATCATCAGATTGCCCAATGACATGGCCGCGTCCCCCATGTCTCGATTCTTAGACCTCAGAGAGCACCCCCCTCACCCCGAGAGCAACATATTAACTCGCTGCCCCGCTCCACCCCATGTAAATTATCTCCATGCCGACCAAGCTCTCCACCGGCGTGGTCCACACCGTGCCGCCGGATTTGCGCGCAGCCCTTGTCGCCGACCCCGCCGCGCGCGCCGTGTGGGAGGACATCACGCCCCTGGCCCGCAATGAATGGATCTGCTGGGTTCAGTCCGTCAAAAAGCCGGAAACTCGAAAGCAGCATGTCGAGCGCGTCTGCATCCATCTAAAAGAAGGCCAGCGCCGTCCCTGTTGCTGGCCCGGCTGCCCGCATCGCTGACCCCGCGAACTGCGCCAGCGCCGACTTGCCGGCGCGCTGATTTTGCTATTTCTATCTCACCCGAAGTGCCGCGCCCACGCCTGCACCCAGCCCAGCGTCGCGGCCTGCCACGGAGCCCAGAAGAACAGCGTCGCCGCACCATACATCGCCGCAAGCATCCCCACGCCGCCAATCACCTCCTGCTGCATCAGCCGCCCGCGCCACCCGTCCCAACCCAGCATCAGCCCCACCAGCAGCACATTGCCGTAAAACACCAGCCAGAAAAATCCAAACGCCGTGGAGGGGTGCCAGGTCAGCACGTTCGTGGAGATTCGCGCGAATCCCGGATCGGCCAGCGACACCGTGGCCAGAATCATCAGCCGCTTGTGCGCCGCCGGATTCTTCCTCAGCGTCAGCCCCCACCCCAGCAGCACCAGAAAGCCCGCCAGGTCCACCAGATTCACCGCCAGAAACTGTGGAGGAAGGAGCGGATGCGGGAGAGGAGGATGGAGGAGCGTATGCACGTTCAGCGCCATCCAGGACATCACCGCCCACGGTCCCACCACCGCCATCACGCACGCCCAGCCCACCGCGAACCAGCCCATCTTCATGTGCCAGCGCACGCGGTCCTTCATCACCAGCGTCACCTGCGCCGTCGCAATCAGCATCCACACCGCGAACACCGCCGCATGCACATGCAGAATCAGCGGCGCCGGCGGGCTCTGATGCAGATACGTGGGAAAGTCCAGGCCAAAGCCTGCAATCATCCCCACCCAGATGACGCCCAGCCACACCGCGAATGCTGTCCGATCCTCGCGCGGGCTCCATGTCCCGCGCGTGTGCAACAAGCTGCCCCGTCCCTGCACCGCAGGCGCAGTCGCCATACCAACCTCCCCATTTCGCTGTATCGGTTGCTGCCTGGCCCGTTGCTTCTTGAATCGATTTTCGTTTCTGGAATTGAAGCAACGATTGCAGCCAGCCGCGTAAAAGTCAAACGGAATCTGGCCGGCACGGCCAACCCAGCGACTCGCAGACTCGCTGACTTGCCGACCTGCTGACTCGCTGACTTAGAACGTTGCTTCGAAGGCCCGGAAGCGCCGCTCCAGCTCCCACTGCGCGGCGGCCTTCTGGCTGCCGGCCAGCAATGCCCGGCACGCCGAATCCGGCCGCGCGCCGCCCAGCGCTTCGCCCCGGCAGGCCGCGGCCGGCTCGGTGAAGATGTCCTCGCGCGCCCAAAGGCTCGCGCCGGGCAGAAAGCTGTGCTCCATTCCCGTCCGGGCGAGCATCTTTAACTGCGCATAGCTCAGGTGATAGGTGAGCGCCGCGCGCACATACTCGTGGGTCAGGTCGATGCGGCTCACGCCTTCGTCATCGGTGGAGAGCGCGACCGGCACATGACGCGCGAGATAAATGGGGAAGGGATGCCTGTCGCCCGTGATGCCCAGAATGCCGGCGTTCGACGTGAGGTTGATCTCCACCATCACGTGCTTCTCTGCCATCTCGCGCAGCAACTGGTTCGCGTTCGTTTCGTACATCACGTCCACGCCGTGGCCGATGCGCTCGGCATGGGCCAGCTCCACCGCCTGCCGGACGTGGAAGCGCAATCCCTCCGGCGGCACCATGCCAGGTGCAAGCTCGCCCGCGTGCAGGCTGATGTGCACCTTGGGATAGAGCGCGTGCAGAAAGCCCACCATGCGCATCTGCAGCGTGTAATCGCGCATGGAGATCGCACCGTCCTCGGCCATCACAAAATTGACGCCGACCCATGTGTCGTCGTGCGCCTCCATCGCCGCCCGCACCGTTTCAAAACCCAGCAGCGCCTGGGCAAAAACCTCCTGCGGCGGATTTCCGCGCAAAACCTGATAGAGATACCGCACCGTAACGCCGCATGCGGGCTGGGCCTGCGGCGTGCCGCAATTCTCCAGCCGCAGCCGCCCGGTTTCTGCCACGCTTGCCGCTTCAAGGTCCGGCTTCACCTCGTCGCGCAGCCCGTGCGCCAACAGCTCACGGCGCATTGCGGCAACGTCAGGAGTCCATCCAATCTGGTCCGCAATGGCCTTGGCGTGGCTGAAGGCCGGCGTCGACATCAGCTCAAGATACTGCTGGTTCTGGTCCGCCGCCCGCCGCGCAATCTCGTCCACCCACTCGCCCCGGTGCCGCTTGCTCAGGCCGCCAAAACGGTCGAAGGTGGAGAAGAACTGGTCGTGCCCGCTGAATTCCGGCGTGGGCACAAAGCTGCGCATGGAAAACGCGTCCACCAGCCGGTCATACAGGTCCTGCTCGGCATCGGTCAGGCCGGCGTTCACTTGCCTGGCCGGCTCCAGCGGCGCAACGCAGGGAGGCTGGGCAAAGCTCAGCGTCCGCGTGTTCACGCACATGCCGTCCTCGGCCGCGTCCTTCAGGAATGTCTCGGCATACACCGCACCCGACAGATGCACGTGCAGGTCCGCGCCCTTGGGAAACTGGACCAGAAATGCCCGCAGCGTGAGCGGGCCGCCCTTCACTGCGACAGAATAGGCGCGCGTGGCGCGGGCCTCGGCGTCCGCCTCATGATTGGTGTGCTGGGCGCGCAGCAGCGGCGCGGCCGCCGCGAAAAGACACAAGAAGGAAAGGATTCTCCGGCTCATGGTTGCTCTCCAGTGTAGTCGAGCGGGCACCCGTTGCGCGGCGCAGTGCCAGCTCTTTCCGTGACCGGCTGAGGTTTGGCGCGAGAGCGCGGAATTGCTATACTACACAGGTTGTTGCAGCCGACTGTTCGTGGACTCACCCACCCCGGTTCTCCGGCCTTCGCCGGACCCCCGCACAGGAAATTGCAACCAAGTCCTCGCTGAGGCCAGGTAGCTCAGTGGTAGAGCGCGGCCCTGAAAAGGCCGGCGTCGGCGGTTCAATCCCGTCCCTGGCCACCATTCTTTCCCTGTCCATTTGATTCCGGCCGCGCGACAGGCCGTTGCGCGCAGCGCACGGGAAAAGCCCGCGGCCCTTCGAAAGGCCGGCGTCGACGGGAGCATCGATTTTCTGGCCCGTCCCTGGCCACCATTCTTTCCCTGTCCAATCATTCTGCTGCTCGACAGGTTTTGTACGCGCAGCTCCCCTAGCGGCTCAGCCAGCCGCCGTCGACCACGAGCACATGGCCGTGGATGTAATCGCTCGCGCGCGACGCGAGAAAGACCGCAGCGCCAGCCAAATCCTCCGGCGTTCCCCAGCGGCCGGCGGGAATGCGTTCGAGAATCTGGCGCGAGCGGTCGGGATTGGCGCGCAAAGCCTCGGTGTTGTCGGTCTCCATATACCCGGGCGCGATGGCGTTCACGTTCACGCCCTTCGCCGCCCACTCGTTGGCGAAGGCCTTGGTCAACTGGCCCACGCCGCCCTTTGCCGCAGCGTATGAAGGCACGGTGATGCCGCCCTGGAAAGTCAGCAGCGATGCGATGTTGATGATCTTTCCACTGCCGCGCGGAACCATGTGCCGTCCGGCGGCTTTGGTGAGGTGAAAAACGCTGGAAAGATTCGTATCGATCACCGTCTGCCAGTCTTCGTCCGAGTGTTCCAGCGCGGGCGCGCGGCGAATGGTTCCCGCATTATTCACCAGGATGTCGAGGATGCCGAAGTGGCCGGCCACCTGCTCCACCAGCGAAGCGCAGACCTCGGGCCGGCTGACATCGCCCACCAGCCCCAACGACCGCACGCCCAGCTCTTCGATTTGTGCAACCACCTTAGCGGGAACCGACCGCGAGCCGTGCACCGCCACATCTGCGCCGGCCTGGGCCAGCGCGCGCGCAATGCCCTCGCCCAGACCGCGCGAAGAGCCCGTGACCAACGCCACTTTTCCTTCAAGGCTGAACTGTTCCAGAACCATTCTCATGCCATTCCTGAATGCATGTGTTCCGCTACCACATTTTGTGGGCGGCCTTTCCCTTGTCCATCTCCACAATCTCTGAGCCGGCCATCAGGAAGGCCCCCGTTCCGAAGACGTAGCTCGCGCCGGGACCGTAGGCGCCGGGCTCGGAGCCGATGGGCTGCGTGCTGCCCAGGCGGCCGTCCTCGTAAATGTGCGCAATCAGGCCGCGCCATCCGCGCGCCACCACAGGACGAAACTCCTTGGGGCTGAGGATGCCGCTGCGCATGCCCCACGCCATCGCGTAGACGAAAAAAGCCGACCCCGAGTCTTCCGGATAGGGATAAGCCGCCGCATCCAGCAGGCCGGGACGCCACAGTCCGTCCTTGCCCTGCAGCGTGCGCAGCTTCTCGGCCATCTGGCGGAATTTTTCCACGTAGAAGGGGCGCCGCGGGTCGTTCTCGGGAAGAAACGTGAGCACGCGCGCAATCCCGGCGATCACCCATCCGTTGCCGCGCGACCAGAAGATCTTTTGCCCGTTCTTCTCGCGCTTGTCGAGGAAGGTCGCGTCGCGGAAGAAGAGATGCTCTTGCGGGTCCCAGAGCAAATTGGAGGTGATGTGCCACTCGCGGTCCATGTAGTCGATATACGCGCCGTCATGCGTCACCGCGGCGAGCTCGGTCCACGTGGGCGGAGCCATGAAGAGTGCGTCGCACCACCACCAGACAGGCTTGGCGGGATCGTCCGGCAGCTTGCTCACCTCATCGAACTGCGCGCGCATCTGCGCAATCTGCTTGGGGTCGTGATCACGGGCATAAAACCAGAGATAGGACTGGCCGATGATCTGGTCGTCGGCGTGAATCTTGCGCGGGCCGAGAGTCCAGACATAGTGCTCATCCTCGCGGCGCACGTAGTCGCTGTAGCGCGCGTCATGCAGCGTTTCAGAGGCGGCAAGCATGCCGATGTAAAGCGTGGCGAAGGTCCAGTCGCGGCTGTATTGATCCTGAACGCGCGCAAGCTGCCAGTCGGCCACCTTGCGCATGGCCGCGCGCACCGCCTTTGGCCGCAGGCTGCCGGAAAGATGCGCGAGCGGTCCGGGATTCGCGGGATCGTCGCCCGACATCTGGCGTTCGTTGGGAACGCCGGCCTGCGCGCACGCAAGGGCCGCCGAGCCCGCAACACATAGCATGAGCACGAATGCCCAGCAACGCGATGCGCGCGGCAAGCCGGCAGCGCCGTGCCGCACGATTGGCCGCACGATTGGCCGCACGATTGAGAGACCACTTCGATTGAGAATTCGCTTCATCGCCTCACCCATTCCACGGGAATGTTCATCATGCATCGCGCCGCGTCTCCCCGGCAAGCGTGCGTCCCTGCCCGAGGGACGCGCACGTCTCAGGCGCTTCGGGGCTTGCTTCGGGCGCCGCGCCAGTAGAGCACAAGCCCGATGAGGACGGTGCCAACGGTGGTGGCCGCCAGCAGCTCCACGAAGCTGGCTTTGCTCGAGAATTCGCCGGGCGGGATGAAGGAGAAGGCGATACCGAGCCCCACCACGGAAAACCCGAGCACGCCGCAGATCCACACGCCTACCAGGCCGCCGGGCACCAGCACTGCCTGCTTGTTCTCCTTGCGGCCTTTGCGATAGGCCAGCTTGATGACCGCGCCAAACATGTAAAGAAACGGAATGAAGTAAAGGATGATGCCTGCGTCAATCAGGTACTGGTAGGCGCGCATGGTGGTCGAGTTAATCTGACTCAGCAGCAGCACTGCGCCGGAAAGCGCGGCCTGCACGAGGATGGAGATGTATGGGGTCTTCCACCTGGGATGAATCTTGCCGAAGGCGGCGGGCAGGTAGCGGTCAATGCCGACAACGAAAGGCACGCGCGCGATTCCGGCCACGGTGGAACCGACGCCACCGGCGTTGCCGAAGGTGACAAAAACGGCGGCCAGAACGCCAAGAAAGCCAAGGCCCAGCGAGATGGAGCCTGTGGTGAGCGCGTGGAAAACGCCGGCCTGCGGATCGATGGCCGAGGCCGGCAGCAGCGCCAGCACGGCGAAGGTGCCCACGATATACATGAGCGCGATGAGCGCGCCGGCGCCAAAGACCGCGCGCGGCAGGGTGCGCCGCGGATCGCGCACTTCCTCGCTCATGGCCGAGACCAGTTCAAGACCGGTGAAGGCGAAGGCAATCTGCGACCAGAAATTGATGGTGCTCATGTCCAGGTGGGGCAGCATGTTGGCCACGGTGAAGTGCGTGGCCGAGCCGTGATGAAAACAAACGATGGCGGCGATCAGGGCCAGCATGACGAGCGGCACGTAAGTGCCCACACCGCCCGCATTCTGCAGCCACTTGCCGATGTTGAGGCCGATGATGTTCAGGACCACGGCCACCAGAAGCAGGCCCATCGAAACAGAGAGTTGAAAGCCGCGGTCCTGCGAGAGAGCCACGCCGCGCCCGCCGAAGATGTAAGCCGACATGGAGGCGCTGGCCAGCAGCAGGCCGGGAAAGTAAAAGACGGTGTAAATCCAGTAGGTCCAGCCGGTCAGGAATCCATGGAAGTCGCCGAAGGCCTCCTTGGACCAGACGTAGAGTCCGCCCTCCTGCGGGAAGCGCGACGAAAGCTCGTTGATGACCAGCGCGCCGGGGACGAAGAAGAAGACGGCGGCGATGACCCAGAGGCTAATGGACGAAGTGCCGTTGTGCCCGGCGGCGGCAATCCAGCGCGGGCCCAGCACCGTGGCAATGTTGAACAGCAGCACGTCCCAGAAGCCCATGGATTTGCGAAGCTGGGATTTGGGTTCTGGTGTCGCGGATGCGGATTTCGTCATGAAGCCGCCTTGCCTGCCAGCGCCTTGCGTGAGAGATTGAGCCTGCCGGTTAAGCGAGAATCATAAAGGAGTTGGCCTCCGTTCCAGCATTTTCGTTTGGCGGCCGGTATGGAACGGGTCTGCGGGAACAAACCAGCCGGAATTGGCCGCGTGGGTGCTTTCGCGATATACTGGGAGTTCGGCAGGCTGAGGGGTGGCGTGTCCATTCGACCCTCCGCGGCGCACTGTTCCGTGCTGTCTCTCAGGTTCGCGGCGGCCCGCAGGACCCCGGAATTGGGAGACCGGCAAAGCGAATGCCTTTGCGGGCGGCGCGGCGGATGCGGAAACCGACATTTCATGTGTTTGGAGTTTTGCGATGGCACAGGTATGCGACATTTGCGGCAAAAAGCCGCAGTTTGGCAATAACATTTCGCACGCGCACAACGTGACGCGGCGGCGCTGGAACGTGAACCTGCAGGCGGTGAAGGCGCTGGTGAACGGCGCGCCCAAGCGCATTCGCGTGTGCGCAAGCTGCATCAAGGCCGGCAAGATCGCCAAGGCGTAAGCACAACAGCAGCGGTTTTCAAGCTTGAAAAGGCCCAGAGCCCCGTCCGGCGCAGGACGGGGTTTTGTTGTGCCTGCGTTTCCTGCTAAGGGAGGGTCTTTGCTGGCGACCCATTCGCGGGCGGCGCCAGCGGATTGTCCCACGGAAAAGCCGCGGCATCCAACCCGGCGGGCGACCAGCGGTTGACGATGGCCTGCGCCAACCTGCCCAGCGTCTTTTCGGCATCGTTGTCGCCGGTCCAGCGCTGGTCAACATTGTCAAAGGTGAAGGCGGCGATGACGACCGGGCCGGCCTTGGTGGAGATCAGCGCCACGTCGTTGCGCACGCGATCGAGAGCGCCGGTCTTGTTGGCGATGGCCGATCCGTGCTCGCTGGTGTCGAGCGACTCAAGATAGCGCGGCAGGCTGTCGCGGTCCTGCTGGTTGCGCAGCATGTGCAGGATGGCGCCGCAGAGCGGGCCGTCGCCGGGTAGGGGCACGGATTTTCCGAGGGCTAGGTTGCAGCGGGCGAAGCGCGTCATGATGGAGGCCATCTCCCGCGGCGTGGTCTTGCCCAGGCCGAATCGCGGCTGGTCAGCAGGCATGGGCCCGGAGGGCGGCAGATAGACCTTCTTGTAAAGGACAGTCTGGCGCAGGCCCGCAGCACGCAGCGTGGCGTTGATGTGCGCGAGTCCAAGCCGGTCAATGGCCATGTTGGTGGCCGTGTTGTCGCTCAGCACCACCATGAGCATGAGCGTGTCGCGCAGGGTGAGCGCGATGGGCGGGGTGAGCACGCCGAGCACGCCCGAGCCGGGAACCTGGTTCGCCTTGGTCAGGACCAGCCGCTCCTCCAGCGTGGCGCGGCCGGCGCGAATCTGCTCGGCGGCGTCGAGCAGAATGCCCATCTTGATGACGGACGCTGTCTGCACCGGCAGGTCGGGCGAGAGCGACGCGGTTTCTCCGGTGCGGAGATTCCGTGCGAACAAGGCAACGCGCCCCTTGTGCGCGGCGGCGATTGCGGCGATCTGCGCGTCAAGTGTTGCGTCTTCGTGTTGCAGGTCTTGGTGCGCGGCGGGTGCCTGGGCGGAAAGCTGGACGGCAGCGGGCGCGAGAAGCGCCAGCACGGCCACGGAGAAGATCGCGATTCGGCGCAGAGATCTGGGAAGAGGCATGGAAACAGGGTAAACGGCCCGGTTCATGCGGCGATTTTCTACTTCGCGCGCTGGAAGGTGAGCGAGGCCGAGTTGATGCAATAGCGCAGGCCGGTGGGTTGCGGGCCGTCAGGAAAGACGTGGCCCAGGTGGCCTCCGCAGCGGGCGCAGGTGACCTCAACGCGACGCATGCCGAAGCTCATATCCTCGTGCTCCTCCACGGATTTTGAGTCGGCGGGCAGCATGAAGCTGGGCCAGCCGCAATGCGAATCAAACTTTGCGCCGGAGAGAAACAGCAGCGCGCCGCAGCCGGCGCAGTGATAGTTGCCGGTCTCGTGGTTTTCCGTCAGCACGCCGGTGAAGGGGCGCTCGGTGCCCTTCTCGCGCAGGACCTGGTACTGCTCCTGGGTGAGCACGGAGCGCCACTGTCCGTCGGATCGGACGATTTTTTCAGGTTGTTCGCTCATGAATGGGGACCCTCCTGTTGCGGGGATGCGGAGCCTGTGCCGGCCGATGAATGCGGCTCAGACCTCCGCGACGAATTCGATTTCGACAAGCACATCCTTGGGCAGCCGCGCCACCTCGACCGTGGTGCGCGCGGGCGGAGCGGCGTCATCCGTTGCCAGATAGCCGTCGTAGATGGCGTTCATGGCGGCGAACTCGCCCATGTCCTTCAGAAAGACGGTAGCTTTGACCACCTGCGACAGGCTGCTGCCGGCGGACTCGAGAATGGCCTTCAGGTTTTCAAGCACGCGGGTGGTCTGCTCGGAGATGCCGCCGAAGACCACCTGCCCGGTGGCCGGGTCGAGGGGAATCTGGCCGGCGGTGAAGATCAGGTTCCCGGTGCGAATGGCTTGCGAGTACGGGCCGATGGCTGGGGGCGCCCCATCCGAGGCAATCACGGATTTGCTCATGCCATTGATTGTAGTGCGCGGCGGCCCGAGGGTCTGCTCCCGGCCCTACCGCCAGACGGCGAGAACTCCGCCCACGACGACCAGGCCCACCAGCCAGTAGCCGTTGTTGATGAGGAAGAGGCCGAAGGGACGGCGCTCGTAGAGGCCCTGCGGATAATTGGGCGCCGCGAAGAAACCCAGCCAGGCGATGAAGCCGACAAGCGCGCCCCATCCGAGGGTATCCGCGTGGGACCAGCCGATGAGATGCGCCATCATGAAAGCCGTCAGCATGTCACCGACGAGCGAGGCGAACATGGCGAAGAAGATGCTGCCGCGGCGGCTGGGGTCGCGCTCGATTTTGAGCATGGCCATCCATGGCTTGGCAAAGGTGGCGGGCGAGTACCATGCCGCGCCAAGAAGCCATAAAAAAAAGGCGCAGGCCAGCACGGCCCAGTGGTTGAAGTGAAGATGATGCATGGAAGCGTCTCCGGGCGGCGCGGGAAATTCAACGGAATCGTTGGCGGGGATGCTCGCAGGGGGATTTTGAGTCGGGCGCGCCGCGCCATTGACTGTCGCGCGCGGGTTTCCCAAGTGTCAAGGGAAAAGGGTGTCAAGGGAAAAGCGCCGGGCCGCGGCCGGCGCGGCGCAGGCTCACCAAGCTCACTTGGCGGCTCCGGAGTCCGGCTTGGCTTCAGTGACGGTGATGCCGCTGGGCTTTGCAAAGAGCGAGGCGTCAAACGGAACCTTTCCGTAGCCGGAATACCAGAAGATCTCGTGGGTCTTGTCCCTTCTCCACACCACGGCGAGCGGGATGGGCGGGTCGCCGTGGGTGAAGAGCGCGAGCCTGGAAGCGCCGAACTGCAACTCGTAGATCATGGTCTTTTTGCCCTGCAGAACGGGTCCGGGCCGCCCGGTTGCGCCGCGGTCGGTGAAGAACTCAAGCTCGCGGCCGAATTCGAGATCGCCGATTTGCTTCTGCTGGTCCGCGGGCATGTCGCGCAACCGGTCGGCAAAGATGGGCATGCGGCAATGGCGGGTTGGGCCGGGATCGACGATGTGCAGCGCGGTCTTCGTGGCCAGGTTCACCATCCATGCGTCCGGCTCGTGGATAATCATCAGGCCGTGGATTCCGTGCTCGGGGTCGGCCTGCTCCTCCATTCGGCAATAGAAGTCTCCGGCGCGGTAAAGGACCTCGGATTTGGCCGCGTAGCTGGTGGAGGGAATGTCCGGGCTCTGCAGCAGAACCTCCATCTTCGTCATGGTGGCCGGGAGCTGCTGAGCCCATGCAACCGCGCTCAACAGAAGAATAGGCAGAAACAGGGCCGGGCCCGCACGCTTCATCTCGCTCGCTCCGCGCCAGACCCCGCTGACGCTCTAAAAATTATCCCACGCTCCTGGACGCGCGGAGGTGCCGCTGAAGGTGCAAGTCCGGCGCGCAGAGAATGAAAAATCCGGCCCCGAAGATGGGACCGGCTGCGATTGTGCCGAAACGCGCGGCGCGGCGGGTTAAACGAGCTTGGCGTCGAGCGTGATTTCAGTGTTGTTGGCGAAGAGCTTGGAGATGGGGCAGCCGGCCTTGGCATCGGCGGCAGCTTTGTCAAACGCTTCCTTGCTGGCGCCGGGAACCTTGGCCGTGGAGGTGAGAGCGATTTTGGTCACGGCAAATCCGCCGTCGGTCTTGGCCAGCGTGACGGCCGCGTGGGTCTCGATCGACTCCGGCGTGAGGCCCGCGCCGCCGAGCTGCGCGCCCAGCGCCATGGAGAAGCAGCTTGCATGCGCTGCCGCGATCAGCTCCTCAGGCGTGGTGCCCGAGTCCGCGCCTTCAAAACGCGTGGCGAAGGAGTATTTGGCGTCCTTCAGCACGCCCGTTGCCGTGGAGATGGTGCCTTTGCCTTCCTTCAGTGAACCTGTCCAAACCGCACTTGCCTTGCTTGCCATAAATCCCTCCTTGGGGGCTCCGGAGTCCGGAGAAAACTTGTGGGTAGTTGCGCGCCGCCGCCGGGGAAGCAAGCGCGGCGCATCAGAACGATGATGCCTGAGGCACCTGCCGGGAATCTGCCGGGCAGGTTGCCCTGTCTCTTATGGTAATCTCTGCCCCATGCTGCCGCAGAGACCGAGCGCCCTGGACCCGGATTTCCGGCCGAATCTTGGCCCGGAAGTCTCACAACGTGGTGCGGATTGCGCCGTGGGGGCGGAAACGGGTGCGAAGACGGAAATGGGCGCGGAAGCCCGCGCAGAAACTGGAGTGGATCACCACTGCCAGATTTGCCCCACGTGCGGCCATCGGCTGACGGGCCACCACTGCAAGCTGGTGTGCACGCAGTGCGGCTACTATCTGAGCTGCGCGGACTACTACTGACAAGGCGGCGCACACTGGCGCGATCACCGCGAAACTTCAGCTGACTTCGAGCTCAACTTTCTGCGCGAGAGCCTGCAGATGCACGGTGGGCAGCAGGTGGGCGCGGGTGAGGACCTTGCGGGTGAGGCCGGTGAGCGCCATGCCGCCGGCCTGCGCCAGCGAAACCCAGCAGCGCCGGCCGCCGGGCACGGTGAGCGCGTCCACTTCTTCTTCTGCCACGTTGCGCACGCGGACGTAGTAGTTGGTCTGCATGATGGCGTGGCGCACGGTCATGCGCAGATCGGCGTCGGGCACTTCCACTTCGCGCAGCGCGGGCAGCTCCCACAGGTCGGGCATCACGGTCTGCTCCGGCGAGCGCTGTTCGAGCAGGACTTCTCGCGTGACAATTTTCGCGGCGGGGCCGGAAGGGCTGCCGGTGCGCAGGACGAGTGCGCAGGCAACCTGCTGGCTGAGCATGCGCGGGCGCGGGCCGGTGCGATGCTCGCCGCGGGTGGCGCACTCAGTGGCCAGCGGGCAGGCCAGGCAGCGGGGATTGCGCGGAGTGCAGACGGTTGCGCCCAGTTCCATCATGGCCTGGTTGAAGTCGCCGGGGTGGCGCGGATCGACGAGCTTGTCGGCCTCGGCCTGAATGCGGCGGCGGAGAAGCGAAGAGCCGGCGCGCGCGGGTGCTTCCCAGCCATAGAGCCGGCAGAGGACGCGTTCGACGTTGCCATCGACGACGGCCACGCGCTCATCGTGGGCGATGCTGGCGATGGCGGCGGCGGTGTAAGTGCCGATGCCGGGCAGCAGACGCAGCGCAGCGGCAGTTGCGGGCAGCCGGCCGCCGTGGTTCTCCACGACAAACTGCGCGGCCTTGTGGAGCATGCGCGCGCGGCGGTAGTAGCCAAGGCCGCTCCACAGCGCCAGCACGTCCTGCTCGGGCGCGGCAGCCAGCGATTCGAGGTTGGGAAAGCGGGAGAGAAACGCTGCATAGCGTTCGACAACCACGGCGACGCGGGTTTGCTGGAGCATGATTTCCGAGACCCAAACGGCATACGGGTCGCCGCTGCCGCGCCAGGGCAGGTTGCGCTGATTGTCGCCGTACCAATCCAGCAGGCGCCAGCGCAGCGCCTCGATTATCTCCCGCTCGTGGTCCAACCAACCCATGGGCCAAGAGTACGGCATTTCTTCGGAACTCGGCAGCCGCAGGGAACCAACAATAGCATCGGCGAATGTTGTGAACGCGGCGGGAACTCCGCGCTAGCCGAGCAGATCGGCGACGATGCCGGGCGCGGCGGCGAGCGCGGCGTCAATCTGCGACTGATCCTTGCCGCCGGCTTCTGCAATCTCCGGCTTGCCGCCGCCGGAGCCTCCGACAAGTTTGGCGACAGCGCCGACAAGCTTGCCCGCCTGGATGCGTTTGACGAGGCCGGGTGTGACGCCGGCGATGAGGCCCACTTTGCCCTCAGACTGCGCGGAGGCAAGAACGACGACGCCTTCGCCGAGCTTCTGCTTCAGGTTATCGACAAGCGTGCGGAGCTGGCCGCGCTCGAGCGCGTCGGCGCGATGCGTGACGAGGCGGATGCCTTTGACTTCGACGGCGCGGCTGATGGCTTCGTCGAGCCCGCCGGCGGCGGACTTCATGCGCATCTCTTCGAGCTCGCGGCGCAGATGCTTGAGCTCGTCTTCGTGGGCTTCCATGCGGGCGCGGAGCGCGGCGGGCAGGTCGCCGTCAGCGCTGGGCGCGATTTGCGCGGCGAGCTGGGCCACTTCAAAGTCGCGCCGGAAGGTGCTGAGCGAGCCGAGGCCGCTGATGGCCTCAATGCGGCGCACGCCGCTGGAGACGGCAGCTTCGCCGGTGAGCTTGAGCAGGCCGATTTCGCCGGTGGCCGCGGTGTGGGTGCCGCCGCAGAGCTCGGTGGAGAATCCGTCAGCGAGTTTGACGACGCGGACCTTGTCGCCATACTTTTCGCCGAAGAGGGCCATGGCGTGGTACTCGTTTACGGCGACGTCGATGGGCACGTCTTCGAGCGTCTCGACGCGCGCGTTGGAGAGGACTTCGCGGTTGACAATCTCCTCGATCTCCTGCAGCTCTTCGTCGGCCACCTGGGCGAAGTGAGAGAAGTCGAAGCGGAGGCGGTCGGGCGCGACGAGCGAGCCGGCCTGCTTGACGTGGGTGCCGAGGACCTGGCGCAGCGCGGCGTGGAGCAGATGCGTGCCGGTGTGGTTGCGGCGGATTGCGTCGCGGCGGGGGCCGTCGACGACGGTGTTGACGGTGTCACCGACGGCGAGGGACTGTCGGAGCAGGGCCTCGTGGGCGCGGACGCCCTGCACGGGAAGGACGCAGCCGAGAACTTCGGCGACGGTAGAATTTCCATCCGAAGCCAGGAAAAAACCGGTGTCGCCGATCTGGCCGCCGGAGTCGCCGTAGAAGCTGGTGTGGTCGAGGACGATTTCGACTTGGTCGCCCGGCGCAGCAGCGGGAACGCCGACGCCGTCCTTGACGATGGCGAGGACTTGAGAGTTCGTGGAAGTGAGTTGCTTGTAGCCTTCGAAAATGGACTTGGGAAGGTCGCGGAAGGCGGGGCTGGCGGTTTTTTGCGAGCCGCCTTTCCAGGAGGCGCGGGCGCGGGCCTGCTCCTCAGCGCGCGCGGCCTCGAAGCCGGCGTGGTCGAAGGCGACGCCGGCGTCGCGCGCGGCATCGACCATGAAGTCGAGTGGGAGGCCGAAGGTTTCGTAGAGGTGGAAGGCAATCATTCCGTCCAGCTCTGGCCTCTCTGGAGGTGGAGGATGAAGGACAGAACCTGGGGCGAACCCTGCATCTTTTTCGATTTGCGCTAGAGCCTCAGGGTTTGTATTTAGCTTGAACTCGGAGATCGCCGTAGCAATTGCCGAATCGAGCTTCGCCGCTCCGTGTGTCAGTACGCGGTCGAATTGCTTTTCTTCGGCTTCGACGACTTTGGAGATGCGGTCGGCGGAGTCGATGAGCTCGGGGTATGCGCCCTGCATGAGGTCGCGGACGGCGTAGACCATGTGGCACATGAAGGGCTGTTCCTGGCCGAGCAGGCGGCCGTGGCGAATGCCGCGGCGGAGGATTTTGCGCAGGACGTAGCCGCGGCCTTCGTTGGAGGGCACGACGCCGTCAGAGATGAGGAAGGTGGCGGCGCGGGCGTGGTCGGCGATGATGCGAAGTGATGGAGCAGCCTGCAACCTCAACTCGGTTCGTCGTTGTTGTATTTCCTGTGATCTGATAACCGTGTCGCGATTCAGCAAGTCTCCGACCACACCGGGGGGAACCAATCGATTTTCGAAGCCGGTGAGCTCCACGGCGCGTTTAATCAACGGCGTGAAGAGATCGGTTTCGAAGTTGGAGATTTTGCCCTGGAGGACGGCGGCGACGCGCTCGAGGCCCATGCCCGTGTCAATGGACGGCTTGGGCAGCGGCGTCAATTTGTAGGTGGTCTGCTTGGTTGCGGGGTCGACGACGGCGCTGCGATCGAACTGCATGAAGACGAGGTTCCAGATTTCGACGTAGCGGGCGTCATCTTTTCCGAAGGGGAGATCGACGCCGGGAGTCTCGGCGGCTTCGAGGCCCATATCGTAAAAGATCTCGGAACACGGGCCGCAGGGGCCGGTTTCGCCCATCTGCCAGAAATTATCTTTGAGGCCGTACTGGAAGATGCGCTCTTTGGGAACGCCGGCTTCGATCCAGAACTGCTCGGCTTCGTTGTCGCGGGGCACGCCGCTCCACCCCGCGGACGAAGACCTGTCCGCGGGGGCCCCGGTTCCGACCCCTTCGAAGATGGTGACGTAGAGACGGTCCTTCGGGATGCCAAACCATTTTTCGTCGGTCACGAGCTCCCAGGCGAACTGGATGGCCTCGCGCTTGAAGTAGTCGCCGAAGCTGAAGTTGCCCAGCATCTCAAAGAATGTGTGGTGGCGGCGGGTGAAGCCGACGTTTTCAAGGTCGTTGTGCTTGCCGCCGGCGCGGACGCACTTTTGCGAGGTGGTGGCGCGTGCGTAATCGCGCTTTTCCGCGCCGAGGAAGAGGTCTTTAAATTGATTCATGCCGGCGTTGGTGAAGAGCAACGTGGGGTCGTTGGCCGGGACGAGCGAAGAGGAGTGGACGCGGCGGTGCATCTTCGACTCAAAGAAGCGGAGAAAGGTCTCGCGAATGTCGTTGCCGGAGCGGACTTGCATAGCCTTTCCAGTGTAACGGGGTGGCGGCGGTGTGTTGAAGCGGGCGTGCTCGGCTGGCGGCCGCGGGCCGGACTGGCGAGCCGCAGGCAGGACAGGCGAGCCGCAGGCCGGACTGGCGAGCCGCGGGCGCTGCGCGCGAGAATGGACGAGTCCCGGCCAGTGAACCGCCGCGGCGCACGACGGCACGGAAAATCCGAGTACGCTGCGAGAGGGTGAGAGATGGCTGCACCTTTGGGACGACCCATCCATAGACTGATGCGGCTGGCGCTGGTTCCGGCACTGGTGGCCGCGCCGAACTCGGGAGTGTGCGCGGGCGCGGGACAACCGTGGGTGGCGCGGGCGGGGATTGCCGAGAGCCGCCCGTTGAAGATTGGCGGGGCAACGCTCACTGTCGATTTCGCGCGAGGGGCGATGGACCTGACGCCGGAGGCGGTGATGCGGCACATTCGCGCGGCGGCCTCAGCGGTGACGGCCTATTACGGGCGGTTTCCGGTGGCGCGGGCGCGGATTCTTGTGGTGCCGGAGCAGGGCCACAGGCGCGAGGCAATTGGCGGGACAACTTGGGGCGGGATGGACGGCTACCCGGGGTTTACTCGGCTGCGGATTGGCGCGCACGCGACGGAGGCCGACCTGCGCCAGGACTGGGTGGCGACGCATGAGATGGTGCACATGGCGTTCCCCTCCATGCCGGAGAACCAGCATTGGATTGAGGAGGGCCAGGCCACTTACATTGAGCCGATTGCGCGGGTGATGACCGGCGAGCTGACGGCGCAGGAGGTGTGGGGCGAGATGGTGCGCGGGATGCCGCAAGGCGAGCCGCGCGCGGGCGATGAAGGGCTGGACAGGACGCATACCTGGGCGCGGACCTACTGGGGCGGCGCGCTGTTCTGCCTGGTGGCGGATGTGGAGATTCGCAAGGCAACGGACAATCGCATGGGATTGCCGGACGCGCTGCGCGCGGTGGTGGCGGCGGGCGGCACGATTGACCAGGAGTGGCCTCTTGAAAAAGCGCTGAAGATTGGCGACCACGCGACTGGAACGCACGTGCTGATGAATCTCTATCGCAAGTGGCGGCACAAGCCGGTGGAGGTGAATCTGCCCGCGTTGTGGAGCGAGCTGGGCGTGCGCATGGGCAGCGATGGAAAGGTGGAGTTCGTTGCGGATGCTCCGCTGGCGGCGATTCGGGAGAAGATTGCTGGCAAGGTGACAGCTCCGGCGAAGCTGCGATTTGTTCCGGCGAAGTAAGCGGGCGGGACTTGAGCGAGTGGGGCGCGGAGCAGAAGCCGGATCAGGAGTCGGAAGCGGCGGGGTCATCTGAAAGGTTGTCGGAAACGTTGTCGAGTGCGGCGAGGGTTTCGTCGGGGACCTCCCACTGGCGGAGGATTTTGTAAATGACGCCGGTGGAGAAGCCGGCGGCGACCAATCGACGCATGATGCGCGCGGTGTCCTTCGGACCTTCAGGTTTTGGAATGCGTTTTCGGTCGAGGTATTGGCGGGCGAGGGCTTCCTCGCTCAAGTTGGCGTAGCGGGCGTCGAGGGTCGCGTCAATGAGCGGAGCGGGCAGGCCTTTCTGGCGGAGGTCCTGCTGGACGCGGCGGCGGCCGAATTTGTCGTTTTGCTGGCGGAGGCGGGCGTAGGTTTCGGCGTAGGACTGGTCGTTGAGGTAGCCGTTTTCTTTCATGCGCCGGACGACGGAGTCGATGGCGGAGTGGCCGACGGGTCCGGGCTCGGCGCGGGCGGCGAGCAGGCGGCGCAGCTCAGACTCGGTGCGCATGCGGCGGCCGAGGGCCTTGACGGCGTGCTCATAAAGTGATGATTCCGCAAGGAATGCGCGCGGGCTGGTGGGTTTGCGGCCGGATTTGGGGGCGAAGGTCATGGGAAAACCGACAGCATACTCCGAATCGAGAATTAATCGGCAAAACGGCTGTGGAAAACTGCAAATTTTGTAGGGGGGGTGGGGGGGGTCCCTGTCCCTGGCCGTTTGCGGGCCGGAGTCCGGCCACTGTTTCCATTGTGCGCGTTATCGTGGAATTAATCGGCAAAGCTGGAGAAGATTTTTTTGAGCGCGCAGGGGCTGAAGCCCTGTCCTTTTTTGCGGTGTTGCGGCACGGCTGAAGGGGTGCCCTGTTACAAGGCGTGCGCGGGGTTAGGGAAAAGCAACCGCGGATCTTTCGACTTCGGTCGCTGACGCGACCTGCGCTCAAGATGACAGCGTGTGGGTGGGGTGCGCAGACTCGCTCAGGAGGGCAGGACTCCGGGGCTGAAGCCCATTGTTTCTGCGGACGGCGATTCAGGGGCCTGAAGGCCCCTTCTCCCTCCGGAATCTCCCCGGTCTCAGAAGCGAGACCGAGGGCACCCGCAACGCCAGCACCAAAGCCACAGCACCATGCCACAATCATATCCGTGGCACTCGATTGCCAGCTCCACGAATACTTGCAACGCAGCATCAGGATATGGCGAGGTGGCGGGGCGAGCACTGCGGAGAAACAACCGCGGATCTTTCGACTTCGGTCGCTGACGCGACCTGCGCTCAAGATGACAGCGTGTGGGTGGGGTGCGCAGACTCGCTCAGGAGGGCATTCTGCAGTGGGAGTGCGGAAGTGTGCGAGTCCCACCCATTCCGCAAAGTGCGCGGAATGGATGGGGCACCCGGCGGGAGGCGGAAACTCAGGCGGCTTTGAGTTCGAGGATGATGGTTGCGCCTCGGGGCTCCTTGTTGACGGCGGAGATGCGGCCGTTGTTTTCGCGCAGGATGGTGGCGCAGAGGCTGAGGCCGAGTCCGGCGGTTTCTCCGGCGGCCTGCATGGGGACGAAGGGGTCAAAGGCGCGGGTGGGATGGAGGAATCCGGGGCCGCTGTGGGCGATGAGGATGCGGACGTGGTCGGTTTCGACGCTGGCGTCAATGCGGACGGATTTTTCGGCCGAGGAGGCGAGGTTGTCGACGGCCTCCATGGCGAACTGGAGGCAGTAAAGCACGGCCTGGCGGACCTGCTGGGCGTTGCCGAGGGCGCGGGGCAGGGTCGGGTCGGCGTGGAGGCGGAAGTCGATGCCGCGGTGGACGAACTCAGAGCGGTGGAGCCGCTCGATGTCGCTGAGCAGCTCAGTGACGGAGATGGCGTTGAAGTTTTCTCCCTGAGTATGGGACATGCGGGAGAGGCTTTCGAGGGTGGAGCGCATGTTGCGGGCCTCGGCGAGGATGGCTTCGACGCCGCGGCGTTCCTGCGTGGTCATGGACTGGCTGGCTTCAAGCAGGGAGGCGTAGCCGAGGATGACGGTGAGGGGATTGTTGAGCTGGCGGGCGACGGAGCCGGCAAGCTGGCCGAGGCCGGCGAACTTTTCGGCGTCGACGAGCTTTTCGAACATCTGGGTCTGGCTGCGTGAGGACTGGACGCGCGCGGCAAAGACCTCGACGGGGATCATGTCGTCGGAGCGGAGGGGATGCTCGGGTTCGCGCACGTCCATCAGGAGGAAGAGGCCGTCGAGGCTGGAGTCGCCGTAGAGGGGCGTGGCGAGGATTTGGGTGAGGCCGAGGCGCTCAAGGTCGTCGCCGGGCAGCAGCCAGGGCTCGAAGTTGAGGCGCACGGAGAGGCCGCCTTCGACGATGGGTGAGGCGGAGCCAGGCGGCGGAAAGCCGGTGACGGGCAGGCGGCCGGCCAGGGCCTCGAGGGCATTGCGGGCCGGCTCGTCCAGGCCGGCGACGCCGGCAAGGCGAAACGGCCCGACGGTGGGGCGCAGCAGCAGCGCGACCTGAGCGAAGCGGCTGTTGTCGACGATGGTCTGGCAGATGAGCGGGGCCTGGCGGTCAAAGTCCTCCAGCCGGCGGCGGGAGAGGGTGATGGCGGTGTAGGCCTCAAGCTCGGTGCGGGCGCGATGCTCGCGCTGGCTGGCAGCACGCATCAGGGCCACTTCATCCTCAAGCGCAAGAAGAAAGATGCCGATGGCGGCCAGGACCGGGCCGAGCGCGGCGATGTAGAGAATGCCGGGCAGGGGCGGTCGGCTGGAGGTGACCAAAGAGAGCATATCCCACAGCGCGAAGGACCAGACGAAGAAGCCGAGCCCGCTGAGGACGGTTCCGGGCGTGAGGCGGCGGGAGGCGTAAAAGATGAGCAGGCCGGCGGTGAGGTGCAGGGCGCTTTCCGCAAAGATCAGCGGCCAGGGGCCGCCGACAGTGACGCAGATGCGGAAGCCCGCGCCGCCCAGGAAGATGAAGAGCGTGAGGGTGAGCCAGGCGGGCATGGCCCGGCGGGAGTAAGCCCAGAAGCAGCCGATGAGCAGCGAAAGCGCGCCGAGAGACGGGAAGAGAATGAGCCAGACCTGGGCCGGAACGTCGCCGTGATAGACGCCGTCATAAAGGATGGCGTAGGCGACCAGGGGAATGGCGAAGGGGACGGCGTAAAGAATGCGATGGCCGCGGATGCGGAAACCGGCGGGCGAGAACGAGGCGAGAAAAAGGACGGCGCTGATGAGCGCACAGGAGAGTCCGGCGGCGGTGGCCCAGGGATGGAGCCGGGGATCGGTGAAGTCCCAGAGGCCGAGGCGGTAAGCCTGCAGCATGTGGAGGACGGCGAAGAGAAAGCCGAGCATCCAGAGGAGGGCGCGCGTGTCCCGTTGCCGGCGGTAGAGCTGCGCGAAGGCCGGCAGCATGAGCACCGTGAGCAGAAAGGCCGGGACGTGGAAGGACTCAGGCATGGAAACCGGAGATCTCCTTGTTGCGAGCCTTGCACCACCGATTGGACGAACGCCGGGGAAAGGCGCACGCCCGGGGCCAGGGCTGCCAACAGGCCGAAAGTGGAGAGCCTAGACTCATTGTGACGCTCGGGAAGACCAAGTCAAGCGGGTTGTTTTGGTTGGGGCAGGGTGCGGGCCCTCGGCCAACCCCCTGCCCGAGGCGGACACACCGGGTCCTCCAGGATTCGCAGCTACTATTCTGTGGGCCACCCGGCGGGCCCGTCCATGCGTCTAACGTGGTAGTACTCGAGATGCAGCGGAGTGCGCGCGCGGCAAAAATGGGGGCAGGAGTGAAGGTGCAAAGCGGAGGGGCAAGGGCGGCGCTGGCGGCGGCGACATTGATTGTGGCGCTGGCCGGGACGGCGGCAACGGGTCCGGCCGCGGCGGCGCAGGGCAAGGACACCTTTACGCCGATGCCGCTGGACGCGGGATTCGGGCCGATGGACGTGTCGGCGACGAAGATTCCGCCGGAGCAGATCATCAAGGAGTTCGCGGCCAAGGAGACGGAGTTTCGCGACGCGCTGAACCACTACACCTATCGCCGGGTGGCGAAGGTGGAGACGCTGGACGACGACAACAAGGTGGACGGCGAGTGGTACGAGGTGGACGACGTGATCTTCGACCCCTCGGGCAAGCGGACAGAGAAGGTGGTGTACGCGCCGGAGAGCACGCTGACGCGGGTGCAGATGTCGCAGTCGGATTTTTACGACATCGAGCACGGCTATCCCTTTGTGCTGACCGCGGACAAGGTGCCGGAGTACAACATCGCCTACGTGGGCCGGCAGCGCGTGGACGAGGTGGACTGCTACGTGTTTGATGTGACGCCGAAGGAGATTGAAAAGGGCGAGCGGTATCTGGACGGGCGCATCTGGGTGGACGCGACGGACCTGCAGATTGTGGTGACGGACGGGCGGATGGTGCCCGACGACACGCGCAAGGGGCACGAGGACCTGCATCCGCCGTTTATGACGTGGCGGCAGCAGGTCGACGGGCACTACTGGTTCCCGGTTTATACCAAGGCGGAAGGCGTTCTGCACTTCAGCGGCGGGTACGGCTACATGTCACAGGACGTGCACATCCGCGACATCATCAAGTACACGGACTACAAGCGGTACGGCTCGACGTCGAGGATTATTTTTGCGGGCAAGGACATTACGCCGCCGGCGGGCAGCGTGCCGCAGGGTGCGCCGGCACAGACCCCGACGGCAGCGACGCCGACAAAGCCGAGCCAGACACCAGGCCAGCCGAAGCAGTAGCCGCAGTAGCCGCTGCGCGCAGGATCAAAAAGCGGCGCGATGGCCTAGACAGGCTGCAGGGCGGCGGTGCGCGTGACGGAGATGACGCTGATGTCGTCTTCCTGTCCGAAGGTTTGCGCGGCCGCGGCAACGGTGGCGGCGCTGCAGGTGGTGCGCAGCAGATCGTGGATGCGCTCGAAGCCGAAAAGCGCGCCGTTGGCGTCTGTGGCTTCCGCGATACCGTCGGACATGAGCATCAGCTTGTCGCGTTGCTTGAGCTGGAAGTGCATGACGGAGAAATCTGCGGCCTCGATCATGCCGAGCGGGAGTGCGCCCTCCATCGCGACGGGTTCGCCGTTGAGATAGGGCGCGATGTGGCCAGCGTTGGCCAGCGTGGCACTGCCGTCTTTCGCGATACGGAGCGCGAGGCAGGTGGCCTGCGCGTCGCTGCGGCCGAGCAGACTCAGGTTGAGTTCCTTGAGCACAGCGAGCGGATCAGGATGGGAACGGGCGGCGGTGCGAATGGCGCCCACAAGCAGGGCCACCAGCATGCCGGCTTGCAACCCCTTGCCGGTCACGTCGCCGGCGACGATGAGCAGGCTGCCGTCGGATTTGTTGGGAATAATCTGGAAGAAATCTCCGCCCACTTCGCGGGCCGGGCGGTACTCGCTTTCGATTTCGAGCCCGGGAAAGGAACTGCGCGCTTCCGGCACGATGACCTGCTGCACCTCCTGCGCCTGCTTCACGTCGAGCGCCATTTGGCGCTGGCGCTCGAGCGAATGTCGCAGCCTGCGCAGCATGAGTACGCCCAGAGCGGCAACGAGGAACAGACCGCCCAGTGAGCTGAGAAAGAACATGATCCCGAACGGATGAAAAACGTATCCCACTCCCAGCTCGGAGAGTTCAGGCCCGAAAAGGCCGTACACCATCGCGAGCGCGGCGGGAAGCACGAGCCAGCCCTCCTTGCTCTCCTTGCGAATCCCCAGAGCGACGATCAGCAGCAGGAGCAGCAGGAGAGCCACGCGAACCACCAAGCCGGCCGCCTCAAACGCTGACCAAACCGCATGGGGAAGATAGCGGAAGGAGAACGCTGAAGCCGCTGCGTCAGCGGCCATGCTCCCAAGGGTCAAACCGAGGATCGCCTTCGGCGCCCACGCAGGACGCTTCAACTGGAACCACACCCACCACACCATGGCCCACGCGCCCAGCAGAATGGGATACAGCACCGCATAGAGGATTAGAAAAAAGACTCTCGCATCGAGCAGATGTGGGACATGCATCAAAAGATTCAGAGCGTCGTTTGCCACGGTAATCATCAGGGCGCCGGCCACCCAAAAATAGACCATGTCGGAACGGTCAAACAGCAACACACTGGCTGCCAGCATGGCCAGCAGCAGGAAGACCAACCCCTCGAAACACGGATAGATGTTTTCGACAGTGTATTCATTCCAGTCAAGCTTGCTCTGCGCTGCCATGCTGCCGGCCGCCACCAGCAGCGGAGCATAATGGAGCCCACCGGGAGCAACGGAATAGGTCATCCCCACGGGCCCCATCCAGACTCGATACGCGAATGTCAGAGAGCGTGTGGTCTCGACCGCAACCTCTGCAGGCACGGGCGCTGGCGGCACCAGAAGCAACTCGGGAATCGGAAAATAGGTGGCAACAATCTTTCCCTGGGGGTCGAACTTGCCGAGGCTTCCAATGTGCGTCCCATTGGCAAAGAGCTGGTAGGCGTCATCGGCCTCTAAAGGCGCGTTGACGGCCATTCGCTCGCCGGGTCTTTCTTCTACAGGCACGCGCAGCCGGTACCAGGCCCAGCCCATGTAGCCGGGATGGCCCTTGGCAGTCCAGCCGGGTACCCAGCGCGGGTCTCCGTCGAATGGGTCGACAACACCAGGAACCGGTGTCAGGTCCATCGACTCCCATTTCGAGTCGTCGAAGCCGGGTTCGGCCCATAGGTACTGGCCGGTTTTGGGGTCGATGGGCGAGTCGCCGGTGTGGAACTTCCATGGGCCGTTGAGCGGCACGACGGACTGGCCGAGGGTGACGGGGCCTGCGCCATCCGGCTGCGCGAGCGGTGTTTGGGGCGATGCTGAGGGCTGTGCGGAGGAGATGCGGACGCACGCCAGCAGGATCGACAACACGAAAGGCAAGCGGAAGTGTCGCGACATGCTGGGACCCTCACAGGCCGGGAAAGCCGATGCACGCACTATAAATGCTCGCAGGGTGGAGGGGAATGTTGTGGCCGCGTGGCGAAGGCGCGGGTTGAAGGCTCAATAGAAGAGGTATTTGCGCCAGCGGTCGTCGCCGCGGCCGAGCATGCGCATGATCTGGCGGCTGGTGTGGAGCGAGAAGGGGCGCGGCTCGCGGAGCAGGATCATGTCGTCGATTTCATTGAGCAGGCGGTTGCCCTTGCGGCGGTTGCAGGCGTGGCAGCAGGCGACCAGGTTTTCCCATGTGGAGCTGCCGCCGCGGGAGCGCGGGACGACGTGGTCGAGGGTGAGCTCGCCGGGCGGCAGGACGGTGCCGCAGTACTGGCAGGTGTTGCGGTCGCGCAGCAGGATGTTCTTGCGCGAGAGGGCGCGGGTCTGGTGGGGAATGCGTCGGTACTCAAGCAGGCGTATGACCGAGGGCATGGGGACGTGGCAGCGCTGGGCGTGGAGGGTGAGGCCGTGCTCCTCCTCAGTGCGGGCAATGCCCTTGAGGACGAGGACCAGGGCGCGGCGCGCGCCGCAGATGTTGATGGGCTCGTAGGATGCGTTGAGGACGAGCACGGGCATCTGCAGGATGTGGGTGGCGTGAACGACCGCGGTGTGCTCGGCGGCCCAGGCGGCGGCGCGGACGGCGGCTTTCTGCTTGCGTGCGTGAATCATGGCTTTTCCCAGCGACATCCTTTTCCCCTCTCGTGGACGAACGACGATGCGGTGAACGATGGGTACGGGCCTTGCTACGAACGGATAGGAAAGAGTTGCGGTTTACCGGGCGGGGCGAGCGGCACGGCGTGGAGGTTGCGCAGTTCGGCGTCCGCGTCGAAGTCTGGTGCGAAGCGGCCGGCGCGGGCCAGAGCGGCGACCCAGACGGATTCTGCGCCGGCGCTGAGCAGGGCGCGGGCGGCGGAGCGGACGGTTGCGCCGGTGGTCATGATGTCGTCCACGAGCAGAATGGAGCGGTCTTTCACGGCTTCAGGATGGGGGACGTTGAAGGCGTCGAGGACGTTGGTGCGGCGCTCACGCAAGGAGAGGCCGGCCTGGCTGCGGGTGGCGCGGCGGCGCTGAAGCAGATGGGGCCGGAGGGTGAGGCGCCAGTCGGGATGGGTGCGCCGCAGGCGATGGAGGGCGCGGGCGGCGAGCAGACGCGACTGGTTGAAGCCGCGGCGGCGGAACTTGGAGCGATGGAGCGGGATGGGCGCGACGAGCATTTCGGCGGGCGCATCCGGCGCAAGGGTGGCGATGGCCGAGGCGAGCCGGTGACCGAGGCCGTGGGCGGCGGGGCGAAGACCCTCATATTTGAAGGCGAAGATGGCGTCGCGCATGCGGCCGAGGTAAGGCCCGAAGGCCACGGCGCGCTGAAAAGGCGGCGGAGCGAGGCGGCAGTAGCGGCAGAGAACGGGCGGGTTGAGAGCGGGCGGGTCACCGGCGCGCATCCGGGCTTCGCCGGCGCTGGCCCAGGAGGGGTCAAGCGGGTCGGCACAGCGGGCGCAGGCGGGGCCGGACTGGGCAAGGATCTCCTGCCAGCAAAGGGAGCAGATTGGCGCGGAGGAGAGTTGCGGCTGAGGGGTGCCGCAGAGAGAGCAGGAGACGGGAAGGAGGGTGCAGGAAAGTGCGTCCGCGAATGCGTCAAGGGGACTTCGAAGCACGCGGGCCACGGCACGCCAGCGGGAGACTTCCGATGGCGGAATGTCGAGCGCTCGTGAACCGTGGTCTCTGCGGAAGACGCACCTCACATTGCGGCGGGCGGCGCATTGGTACGCGCACTGCCTGGCGACAGTATACCCGGAGATGCGGCGAGATTCCATGGCGTTTCATTCCAGCTTTCGCGTGAGCTGCAGAAGTTCAGGTGGATGTGACACTTGCAGAACGCTTGACTTGCCGTGCGCGGGCCACGGCCACGCGCATGGAAACGCTGCGCTATCGGCTCTTTTTGATTGCGAAATAGAGCAACGCGCCGCCCCCCAGGATGCCGGCAATGCCCAGAATGGGAGAAATGGGCACGGAATGGTGTTCTGCCACTTTGATTTGCATTGGACCCATATCGACCGCATTTTTGTGGCTGGTATAGGAAAACCCTCCATAGATGATGACTGCGATTCCGGCAATGATGAGAAGAATTCCAGCGATCTTCATACGTGTTCCCTTCTCTGGTGACCGTGGGTCGGTCTCCGGTCAGCGTTG
>DATLRP010000046.1:0-16941 GCA_035534635.1 Occallatibacter sp.
ACAACGCGGCCAGACCACACTCCAGCCTGAAAGCCCAAACGCCCGATCAGGTATACTTCAACCGCCTGCCAGAATCCATGGCAGCCTAAAAGCAAAAACAAGAACTTCCACTTAAGGAAAAAGCAAAAACTGTCCGAACTAACGGGACCACCGCATTGTTTGTTTTCGGGATATTCCTTATCTTCCTGGCAGTGGTTTATACCTGCATTGGAAAAGCGTGGATACGCTTTCACGGTTGGGTCAACCGCTCTGACGATCCGAAACGGTATTGGCTGGAAGTCGCAATGTATTATCTCCTTGGTTTTGGTCTTATTGGATTCCATTTGTATAAGGCTTATGAACTTTCAAAATGAGCCGAGGGCAAAAGCGATGAGGAACGCATGGTACGGTTTGGTTATCGTATGGACGGGTGGCCCCGGTCCCGATGATCGCAGCAAACCACGCTGAGGGTGCCCCCGGTCCCTCGCCGTCGGGGACCGGGGATACTACAGACCTCGGCCCACCGAACGTCAACCCCCTCACACCCGCACGCAGCCCGCAACCCCTTCATTCCACCCGGCAAAATCTCCGCGACCATTTGCCGATTCTTTCCGCCTCCCGCCGCACAATAGAAACAGCATCCCGCTCCACACATGAGTGTGACCTCTGCTCTCTAATCTCTGGGAAGGCCTCCGAATATCTCCAGCTGTGAGGCTGTGAGGCTGTGCAGCACAGTCCAAAACCCAATTCCGGCTGTGAAGCTGTGAAGCTGTGCAGCACAGTCCAAAACTCCTGTTTCCGACTGTGAAGCTGTGCAGCACAGTCCAAAACCCGTTTTTCGGCTGTGAGGCTGTGAAGCTGTGCGGCACAGTCCAAAACTCCTGTTTTCGACTGTGAGGCTGTGCAGCACAGTCCAAAACTCCTGTTTCCGACTGTGAAGCTGTGCAGCACAGTCCAAAACTCCTGTTTCCGACTGTGAAGCTGTGCAGCACAGTCCAAAGCTTGTTGTTCGGCTGTGAAGCTGTGAGGCTGTGCAGCACAGCCAGCGAGCCCGCCCTTACTGGGAACCCGCAGCCGCCGTGCCTCCCGGCAGCCCCGCCAGCGCATCCGTCACCACGCCCGGTGTCAGCACCTCCGGCAAGAGCCGTGGGCGCTTTTCTCCCGGAACATACAAGGCATACGCCGGAACGCCGTCGCGCCCCAGAGCCGTCAGCGCCCGCGTAATCGCCTCGTCGTGCCGCGTCCAATCCGCCTTCAGCAGCACCACGTGATGCGCGGCAAAAGCCTGCTCCACCTCTGGCCGCTCCAGCGCCACGCGCTCATTCACCTGGCAGCTCAGGCACCACTTCGCCGTAAAGTCCACAAACACCGGCTGCCCCGCCGCCAGCGCCCGGCCCACCGCCGCCTTCGACCACGGCTGCCACTCCGCACCGCGTACCGCCGGAAGCGAACCCAGCGCCGGTGCGTCCTGACTCGTCAAATCCGGCTCCGGCTCCACGAGTGCCTGAGCCGCCCACACATTCAGCCCCACCACACCCGCCACCAGCAGCACCGCAACCACTGTCGCCCAGCGCTTCGCCGGCCACCGTCCCAGGAACCATCCGGCCACCGCCAGAACCAGGAAGCCCACCAGCAGCATCGCCAGCAGCCCCGCGCCATACCCACCCGCCAGCACCCACGCCAGCCAGATCGCCGTGCCAAAAATCGGCACGCTCACCGCCTGCTTCAGCACTTCCATCCACGCGCCCGGCTTCGGCAGCCAACGCGTCCACTTGGGCTGCAGCGTCAGCGCCACATAGGGCGCAGCCAGTCCCAGCGCCAGCGCCGTAAACACCGCAAAGGTCACCGCCGCCGGTTTCGCCAGCGCATAGCCCACCGCCGCGCCCATAAACGGAGCCGTGCACGGCGTCGCCACCACCACCGCCAGCACCCCGGTAAAGAAACTCCCCGTGTAGCCCTGCTTCGCCGCCAGCCCGCTGCCCGCGCTCGTCAGCGTCAACCCAATCTCAAACTGCCCCGCCAGCGCCAGCCCCAGAAAAAACAGCAGCCCCGCCATCAGCTCCAGAAACACCGGCGACTGAAACTGAAATCCCCAGCCCAGCACGGACCCCGCGCGCCGCAGCGCCAGCAGCGCCGCCACCAGCACCCAGAACGACGCCACAATGCCCGCCGCATACACAAATCCGTGCGCCCGCAACCGGGACCGCTCTTCGTTGCCCGACCGCACCAGCGCCAGCCCCTTCAAAAACAGCACCGGAAACACGCACGGCATCAGGTTCAGCAGCAGCCCGCCCAGAAACGCAAGGCCCGCAATCCGCAGCAGTCCCGCAAACGAACCCATGGATGCAGACGAACCCACCTGCTCCAAGCCGCCCGCAGCAAAGGACCCGCTGCCCGCCGAAGAGCCCACAGCCTGCGCCGGATGCGAAGCCGCACCGGCCACCGCGGCCACTGTCCCCGGCTTCGCCGCAATCTCATAGGCTCGCCCGCCCGAAAGCTCCAGCACGCCCTTCAGCGTCGTCGGCGCCGCCGTCAGGCTCGAATCCTTATTCAGTTCCAGAACCAGCCCGCTCGCCGTGCCGGCCATCCACTGCGGCGCAGGATTGTCCACTACACTCGCGTCTGCCGGAAAGAAGCTCGCCTCCGTCTCGCGCAGCCCCGTTCGCACCGCCAGACGAAAACCCGCCGGCGTCGCTTCAAATGTCGCCGTGTCCCCCGCCGGCAGCCGCTTCGGAATCCGGCTCAAAAACGCGCCAAACTCCGCCGGCAAAGCCTGCACCGCGCTCGCTGCACCCGGCGTCACACTCCGCGTCACCTCCAGATCCGCCTTGCCGGGAATGCACGTCGCGCGGCACACCAGCCAGCTCACATGCGCGTGCAGCACCGCCGGCCCGGCCTTCGCCGAATCCGCGATCTCAAATCTGAACGGAAACAGAACCTGATTCTCATAGCCGAAGTCCATCAGCGGACCCAGCGGCAACCGCCTCGGCGCGGGAAACTCCAGCGCCGTCGCCGTAATCCCCTTCGGCAGCGTCCACTGCACTGTTGGCGGCTCGCCCGCGTCTCCCGGATTCTTCCAGTAGATGTGCCAGCCGGTCTCCATCTTGAAATAAAGGCCGGCCTCGCTTCCCTCAGTGCCGCCCGCCAGCGTCTCTCCCGGCACCAGCAACTGCACATGCACATGCGGCGCATCGGCCTGGTCCGACGTAGCCCGTGCCCGCAGTCCGCAGACGCCGAAGGCCAGCACCAAAAGCGCAAAGGAAATCACGCGAAGCGGCCACATCACTCGCACACGAATCCCCTTCGTTCGGCGCGCCCAACGCCGCGACAGTCGCACCGCTTCGTTCCTCTCCGTCAACCGTGTCAATCTCATTCCCCGCCCGCCATCCGCGCCCTCAATGGTCGCCCGCCAGCTGCGCATGCCTGCGAAAGATGCAGTCGTTCTGGACGCATTTCACGCCCGCTTCCCGCGCCCGCGCAATGGCCTCGTCGTGCACCACTTCGTCCTGCAGCCACAAATACGGAATTTCCAGCCGGATCACGTCCTCCACAATCGGCGGCACATGCTCCGATGCGCGAAAGACGTTCACCAGGTCAATCCCGCGTCCTGTCTCAGCCTTCGTGGCCGCCTGCGCCGCCGCCAGCGTCGCGTGGCACTTCATTCCCGCCACCTCGCTCAGCTGCGGATTCACCGGCACCACGCGATAGCCATTCGTCGCCAGATACTTCCCGATATTGTTGCTCGCGCGAAACGGCTTGTTGCTCATTCCCACCACGGCAATCGTCCGCGCCTTGTGCAGCATCTCCGCAATCGTTGCAGGGTCCTGATCCGTCATTTCCCGTCGCTCCCTTTGCTATACATCCACCAAATCATCGTCGTCGCCGCCCGACCCCGCCGTGCCGCGCCGCTTGGCCAGCAGATATCCGCGCAGAAACGGCTCCAGATACCCGTCCAGCACCTTGTCCACGTCGCCCACCTCCACCTTCGTTCGGTGGTCCTTCGCCATGCGGTAGGGCTGCAGCACATACGACCGGATCTGCGACCCGAAGTTAATCTCCAGCTTCGAGTCCTCCAGCTTCTTGCTCACCGCGCGCTTCTTCTCCACCTCATACTCATACAGCCGCGAGCGCAGCATCTTCATTGCCTTCTCGCGATTCTTGTGCTGCGAGCGCTCATTCTGGCACTGCACCACAATGTTCGTGGGCAGGTGCGTCATGCGCACCGCGGAGTCCGTCGTGTTCACGTGCTGCCCGCCCTTGCCGCCTGAGCGATAGGTGTCGATGCGCAAATCCTCCACGCGCAGGTCCACGTGAATCGTTTCGTCGATCTCCGGCGAAACATACACCGACGCAAAGGATGTGTGCCGCCGCTTGGCCGAGTCGAACGGCGAAATCCGCACCAGCCGGTGCACGCCGCTCTCGCCCGCCAGCCAGCCAAAGGCGTACTCGCCCGTGATGGTGAAGGTGGCCGACTTGATGCCCGCCTCTTCGCCGTCCTGGTAATCGTTCATCTCGGTCTTGAAGCCCTGCTGCTCGGCCCAGCGCAGGTACATGCGTAGCAGCATTTCCGCCCAGTCCTGGCTCTCCGTGCCGCCCGCGCCCGGATGCACCGTCACAATCGCGTTCAGCGCGTCGGCCTCGCCGCTCAGCATCGTGCGCGCTTCCAGCTCCTCGGCGAATGCGGCCAGAGCCTTGATGTCGCGGTCCAGGTCCGCCTCAACGTCCTCGCCCTCGCCGGCCAGCTCAAAGTAGGCCTCGATGTCGCCCGTGCGGCGCACCAGCTCCTCATCGGCGGCTACAAGGGCTTCCAGCCGCTTGCGCTCCCGCATCAGCGGTTGGCTCGCCGCCGGGTCAGCCCACAGCGCCGGATCGGCCAGCCTGGTTTCTAGTTGGGAAAGTTCCCGGCGGATACGAGCGGGGTCAAAGATACTCCCGCAGGTCGCGCACTTGGTCGCGCACCGGAGCGTATACGAATTCGAGATCGTTCACCGACACGTTTTTGCTCTCAGGACCTGACTTTGTTGGAAAGTTGGATTCGCAGGCTCGCCCGAATCGCACGGCCCATCATCCCTAAAGCAAGTATGGCACACAGCCACGCAAACACGTCGCCGTGCTCGGTATAGAAGGTCATGTCGTCGCGAAAGCCGAACTCGGCCGGCAGCGCTCCCATCTGGTGCCGCGGAATGCTCTGCCTCACACGCCCATACGGGTCAATCACCGCCGTCACGCCGTTGTTCGTGTCCCGCAGCAGCCATCGCCGGTTCTCAATCGCCCGCATCCGCGCCATATTCAGGTGCTGCCACGCCGCGCTCGTGTCGCCGTACCAGCCGTCATCGCTGATGTTCACCAGCACCTCGGCGCCCAGCCGCGAAAACTCGCGTACCTCGTCGGCAAACACCGCTTCATAGCAAATGAAAATCCCGTACCTGTGCCCATTCAGCCGGAAAACCTTCCTCACCTTGCCGCGATCAAACTTCGATACCGCCCCGGTCAGCTTGCGTGCAAAAAACAGCAGATTCTGGAACGGCACATACTCGCCGAACGGCACCAAGTGAATCTTGTCGTAGCGCCCCACGCGCTCTCCGTCCGCACTCACCACCACGGCGGACACATAATACTTCCATCCATCGTCGGAATAATCCGATCCAATCGCGTTCACAATCAGCGGAGCCTTCACCGTGCGCGCAATCGCCGCCGTCGCCTGCTGGAACCGCGGGTCTTCGGCAAAAAACGGCGCGGGCGACTCCGGCCACACCACCAGATCCGGACGCGTCGGAGTGTACGGGCACGGAGTCTTCCCCGCCGGCGCGCCCGTCTGCGGAATCCCCTCGATATACGGCGCGCATTCGGTCTCGGCCAGCCGCGTAAAGTCGGCAATGTGCGCGTCCCACACCGGCCCGTTCCACACGTTGTCCACGCCCACGTCCAGGTTCGGCTGGATCAGCACCGCCGTCGCCGTCGGATGCGGCTTCGGCACGGGCCACAGAATTCCCGCCCATCCCGCCAGCAGCAGCGCCGCGCCCACTGCTCCTGCGCGCATCTTTCCCCGCGTGCTTCCCGGCAGCAGCCCCGCCGCCAGCAGCGCATTCACCGCCACCAGCACAAAGCTGATGCCATACACGCCTGTCCACGGCGCCAGCTGGTTCACCAGCCCGTTGTCCACCTGCGAGTAGCCCAGCTGGTCCCACGGCACGCTCGTAATCCGCGCCGCCGCCAGCTCCATCGCCGCCCACAGCACCGGCGCGGCCGCCAGCGCCATCCGCGTGCCGCCGGTTCCCTTCCGCACCAGCGCCACGCAAACGGCAAACAATCCAAAGTAGAGCCCCAGCACCAGGCTGAAGGCCAGCAGCAGCAGCAACGGCGCAAGCGCAGGCATGTCGCCGTAGCGCATCATCACGTCCCGCACCCAGTAGCAATTACCCATGTACCACAGAATCCCGCTCACATACCCCAGCAGAAATCCCCGGCGCACCGGCCGCTTTGCCTCCCACGACGACGCCGACAGCACCGCCCACAGCAGCGGCACAAGCCCGAACCACGCAAACACGCTGCGCCACGGCGGCATCGGGCCCGCCAGCGGAAACGGCAACTCCAGCAGCGCTGCCGTAAGCGCCGCCGCTGCCCATAGCCTCCATTTGCCGTGCTGCATACAGGGCCGAGTGTAATGCATTGGCCGCCCCGAAAAACCCGCAGCGTGCAAAATTGCACTGGAGCCAGGCCGCTCTATCACGCTACAATCGCGTACATGTGGCTGGCTATTTGGGCAATGCGCGTCGTTGTAGCCCTCTTCTTCATTGGTCTCGCGGGTTCGTCGGTCGTGGTGGTCATCAGTTTTATTGAGGACTGGAAGGAACTCTTCGGGAAGGACTAGCGCGCTCCGCTCCCTGATTGTTCATGCGCTCAATCCGGCAGCTGTTCATCGCCCCCCTTTCCCCATTGACAGAAGATTATTAGGGCCATAGACTCACCGAAGGGCGGCGGTGGTTTCGCTTACCTTTAAGTAAAGCTCGCCGGCTGCCGCGCCGGCTCTCTTCGCGATGGCATCCACTCGAACGACCATGGCACCGCCGCCTAAGCGGATCCGCTTGATTGTGGCATCCTCCGTGATGCTCACGTTCATCTCCTTTTGGCGTGCCGCGGCGGTCGTCCTCAATGACATGGCTTCGTCGGCCTTTTATGCCGGCGGCATTGCCGAACAGGCCGTTGGCGCGGCCGCGCCCTGGTTTGTCCTCGCGGTCATGCTTTTCAGCTTTGCCGTCTGCTCGGTCTACGTGGAAAGCTGCTCCATGTTCACCCGCGGCGGCGTCTACCGCGTCGTCAAGGAGGCTCTCGGCGGAACCTTTGCAAAGGTCAGCGTCTCGGCCCTCATGTTCGACTACATCCTCACCGGGCCGATCTCCGGTATCTCCGCTGGGCAATACATCACAAACCTCATCAACCAGTTGATGCTGGTCACAAACCAGCATGGATGGCTCCCTCCGGCCCTGGTCGGCGCCGGCAACCAGCCCCTGCAATTCAACCCCAACCACGCCTCGGTCTTCTTTGCCGTCATCGCCACCACGTACTACTGGTGGGAAAATATCAAGGGCATTGAGGAGTCCAGCGACAAGGCCCTGCGCGTCATGCAGATCACCACCATCATGGTGGTCATTCTTCTGGTCTGGGGCGCTTACACCATTCTTGTCCGCGGCTCGCACCTGCCGCCGCCTCCCACTCCTGCCAATCTCCATTTCAGCAAGGACGCACTGGGCTTCCTCCGAACCTCCGGCCTGCCCATCCTTGGCCTCTTCGGCATTCTCATGGCATTCGGCCACTCCGTGCTGGCCATGAGCGGCATGGAAACCCTGGCCCAAGTCAACCGTGAAATCCAGCACCCCAAGCTCAAGAACCTCAAGCGTGCGGCGCTGATCATCGCCCTCTACAGCGCGATATTCACCGGTGGGGCCACGCTGATGGCATCCATGATCATCCCCGCCTTCCAGCGCACCCACGTTTACCAGGACGATCTCATCGCCGGCCTCGCCATGTACATGGTCGGTCCCATGTTCTGGCGCATCGCCTTCCGCATCTTCGTGGTCATTGTCGGCTTCCTCATCCTCTCCGGCGCCATCAACGCCTCCATCATCGGCTCCACCGGTGTGCTCATGCGCGTCGCCGAAGACGGCGTGCTCACCGACTGGTTCCGCAAGCCGCACCACAAGTACGGCACCAGCTACCGAATCGTCAATCTGGTCTTCATCCTCCAGATGATTACCATCCTCGCCAGCGGCGGCAATGTGATCATGCTCGGCGAAGCATACGCCTTCGGCGTCATCTGGTCATTCACCTTCAACAACGTGGCCATGCTCGTCCTCCGCTGGAAGTACAAGGGCGAACGCGGCTGGAAGATTCCTCCCAACATCACCATCGGCAAGACCGAGATCCCCGTCGGTCTCATTTCCACTTTCCTGGTGCTGTTCACCGTCGCCACCGTCAACCTATTCACCAAGTCCGTGGCCACCATCAGCGGCGTCATCTTCACTGCCGGCTTCTTCACTGTCTTCGCCATCTCGGAGCGACAGAACCTGCGCAAGCACGCGCTCACCGCCCGGCAGATGAAAGACCATTTCCAGCTTGAGCATCAGGACGCCATCAGCCGCGAATCGGTCGCTATCCGTGCCGGCGCGGTCATGGTCACCATGCACGACGTCAACAATCCCGCCGCGCTCAAATGGGTTCTTTCACGCGCCAATACTGAGGACCGAGACGTCGTCGTCATCAGCGTGCGCCTCATGGGCGTCGGCGGTCCGGAATATCTAAGCGCGCAAGACCAGAGCTTCAGCGAGCACGAACAAACCCTCTTCACCAAGGCCGTCTCCGTGGCTGAAGGCTTCGGCAAAAAGGTCTCGCTGCTCGTCGTGCCCGCCGGCGACGTCTTCGCCGCGCTCGCCCAGGGCGCAAACTCCCTCGAGGTGGACTCCGTTGTCTCCGGCCTCTCCAGTTCCATGACCGCCGAGGACCAGGCCTTCCATCTCGGCCAGGCCTGGGAAGCTCTGCCTGAGCCCAAACGCCAGTTCAATTTCTTCGTCGTCAGTCCCAGCGGCGAAACCAAAGTCTTCTACATCGGCCCCCACGCCCCGGCCCTCAGTCCCGATAATGTCCAGCTCGTCCACCGACTCTGGCTCAACATGCGCCGCGATCCCTCGGTCCAGGATCTGCACCACAGCGACATCATCACCTACGCCCTCACCCGCCTCGCCGGCCAATACGCCCGCGAGAAAGCCGAGATCCTCCGCGACCTGCGCAATTTCCGCGCCGCGGAGTCGCCCAGCCTGCGCATCGGGGGACAGGACCCGCCGGGTTTTTCCCCCAGTTCCAGTTCTCCTGAGCAGCCCGTGCAACCGCCCAAGCCTTCGCGCTGACGTTAGCCGATAACTCCCGTCACCATTCCTGAGTCGTCCTTCGTAACTAGGTTTCCACCTTGCCCACGTGTCATGCGGAGTGTCTTCCCTCTTTGCCCTTGTCCAGGAGTTCATGGCATCGCACCCATGCGACGAACGCGCAGTCGTCCATCCCTTCAGCACCGACTCAAACCTCACTCAAATCGTGAGGTTCGGGGCTTTCAACAGTGGATGAAGAAGGCGGAGCAGGCTTCCGGACGGACCGCAAACTCTCTTTCTGTTCTTTGGCGACAAGCGCGCCGAATGCCTACAAGTCCGACACTCTGCCTGCCTCGTACCAGTGCGATAGACTCCGAAGATTCCCCGGCTGGTTACCTCCGCCGGAAAGTCATACAATCATACTTCGCTTGAAGGTTCCTGCTCATTTTTTGTTTGTAAAAGAGTCTACATTTGCGTATCGTCTCTTCAGGATTGTCGGAATCCAGCGGGCCGCTCGTCTAACCAAAACCGCAGCGCCGGCCATCCTAGCAAGGTAAGAGGAGGATTTGTGGGAGTTTCTGAAATACTCGCGGAAATCGATCGTGAGATTGCGCAACTGCAGCGGGCGCGCGCCCTGCTGAGTGGTTCCGTTGCAACCAAAGGCAAAAAGCCTGCCTCCCGTGCGCGCCGCGCAGCGGGAAAGAAGAAGCGCAACCTCACCCCGGAAGGACGGAAGCGCATTGCCGAGGCAGTGAGGCGGCGCTGGGCCGAACAGAAGAAGAAGGCCGCCTCAGCCAAATAGCTGGACCGCGCATAACTAGACGGCCAAATACAAAGCGAAGGGGGTTAGCTCATCCGCTAACCCCCTTCGCTCTGCCTGGAGTCTTTCCGATAACTTCGCTCAGATCGCATCGCCCGGCTTCCATGCCACAACCTCCGGGCTTCCGCCAAGAATCTCAGCCAGCGCCTCCGGCGTTCCGGTTAACTGCGGAAAGGTTCCAAAGTGCAGGGGAAGCACCATCTTTGGCGTCAGCATCCGTGCGGCCAATGCCGCCTCTTTCGGGCCCATCGTGTAGTGCCCTCCGATCGGCAGCATCGCCACTTCGGGATGGTAGAGCTCCGCGATCAGCTTCATATCGCCGAACACCGTCGTGTCTCCCGCGTGGTACAGCACCGGACCGTCGGCAATCGTCAACACGAAACCCGTGGCGACGCCAACATAGTGCGTCCCGCTCTCATCCTGCGCGCCGGCCGAGTGCTTGGCCTCCACCATCGTCGCCGCCACGTCTCCCAGCTGCACCGTGCCGCCCAGGTTCATGCCGATGGTCTTCCCAACGCCCTTCTCTGCCACGTACGCCGCAAGCTCATAGATGGCCACAACCGTCGATCCATGCTTCGTCGCCACCGGCACGGCGTCCGAAATATGATCCCCATGCCCATGCGTCAGCAGAAGGTATTCGATCTTCTCCGGCAGCATGAACGTCTTCGGATACTTCGGATTATTTGCGATAAACGGGTCAATCAGGATGCGCGTGCCTTTAGGCGTCTCCACCAGCACCGTGGCATGTCCCAGCCATGTAATGCGCGTGCCATTCAACAGACTCATACATCCTCCCTTTGTCGTGAAACCTTCGGGCGCGTGCGCAAACCCTTCAGCGCGTGATAATCACTTCTGAAACGCTGTCCTTGGCCAGAAACTGCCTGAACCCCGACCACTTTGCGAACAGCTTTTCGATGCTGCGGTTGGTGAACGCGCGCTGGATGGGGAACGCCTCTGCCCGCTGCACCTCCACGTCATCGCCCTCCGTGATGTGAAACCGGCAGTGCGTGGTCTCGTCGCCTTGCCGCCGCGTGTGGAAGAACGCAAGCACCTGCCCGCCAGCGTTCATCGATGCGTGCAGCCGCTCCACCACCGGCTCCACAAATGCCTGGGGCAGATAGTCGAGCGCCGTCCACAGCAGCACCACATCGAACGTTCTTCCTGAAAAATCCAGCGTCTGGCTCAAAAAGCCTTCCACGTCCCAGATCGGCGCGCCCTCCGCGTCCTCGCCTTTCTGCCACGTGCCCTTGCAGGCATCGGTCACAAGGTCCGCCAGAAAGATGCTGTGTCCCAGGCTGGTCAGATAGTTGATGTTCGTAGGCGAAGTCTGTCCCGCGTCGATCACGCGCAGGCCCGGATCCTCTTGCAGCCTCTTGCGCAGTGTCGCCCATCCGCCGGAGTGCCGGGGCACCCGCGGTCCGCTCAAGCCATGCCCCGTACGGGATGCATCGCCTTCCGGTTTCTTTTCAAACAAGCGACGAAGCACGTTTCATTCCCTTTGCTCGCTCTCCGGCGGCGCCGCGCGATGCCGCGTCCGGCGCCTCGCCCCGAGCCATTGGTTCAGACAGGAATCCATCGGCTCAGGCAGGCCCCGGCCCGCGATGCGGCTGTTCCGGGATCCAATGGCCGCCCGGGCGCGCGCCGGCCAGCCCTCCGCCGCTACACCCCTCCGGCAGGGACCCCGTCGTGGCTCCGCGCACCCTGCGTCAAATCCACCTTGCCCCGAAACACGGCGTTGTCTTCCACGGCCAGCCGCAACGCTTTCACGTCGCCTTCCACCACGCTGCCCGCGCGAAGCTCCACGCGACCCGTCGCCACAATGTTGCCTTGCACGCGGCCAAGAATCAGCACGTCCTTCGCAGTCAAATCGGCCGCCACATTCGCGTTTGGACCGATCGTCAGCCGGCCCTCCGCAAGGATTATGGTGCCTTCCAGCCGGCCGTCCACAATCAAGTCCTCGCTGCCCTTCACTTCGCCCCGGATCACCACCGTTTTTCCGATCCGGGCCTGACCATTCTCCGTTGCCATGGGTTGCAGTTCCTTCCGAGGCAGTTCTTCCGGCATCTTTCCGCTGTACCGGCGGGTGCGGCCTGCGCTTTCATGCCTCCAAAGCGGGGTACAGCTGCCGCAACACGTCCAATCCGGGGCATTGATGAAAGCGCCAGGGGCCCTGCCCGAACTATACGCAACCTAGGCCTCTCCCTTCAATTCCAGCAACCCACCCTTCTTCATCGCGTCTAATGGAAATATGCACGGAAACGGGGAAGCGCAAGACCGGAATCATGGCTAAGCCTACGCAGGTACTCGGCATTTTCTTGCTCCTGAACCTCGCGCCGATTTGCGCTGCGCCGGCTCGCGCTGCGGCAGAGGCGCCGGGTGCGTCGCTGGTGGACCGCGCCCTTGCCAACGAGCTGCGCAACGCGCGCGACCTCCAGCACCCCATGCGCTACGTGCTCCACAAATCCAGCCCCCGGCTCAGCACCACCAAGCTCATCGTCGAAACCACGGACGGCGCCGTCGCCCGGCTCGTCGCCGTGGATCGCAAGCCCCTCTCCGCTGCGGCAGAGCAGCGCGAACAGGCGCGCCTCGACGGCCTGCTCCGCAATCCCGACAACCAGCGCAACCGCAAGCAGCGCGAGGACGCAGACGCCCGGCGGGCCCTGAAGGTGCTGCGCGCGCTCCCGCTCGCCTTCCTCTACCAATTCGCCGGAACCGTCGACGAACCGCACGGAGTCCTTGACCGATTCACCTTCCTGCCCAACCCCGCCTACGATCCGCCGGATCTCGAAACCGCAGTCCTCACCGCCATGGCCGGCGAAATCTGGATCGATCCGGTTGACCAGCGCGTGGTGCGGCTGGAAGGTCATCTGCAAAAGGACGTGAACATCGGCTGGGGCATCCTTGGCCGCCTGGACAAAGGCGGCTGGATCATCATCGACCAGGCCGATGTCGGCGACGGCCAGTGGCGCGTCGTGCGCTTCCAGATGCAGATGAACGGCCGCATTTTCTTCAAGTCCAGGAATTTTGACACGCTCGAAGAGGAATCCGGCTTCGCACCCGTGCCTGCGAACCTCAATTACGTGCAGGGCATTCATCTGCTCCGCCAGGACCCGCCGCCTGCGCACTTCGCGCAACACTAACTTCTCTTCAAACGCAAAACGGCCCCGCCGCGTAGACAGGGCCGCAGGTTGAAAAGCTGCTTTCGCCTTACTTGATCCTCAGGAAGACCATGGCGAAGGTGAACAGCGTGAGTGACTCAATGAACGCGAGGCCGATCAGCATAAACATCAGCAGGCCTGCGCGCGTTCCAGGGTTGCGCGCCAGCGCCTCGGTGGTGGAACCCACGGCGCGCCCCTGGCCAAGGCCGCAAAGGCCTGCCGCCAGGCCCATGCCCAGGCCTACGCCGATTGGCCCCATGTTGATTACGGCCGAACCGCCGTCCGCAAACGCCGGAACGGCAAAGCACAGCGCCGCCAGCGCGATAAAGATCGATTGAAGTCTCTGCATAGTTCTCCTGCGTCCCTTGAGATTGGCCGCCAGTGGGTGGTTGAGGCTCACCGTGCTGGCCCCCTCACGCTTGCGGCCTTTCCGTCGGTCCGGAGCGGACGCGCTCTCCGGCGGAATCCTTTGTTTGCCGGGACTGTACCGATCCCGGCGCTGTCCTAGTGCTCGTGGGAAACCGCGAGCGACAGGTAAATCATCGAAAGCAGCATAAAGACATAAGCCTGCACCAGCGCCACCGCAAAGTGCAGTCCCAGAAAAATCGTCGGCAACACGATGGGGAACATCGAAAAGCAGATCAGCGTCAGCAGATCGCTCGCCAGCATGTTCGCGTAAAGTCGAATCGTCAGTGACATCACGCGCGCCAGGTGCGAAACAATCTCCACCGGAAACATCAGCGGCGTCAGCCACCACACCGGCCCCGCAAACTGCTTGAGATAGCCCAGCGGTCCGTGCTCGCGCAGCCCGTGAAAGTTGTAGTAGAGAAACGTCAGCGTGGCGATTCCCAGCGGAACCACCGGCTGGCTGGTGGGCGTCACAATGTGCGGAAACAGCCCGCCAAAGTTGTTCAGCAGCACAAAAAGCAGAATGCAGGTGACGAATGCCTGGAACCGCTCGTGCCCATGGCCGATCACCTGCTCGCCCTGGTTGCCCGTGAACTCGTGAATCATCTCGGCAAGCTGCTGCACCGGGTTCGGCCTTTCCACGGAAAGCGTCAGCCGCACAATCAGGAAAAACGCAATCAGCACGCACGCCACCAGCACTTCCAGCGCAAAGGTGTCATTGATGGCCGTGCCCGGGTCCGCCGGCACGCCCACCAGGTGCATGGCCCAGGCCGCAGCACCGCCGAACAGGTGATTCAGAAAACGTGTAATTCCAAGGGTCTCTTGCATGCAGTGGGTAAACCTTCCGTCTTCCGGCTGCCCGCGCGCTTCACTCCCGCAGCAGGCGCAGTGCCTCCCAGCCAAGGGTCGCAACGGCCAAACTCAGTCCGTAGAAAAGCGCTAAAACAGAGCCGTGGAAACACTTTAGGCTACCATAAATCACTCCGGCAAAGATGCTGAGCCGCAGCAGAAAGAACACCGCCGCCGAAGCCCCCGCACGCGAGGTTTTTTTCTCGTCCAGCCGGGCCTGGATAAACCGTGCCAACCGCCGCCATTCGAAGATGCTCGCCGTCGAAATCGCCGCCCCGCTGGCCAGCATTGCCGCATCTCGCCAGCCCGCCGCCACCCACACAACAATCGCCGGAACCGCACCTAAAATCAGCGTGTTGCGAATTGCTCTTTGAAGCATTGCTTCCAGGGCTGCGTCGGTCAGTTCCGCGCCCGGCTGCGTCTCTTCCGTCATTCCGTCTTTCCTCGGCCCTCGTCCCGGCTGGCGGCTTGCTGATCGGCCGGCTTATCGGCCGAAGGATCCGCCGTCCGCTCCCCCGTCTTCTCTGCGGCCAGCGCCAGCCGAATCACATAAATCAACCCCCCCACGCCGCCCAGAAGAATTCCCGCAAAGCCTATCCACGACTGGTGCAGCCGCTTATCCAGCCACGCGCCCGCCAGCCAGCCCACAATCGCTGTCACCGGCAGCATGATGGCGATCTGAATCATCTTTTCCGCTTCCACCACCGCCCGCAATCCGGGCGTAGTCTTCCCCGGCTTCTTGGTCTCCGGAATCGGACGTTGATAGGGCATCGGGAACTCTCTCCAAGCATACAGTCTGCACTTGCCAGCAGGTATACTTCCCTTTTGGGCCTTCGGCCTCATCACGGAAGGAATCAACGTGCTCGAATCGGAGTTTGAGCGCAGTCTTTTTGCGTTGCGCAGGGAAAAACTGGCGGAAATTGAAAAGCTGGGCCAGGCCGCCTATCCCAACCAGTTCGGCGCCTCGCACACCCTGCCCGTGGTCCGCCAGCAGTGGGACCAGTTCACCGCCGAGCAGCTCGACGCCGACCGGCCCACCGTTACCGTCGCCGGCCGCATCATGGCCATCCGCGCCCAAGGCAAGGCAGGCTTCGCCACCCTCCAGCAGGAGGGCCAGCGCCTGCAAATTTACGTCCGCCTTGACGCCGTCGGCGAGCAGGGCTTCGCGCTCTACAAGCTGCTCGACCTCGGCGACCACATTGGCGTTCGCGGTTACCTCTTCCGCACCCGCACCGGCGAACTCACCGTGCATGTTGAGCAGCTCACCTTCCTCGCCAAGGCCATGCTCGCGCTGCCGGAAAAATTTCACGGTCTGGCCGACGTGGAACTGCGCTACCGCCAGCGCTACGTGGACCTGTTCACCAACCTTGAAAGCCGCGAAGTCTTCGTCAAGCGCGCTGGAATCCTGCGCGCCCTGCGCCGTTTTTTTGATGAGCGCGGCTACCTTGAAGTGGAAACGCCCATGATGCAGCAGATCGCCGGCGGCGCCAACGCGCGGCCCTTCCGCACGCATCACAACACGCTCGACCAGGACCTCTTCCTGCGTATCGCGCCGGAGCTTTATCTCAAGCGCCTGGTCGTCGGCGGCCTCGACCGCGTCTACGAAATCAATCGCAACTTCCGCAATGAAGGCGTCAGCACCCAGCACAATCCCGAGTTCACCATGCTGGAGTTCTACCAGGCCTACGCCAACTACCACGACCTGATGCAGCTCACCGAAGATCTCATCGAATTCGTGGCCCGCGAGGTCAACGGCAGCCCCATGACCGAGTTCAACGGCCACACCATTGATCTTTCAAAGTGGACGCGCCTCACCATGCGCGAGGCGATCATCGAGTTCTGGCCGGAGGAAGCCGGCACACGGCCGTCGCTCGAGGATTTTTCTAGCTTGCAACGACTGATAGGCCTGGTTGACCGAGCGTACAACCATCTTGATTCAGAGCGACATTTACCTGGAGTACCGAACCCGGAGTATAGTGAGCGCATTCTGCATGCGGGGATGCTCAGGGCTAAACTCACTCAACTCAAATACGAGTTCCTCAAATGCTCCGCCCCAGGCAAAGCAACCTATCTAATGTTCGAAACGCTGGTCGAGCCCTTTCTTGTGCAGCCCACCATCATTTACGACTACCCCACCGTCGTTTCGCCACTCTCCAAGCAGAAGCCTGACGACCCCGACTGGGTCGAGCGCTTCGAGTTCTTCATCGGCGGCTTTGAAGTAGGCAATGCCTTCAGCGAGCTCAACGACCCCGTGGAGCAGCACAAGCGCTTTGAGCAGCAGCTGGCCGAGCGCGACCGCGGCGACGACGAGGCCCACCAGATGGACGAGGACTACGTGCGCGCCCTGGCCTACGGCCTTCCGCCCACC
>DATLRP010000047.1:0-3414 GCA_035534635.1 Occallatibacter sp.
CAGCTCCCCGCGCTAGTCCCCGCTGATTCCTTCGAAGAGTACGGATGCGAAGACCCTCGCGCGACGCTGATCGACGGCGTTTGGCACATCACCTACGTCTCGGTCGCCTCGGTCGGCATCACAACCAGCCGGCTGACGACGACCGACTTCAAAGCCTTCGAGCGGCGCGGTCTCATGTTCCTACCCGACCACAAGGACGTGGTGATCTTCCCGGGCCGTGTGAGAGGTCGTTATGTCGCGCTCACCCGGCCCATGCCCGCGTCGTTCAATCGCGTTCTCGGGATTTGGATCGCTTTTTCCGACGACCTGGTGAGCTGGGGTGGGCACCGCCCGCTGGCGTTGCCTCGACAGGGCATGTGGGATGGTGTGCGCACGGGAGCGGGCACGGTTCCATTCCGCGTGCCGGGGGGCTGGCTGGAGCTCTACCACGGTGTCGCCGCCGACGGACGCTACGCGATGGGCGCGTTGCTCCTGGATGCCGAGGATCCGGCGCGGGTCATTGCCCGCTCGCCGGAACCAATCCTGGTGCCGACCGCGGACTACGAGCGGATGGGCTTCTACAGCAACACCGTCTTCTCTTGCGGCCACGTCCCGCTCGACGACACGGGTGAGCGGATCCGCATGTACTACGGCGCCGCCGACTGCCGCATGGCCGCGGCCGACTTTGACGTGAAAGAGATCGTCTCCTCGCTGGCGCCTTGCTGAGACAGCTCGCCGCGCTGACGCGGCCATTGCCGGCGGCCGGGCCGCGGGCCCTGGCGCTCGCTGTTTACTCCGGTTCGATGGGCGAGCACTTCGAAGCCCGTGAAACCGGCGTCGAGGGCGTCGCTTGCGTGGACGATGCGGCGCGCGCGTGCGGGCTGTTGGGCAGGCTCTGGGCCGCCACCGGAAACGATGCGCTCCGGCGGTGGGCCGAAGGGCTGCTCGATTTTGTGCTCTGGATGAACGATGGCGACGGCCACTGGCACAACTTCATCTATGACTGGCATGGCACTCGGAACACGGACGGCCCCACTTCCGCCGCCGGGGTGAACTTCTGGCAGGCACGCGCTACCTGTGCGCTCGCCGAGGTGAACTTGCTCTTCGGTCACGATTGCGCCAGGGCAATCCTGACCGACGCTCTCAATTCTGCGGCGTCCGCATCACCCCCCTCAGATGTTCGTTCCATCCAGGCGATGGGCGCGCTGCACCTTCTCCAGCGGTCGCCCGATCCCTCGCTCTCAATGCTCCTCGCGGCCTGGTGCGATGAGCTCATAGCATGCCAGCGCGGCGGAATGTTGATGAACTCGCCGGACGAGCGCGGCCGGCCCCACCTCTGGGGCCATATCCAGGAGGCGGTGCTCGTCGATGCGTCAGTCGCGCTCGACAGGGCCGATTTGCTCACGATCGCCGTCAGCAGCGCCGAAGCCGTGTTTGCCGAGGTGATCGAGTCCGGCTTCGACCTCCCACACGTCCACAGCTACGACGTGCAGTCGGCGGTATTCGTCATGGACCGGCTCGCCGCGGTCACGGGCAGGCCGCAGTATGCGGAGTTGGCGCAAAAAGCGCGGCACTGGTTTGACGGGCGCAACCCCGCCGGCGCCGCCATCTTCGACCGAATCACCGGTCGCGTCGCGGATGGGCTCGACGACGGTCGTGTGAGTGATCGTTCAGGGGCGGAGGCGAACGTCACAGCGGGCCTTGCGCTCTTGAACGATCCAGACGCACTCTCCACCGCGCGAAGCTGGGCCGGCGTTTGGTAGCTCGCCGCTCTTTGGATGTGGGCAGCCACTGCGAGGAGTTCGCGAAGTAGCCAAAGGTCCTGCTTTGTTCGGGTCGTTTGCGGCTGGATTGGACCATGCGGCGGTGCATGCTGTGAGGATGGAGAGGCGCAGGGCGCCGGACCAGTCGATGAAGGTCTTGTCGCAGGAAGAATGCATTCTTCTACTTCGGTCTCACGACCTGGGCCGCATAGCTTTCAACGTCGAGGACCAACCCGAGGTCTTTCCAGTCAATTACGCGATGGAAGGCCGGGTTGTCGTCTTTCGCACCGGTTCGGGAACCAAGCTCGACTTCGTCCCAAAGACGAAGCTCGCCTTCGAAGTTGACGAATGGGATCCGAAGCTGGGCGTAGGCTGGAGCGTCGTCGTCAAGGGCCTGGCGGAAGAGATCACCCGAAATCTGGGACGCGCCGCCGAGCACATTCGAAGAGCGCCGGTGCATTCGGTCGCGCCCGGCGAGCGCTGGCACTGGCTTGCCATCCAGCCATCGGAGATATCGGGTCGGCGTTTCAAGGTGGAGGCGAGGCCGCAACGCCGCGCTCGCGACTGGCGTCCGCCGCCTCCCGGCGACTACAGGCGCGGCTAGGATGGCCGTGAGTGTCAGGTATACAAACCAAGCAGCACTGCGTCGCCACAGGACGCTGCCTCCGCGCCACCACCCGATCCGTCCCATCGGCAAATTGCACGACCCGGCGCCCAGCTTGAGGATTGTATTTGTCTCCTCGAGTCTGCCCCGCCGTTGCGGCATAGCGACTTTCACGGCGGACCTGTTGGCCGCGGTCAAGGCGGCCGATCCCAGCGTGGCATGCAGCTTGGCGGCGATCGACGAGCCCAACGAGGTGCGGCTGTATGGCGGCGAAGTCCGCTGGCGAATCAGGCAGGGGGACGCGGGCAACTACCGCGCGGCGGCAGAGGCGATCAACCGCTCGAGCGCCGACATCGTCAACGTGCAGCACGAATTCGGGCTCTACGGGACGTGGGCAGACGGCATGTATGAGGACCACCTGCGTCCATTCCTCGAAGCTCTACGGAAGCCGGTGATCGTCACCCTGCATACGGTGCCACCCGAGCCGACCCCGTCAATGCGGGAGGCGATCCGCTCGGCGGCTGAGATGAGCGACGCGATCGTGGTGATGGCGGAGATGGCGGCCGGCATCCTCGCCGACCGCTATGGCATCGCCAAGGTGCCAGTGGTGATCCCTCACGGCATGCCGGCGGTCCGTCCTCACGGCCGAGGCCGGATGAAGAAGAAGCTTGGCGTACCCCACCGGACGATCGTCTCGACCTTTGGCTTGGTGGACCCTCGCAAAGGCATCGAGTACATGATCGAGGCCATGGCGGCGATCGCCGGGCGGCATCCTGAGGCCCTTTACTTGATCGCAGGCCAGACCCACCCAGAGCTGCGCCGCCACGACGGCGAGAGGTACCGCAATCAACTCGTCGAGGCGGTCAAGCGCCTGGGGCTTCAGGACCACGTGTCCTTCATTGATGAATACTTGGCGCAGCGGGACATCATCGACCTGCTGCTGGCAAGTGACGTCTATGTCACGCCATACCTGGACCCGCAGCAGATAACCAGCGGTACTCTTGCCTACGCGCTGGGAGCCGGCAAGGCGATTGTGTCGACGGCTTACCTTCACGCCAAGGAAGCCCT
>DATLRP010000048.1:0-18716 GCA_035534635.1 Occallatibacter sp.
AATGGTCGGGACGGGCAGATTTGAACTGCCGACCCCTCGCACCCCAAGCGAGTGCTCTACCAGGCTGAGCCACGTCCCGACATGATCAAGCCGGCTCAGGCGAGCCGGCCTTTGGGGTTGTCTGAAGTTTACACCAGCAGCGCTGCCGTGCGCTGGCACGGTCAGGATGCGCGCGGGGGCACAGCCGGCGCGGCACTACTGCGACGGAGGGACGTATTCCTTGGGCAGAGCTGAGCCTTCGCCGAAGAAAAACTGCTGCATCTGCTCGACGAGGAACTCCTGCGCCTGCGGGGTCCAGGGCTGCAGGCGGTATTCATTGAGCAGCATCTTCTGGTGGTCGACCCACTCGCCCCAGGCGGCTTTGGAGACGTTCTTGTAGATCTTCTGACCGAACTCGGAGTCGAAGGGCGGCTCGTCGAGGCCGTCCATCTCCTTCTTAAAGCGAACGCAAAACACGGTGTGTGCCATCTGGCTTGCTCCCACTGACTATTGTAGGCGATGCGCGGGCGCGCGGGTTGCGGGACCGCGAGGGCGGCCCGCTCAGGGCGTCATTCAGACCGCAAAGCCTCCAGCGGATTCACGTGGGCGGCCCGGTGAGCAGGCAGATACGCCGCCAGAAGACCGCTGGCAAGCAGTACGGCGGCGGCCGCGGCGAGCGTCCAGCCATCATGTGCCGAGACGCCGAAGAGGAATCCGCGCAGGAGCCGCCCGGAGGCGAGCGCGAGGGCTGAGCCGGCCAGCACGCCGACGAGCAGAAGAGCGCCGGCCTGTCGAAGGACCATCCACAGCAGCGTGCTGCGCTGCGCGCCCAGCGCGATGCGTACGCCGATTTCCCGCGTTCGCTGCGTGACCACGTAGGCAAGGAGGCCGTACAAACCCGCTACGCAGAGCAGCAGGGCCGCGCCGCCGAAGCACTCGAGAAGATGAGCCGCGAGGCGCTGGCTACCGTAGGAATCCTGGACGATCTGATTCATGGTTGTGATGGACGCGTTCTCGAGCTCCGGGCTCGCCTGCTTGAGGATTGCGCGGAGCTCGGGAATGACCTGGTTCATAGGCCGGTCAGTGCGCAGGGCCAGATCCATGGCGATGGTGGAGGGCTGATAGATGCCGCTGTCCGGCGTGATCTGGCAGAGGCAGACATCCACTTCCGGCTGCGAAGGCTGCGCAATGGACGTTTGACGCTCGTTGTCCAGGATTCCGATGATGCGCATGGGCCGATTCTTGCTGAGGCGCCACATGGTCTGGCCCAGGATCGAGCGCGGATCGTGCTTGTCGGGCGCATACTCGCGTGCGAAGGCTGGATTGACCACCACGACGGCTTCAGAGGTAGGCGAGTCCTGTGCGTTGAAGAACCGCCCGGCGAGCATGGGAAAGCCAAAGATGCGCTGAATGCCGGGCGTGACGGGCTTGAGCATGGCGCTGACCGTGCGCCCATTGAGATAAAGCGAGAGCGTGATGTGGAAGGTTTGGCCCAGCGGCACTTCGCTCATCAGGCCGGCGGACTGCACGCCGTGCATATGCTGCGCGCGCTCCAGCAGCGGCTGATAGAGCGCGGGAACGAGGTTTTGCCCTGCGAAGCGATAGGCGGGAATGCTGAGGTTGGCTACGATAATGTGATCCGAGCGGAAGCCAAGGGGCACTTGTCGCAGGTTGTAAATCGTTCTCAGCAGGAGGCCGCAGACCATGAGCAAGGTGAGCGACATGGCGATCTCTGCCGCGACGAGTATGCCGCGGAGCCGATGCTGCCGGCGTCCGGCGCCGCTGTGGAGTCCGCCCTGCCTGAGAGCGGGCTCAATGGGAGCGCACACGGCCAGCAATGCAGGCCACGCAGCGGAGCAGAGCGCGGAAAGGATGGTAAGGCCGCAGAGCGCCGCCAGAATGGGGAAGTTCAAGTGCGAGGAGAGGTCAAGGTTCAACGATCTGGGACGCGCGATCTCCGCCAGGCGCATGCCGGCCACAGCAACGCCGATGCCGAGCGCAGCCGCGATGGTGCTGAGGAGCAGTCCTTCCACCATCATTTGCTGCACCACGCGCGCGCGGCTTGCACCCAGGGCGCCACGCATGGCGATTTCGCGCTGTCGCGCCGTGCCACGGGCAAGCAGGAGGCTGGTGACGTTGACGATGGCGATAAGCCACAGTACGCCCGACGCCGCCAACAGTGCTAGCAGCGCTCGCCTTGTGCCACTGCCGACCAGAGTGCCGGTATAGCGCGCGAGGTTTACGGTGCTATGGTCCTTGCGAATGGACGGGTCAGTATATTCGGGCGCGATGGATTGCTGGAGGGCTCGCATTTCTGCGCGCGCCGCGGCGAGCGTGACCCCGCTGCGCAGCCGCCCGATGGCCTCGAAGTGCAGAGCGTCATAGGTGCGCCCCTGATCCGCGTTGCCGATTTGCGCTGCAATCCACACCTGGCTCAATTGAGGAATGTCTTTCGGATAGGAGAAGCCGCGCGGCATGACGCCGACCACCGTGTAGCTGGTGTCGTTGATCCGGATGGGCTTTCCCAAGATGTTCGGATCTGTCTGAAAAGTGCCACGCCACGCCGCGTCGCTTAGGATGATGGTTTGCGCATTCTTTGCCTCGTCGGCGCCTGACGAATCGGAGAAGAATCCGCGACCCAAGGCCGGCTGCACGCCGAGGACGTCGAAAAGATTTGCGCTGGCCCGAACGCCGTAAACCTCCGCTGCCGAGTTTTTCGTCTCGATGTAGTTGCGGCCGTTCATGGAGCCGGTGAAGGCGATGGCTGTGAAAGAGTGGTTGCGGCTGCGCCATTCCTGAATGTCCTGCCAGGGAACGTCGTTTGCGCCTTTGCCCGTGCGATCGGCTTCAGAGATCGCGACGAGCCGGTTCGCGTCCTTATAGAGCAGCGGGCGAAGCAACATGTGGTCCACCACGGTGAACATGGCCGTGGCCGCGCCGATACCGAGCGCGAGAGTGCCGATGACGGAAGCCGCAAAGCCGGGAGAGCGACGCATCTGCCGCAGTGCGTAGCGGAGATCCTGGCCGAACCTCTCCAGCCAGAGCCAGCCCCATGTGACGCGCGTGACCTCCTGCACGAGCGGAGGATTGCCGAATTCGCGGATTGCAGCCTGCCGCGCGGCTTCCGCCGATTCACCCTGTGCAACGCGGTCGGCAATCGCCATGCAAAGATGGCTTTCGATCTCCTCGCGCAAATCGTCTTTGCGCCGGCGAAGGGAGAACGCGCGAAGACCCTTCATGCCTGTTCCTCTTCCGGCCTGCCTTGAATCACGAGGCCGATGGCGTCCACAATGCGCGCCCAGCGACTCAGGTCCGAAGCCAGCCGCTTTTTGCCGGCGACGGTGATGCGGTAGTAGCGCGCGCGCTGGTTGCTCTCGGTCTGCTTCCACTCTGAGCGCACCCATCCCTGGCGCTCCAGACGATGAAGCGCGGGGTACAAAGAGCCTGTTTCCACCTGCAGCACATCGCCGGAGTGTGCGCGCAAGGCCTGAATGATGCCGTAGCCGTGCTGCGGACCCCACTGCAGCGTTTGAAGGATCAGCATGTCAAGCGTGCCCTGCAGCAGTTCGATTCGATTCTGATAAGACTGTTTCGTCCCCATGGATGTAGGCACTCTACATCCAATAGGGGTAGTTTGTCTACCTCCATGCGCGGGCGGCAGCGGCGACGTCGGCTCCTTTAGCGTCGGCGCTTCCCGGAGGACTTGCGTTTTGCCGGGCCCTTGGCTTCTTTGCGGTCGGGCTGCTTCTTCTTTGGCGCGGGGTGCGGGGTCTTCTTGCCTGTAAGCGGAATGCCCTCTTCAACGAGAGAGAACTGCAGGCGGCGCTCCTGCGCGAGGATGCGGTCGAGGACGACGTGGACGCGGTCGCCGGCGCGGAAGCGGCGGCCCCAGCGCAGGCCAACGATTTCATGCGTGTTCTCGCGCCAGGTGTAACGGTCGTCGCGCAGGCTGTCGATGGGGACGAGGCCTTCAACGAAAAGGTCAGTGAGTTCGACAAAAAGGCCGAATTTGGCGGGGTTGAGCACGAGCGCGTCGAACTCGTCGCCGACCTTGTCCTGCATGAAGCGGACCTTCTTCCATTCGACCAGCTCGCGCTCGGCGTCGGCGGCGCGGCGCTCGGTCAGGCTGGTCTCTTCGGCAATCTGGGCGAGATCGTGTTCGGGCACAGGTGCGTCGATGCCGACCGGGAGAGAGGAATGGGTCGCGATGCGCGGCGTGATTCCGCGGGAGCCTTCGTTGGGATGCGTCCAGGGCGAGGCGTGGCGGCCCTCAGGCAAATGGCCGCGACCGGAGACTCCGGCGTGGAGCAAGGTCTTGGTGATGCGATGGACGATGAGGTCAGGATAGCGCCGGATGGGCGAGGTGAAGTGGGTATAAGTGGGTGCGGCGAGGGCGAAGTGACCTTCATTCCCCTCGGAATATCTTGCCTGGCGCAGTGAGCGAAGCATGAGATAACTCAGGATGCGCTCTTCGGGCTTTCCTTCAATGCGGGCGGCTAACTTCTGGTACATCTTTGGAGTTACAGCTATATCTTCGGGTATCTCGTGGGACCGCGCCTGACGTCCGGTTCGCTGGGCGTCGCGCCGGTCGCCGCGGGTTACGACGCGCTTGACGGGCAACGCGCCGAGGCCGAGCGAGTAGCCGAAGCCGGCAGCAAGCTCCTCAAACTGCACAACGCGGCGCGGTTCGGGCTTCTCGTGAATGCGATAAAGCGAAGGCACGCCAAGGTCTTCAAGCCACGTGGCGACGCACTCATTGGCGGCAAGCATGAACTCCTCAATGAGGCGGTTGGCCCAGGAGCGCTCGGCACGGGTGACACCGCGCATCTGGCCCTGATCGTCGAACTCGATGACAGGTTCCGGCAGGTCGAAATCGATGGAGCCGCGCTCCTCACGGCGCTTGTTCATGATCATTGCAAGCGCGTGCATGCGTTCAAAATGGGGAGTAAGTTCCGGATAACTTGCGCGGGCGTCTGAATCGCCCTGAAGGATGGCGCGAACTTTAGTATACGTCATGCGCGCGGAGGAGCGGATAACTCCTTCGACTATCTCATAACTCAGGATTCGGCCTTGGGCATTGAGCTGCATGACGCAACTTAGGACGAGGCGATCTTCGCCGGGACGAAGGCTGCAGATATCGGTCGAAAGCTCCTGCGGGAGCATGGGAATTGCGCGGTCAGGGAAGTAGACGCTGGTGCCGCGAAGGCGGGCTTCAAGGTCGAGGTCGGAGCCGGGGCGAACGTAGTGCGCGACATCGGCAATGTGGACCTGCAATTCCCAGGCGCCGTCGGGGTGCTGGGTGACGAGGACAGCGTCGTCGAAGTCCCTTGCGGTTTCGCCGTCGATGGTGACGACGGGCAGGGATCGGAAGTCGCGGCGTCGGGCGAGTTCGGATTTTTCAAGATGCGCGACAGCGCGTGCTTCCCCGAGCACCGCGGGCGGAAAGGCGCGCGGAAGCTGGTGCTTGCGGATCATCATTTCGACGTCGACGCCGAAGTCGTCTGGGTGTCCGAGGACTTCGATGACGCGGCCTGTGGGAGGCCGCGTGGGCGTGGGCCAACTGGTGATCTCGACATCGACGATGAGGCCTTCCAGGCTCTCGTGCTCCGGCGCGTGATGCGCTTGAGAGCCGAGGACGCGGTGCGGCGCGGAAGAGGTGGTCGGGATCTCCTGGCCGGGCGGGATGAGGATGGAATGCGTCATGCGCTCGTCGAAGGGGATGACGCGATGACCGGGCTCGCGGTCAGATTTCTGATAGTGGAAGGTGCCGACGACCGTGGAATTGCGGCGCTCAAGAATGCGGGCGATGCGGCCGAGGCGGCGGCCGTCGGCGCGCGGAGGGTCAAGCTCGACGAGGACCTGGTCGCCCTGCATGGCGCCGTTGATTTCGGTGGGCGGAACAAAAACATCATCCTGCACGCCGGAGGCTTGGCGCGGATTGGGGCGGACAAAGCCATAGCCGTCGCGGTGGAGGTCGAGGCGGCCGGCGAGGAGGTTGTCGCGCGAGGCGGCCGGGCGCGGAATGCTCCACTGCTCGCGGTCGAGTTGGGTGAGCTGGCCGCGCACGGTGAGCCGGGCTAGCTGCTCGAGAAGCAGACGGCGCTCGCGGCCGCCGCCGAGGCCGAGTTCGCGGACGAGCTGCTTGTAGCCGGCTTTGCGGCCGGGAGAACGGGCGATGCGCGCGACGAGTTCGCGGTCAGTCATGGGTTAAGAGTAGGACAAATCGGGGCTTGGGGCGAGTTGCCGCGGGGATTTGCGAGGGCGGAAGGCCGGGTGCGAGGCTGTGCTGCACAGGGTCACAGTGTCACAGCCTCACAGCTTCACAGCCGGGAACGGGGGTTTTGGACTGTGCTGCACAGTCTCACAGTGTCACAGGATCACAGCTTCACAGCCGGAAACGAGGGTTTTGGACTGTGCTGCACAGTGTCACAGGATCACAGCCTCACAGCTTCACAGGCGGGAACGGGGGTTGTGGACTGTGCTGCACAGGGTCACAGTGTCACAGGATCACAGTGGATTTTCGCTGTTTGCAGGGGGGAGGGGGGTGGGTGCGGGCGGAGCGGATGCGGCGGCAGGCGGAGGCTGAGGGGCCGGAGGGGAACTGGCCGGGGCCTGGCCGGCGACAGGAAAGCGCTGGTCGGCACGGGGCATGGAGGGCACGGTTTCCAGCAGGACGCGGACGACGGTGGAGAGGGTTGTGTTGCGCTGCGCGGCCCACACGCGCACGCGCCGGTGGAGATCCTCGTCGATGACGATGGTGACGTTTCGCTTTTTCATGGTGGCAGTCTCGCAGGCCGGCAGCGCCAGGGCGGGCCGTGGAATCAAATTGCGCGCACAACGGAAGAGCGGGCGGCCAGACTAGAGCTTGCGGTGCCGGGTTCTAAGGCACTGCTTCTATTGTTGCTTTTTGCGGGGAAAGAATCGGCAAAATTGCGGAAGGTTTTTGGCGAGTGGAATGAGGGGTTTGTGGGCGGGTGAGAAAGAAGAGGGGTTGACAGATTTCAGGGACGTAGGGACGTAGGGATGTAGGGACGAGGGACTGCGGGCGAGCGGGGCGTCAAGCGGGTGGCTTCCGGACCCTGCGGCGTTTTCGAGGACTGATCAGGAAGGCCGCTGTGCTCAATGAGCGCATTGGGCAGTCGGCAACAGGCTACCTCCCGACAGCCTTGATCGGCAGGATTTGGGAGATTCCCGGGTCCTAAAATCCGAGCCTTGGGAAGCAACCGGCCAACATCGATCCGTTTTTTTATCTCCCCCCGCCTGACGGTTTGCATCGTACATGTGAGAGGAAAACCATGCCTCAGAGTTCGCACGATCAAGCCGCAGAAATTCACAATCTGGCATCCCACGCCCACGCCGTTGCAACAGTCGCCCACGGCAAAGCAGATCATCTAACCGATCACGAACTCAGCAAGCAGGCTGACGAGCTTTCTCGAAATGCCCTCAAGCACTCCGAGCGGCTCGATACAGCAGTGGCTGAGTCTACCAAAGAGGAATCAATATGACGAAGCTTACCCATGCGAAACGGGAGAACCTTTCCAAGGGAGAATTCGTGTTTCCCGAAGGCCGCCGCTACCCGATTGAAGACGCCGCCCACGCCCGCGATGCCCTGGCCCGGTCAAGTGGAAAACCCGAGCACGCCGCGGTGGTGTCGGCAGTTCGGCGCAAGTATCCGAAGATCCACATCGAGAAGTAGAAGGACCCGGGAACAGTGAGCGAGGGTTGCCGCGGTTGGCGTGGGTTCAGGCCGTGGATGAATCCCAGGAAAGAGATGGAAATTCCGGGGACTTGATCCAGGCGAAGACGAGGCCATCTTCCGCCCGGATGGAGATTTGGCGAGGCACAATTGACAGAAAGTTCGCGCTAAAGCTTGCTACGACCTCTTCCGAAAAACAGAAAGAGAATCACGATCAGCAGAATAAGGCTGACGCCGCCTCCGCCGTAGTAGCCGACACCGGGGCCCATGTAGTAGCCGCCGCCACCGAACAGGAGCAAGAGAACGATGAGAATCACTATCAATCGCATGCGCGGAAGTTTAGCACATAGGGTTGGCTCAGGTCAGGCCGCATTCCGCCCGGATGGAATTTTGACGAGGCACAGGTCGCTCATCTAGGTTAGTTCGAAAGGAAAACGAATGATTAGTTCAGACGAGAATATCGCTGACAGACCGATACGCAAACACGTCGGCGCCATCATTTTCGGTGCGCTAGGATTCGTCGTATTCGTTGTGTTGATTGCGGTGCTCTTCATCCATTTCAGGAAGCCAGAAGTTGGATCGCCTCCCAAGGGGGATACCAATCAGCCGACTACTTCCACCCAGCCTCAGTGAGTGGAAGAAGCGTTCTCGATATATTTGAGCATGACAGCCTTCGGAATTACGCCGCTCACCGTATCGACGATCTTCCCAGAGGGCTGCTGTAAAACATTGTCGGTAGGCCCCCTACGAACTTATGTAGGGTCAACCCGGTTCCCGCTTGGGTTGGATCGTCGTAGCCCCTACCACGGCAGCGATGTTCGTCGCGGCAGTAGCCAGGTTTGTTGTGTAGACCGCCGAGATGTATCGGCGCATTGCACAGGCTGTCTTTCGGGCGCACCCAAAGGGGCCAGCAAACACATCCTTCTGATCTCTCGATGGAGAAGTTCGATGTTGATTTGGTTATACTCCCACAGCCTTTTCAATCTTGCCGACAGTCTTTTGATCTTTTCCGGCATTCTTTTCAGCTCTGCCATCAGCTTCCAGGTTGGGTTTCTTGGTAAGCTCGCCGGCGTTCTGCTTGATTGCGCCTTTGACTTCGTGAAGCGTACCTGTTGTCTTATCGTCCGTGCTCGGTTTCATCATGATTCTCTCCTCTGTGTCGTGGTGGGTTGCAATTAGTTGAGCTCCATCGAGAGTTCCTTGCGCCTTGAATGTCTGCGACCAGGTAAGGACCTATTTGGAAGTTTCTTTGCGTGATTTAGAACCTTCTATCGACCAGTATCCAACGATCAGGATGCTGAAAGCTGGTCGGGATTGCTCGTCCTGACGTGCGCAGGGAGCCTTCCTGCCTCTGCACCTCGGGCAGAACTACTGCACGCACCCGTTCGCACACCTTGATCGACCGATCACGAAGAAGGTGAATGGGGTGAAGATCGTCGATAAAATCATCGCGGCCAGCCCGGACAAGAAGATCAAGGCCCCGGAGACATGGGGCGCCCATTTCGTGCCGGATACAGGGCCAGTTGGGTGGGATTCGTGGTATCCCACCCTTTCCGCAAAGTTTCAAGAAGCGGATTCTTCGGCTTCGCTCAGAAGAAAGGATGGGCACCCGGCACTCCCAGCCGAAATCATGCGCGCCGGATGAGCCACACAATCACCACGATCACAATAATTGTTCCTACCAAACCCAAACCTAACATCTCGCCTCCTGGCGTGCACATAGGGCATCAAGGTCACCCATGTAGACACGATAGGCCTGATTCCGGCTGTCGTCTGGTCAAAACCAGCCAATATCACCGATCATCGAAATGGGAAATGGGATCTGTGATCTGTGCGCTCTCCGACTTGTTGTGCCTGCATTACCGGCAGTCCGTCAGTTACCACTTAGGTAACTACTCAGAACGAGCCAAATTCGCTTATAAGAATCGGTACCGGAAAGTCGGCTTCTGGAAGGTTTTCGGGGCCTTGAGGGCAGTTCTGGGCGAGTCATCGCAAGCCGGAAGTGAGGAAAAGCAGCCGCAGATCTTTCGACTCCCTTCCTCTTCGCGTTGCTCAGAGTCCGGTCGCTGAAGAGGACAGCGCGTTGGTGGGGATGCGGAGGGGCGGCGATTTCCACGCTTGCGCGATGAGGCTGCGCAAGGATGGGACACTCCGCGAGTGGAATGAGGGGGTTGTGGGCGGGTGCGGAAGAAGAGGGTTAACAGGGTTTAGGGACGTAGGGACCACGGTGGCGGTATTGGATTTGCGGTCTCCCCGGTCTCAGAAACGAGACCGGGGGCACCCGGCGTCAAGCGGGTGGCGTCCGGACCCTGTGGCGTTTATCGTTCCTAATCCGGCCGGGATGCCGCATTCGACTTGAGAAGTACCGTCAATGAGCGCCTTTGCCTTGTTCCCATCATTCGGGCGGAAAAGCCCAAAGGGAGCCACAGGTTGGGGCGTCCGGGCTAAGCATTCCTGCCCTTGACAACAGACTCAAATGCTGTCTGAAGCTCAGCGATTACGGATCGCCGGGGCGTCGGGGCGCCAATGTGGATGCTTCGAAGCTCCGCCATGAACGCCTCCCACATACGCTTTCCACCTTCCTCAAGAAGCTGCGCGCGGATGGACAATTCCCTGGATGCAGGCGTGTGCCGCCGACCCCAGGCGCCCATGTGGGCCAGCAGCGGGACAAGCTGGATGGAAGCTTCTGTGAGGCTGTAAATCGCCTTTTGTTTATGCGTGGGATCGCTGACTCGTGACAGCAGCCCCACCCGAACCAGCCGAGAGAGCCTGTCGGCGAGGATGTTCGATGCGATGCCTTCCTCGGATTTTCGCATCAAGTCTCCAAAATGGCGGCGATTGCCAAACATGACATCGCGGATCACGATCAAGCTCCAGCGGTCGCCGAGCATTTCCAGAGTGAGGTTGATCGGGCACCCGGAGCGCTGCGCGTTTCTTCCCACTTCGCTTTGCCCAAGATTTTTCATTTTCTTTTCTACTTGCATTGTGCAATAGGATCGGCTAATCTGGCTACCGGTTGCACATTGCAACTGGAGAACAGTAAGCCCGCGGGAGCGTAAGATGACCGGCGCTGGGCAAACGAAGGAACTTTTATGAACGCCGATTCGATATCGCGCCGCGATCTCCTCAAAACGGGAAGTCTGGCTACGGTCGGAAGTTCGGGACTGGTTCGGGCGGCAGTTGCTCTGGCTGGAGACAAACAAGATTCCAGACTCACGCCGTTCAGCTTCCACGCTCCGCAAAGCGCTCTGGACGACTTAAACGTGCGCCTCAGTCATACGCGCTTTCCAGAGCCGGAGACCGGTGCGGGATGGTCGGAAGGCGTGCCGCTTTCTGAGCTTCGCGCCCTGGTGGAGTACTGGCGTACCCGCTATGACTGGCGGCGCTGCGAGTCGGCGCTAAACTCTCTCTCGCAATACCGGACCACCATCGACGGACTTGCCATTCATTTTCTCCACGTGCGGTCTCCTCACCCAAGCGCCCTTCCGCTGATCATTACGCACGGCTGGCCGGGGTCGATCATCGAGTTTCTCGGGATCATCGAGCCTCTAACCAATCCAACCGCCCACGGAGGGCGGGCAGAGGATGCATTTCATGTGGTAGCGCCGTCGTTGCCTGGATTCGCTTTCTCTGATAAGCCCGTCCAGCGCGGATGGACTGTAGACCGAATCGCAGAGGCGTGGTCTGACCTGATGCGCCGCCTTGGCTATTCCCGCTATGTGGCGCAGGGCGGTGACTGGGGCGCATGGGTCACGACGCGCTTGGCTCAGCAGCGGCCTGCCGGTCTGGTCGGCGTTCATCTCAACCTGCCACTGGTGGTTCCGGGCCCGATCCTTTCGAAGAATCTACCTACGGTAGAGCAGCGCGCCGCCGAGAGCATTCGCCGCTTCCAAACAGAAGACTCTGGCTACTTTGAAGAACAGGCAACGAAGCCGCAGACCATTGGCTATGCACTGACAGACTCGCCCGCTGGACAAGCCGCATGGCTTTACGAGCAGTTCCACGCCCACACCGACCCTAAATCGGGACTCTCGCTCGATCAGATATTGGACGACATCACGCTCTACTGGCTGACCGTCACAGCGGCCTCTTCGGCTCGAATTTATTTCGAAAATGCGAATCTTGGCACGAATGGGGGCATCATCGATCTGCCCGTCGGCTGTAGCATTTTTCCGCACGAAATCTATCAGGCTCCGCGCGGTTGGGCAGAAGCCTGTTATCCCCACCTCATCTACTGGCACGAGTTGGACCGAGGCGGCCATTTTGCCGCATTCGAGCAACCCATGCTCTTCACCGAGGAGCTTCGGGCCTGCTTTCGGCTGCTGCGAAGAGGAGCCGCTCAAACCATACCGGCAGCGCCGCTGCCGCGAGGAGATCCTTCATGACAAGAGAAGATACCGTGCGTCACTACTATTCCGCATGGGAGAAAAAAGAATGGAACCTTATCGACGGCATGCTCGCCGACGGCTTCACGTTCATCAGCCCCAATGACAGCGATCGCCTTAACAGGCGCGAATTCCATACAAAATGCTGGCCGGAGGCGGGCTGGATCAAGCGGTTCGACCTGGAGAGCGTAGCGGCCCGGGACAGCGGAGTATTTGTTCGATATCTCTGCCACACCAGGAATGGCCGCTCGTTCCGCAATATCGAGTATTTCCAATTCTCCGACGAGAAGATTGCCTCTATTGAGTGCTATTTTGGCGGCCAACAGGGTCATCCTTCACAGAACGCCTCGGTGGAAGAGATGGAGAGAATTCTGAGCGTGGATCGGCCATAGGACGAAGGGCTGGATCCGTTTGTCTCCGCCGAAGCACTCGTTGCCGAAACACTCGTCAAGGATCAGATCGGTCCCGCGAAGTCGGCTTGACGAACGTTTTCGGGGCCTTCGGGGCAGTTCTGGGCGAGTCATCGCCGAGCCGGAGGTTAGGAAGAGCAACCGCAGATCTTTCGACTCCCTTCCTCTTCGCGTTGCTCAGAGTCCGCTCGCTCAAGAGGACAGTTGTTGGGGGTGGAGTGGAGGGCGTGCATTCCCACTCATGCGCAAAAGGCGCGCATGAATGGGGCACAGGGCACCCGGCGCATGGCGCAGCTCGCTCAAGAGGACAGTTGTTGGAGTGGGGAGAATACAAAGGCTGACGCATTGGGCATGTAGACTCGTGGCATGCATGACGTGGTGGTGTATTCGCGCGCGGGGTGCCATCTGTGCGAGGTGGTGAAGGAGACGCTGACGCAGGTTCAGGGCGACGCGGATTTCCAGTGGCGCGAAGTGGACATCGATAGCGACCCGGAGCTGCGGGCGAAGTACAACGACGAGGTGCCGGTGGTGTTTGTTGACGGGCGCAAGGCGTTCAAGTATCGCATGGACGGGCGCGAGTTCTTGCGGGTGCTGGCGAGGCGAGGGTAGCGCGGCGGGCGCTCGCGAGTATGCGCTTCAGAGCGGCTTAATCATGATGTTGCGGAAGGAGAGTTTGACGCCGGGGTCGCCTTTGGGCTCGGTGCCCTGCAGGGCGATGTGGCCGGTGTGGTATTTGCTGTAGCCGGGCATTTTGGCGAATTTGGTTCCGGCGATGAGCTGGTTCCAGTGGGCGTCCCAAAGCTGCGTGTCGATGACCTGATGGCCATTCTGGAATAGGGTGAGATGGCCGTGGTCGGCAATGATTTCGAACTGGTTCCACTGGCCGGCGGGGCGGACCCACTCGACGCGGTCGGAGATCATGTCGAAGATGTCGCCAGAGCGCTCCATGAGGATGCGACTGTCAGGGACGGTGCAGGCGAGGTCGGCGATTTGCATTTCGATGCCGGTGTCATAGGAGTCGGCGTATTGGGGCGACTCATGGACGAAGAACATGACGCCTGAGTCGATGCAGGGACGGGCCTTCCACTCGAGCTTGAGATCGAAGTTGGCGTATTCGCCGTCGGTGACGAGGTCGGCGTAGTCGGCTTTGGGGTCCTGATTGGTTTTGCTGAGCTGGATTGCGCCGTCGACGACGGACCAGTCCTTTCCCACAGCGGTTCGGCCGGTGGCTTTCTGGAGATAAGAGTGCCAGCCTTTGAAGTCGTGGCCGTCAAAGAGGAGTTGCCAGCCCTGCTGTTTTTCCTGGGGAGAAAGTGTGTTGGGCGCCTGGGCGCGGAGGCTGGTCGCGGCCACGGGAGCGAGGAGCAGGCAGGCTGCGAGCGGGAAGCAGAGAGAACGTAAAGTCATGGAGAAATCCTTTCGGCGACCGAGTGAAAAGGTGCGAAAACTCCCGAGCTATTGTAGACCTGCGGGGCGAAAGATTTCCGGCCAATGAAGCGGAAATCAGAGTACACTCGCCGAAGCCAGGGATTCCCCCGAAGCACACACCGGCTACATCATGAATGGAGAGAGCAGATGATCAAAAGCAAGTGGAGCATCCTCACAGGAGCGTGCGCGATTGCCCTGGGAACCATGTGGGCTGTGCCGGCGAGCGCACAGGAGGCTGTGAAGGCGAAGGCGCCGATGTACAGCTACGTTTCAAACTGGCAGATTCCGAGGGCGCACTGGGCAGAGATGAAGACGCCTGCCGCAGAGAAAGAGATGATGGACAAGGCGGTGGCCGACGGAAGGCTGGTGGGCTATGGCAGCGATCAGAACATGATCCACACGCCGGACGGATGGACACACGACGACTGGTTTTCGTCGATGTCGCAGGGCGGACTGTATTCGGTGCTGAAGCAGCTTTACACGTCGAGCACGTCGACCACACCGGTGCTGGAGTCGGCGACGAAGCACTGGGACCTTGCGCTGATGAGCCGCTATTATGGCTGGACTTCGGGCTCCTATAAGGATGGGTTCGTTTCGGTCTCAGAGTACAAGCTGAAGAAGAACGCGCCGGAGGATGCCCTGAACTCGATCAGCAGCGAGGTGGTTGCTCCGCTGCTGGAAAAGATGCTGGCCGACGGGACGATTGTGGAATACGAGATCGACACGATGGCCGTGCACACGGAGGCTCCGGGGACGTTCATGATTGTGACGGTCTCAAAGAACGCGGCGGCATTGGACAAGATGGACGACGCGATCCGCGCGGCGATCAAGGCGAATCCGATCGAGGGCATAGCCTTTGACGCGCTGACCGATTCGAGCGCGCACCGGGACGAGATAGGCCTGGGCGACGGCGTGTTCAAGTAGACGACTGATCGAAGAGCACGAAGGATGCGGGCGGTGGCGCAGGCTGCCGCCCGCGGTGCGTTGGGGGGGCGAAAGCTGGGATGGATTGCGAGTCACTATTGGTAGGCAACAACTCTCCCGGTAGCTGGTGAAGGCGCGCATTGGCCTGACTCGCACGGGTTGCGTCCTCATTCGTTTCGCAGCGCGTCCATGGGCTGGCATCGCGCAGCTCTTCGCGCCGGAATCCATGCGGCGCCCAGTGCCACAAGGAGCAGGACCGCGACCGTGGCCAGAATGGCGATGGGGTCATAGGCCTGAATGCCGTACAACATGCTCCTGATCACGTGGGTCAGGCCCAGCGCCGCGACCATGCCACACGCCAATCCCACGCTTGTTACCCGCCAGCACTCGCCGAGAATCATGTCCCGCACTTGCGCCGGGCGCGCGCCCACGGCGAGGCGGATGCCAATCTCGTTGGTTCGCTGCGCCACCGAGTATGCCATGACGCCGTAAATGCCGACCGCCGCCAGTAGCATTGCCATCAGGCCGAACCCCGCGGTAAGCACGGCCACCGCGCGCTCGAGTTGCATGGAAGCATCGATCTGTTCGCGCTGGGTGCGGATATCTGTGATGGGAAGGTCCGGGTCAACCTGCTGCACCACCTTGCGCAGCGCAGGGGCCAGCGTGGAAGCCGGCACATGGGTCCGCACCTGGTAGACCATCCCGCCCACTTGCTTCTGTTGTACAAACGGGAGGAAAAACTGAGCCGGCGGTTTGGCGCGCAGATTCATGTAGCGCGTATCCCGGCAGACGCCCACAATCTCGATCCAGTCGCTCTTTTCGGTATCTGCCTTGAATCTTCTTCCAACCACTTTCATCGTTCCAAACCGCTTCAGCGCGAGGCTCTCATTGACGATGCCAACCTTCGAGGATGTGGCTGTATCCTGGGGCCCGAAAGTCCTCCCGGCAACCATGGGAATCTGCAGCGTTTGAAAAAAGTCCGTACCCACCCAGTTCACATCCTCGGCGGGCTTGTGGTGCGGGCCGGTGGTTTCGCCTTCCGGCAGGAAGGTCTCATTCGACATGCTGTCGCCGATGTAGGGAACTGATCCGGCTGCCACCGACTCTACTCCAGGAATTGCCTTGAAGCGCTCCTCCAGCCGCATGTGAAGGTTCACGTCCTTCCCGGCGGGATAGCGGCTCGCCGGAGGATCGATCTCCAGCAGAAGGAGGTGATCGGCATTGAAGCCCACATTGACGTTGTCAAGGCTCCAGATGGTGCGAAGGAAGACGCCGGCCCCCAGCACCAGGATGGTGGACAGCGCAATCTGGAACGCGACCAGCGCCTTTCCGCCGAGCCCTTTCCTGCGCCGCGTTGCCTGCAGCGCCGTGTCTTTCAAGCTGCTGCCGATCGGCTGATGCGATCCCAACCACGCGGGCGCCAGCCCAAACAATACCCCGGTGAGCAATGTGACGAGTGCTGTAAATGCGAAGACTTTTCCATCGAATGCCGGATTGAATTCGGCGCGCTGCCACGGTTCGGTCAGGAGCCTGGGCAACAGGTTGCGCCCAAAATATGCCAGGACAAGGCCGCCGACACCGCCCATGGCGGCCAGCAAGAGACTCTCAGTGAGCAACTGCCGCAGCAAGCGGCCGCGGCCCGCGCCAAGCGCCAGGCGCACGGACATCTCCCTTTGCCGCTGCGTTGCCCGGGCCAACAGCAGGTTGGCCACGTTGGCGCACGCCAGCAGCAGCACAAATCCGGTCAATGCCCAAAGCACCATCAGCGGCAACCGGAACATGCGATCGGGAACACGCATTCCCTGGCTGCCGTCCGTGACCAGCAGTCGAGGCATGGTCTCTCCGCTCCGCACCTCTACCGTGTTATGCACGGCGGCCCGCAGCGCCACATCCAAGGCTGCCTGTGCCTGCGCGTCGCTAATCCCGCGCTTCGAACGCGCCATCACGTTCACCCACCACAAGCCGGGGTCCGTCAGCAATGAGGTATTGCCCTTTGGGTCGATGATGGGCTGCAGGCTCAACGGAACCGTCAACTCCGGCGGCTGTTGCACATTCTTCAGGCCTGTGAATCCCGGCGGATTGACGCCGACGATTGTCACCGTGCTCTGGTTCAACGTGACTGTCTGCCCCAGCACGGCGGGTGATCGCCCGAATGCGCGAGTCCAGAGCCCATCGCTGATCACTGCCACTGCGCCGCTTCCTGGCGCTGCATTATCCGCCTCGTTGATGGCGCGCCCAATCTGCGGCCGGATTTCGAGTGCGCTGTAGTAATTCCCGGAGACCATCTCCACATTCACGCGCTGGGCCTCACCGCGGATGGTCGCGTTCATGCCGTCGTCCTTAAATCCAACAAGATCCTGGAGCACCTGGTTGTGCGCTCGTAACTGGCGATACACAGGGTAGGAGAAGACAGTGCTGTTGGTGCCTTGCCCCGGCACGATGTCGAAGTCGCCCCACTGGCCGTGAACCGCCTCGTTCCCGTCGCCGATCCAGCGCAGCAGGCGCAGTTGATCTGGGTGGGGAAGGGCGAGCCTGGTGTAGAGCAACTGCTTGACCACGGCGAACAGTGTCGAGTTTGCTCCGATGGCAAGCGCCAGCGAAAGGGCGCCGACGATTGCAAATCGCGGGTTCCTGCGCATCTGCCGAATGGCAAATCGGAGGTCGGCGCGCGCTTCGTCCATCCATTTGAGACCCAAGGAAGAGCGCATGTCCTCTTTGTGTTTCAAAGCCGGTCCCATCGCAATGCGCGCCTGGCGCGCTGCCTCGTGCGCGCTGCAGCCGGCCGCGATGAGGTCAGATGTCAACCGCTCCAGATGGTCGGCGAGTTCCAGTTCCATCTCTGATTCCAACCGCCGCCGCCGCGTCATCGCGCGCAGCCACGATCCCATCCGGGCCGCCATTCCGCTCACTACTGAACCGGGCCTCATCCGCGCCTCCGCCGTGAAACTCGCCGTCAAACTTCAGCTTCAGATTCTTTCGGCCGTGACACGAAGAATCTGGTTGATGATTCCCGACATCCGACGCCAGCGCTCGGTCTCTTCCCCGAGCCGTTCGCGCCCCAGCCGCGTCAGCCGATAGTACTTGGCCTTGCGATTGTTCTCGCTTTCGCCCCACTCACTGGCAATCGCGCCCTGGTGCTCCAGGCGGTAAAGAGCCGGGTAGAGCGAGCCCTGCTGAATGAGCAGCTCCTCGCCAGACATCTGCTGGATCCGAAGCAGTACGCCATACCCGTGAAAGGGGCCCAGCGATACCGCTTTCAAGATCAGCAAGTCCAGCGTGCCCTGTAACACGTCGTTCGGTTTTTCGGATTTCATTACGGAATCGCTTTCCTAGATAATCTAGGAAGAGGCTAAAAGCGCTCTCCTAGATTGTCAAGGGGAAAGGCGCGAGGCTGGTTGAGCGCCCTGCGGTTCAAAGATAATGAGGGTGGACTGCCGGAGTTGCGACGATGGCGGCCGCTGCAAATAAGGACCCCCCACTGGAAGAGCGCATTGTCGACGGTGCGCTTATTGCGGCAATGAAGGCGCACCCGATCGAGGGAATCGCCTTTGACGCGCTGACCGATTCAAGCGCGCACCGGGACGAGATAGGCCTGGGCGACGGCGTGTTCAAGTAGACGACTGGTTGAAGAGCACGAAGGATGCGAGCGGGGATTCAGGGGCCTGAAGGTCCCTGCTCCCTCCGGCTGTGCGAAGTGTCGTGTGTATGCAAAGTGCCTGTTCGATACTGCTCAGACACGATTGATTCCGGCCACTAGAGCATCTCTAATTTAAGCATTTACATTTTGTGCGATAATATTCCTGCCGGGAGAGAGAGGAGGCAGGATGCAATCGTATTCGCAGGATTTGCGTGAGCGCGTTTTGTGGGCGCTGGATCGTGGCGAGAGGCCAACCT
>DATLRP010000049.1:0-5800 GCA_035534635.1 Occallatibacter sp.
TTGAGAGATAACCCATCATCCAGCAACACCAAAGCGCGCCTGCGCCGGTCCTCCAGAAGATCGGCGCTCCCCTTCAGCCTGGGCATAGCTCTTCTGTACCTCAATACCTATTATTGCATTCTTTATACAGAGAGCAATAAGGAGCGAGGAGCGACAGATACCGGGTGTATCTTAGCGGCGAGCGACGAAGAAATGGAGAAAACCGGTTTCGTCCCTTCGGGTTGCGGCGAAAATGCGGCCAGACTTCGTTGTCGTCCTCGGCAGTGGGGCCGCCACAGCCTTCGGACTTCGCCTCGCCTGCCCGCATTTTCGCGCGCAACGCCATCCATCCCAGTAGTGTGAACAGACCCTAGTAAGGGGTGATGCGCGGCAGGCGCGATCAGCGGCCTCCGCGAGCCTGAGCGGCGATGCGGCGCAGCTCGGGAAGCACCTGGCCTAACGTGGCAGAGGGCGCGGCCGGGGATGCGTCCGGCTGGCCGAGCGAGAAGTAGAGGCTTCGATAGAGGGGGTAGAGCTCCTCATAGACCGCGGCGGCCTGCGGGTCCGGCTCCACGGTGCGCAAGGGCAGGCAGACCGCGGCCTGGGCTTCTTCGATGGTGTTATAGCTTCCGGCCGCAAGCAGTGCAAAGATGCCCGAGCCGAGGCTGGTGGGAATGCCTGCCGGGACGAGGACGCGCTTGTTGAGCACATTTGCGTACACGCGGTTGAGCACTTCGTTCTTTTGCGGGATTCCGCCGGCATTGATGACGCGGTCGACGCGTACGCCGTGCTCGGCCATGCGCTCCAGAATGATGCGGGTGTGGAAGGCCGTGCCTTCAATGGCGGCGAAGAGCTCATCCTGCGCGGTTTGGACCAGGTTCCAGCCGAGGGTGACGCCGCCGAGCTCGGGGTTGACGAGGACGGTGCGGTCTCCGTTGTCCCAGCTGAGCCGCAGAAGGCCGGTTTGGCCGGCCTGGTAGGCGTCCAGACCCTCAGAGAGCGCGGCGACGGTGGACTGCGCGCGGCGCGCAATGGCCTCAAAGATGTCGCCGGTGGCGGAAAGGCCGGCTTCAATCCCCGTGAAGGAGGGGTGCACGCTGCCGGGCACCACGCCGCAGACGCCGGGAATCAGTTCCGCCTTCTGCGCCATGGCGATGATGCAGGTGGAGGTGCCGACGACATTGACCACGTCGCCCTCGCGGATGTTGGAGCCAACGGCGTCCCAGTGCGCGTCAAACGCGCCGACGGGAATGGGAATGCCGGTGCGCAGGCCGAGCTTCTGTGCCCACTCGGCGGAGAGATGGCCGGCGAGATGGTCGCTGGTAAGATATTCGCCGCCCATTTTGGCGCGAATGCCGGCGAGCAGCGGATCGACGGAGACGAGGAAATCTTCCGGCGGAAGGCCACCCCACTTTGGATTCCACATCCACTTGTGGCCCATGGCGCAGACGCTTCGCTTGAGGTTTGCCACGGAGCGGACGCCGGCGAGCGTGGCGGCAACCATGTCGCAATGTTCGAGCGCGGTGACGAAGCGCCCGCGCTTTTCAGGGTTGTGGCGCAGCCAGTGGAGGAGCTTGGCGAAGCCCCACTCGTGCGAATAGACGCCGCCGCACCAGTCGATGGCTTCGAGGCCCGCGGCGTGGGCTTTGGCGGTAATTTCTTCGGCCTCGGCGAAGGCGCGATGGTCGCACCAGAGATAGTATTCGTCGAGCGGCTCGAGGCCCTTGCCGACCGGGATGACGCTGGAGCCGGTGGTGTCGAGCGCGATGGCTGCGACCGATTGGCCGTCGATGCCGGTGGTCTGCAGCACCTCGCGGGTGGCGGCGGCGAGGGCGGTCATCTGGTCGGCGTGGGACTGGGTGGCGAAGTTGGGGTCTTCGCGGCGGCGATGGAGCGGATAGGAGGCGGAGGCGGTTCCGATGGGGCCTTTGCGGCTATCGACGAGAGTGACGCGGACGCTGAGGGTGCCGAAATCGACGCCGACGACGACGGACATGGAAGGGACCTCCGGTAAACGCTTTCCTGCGGAACATTCCTGTATACCATTCACGCCGTGAGGAGGCAAATCGGGGGTTTGGGAGCGCTATTCGCTGGAGTGCGCGGGCTCGACCGGAGCGGCTCCAGCGCGTCGGGAAGGTCGCGGGCCACGACCTCGATTCCGGTGAATCCGGAGACGGATTCTGCCGCGCGATTCCAGAAGACGATCTGGCCGTCCGCGCCGAGCAGGGCGATGCCCTCCGGATAGCAGTCGAGCACGGACTCCATCAATTCGGCGTGTGGGCAATTCGGCGAGTGGGCAATTCGGCGCGAGTGGGCAATTCGGCGCGATTGGGCAATGAGGCGCGATTGGGCACGGGTGTTTCTTCCCCGCATCTATCGGCGGAGAGGGCAACAACTTGACCTGGAACGGATTGGAAGTAATTAGGGTCGGTTCACGCTGCGCAGAAGGCAGTGCGGATCAGGCCTGCGGTTTGGGGCCGCTGTCCGCAAGCGGTAGGCGAACAAGGAAGCGGGTGTCGCCAGGCTGGGACTGCACCTCAATGGCGCCGCCGAACTTCTGCGTGACGATGCGGTGGACGATCTCAAGTCCAAGGCCGGTGCCGGAGCCCTGCGGCTTGGTGGTGAAGAAGGCCTCAAAGATGTGGGGAAGCGCGTCGGCGGGAATGCCGGAGCCGTGGTCCTGGATGCAGATGACGAGCCGTCCGGGCACGGAATCTGTCTCGGTCCAGGTGGAGATTTCAATCTGCCCGCCGGCCTGGGAGGCGTCGGCGGCGTTGTCGATGAGGTTTGTCCAGACCTGGCTGAGCGCGGAGCCGCGCGTGTGGATGACGGAGGGGGAGGCCTCAAAGCGCTTTTCGACCTGAATCTGTTTGAGGCGCAGCTTGTGGCCCAGGATGGTGAGCGTGCTTTGCAGGCTGTCGTGGACGTCGAGGTCGCGGGCGGGAGAGCGCTCGTCATAGGCGAATTTTTTGACGGCCATGACGAGGTCGGAGATGCGGGAGATGCTTTCCTCAATGGCGCAGACGAGCGAGACGCTGGAGACGAGCGCGCCGAGCCAGTTGAGCGCGTCAGAAAAGGCGTCGGCCTCAAAATATTCCTTTGCACAGGCCAGCTCCTGCTGGTCGAAGCCCATGCTGACGAGAGCGGGAGCGATGGTGTAAGCGTTCTCCACGCCGGATGCGGAGAGCCACGCGCCCAAGGACTCTTCGGCGTCGGCCTGCTCGATGCTGCTCATGGCGGCAAGGCGGCAGCCATGCAGCGTGTGCTCCAGCAGGCCCTTCATGCACTCCCACTGCTCGGGCGTTTTGGGATGATTGCTGCTGCGCAGGCTGAGCTGCTGCAGCTTCATCAGGTTTTCGCGCAGTTGCGAGGCGGAGCGCTTGGCCGCTGCGCCGGGGTTGTGGAGCTCATGCATGAGGCCGGCGGCCAGCGTGCCGAGCGAGACCAGCTTCTCGCGGTGCAGGGCTTCAACCTGATAGGTGTGCAGGCGCTGGGCCGCGTCCGCAAGGATGACTGCGCGGGCCTCAGGGCAGCAAGCCAGCAGCGCCCAGAACTGCTCGGCGGGAAGGCGCACGAGGTCGCAGTCTTCGATGGCGACAATGCGAAACGGAATGGTGGACTTTCCGGTGAGGAGCGGGACTTCGCCGAAGCCTTCGCCGGTGCGGGCCTGGCCCACGATGGTGGGCGATCCATCGGCTTCAAGCCTCTCGGCGCGAATCTCTCCGCTGAGAACAATCCAGTAGTGCCATGTGGGTTCGCCGGGATGGATGACGATTTCGCCTGCAGGAACGGTGAGCCGTTCAACAGGGCCGAGGTGCTGGAGTGAGTGTGGGTCTGCGCCGGTGAAGGGACGGGTCTGTCGCAGCGCCTCGGCCACGCTGCTCATGGGGACGGATTCAGTCGTCGAGCTCTTCTCGTCCTCGGTCATTTCTGCCTTCCAATCCCCAAAACTAGAACCTCGCCTAGAACCGCGCCAGGTATTGATGCGCGAACTGCACGGCGATGGATCCTTCCCCGACCGCCGAGGCGACGCGCTTGACCGAGCCATGGCGCACATCCCCGGCGACAAAGACTCCGGGAACGCTGGTTTCCAGCAGGAAGGGCTCGCGCGGCTCATGCCAGCTCTCCGGCAGCTTGCCATCACGGCTAAGATCCGGTCCGGCGAGGACAAAACCCTGCTCGTCGCGAAGAATCTGAGGCGGCAGCCAGGAGACGCCGGGCTCGGCTCCTATAAAGACAAAAAGAGACGATGCCGGGACGCGATATTCTCCCTTCGGACCGCGGAGCTTCAAGCCTTCCAGGCGTTCCGCGCCTTCAGCCTCGACCACCTGGGTGGAAGCCTCCAGCACTATATTCGATGTGCGTTCAATCTCATCGATTAAGTATTTCGACATGGTGGCGGAAAGTCCGGGTCCGCGGACGACCATGGTGACCTTGCGGGCGAACTTGGCGAAGTGGAGTGCGGCCTGGCCGGCGGAGTTTGCGCCGCCGACGATGAAGACCTCCTCGTCCTTGCAGGAAGCGGCCTCGACGAGCGCCGCGCCGTAATAGATGCCGCGGCCGGCGAGCTGGTCCGCGCCGGGAATGTGGAGCTTGCGGTACTGGACGCCGGGAGCGAGCAGGACGACGTGGCTGGAGACTTCGCGGCCGTCGGCGAGGCGGACGAAGCGGTACTGGCCGTCGATGCGCAGGCCGTTTGCGCGCTGGGTGAGGAACTCGGCTCCGAAGCGCGAGGCCTGAATGTGGGCGCGGCGGCCGAGATCTGCGCCGGTGATGCCGGTGGGGAAGCCGAGATAGTTTTCAATGCGCGAGGTGGTGCCGGCCTGCCCGCCGGGGGCTTCAGGCTCAATGATGAGGGTGCGCAGGCCCTCGCTTGCGCCGTAGACGGCGGCGGCCAGACCGGCGGGGCCAGCGCCGACGACGGTCATGTCGTAAAACTCCTGCGTGGCCTGGGTGCGGAGTCCGACCCGCGCGGCGACGCTTTCGAGGTCCGTGCCGGCCATCGTACTGCCGTCAGGGAAGAGTACGACGGGGAGCTGATCGGGCTCGAGATGGCGCTCGGCGAGCATGCGGACCGCTTCCTCATTGGCGGCGGCGTCGAGCCAGCGGTAAGGAACATGGTTGCGGGAGAGAAAGTTGCGCAGGGTGTGGTCGGCCAGCGACCAGCGGTTGCCGATGACGCGGAGGCCTTCGAATGGAGGCTGGTAGCCGGCCTTCCAGTCGTCCAGCAGATCGGAGAGGACGGGATAGAGCTTTTCCTCGGGCGGGTCCCAGGGCTTGTTCAGGTAGTAATGGATGCGCGCGGTGTTGATGGCGCGGATGGCGGCCTCGGTGTCCGCATAGGCGGTGAGCAGGACGCGGCGGGCCTCGGGATAAATGTCGCGGGCGCGCTCGAGGCATTCGACGCCGGTCATGCCGGGCATGCGCTGGTCACTGAGGAGCAGGGCAACGGGCTCCTGGCGGAGCTTGAGCTGGGAGAGCGTGTCGAGTGCGGCCTGGCCGCTGGCGGCGCGCATGACGCGGTATTCCGCGCCGTACTGGCGGCGCAAATCCTGGACAACAGCTTCCAGAACGCTGACGTCGTCGTCAATTGCCAAAAGGATAGGTCGTGCCATAAAGGTCCCGATGTGAATCCAGTGTACTTGTTTGGTTTGAGGGCGTTCGCGCGCGCGAGGTGACCAGGGCCTGTTCACACTACTGGAATGGCGGCGACGGGAGCCGGTTTTTCTCAGTTCCTTTTCTCAGTTCCTTTTCTCAATTCTAAGGAGCGAGGAGCGACAGATACCGGGTGTATCTTAGGGACGAGCGGCGAAAAAATGGA
>DATLRP010000050.1:0-25205 GCA_035534635.1 Occallatibacter sp.
CCACCGACGCAGAGCGCAGCCAGTGCGCCGTTCTTCGCGGCAGCCCCCATCCCTCGAACCCCGGGACACCTTTCGAATCATCCACGTCCCAGCCTCCGGAGCCTCTCAACCCGGCAGCAGCGGCGCACACTTCATTCCCAGCACGGACCGCCTTGCAAAATCGGTCCCCAGGTGCTCACAGAGACGCAAGCGCCAACCCGCACTTCGCCGGCGCAGAGCGGCTATCATCAATACGAGCCGCACCTACAGCCAGCATTGCAGCGGTTGCCGACTGCAATCTGGAGTGCGGTCAACACAACACACACCTGCGTCGGGAGGCAGAGTGTTCGATCTTCGCAAACGAAATATCCTGATCACCGGAGGAACCGGCTCCCTGGGCAAAGCGTGCGCGCGCATTCTCCTCGACGAGTACTCGCCCTCCCGCCTCATCATCTTCAGCCGTGACGAGCTCAAGCAGCACGAAATGCGCATCGCCGGCTTCGACCATCCCAACCTCCGCTACCTCATCGGCGACGTGCGCGACGCCGACCGTCTCCGCCGCGCCATGGTCGGCGTCGATGTCGTCATCCACGCCGCCGCCCTCAAGCAGGTCCCCACCTGCGAAGACAACCCCACCGAGGCCATTCAGACCAACATCAACGGCAGCAAAAACGTCATCGACGCCGCCCTCGACAATCGCGTCCAGCGCGTCCTCGCCGTGAGCACAGGCAAGGCCGTCAATCCCGTCAACCTTTACGGCGCCACCAAGCACATCGCCGAAAAGCTCTTCATCCAGGCCAACGCCTGCCAACGCGGCGAACCCATCCGCTTCAGCTCTGTCCGCTACGGCAACGTCGCCGGCAGCCGCGGCAGCGTCATTCCCCTCTTTCAGCAGCAGCGCAAATCCGGCCGCATCACCATCACCGACCCGCGCATGACCCGCTTCTGGATTACCCTCGAGCAGAGCGTCCGCTTCGCCCTCAGCTCCATTCAAACCATGGTCGGCGGCGAAGTCTTCGTCCCCAAAATCCCCAGCATGAAGATGACCGACCTCGCCCGCGCCATCGCCCCCGGCTGCGAGATCCGCCAGATCGGCATCCGCCCCGGCGAAAGACTCCATGAGGTCCTGCTCTCTGAGGATGAGGCCCTCCACTCCGTCGAGCTCGATGACCGCTTCGTCATCCTGCCCGTCCACCCCTGGTGGAATGGCCACGCCGAGACCGCCGGCAATCCGCTCCCCGAGGGCTTCCGCTACGACAGCGAGACCAACACCCAATGGCTCTCTGAGGGCGAGCTGCTCGCCATGGCCGGCGAAACCGAGGATGCCTGCCGCACCCTCCACCCCGACGTCGCGTAATGCCTCGCGGCCAAACGCGGCGAATCCATCTTCACTCGCACTTCACCGCGCGAAACTCCTTCTGCGCCACCACCGCCGGCAGCGTCCACACCCAACTCTGCCGGTCCTTCCACGCCGCGTCCGTCGCCCGCGCAATCAAATAATCAATCCCAAACTCGCCGCACGTCGCCCGCGCCTCTGCCGCCGTCTCCCCGCGATACAGCTCATCCATCGCCGGCGCCATCACCCTGCACCCCGCCGGGTCCCCGCCCAGCTCCGCCCCGCAAAACAGCTGGTCGCTCGCAATCGCAATCTGGTGGTCCACGCCCAGCCAATCCGCCTCGCTCCACGCATAGCTCGCGGACGCCGGGTTATACTGCACAATCGCATCGGGCGGAATCGCCTTGTCCAGCGCCGCATACCCCACGTGCGACAGGTACGCATTCTCCGCCACATCCCCAGCCTCGCCGCTCTGGCTCACCCGCGCATTCGCGCTCACCAGCGGAATCAGAAATCGCCAGATCAGCGCCTGGTACCCGACGCCCAGCATCCCCAGCACCAGCGCCAGCGCCGTCACAGATCGAAGCCAGTACGGCGTCCTTCGCGGCAGCCCCGTTACCTCGAACTTCAAGGCATGCTTCGGATCGTCCACGTTCCATCCCACCAGTACCTCTGAGCCCAGCAGCAGCAGCGCAAATTGCGGCACCAGCACCGACCGCCACGCAAAATCGTTCGTCGCAATCACTGACGATCGAATGAACGAGACCACCGGCAAACTCGCCACCACCAGAAACACCAACGTCCTCTGCGCCTCCGTCAGACGCACGCGCCCGCGCCACCGGGGCACCGCAAAAATCGCCAGCACTGCCAGATAAAACCCCAGCTCAATCGCATATCCCGGCAGCAGCAGCACCAGATTCGCCAGGTTCCGCGCCAGCACCGGATGCGCCGCGGCCAGCGCCGCAAACAGCCCCGTCCTCAGCAGCCCCTCCGGCGGAATCGTCGTGCGCACCGCAAACGCCAACACCGAACCCCCTGCCACGGCAGAGGTCCCATTCAGCAGTTCCCACACATACGGCACAAGCAGCACCGCCGCGCCCGCGCCCGCCAGCGCCAGCAGCCCCACCGCAGCCCCGCGCTTCTCCACAGCCAGCCGCCAAATCCCCCACATCACCATCAGCACAAAAAACGTGAACGACACATACACCGACAGTCCGAACGCGCTGGCCAGTGCGCACGCCGCCAGCAGCACGCTCCACGCGCGGTCCTTCTTCGCCGCGCTCCCGCCCATCCACGCCAGCAGAAACGCCAGCATGCAGCACACCATGCTCGACACGTGATGCGGCGCCCACAACAGCGAATCCGGCCAGCTCGAGATGTGCCCCGGCATCCACGCGCCCGGAATGTACCCCTCCTGCGGCGGCGCATGCGCAATCTGCCACACCGCCAGGCAAATCCCCACGCCCGTCACCGTAAACAGCAGCGCCACACGCAGAAACTGTACCCGCAGCCGGTCCCCCACACGCAAAAAATGCCTCAGATAAAGTCCCGCCAGCGCCGCCAGCGCAAACCCCGCCCACACCGTGCTCGCGTTGAACACCGCCCGCGCTCCCAGCCCCGTCCACCGCGCCGTCACCGCGCACAGCACATACCAGAAGTAGTAGTTCCGCATCGGTGCGGCCCCATGAAACCAGTACCCCGGATTCGCCGGCGGCACGCCCGTGTGCAGAATGCTCTCCGTCCAGTTGATCCGCGCCGCCTGGTCCTGCACCCCGATGCTCATGTAAAGCCGATGGCCCGACTCGAAATCCACCACCGACAGAACCGCAAACACCGCCCACGCCACGGCCCACAGCGCGGCCGCATTCCCCATCGGCCGCCAGCCAATCGCCAACTTTTTCCCCTCGCGTCGCCGCACCCACTCCCGCGCCAGCGTCGCCACCCACACCGCCGCGCACAGCACCGCCAGCGCCGCAGCAACCGCAATCGATGCAAACCGCCCCACCAGATCCGACGCAATCGTCGCAATTCCCAGGGACAGCGGCACGCTCCAGAACACACGCTCCACCAGCGTGCGCCGCCGGAAGCCGTAAAGGTCGCAGGCCCACGCCGCCAGGTAGCCGGGACACACCATCACCGGCACAAACCCGGCGATCGCCAGCTTCGTGCTCCAAATCTCAGACGCGGTAATCCATGGAAAGCTCAGGGCGAGGTTCTCCCGCGGGGCAGGTCTGCGGCGCCCGGCACGCGCGCCGCCTCCGCCACACTCATTCTGTCAGATGTTGTCTGCCCCGCAAGCCAAATCCGCGCTCCGGCTTCCGCGCGCTCACTCCCCGCACTTCACCGCGCGAAATTCCGGCTGCGCCACCACCGCCGGAAGCGTCCACACCCAGCTCTGCCGGTCCTTCCACGCCGCATCGGAAACACGCGTCACCAGGTAATCAATCCCAAACTCCGCGCACGCCGCTCGCGCCTCCGCCGCCGTCTCCCCGTGATACAGCGCATCCATCGCCGGCGCCATCGCCGCGCAGCCGCTCGGGTCCCCACCCAGTTCCGCCCCGCAAAACGGCTGGTCCGTCACAATCGCCGCCTGGTGCTTCGCGCCCATCAGGTCCGCCGCCAGCCAGTAGTTGTTCCGCACAATTGGATCAAACTGCACAATCGCGTCGCGCGGAACCGCACGGTTCAGCGCGGCATACCCAAGCTCCGAAAGATACGCATTGTGCGCAAAGCTGTGTTCCAGCCCGTCCGCGCCCTCGCTCGCGTGCCGGTCGCCCGCAATCACGATGAACCGCAGCATCAGCGCCTGCGCGCCCGTCCCCAACACTCCAAAAACCAGCGCCAGCGCCGCCGCCGATCGCAGCCAGCCCGGCATCTTCCGCGGCAAGCCTTCGCTCTCTTCCGCCCGCGCCGCGCTCTCCTGCTCCGCCTTCCAGCCCATCAGCATTTCAGAGCCCAGCAGCAGCAGTGGAAACTGCAGCAGCAGCGCCGCCCTCCATCCAAAATCATTCACGCTCAACACGTCCGACCGGATCGTGGAAAGAAACGGCACAATCGCCACCGCCAGAAACACCAGCGTCCTCTGCGCCGCCGTCAGTCGTACCCGCCCGCGCCACGCCGGCACCAGATAAACCAGCAACACCACGAAGAAAAATCCCAGCTCAATCGCGTAGCCCGGCGCCAGCAAAATCACTCGCGCCAGGTTCCGCGCCAAGTGCGCATCCCCGCCCGCCAGATGCTGCAGCAGTGCCGTCGCCGCCAACCCACCCGGCGGAATCATCTGCCGAATCGTGAAGCCCAGCACTGAACCGCCGTGCAACCCCGACGCGCCGTGCGTCAGCTCCCAAAGATACGGCGTCAGCAGCACCACCGCGCCCGCGCCGCCCGTGCCCAGCAGCAGCGTCGCGCGCGGCGTGCGCTCCGCCGCCGCCTGCCACACGCCCCACGTCAGCGCCAGCAGAAAGAACGCGAACGTCACGTACACCGACATCCCGAACGCGCTCGCCAGCGCCATCGCAATCCACGCCGCGCTCCACGCCCGCTGCCGCGCGCCCGCGCGCGCCGCCAACCACGCCAACAGAAACGCAAACATGCATCCGAGCATTCCCGCCATGTGATGCGGCGCCCACAGCAGCGTGTGCAGCCAGCTCACAATCGCGTCCCGCGACCACGCCTCCAGGTCCGCCGGCGGCAGCGCCTGATACTCCACAAGCTGCCACGCCACGAAAAGCAGATCCAGCCCCGTCACCGTCAGCAGCAGCAGCGCGCGCAAAAACTGCCTCCGCAGCCGCGCACCTACTTGCAAAAAATGTTTAAGATAGAGCCCCGTCACCGCCGCCAGCGCGAACCCCGCCCACACGCTGCTTGCCAAAAACACAGCGCGCACCGGCAATCGCGCCATCCGCGCCACCGCCGCGCACAGCACATACCAGAAGTAGTAATTCCGCATCGTCGCCGCATGGTGGAACCAGTACATCGGGTTCGCCGGCGGCACTCCCGTGCGCAGCACGCTCTCCGTCCAGTCGATGCGGAAGCACTGGTCCAGCATCGCCACATTCATGTAAAGCCGACGGCCCCACTCCAGGTCCACCAGCGATAGCACCACCACCGCAATCCACGCCACTGCCGCCGTCAGCGCCACGCCGCCCAGCGGACGAAAACCAATGCTCCACTTCTCGTCCGCACGCCGCAGCGCGCGCGCCTCCGCAATCACCACGCCCACGCACACCGCCGCGCAAACCCACAGCAGCGCCACCACCACATTCAGTGAGAATGCCTTCCCGATCAGCACCGACGCAATCGGCGCAATCGCCAGCGACAGCGGCACGCTCCAGAAGATCCGCTCCACCAGCGTGCGCTTCCTGAACCCGTGCAGGTCCGTGAACCAGGCCGCCACATACCCCGTGCACACCATCGCCGGCACAAACGCTGGAACCGCCAGCAGCCCCTCGGCAATCTGCGCCGCCGTGATGGAGGGAAAGCTCAGTGCCCAACCCTCCCCGCCGCGCGCTCCTGCCCGCCCGCAACGCTCAAGTGCGTCGCACGATTCCCTTCCTTTGGCTGTCCTTTTGTCACGTCGGGCCGCGCCCTCGCACCGGGTTTCCCCTTGCAGCCTCGCACACGCGCGCGCGCCGGTCAACGCTCATGCCACTCCCGCGTATCCGGCTCGTACCCGCCTGCTTACGCCTCCGCGTGGCCGTTCATCGGCGTCGCAAACTCTTCGCCCTCGCCGCCATCGTCCTCATCGTCGTCGTCCGTCACATCCTGCGGGCAATGAATCGCGAACGCCCCACGCATCAGCAGCGGCGTCACCAGCGTGGTCAACAGCACCACGGCCACCATTACGGCAATCTCGTAGTCCTTGAAGATTCCCGTCTCCGCCGCCATTGACGTCACAATCAGCCCCACCTCGCCGCGCGAAATCATTCCGCAGCCAATGCGCAGGCTCGGCACCGGCCCCAGACCCATCCCCAGCGCCGCCATGCCGCAGCCAATCAGCTTGCTCACAATCGCAATCGCGAACGTCACCGTCAGCAGCATCCAGTGCCCGCCCAGCGCGCGAAAATTGCTCGACAACCCAATCGACACAAAGAACAGTGGAATCAGCAGCCCGTGCCCGATCGCATAAAACGTCCGCTCAATCAGCGACTTCAGCTTCGCGCCCGCAAACACATAGCCCAGCAGATACGCACCCGTAATGCCCGCCACGCTGCCCAGCCACTCCGCGCTCACCGCGTAGAGCAGCACCATTCCCAGCACGCAGCTCGTCACCGCCTCGTTCGCGTCCAGCGTGCGGAACAGCCGCATCAGCGGGTCGATCCAGCGTTGCGCCGCGCCGTAAGCCACCACAAAGTACACCGTCACGCAGATCGCGATCAGCGTCATCTGCACCAGCAGTGGATGCGCCGCCGCCTCCGGCCAGTGGTGGCGCAGCCAGTCGGCCAGCATCGGCGCCACGCCAAAGCTCTCGCCGGAGGCGGTGCTCGATGCCGCCAGAAACGCCAGCACGAACAGCCCCATCACGTCGTCGATTACTGCCGCGCCCAGGATGATCGTCGCTTCCTGCGTCGTCATTTTCCCCGCGTCCATCAGCGTCCGCGCGGATATGGAAACGCTGGTCGCCGTCAGCGCGCCGCCCAGGAAGCACGCGCTGGTCCACGAAAGCCCCAGCATATGGCCTGCGCCCGCTCCCAGAAAAAACGGCCAGATCACGCCCGACAGCGCCACCAGAAACGCCGTCACGCTGGCCTCGCGCATTCGCTCGATGTCCGTCTCCAGGCCGGCCATGAACATCAGCACAAAGCCGCCGATCTGCGCCAGCAGCATGAACGCATCGTCCGCCGACGTGCCGCTGAACAGATGCAGGTGCATCATGTTCACGCACCCGGGACCCGCCACCACGCCCACCATCAGCTCGCCGATGATCGCCGGAATGCCGTACCGCGAGCACAGAGACGCGGCAATCTTGCTTGCTGGAAGCAGAATTGCGATCAGCAGAGCTAGTTGCAGGGCTGCAGGCATCCTCTCCTACTTGGAACTCACCAGTGCGGGCATATTGCCAGTCTTCGCCGCCTTGCGGCGCATCCCCAGCAAGCGCTTGAATACGCCGCCGTATCCGCCGCGCTCAATCCCTTCTCTCAGCATAGTGCGAATCATCGTCGCCTGTCTGCGCGCCAGCTCTGACTGCACCGGATTCGACGCAAGCTGCGCCGCCTTGTGCGTCTCTTCCTCGGCTTGCCTGCAAATGCGCAGCCGCATCAGCAGCTCGCCGAACTTCAACCGCGCAATAAAGCAATCCGGAGCCTGCCGGGTCGCCTCGCGCAGCTCCTCCAGCGCCTCCTGCGCCTGCAGGTCCACGCACAGCGCCATGCCCAGCAACACGCGCACCTCGGGCACGTGCGGCGCCAGCGCCGTCGCGCTCCGCAACTGCGTAATCAGATCCGCGCACTCCTCCGGCTCCAGCAGCCGCGGATCGCGAAACATCCGCTCCAGCCTACCCGCCGTCTCAGCCCCAAGCACCTCGGGCAGCGCCAGCGGCGCGTTGGCCGTCGGCATCAGCATCGTCTCTTCATGATCTGTGGCAATATGCAGCGCGTGTCGTTTCATGCGATGGTCCCCCATTCGAAAACTTAAAAAGTGGGCAGCAAGGCTCCGCAGAGGTTGCCTTGCTGCGCCAGGAGTATGCCACGGGCAAACTCGTTGTCCGCGTGCACCCGCCGGCGGAGTCTCACCTCCATCGGCGCGTGGCGCGCGGCATGGTTTAGGCCATTGCAGCCTTTTCGGCGGCCATCATGAAGTCCGGCTCCGGCTTGAACATGAATTCCGGATAACCGAGCTGTCCCATCTCCGGAAGGTCCAGACCGGCCACTTCCGTCGCAATCGAAACGCGCTGTCCGATGATCAGGTCCAGGATCCAGTTCAGCACGTAGCTGAAGGTGAACACGAAGCCCACCAGCGTCGCAATGCCCACAATCTGCGCCACCAGCTGGCTCGCGTCGCCGTAGAACAGGCCCGTCACTGAGCCCGTCACGCCGTTCCATGACCCGCCATAATTGCTCGTGCCGTCGGCGAACAAGCCCACCGAAAGCACGCCCCACAGGCCGCAGGTTCCGTGCACGCTGATTGCGCCCACCGGATCGTCCACCTTCATGCAGTTCTCAATGAACGCGACGCTCAGGCACACCAGCACGCCGGCCACAAAGCCGATAATCGCGCTGCCCGTTGTGCTCACGAAGCCCGAAGGCGCCGTGATCGCCACCAGACCCGCCAGCAGGCCGTTGCCGCTCATCGACGCATCCGGCTTGCCCTTCAGCACCCACATGTAAAGCATGGCGCCGAAGGTGCCCGTGCAGCCCGCCAGCATCGTGTTCACCGCAATCGAGCCGATGCGCAGGCAGCCTGCCGCCGAAGCGCCAAGCGTGCTGCCCGGGTTGAAGCCGAACCAGCCGAAGGCCAGGATGAAGCAGCCGATCAGCACCGCCGAAATATCGTGCCCGATGATCGCGTTCGCTGAGCCGTCGCGGTTGAACTTGCCAATGCGCGGTCCGATGATCAGCGCCACGGCCAGCGCCGTCAGGCCGCCCACCGCATGCACCACGCCGGAACCGGCAAAGTCGCAATAGCCCTTGCCCAGCCCCAGGTTGGCGCCCAATGCTGAAAGCCAGCCGCCGCCCCACGCCCAGTTGCCATACAGGGGATAGGTGAATGCACCCATCAGCACGGACGAAATCGCGAAGGCCAAAAACTTCCAGCGCTCGGCTGCCGCGCCCGTCACGATGGTCAGAGCCGTATCCATAAAGACCATCTCGAACAGGAAGATCACCATCACGCCCACGTCATACGTGTGCCCTGCCAGGAAGAAGCCGGTGGTGCCAAAGATACCCCAGCCGGTCCCGAATATATGGATCAGGTGCTCGCCGTTCAGCGGCTGCAGACCCCCTAGATTCATGTTCCCGGCCGTGCCTCCCATTTGGATCGCGAAACCGATAATCCAGTACGCGAACAGACCGCACGCATACACGAAGAAGTTCATCATGTATGTGTGGTTGGCGTTCTTCACGCGGCAAAGTCCAGATTCCACCATCGCGAAGCCGGCCTGCATGAACATGACCAGGAAGCCCGTGACCAGTGTCCACACAAAGTTCACCGCAACCTTGTTCTGGCCCACCTGGTTGGCCACGTCGCCTATCGTTATGCCTGCTTTGGCGTCGGCCACCGGCACGTCGTTGATCGTGCCTGTAGTCACGCCGCCGGGGTCGCCGTTTGCCTGTTGAGCAGTGGTGGGCGCCGCCGCAACGGCCGCCTTCAGTTCCGCAGCCGACGCCGAAGGTGCGGCGCTTGCGGGAACCACGAATCCTGCGCTGGTGCCAATCACAAACGCAAGGGCGAAAATACTCGATATCTTTCGTACTCGTCTCATCCGTTCAGCTCCATGCTGGGTTTGGCCATCGCCAAAGGAGATGGATTGAAATCGTTGGCTACTTCCAGATCGCGTTCTTGTTCGCCGCCGCGGGGAGAAAATAAATCACTCCCACCAGCGAGATCGCGAATCCGATAATCGACGTGGTCATCCGCCCGCCCACGCTGGTCGTCAGGTGCAGTCCGTAAAGAACCGTCACCCACCCCAGCAGAACCACGCCCACTCCAACCAGCTTCAGCACCGCCGGTTGCGCCTTCGCGGCGATCTTGCCTTCCTCCGGCTTCATTTTGATGCACAGCGCGAAGGAGACCAGAAGCACCACCAGCCCCACGAAAAAGGCCAGTTTGCCGCTGCCCGATGAGAAGTACGCCACTCCCGCGCAGGCCGTCGTAATCCCCACCATGAATAACGTCAATGCCCTGCCTTGCGATTTGGTTGCTGCCATTACTGCCCTCCTTTTGAAGATTCGTTCAATTCCCAAATTGCCCAACGTCCATCAAAAAGACCGCCGTCGCGTCGCACGGAAAAATCGCGCGCTAGCGCTCTCATCCGCGGGTCAAAGCCTCCGCCGCGCGCTTCTGCGTCGGAAGCGCCAGAAACAGCACGAACTGCGCCAGCACCGTCACCTCGGCCACCATCGGCACGCCGGTCTGCATCCGCATCACCATCAGCAGAAGCACCATCGCGAACCACTGCCAGCGCGAACGCCGCAGCCTCTCCACGCGATCCACCAGCATCAGCAGCCGCTGCGGAGCCAGCCCATGCATGCTCGGCGCATCCGCACGCGCCTTGAAGCAGGCCAGCGCAAAGAATCCTGAGAGAAGAATTTCCATCAGCATCGCCTGTATTCCCACTGTCACCTCCGTGGTGTAGACCTCGACGGTGCGCCTCTTTCGCGGTGCGCCGCGGGTCAGTTTCCTAGCCTCTGTGCGGTTGCGGTCCTCAATCCATCAGGGTGGTGCCAGCTCTACGGCAATCCAGATTGCGAGTTCAGGCTGCGGGTGCACCGTCCACTCGTCCAGTCGCCTATTCGCGTCCCGGCCGCGCGCCCTCTTCTGTGCCCCATCGCCTCGCGGTGCAAGCCGAGAGCAGATACCGCTGGGTTCCTGGCAACCTATGCTTGCGATTAGTTTCCACGCGGCGAATAAGGACGGGATAAGGATTTACCTGTGCAACTGCCGCGCCGGGCGCTTACCCATCAGGACTCCATAAGGATGTCTCGCTCAGCCGCGGAACGGCATCCCGCCAGTCAGTCGCGCATCCGCGCGCAACGCCTTGCCGCTGCAGCAGGTCCATCGCTTCGCCACCGGCACTCGAAAGCCCGCAATTGCACACAGCTTCGCCGGCCGCGCGCCGGCCGCGATTCCGCCCACGGCTGCATTGCTCAGAATTGCTTATTCAGAATTGGCCCTGCGGAGTGGCCGGCCATCGCCGCCTTTGCCGTGCCGGCTCAGGATGCGGCGCGCACCAGCAGGCAGGTAATGTTGTCGTGCCCGCCGGCCTTCTTCGCCGCGTTCACCAGATCCATGCAGATCTCTTCCAGCGGCGCTTCGCTACCCAGCCTCGCCGCAATCACCCGGTCTGACAGCTCCCGCGTCAGTCCGTCCGAGCACAGCAGGAACAGGTCGCCCGGCTCCGCCTCCAGCCCAAAGACATCCGGCGTCACGCGGCTCTGCGTGCCCAGCGCACGCGTAATCATGTTCCGGAACGGCGACCGCGCCGCCTCGGCTCGCGTCATCCGCCCCATCCTCACCTGTTCTTCCACCAGCGAGTGGTCCAGCGTCAGTTGCTCCAGCCGTCCCGCGCGAAACCGGTAGCACCGGCTGTCGCCCACGTTCAGCACCCACACGTGGCGGTCTTCCACCGCCAGCGCCACCATCGTGGTGCCCATTCCGCTCAGCCGGTGGTTCCGCTGCGCCCGCGTAAAAATCGCCTGATTGGCCGCCACGATCGCCTGCTCCACGGCCTCCGGCAGCGGCATTCCACGCTCCGGCTCACGCCCTGCCAGCAGCTTCAGCACCTCGTCCACCGCCAGCGAACTGGCAATCTCTCCGGCTGCCGCTCCGCCCATCCCGTCGCACACCACATACACTCCGTCTTCAACGGAGTATCCGAATGCATCCTCGTTTGAAGGGCGTTTGCGTCCGCGGTCCGTGAGCGCCGCAGCCAGATAATGAACGACCGCCGTGGCCAAGCAGAAAGTCTCCCGCAACCCAGTGTACACGGGCTCCAGAGCCCTGAAAACCCGGAAATTCGTGTCTTAGCGCGGTTTGCCCGCTCCCGCGGAACCCGCCGGCGGCCCTTTCCCGCCCAGCTCATACACCCGCACCGAACCCCCGTCCAGCACCGCCACCCTCCGCCCTGAAGGCGAAATCGCCACATTTCCCCCGCCGTCCAGCACCGGGCTCGCCGGCGCAGTCAGCAGCACCTTCCCGCTCGCAGCGTCGTAGACCCGCACCACCTGCCCCTTCACATCGTCAAAACTCAGCGGCGAATACGGACCCAGCGGATACGTCACCGCCAGCGTCTCCCGCGCAATCCGCGTCCCGCTCGCGCCCCTCACCACAATCGGCCACACATCGGTCGCCGGCGTCGCCGTTTCCCACATCTCCCTTCCACTTGTCTCCAGCGCCACCAGCCGCAGAGCCCCGTCCTCGTCGCACGTCGTCGCCAGCACCTCGTCCGGCGCAACAAACTCCACCGTCGGCCGGCAATGCGACGCCACCTTCCCCACAATCCGGCTTCCCCCGGTAAAGAAATCCAGGTTCAGCAGCCAATCCCAGCCCGTCCCCTGCAGCACCTCGATATACCCGTCCGCGTTAATCGGCAGATGCACCTTCATCCGCACCCGGCTCACCAGCATCACCTTGCCCGTCGCGCGCCGCACAATCCGCAGCACAATATCCGGCCCGCCCGCGCCCGCCCCCGAACCCTCCGCCCCATCCGTCCTCACCTGCGCCTCGGCCGTCGCCGGACTCCCCACTTCGCCCGCCTTCGCCCCCTCGTGCTCCGGCTCCTCGGAATCCGTCACCAGGTACTGCTCGCCCGGGTCCATCTCCACAAACTTCAGCGGCCCCGGAAACGTCAAATACGGCTTCAACTCCAACGCCGCATCTCCCAATGCCAGGTTGTTCCGGTCCCGCAGCAGAAAATGCCCATCCTTCAGCATCCACACGTAGCGGTCCGAGTCGTGCAGCGTCCACACCGCCTGCGATTTCACGCCGCCATCCGGCAGCGTCAGCACCAGCGCCCGAATCTGCCGCTCCTCGCCCTCCCCGTCGGCCTGCCCCGCACCCGCCGTCCTGTGGATCAGACCCGGCGCGCGAAAGCTGAACAGCAGACGGTTCTCATCCAGAAAATCCAGTGAGACCAGCCGCTCCCGCAGCCCCTGGTAAAACGGGCTCGGCGCGGCATAGCCCAGTGCCTCCACCGCAATGCTCATCGCCGCCGGCTCGGATGGCTGCATCCACTTCCGCGGCTTCTCCGGCTGCTTCTTCTCCTTCTTGTGCCGCCACGCCCACCCAAATCCCTCTTGCCCCGCCGCCGTAAGCGCAGCCGGAAGCGCCGCCAGCGTCAGCGCCGCCAACCCCACCGCCAGCGCCCTCCGCATCCATCCGCCCGCCCTCAACCGCGCATCCTGCATCGATGGTTATTCTCGCCGATAACACCCCACCTTGGCAGCGTTTCCCTGCCCCGTCAAAAACGGTCCTCTTTATGCGACAGTAAGGAGGAATGTCCTCGCTCCCACCCTCAAGCCGCCGAACCGCCCTTCTCGGCTATGGCGCATGCGCCCTCGCCTCCTGCTTCTGGGGCACAGGCTTTTACTTCGGCCGCATCGCGCTTGACGAGATGAGCGTCCCTTACATGGTCCTCTACCGCTTCCTCTTCGCCTCGCTCGTCATGCTCCCCGTCGCCCTCGCCCACCGCGTCCGCTTCACCCGCCGCGAAACCCTCCTCCTGCTCATCTCCGCCTTCTTCGGCGTTCCCGTCCAGTTCCTCATCCAGTTCAAGGGCCTTGACCTCACCACCGTCAGCCACGCCTCGCTCATGGTCGGCACCATGCCCGTCCTGCTCGGCGTCGCCGCGGTCCTCTTCGCCGGCGAGCGCCTCGAGCCGCTCGGCTGGTTCGCGCTCTTCGCCTCCACCGCCGGCGCAGCCCTCATCGTCCTCGGCGGCCATCACGCCCGCCAGCGCACCGGGGGATCCTCGCTTGAAGGCGATCTCCTCGTCGTCATCTCCCTCATCACCGCGCTCGTCTGGGTCCTCATCAGCAAAAAGCTGCTTCAAACGCGCTCCGCGCCCATCGTCAGCGCCTACACCATCCTCGCCGGAACCCTCATGCTCGCCGTCTGGGTCCTCGGCCGCTTCCTGGCCAATCCCTTCCTTGCCCACAAGGCCCCGCCGCCGCCCTTCTTCCACATCAGCCTCGCTGCCTGGGGAGCCCTGGCCGCCGGAGGCATCGCCTGCACCGCCGCAACAACCTTCCTTTGGAACTGGGGCATCCACCGCGTGCCCGCCTCGCGCGCCGGCGTCTTTCTCAACATCGAGCCCGCTCTCGGCTCCTTCCTCGGCGTCAAGCTCCTCGGCGAGCACCTCGGCCCCTTCGCCTGGTTCGGAGGCGCACTCATCCTCGGCGCAGCCCTCACGCTCACCATGCGCGGCCACGAGCCACCGCCTGAACTCATCCTTGAATAGTCGCTGCCCGCCTCAGTGCGTCATCCGCGCCCACGCATCCACCCAGTGCGTGGTCGTCATCTTCCACGACGGATCAAAATACATCACTGTCGCCCACACTTCGCTCGCCAGCACGGCACCTGCGCCCACCGCAAACTGCCACACCGTCCGCCGGTAGCGCCACAAATCCCACGCCAGCATCAGCACCACCAGAAACACGTTTCCGTAAAACGAATACCAGAACCACGGCCACACTGAATGCGGCTCGTGCAGCAGCCATCCTGTGAACCGCGAGAAACCCGGATCGGCCATCGCGATCATCGACACCAGAATTAGCCGCTTGTGCACCGCCGGGCTCCGCCGCATCGCAATCGCCCACGCAAACATCACCGCAAATCCACCAATGTCCACAAGGTTTACCGCGAAAAACTGCGGGAGCATGACGTGCATGCCCTTGAAACGCGCCATCACCGCAAGCGCCGTCGTCGGTCCCAGCAGCACCATCAGCACCGCCCAGCCCACCGCCAGTTTGCCCATCCGCCGGTGCAAGGCCACCTTGCCCTTCATCACCAGCGTCACCTGCGCCGTCAGAATCAGCAGCCAGATCACAAACGCCGCCGCATGCACATACACAATCCACGGCCACGAAGGCTGCTGGCGCGCAAAGCCCGGCATGTCCACCCCGAACCCCGCCAGGATGCCCACCCAGAACACGCCCAGCCACACCGCGTGAATCACGCGGTCCTCGCGCGGATTCCACACCACCCGCTTTGCCTCAGTCATCACCGGCATCTCGTACCTCCGGCCACGCGATCGGCCATTCAATTGTTTTTTTGTTTTCCCGTTGCCCGATTCCCCTGATCCCATTGCAGACTTCAGCGCGATCCGTCGCTCACACCTCAAACGACAACTGCGCCCCCGCCCACGGCGCAGGCTCCGGCTTCGGCTCGGAAGCCAGGTCATACACCAGCCGCTCCAGCACAATCCTCTTGTCCGGCGGCGACGACCGCAATTCCAAATCCGCCCGCGCAATCCGCCTGAGCGCCCGCGTCAGCTCCCGCCGGCTCTTGTACCGCCGCGCCTGCTTGATCAAATCCTCGGCCGCGAACGGCGGAATCCTGAAGCCCTGCCACAGCGCCTGCCAGATCGCCCGCGAGTCCCGCACATTCTTTTCCAGAATCACCAGCATTTGCCGGAAGGTCCGCGCCAGCATATAGAGATGCCCAATCGCCGCGTCCTCGCCCGCATCCGACGAGTTCAGCAATCCATCCAGCAGCGCCAGCGCCCGCGCTCGATTGTGGCTGCTGATCGCATCCGTCAGCTCATACAACGACCGCTGCTTCGCGCCCAGCACCATCGTCTCCACATCGCCCAGCGTAATCCGCCCGCGCCCGTGCGTATAAAGCAGCAGCTTCTCCAGCTCTGAGGCAATCAGCATCATGTCCGCGCCCAGCGCATCCACCAGCTCGCGCGCCGCGTCCGGCTCCAGCTTCGCGCCTGCCTGCTCGGCCGTCGCCACCACCCACCGCATCGCATCCTCGTCGCTCACCCGCGCCAGCTCCACCATCCCGCAGTGCTCGCCCAGCGTCTCGCGCAGCCGCTCATAGCAATTCTTGTCGTCCAGCTCCATCCGCCGCGCGTCTGCTGGAATGCGCACAAAGTCCGCCACAAAAATCACCAGCGCCTGCGGATTCGGCGACCGGAAATATCTCTCCAGCGCCGCGAACTCTTCCTTCTTCGCTCCCCGCGTGTAAAGCTGCCGCACGTTGCGCACCAGCACCACCTGGAACGGCGCCATCAGTGACGGCGTCTGCGCCCGGTCCAATACCTCGAAGATCGAGGTATGCCCCAAATCCATTTCAGAAAGAGAGAAATCCCGCATCTCCGGCGGCACAAATGCCTTCAGCACCGCCGCCCTGCACCGGTCCAGCAGATACGCCTCGTCGCCCGCCAGAACATACCCCGGCTTCAGCGGCCCCGTGCCCGCACCCGCGGCCTCCATCTCCGCCACAAAGCGCGCCACCGCCTGCATCCCCGCGCCCCAGCGCGCGCCGCTCAACGCCCCACGCTCCCGCTCTGCGTCTTAGCCTCGCGATTCATGCGGCTCCAGAATACCTTTCCCTCGCCGGGCAGCCAATCCCCGTTCTTCGCCGGGTTGACTACTTCGTTAAGTAATACCGGTTACCCGCATCGCACACTGGACTCTCGTAATGCCCATTCCGGTTCCCCCGCGCCGTTTTCGCCGCATTTCTCTTGCTGCGAAAATCACCCTTGGCTACACTGACTCCGGGTCGACCCCTTACCCAAGGGTTTTCCCTCCCCCGCTGTACCGGGCAGCGCAGACCAATGCGCTGCCCGCCCCCCCAAAAATCCCTCACATCCCTTCAATCACATCCGCCACCAGCGCCCGCGCAAAGTCCTGCGAAAGCCGCGCCTCCGCCGCCGGACTCTCATCCAGAAACGTCGGCAAGTCCGTCGTCGATTGGTACTGCTGCCGGAAAACGTAATTCTTGTTCTCGTAGAACACGTGCCCATCCCGCCCCGTCAGCCTCACCGCCGCCACCACCGTAATCAGAAAGCTCGACGACTGCTGCGTCGACGTGTTGTAGGTCAGCGGCGCAACCGTCTCCTGCAGAATCGTTCCGTGCAGCATCAGGTCCGCGTCGTCGTTCCCGTTCGGCGTCACGCGCAGCCGCGTCCGCTCCGCAAACTCGCGAATCACCGCCTCGGTCATCACTTCTTCCGTGTGGTAGGCCTCGGTCCGCGTCGCAAACAGCGGCACCGCCAGCGTCCGCGCATCCGGCGGCAGATGCGTCGCCGCGCCCAGCGTTTGATACCCGCATCCCACCGCGGCCAGCATCGCCGCCGCCGCCAATCCCATCGAGATCCGCCGCATATGGCTCCATCTTAGCCTGCCCCGCCGCGCATCGGCCCTCCGCTTCCCTATACTGGTTCCACACCTCGCGCACCGGAGCCACGCACTTGCAATCCGCCCCGACAACCCCGCACAGCCGCATCGTCCTCACCGGCTTCATGGGCTCCGGCAAATCCACCGTAGGCCCGCTCCTCGCCGCCTGCCTCGGCTGGCAATTCCTTGACGCCGACAACGTCATCGAGGCCGACTCCGGCCTCTCCATCGCTGAAATCTTCGCCCGCGACGGCGAAGCCGCCTTCCGCGACCTAGAGCACGCCACCATCGCCCGCCTCGCCGCCATTGATTCCCTCGTCCTCGCGCTCGGCGGCGGCGCAATCGAGCGCACAGAAACCCGCGAGCTTCTTCTCGCCGCCCCCGGAACCCTCCTCGTCCATCTTGAAGTCCGCCTCGAAACCACCCTCGCCCGCTGCCGCGGCACAGAGCGCATCCGCCCCATCCTCGCCGACCGCCCCAGCCTCCAGGCCCGCTACGACCGCCGCCTCCCGCTCTACCGCATGGCTCACCTCTCGCTTCCCGTCGACACCGTCACCCCCGACGAGATCACCCAGGCAATCCTCCGCCTCGTCCAGCCCGCGCCCTAATCCATGCACGAATCCAGGCCCGAATCCACGCCCGAATCCGCGTCCTGATCCAAATTCCCCCGCACGCCCCCACTTAACTCTCTGCGCCTGAAACCCCGCCCACCCCTCGCTTGCTATCATCTATCCAGGCCCGCCGTTTCCCGGCCCGCCGCAATCATTCGTGTACCCATGACACCAACCTCTCAGGCAGCCGCCTCGGCCGGCCATGCGGAAACCCGGAGTCCCGACGCCCACGCGCCCGCGCACGTGCCCCTCCATGCGCCCAGCCCCGGCACCACCGCCACGCTCATTCACGATCTGCGCGAGCTCTTCAAGGTCCGCGTCACCGGCCTCGTCCTCGTCACCGGATGGGCCGGCTTCTACCTCGGCTCCATGCAGTCGGACATCTCCAGCCTCCAGCGCGGCCTGCTTGACACCCTCTTCGGCATCGGCCTCGTCTCCGCCGGCGCGGGCGCGCTCAACCAGGCACTCGAGCGATCCACGGACGCGCTCATGCGCCGCACCGCCGACCGCCCCCTGCCCTCCGGCCGCATCTCCCTGCCCATGGGAATCCTTGCCGGCCTCGGCGCGCTCGGCCTCGGCGCATATTGGCTCCTCATCCACACCAATCTCCTCACCGTCTCGCTTGCCCTGCTCACCGCATTCACTTACGTCGCCGTTTACACGCCCCTCAAGCGCGTCACCACCCTCGCCACCTTCATCGGAGCCTTCCCCGGCGCAATGGGCCCGCTCCTCGGCTGGACCGCCGCCCGCGGACGCATCGAGTGGCCCGCCGTCGCGCTCTTCGCCATCCTCTTCGTCTGGCAGTTCCCGCACTTCATGGCCATCTCCTGGATGTACCGCGAAGACTACGCCCGCGCCGGCATCCGCATGCTCCCCGTCGTCCAGCCTGACGGCCTTTCCACCGTCGTCCAGGCCCTCTTCTACGCCGTCCTCATGATTCCCGTATCGCTCGCCCCCTGGAAGCTCGGCCTCGCCGGTCCCGTTTACGCCGTCATCGCCACCCTCCTCGGTCTCGTCTACCTCGGTTACACCATCCGCTTCGCCCGCATCCTGCGCATCACGGATCCTGTGGAGAGCCGCATGGTCGCACGCGATCTGCTCAAAGTCTCCGTTCTCTACCTGCCGCTGCTGCTCACCACGCTCATGCTCAGCGCCACCGCCAAACACTAAGCGCCTTATGACTACTCTCGCTCCCGCATCGCATTCGCCCTCATCCACCCGCAACGCCGTCGCCGCCATCCTCGTCCTCTCCGCCGCGGCCACGCTCTTCCTCTTCTGGCTCATTTACGTCCATCCCCCCGCGGCCGCAAGCTCGCAGTACGCATTCCTCCCCGCGCTCAACGCCGTCTTCAACGGCTGCGCCGCCGTCTGCCTGCTCATCGGCTACACCTTCATCCGCGCCCATCGCATCCGCGCCCACCGCGCCGCCATGCTCACCGCCTTCGCCTTCTCCACTCTCTTCCTCATCACTTACATCCTTCATCACGCCCTGCATGGCGACGTCCGCTATCCCCTCCACGCGGCGTACCGTTCCGTCTATCTGCCGCTCCTCGCCAGCCACATCATCCTGGCCACCGTCGCTCTGCCCATGGTCCTCACCACCTTCTTCTTCTCCCTCTCCGGCCGCATCCCCCAGCACCGCAAAATCGCCCGCTTCACCTTCCCCATCTGGCTTTACGTCTCCATCACCGGCGTCCTCACTTACGCCATGCTCCGCCTCGCCCTTGGATAGCCTTCCCATGCCCGCTTCCCGCCCCAAATCCGCGCACACCTCGGCGGGCATGCCCGGCGACGGCACACGCCAGCTCCTTCAGTGGGGCGGCTCCATGGTCGGCTCCGGCATCCTCGCCGCCATCCTTCTCGTCACCCTCCTCGGCGGATTCACCTCCTCCGGCGCGCACACCAACACCGGATGGTTCGCCCTCATCATCGCCCTCGCGTGCATCCCCTTCGGCGGCCTCCTGCTCACCCTCGGCATCTCCAAGTGGCTCCGCAACCGCTCCCTCGCCCGCAAGCACTAGGTTCTCCACCGCGCCGTCCGCCTCACCCCTCAACCATCTGCTATCCTTTTCCCTTACCGGAGACCTCACGTCATGGCCAAATCCGTCAACAAAGTCTTCCTCCTCGGCAACGTCGGCAAAGACCCCGAAATCCGCTCCACCGCCGGCGGAACCATGGTCGCCAGCTTCTCGCTCGCCACCAGCGACCGCGCCAAAGACGCGCAGGGCAACTGGCAGGACAAGACCGAGTGGCACAATCTCGTCGCCTTCACCCGCCTCGCGGAAATCGTTCGCGACTACGTGAAGAAGGGCTCCAAGCTTTACATCGAGGGCAAAATCCAGACCCGCAGTTGGGACGACAAGGAATCCGGCCAGAAGAAATACCGCACCGAGATCCTCGTCAACGACATCTCCCTGCTCTCCGGCCGCGAAGAGGGCTCCGGCGGTTCCAGCCGCTCCGGTTCCACCGCCGGCTTTGACCAGCGCGCCCCGGCCGCCAAGGACGAATACTCCCAGCAGGCCGAAATCTCCGACGACGACATCCCCTTCTAGGGTACTACCTTGGTTTTCGTGTCCATTTACGAGGATTGACTTGTCGCTTTTCTCGGAAGCAGAAGAAGAACCTCTAACGGCGTAGGGTTCGTCGTGATGGGGTGGTTGTTCTGCTTCGATGGAGCCTGGAACGGAGCCCTGCGACGCCCGTAGGGCGGCGCGTTTAGGGCGGAGTGGAAGGCTCCATCGAAGGGCGCGGTGCTGAGACCATGGCTGGCTAACAAAATCATCTTCGCTTCGTCTTTTTCGGGCATGGCAGGTGACTGTGCCGATGAGGGAGCATGCGAGCGAGGATCGGGCGGCGGAGGGTCGGCAGCGTCGATTCCGGGTTCTTGCGTTGACGCTCGACACCGGAGAGTTGCTACCAACCCTGGTAGATGCGTCCAGTTGGTTTCCCGTTCGGGTTGCCACACGGTGGGTGGTCCGCCGCAGGCGTTGGCAGTCCATGCCTTCGACCCTGACCAACGATTTGCGATCCATTGGCTTGCTCTATACGTGGAGCAGTGCTGCTCTCGGCGGAGAGTTGGACGATCTTCTCGAAGAAGGCCAAGCACTGACTGGGATGCAGATTCAAGACTTGCTTGTGTTTCTGAGAGTTGGCGGTCACGTCGTTGAGATCACACAGGCCTCGGTCTCCAGCAGCAACACTGTGGCCCGGCATGCGAGCGTGATCCGTGATTTCCTGAAGTGGGCGGCCGATCCTGCCGGCCAGGGACGCACGCAGAGAGTGTCATTCGATCAGATCCGCTGCCAGAGGGCATGTCTGGATGAGGCCTTTCATGCAGTCACTCGCCAGAGCGGTGATTCGCAACGGATCCAGCCTCTGACCGTCGAAGAAGTGGCGCGCGTTAACGGGTTGATCGGTCCTCGCCGTGTAGCCAACGGCAACCTTATTCTGCCTTTTCAGTTCGCCGCCGCTAATCCATTCCGAACCGAAACGCGCCTGCGCAACTGGCTCATGTATGGGATTGCGATTCAGTGTGGCCTTCGACGTGGAGAGTTGCTCAAGCTTCGGCTGGATGACTTGCCACGGCCGGAATCGCCCGGGCTTAAGGTCAGACGACGGGCTCATGACGCGGCAGATCATCGACGGCACCGCCCTGCCGTGAAGACCATCGAGCGGGTGCTCGATCTATCGGGAGAGATTCGAAGCGGTCTCCGCGCTTATCTGACGAACCGGCCGCCAACTGGACGTCCAGCTGGGCAGAGTCCCTATTTGTTCGTAACGGCGGCGGGACAAGCGTTGTCGATTACCGCCACCAACGAAGTGGCCTGTGTAATCGCAAGGAACACCGGGATTGAACATCTTTCCTGGCATAGTTTTCGTCACACCTGGGCTGAGGTCCTGGCGGAAGAGTTGCTCGCTCAGCATCCCGAGGAAGAGACGCTGGCCCTGCTGCGAGCATTGGGCGGCTGGAAGCCGGGCTCCACCATGCCGCTGCATTACACACAGAACGCGATGGCCCGCTGCGCCGGCGCCTTTCTCCGCGAACGGAACGAACGCCTGTACGGCTCCCAGGCAGGTCAACCATGACTGCCGCCACGGCGATATTGAAACAACAAGCACCGCCTCTGCCGCCCTTGCCGGCTGTTCGCGCACAGGTCATCACCAAAGACCGGCAGATCGTCGATACGACAGATGAAGTCTGGAGCTTTCGCGCTTCCGCCGATGGCGGCCGTCTGCTCAAGATCGATTGGAAAATTATTCTGCCTGCCTCTTCCCGGCTGAGTCTCTCGGGCCGATCCGTCCACATCCTGAAGATCTACCTTGCATACAGGCTGACCTTCTCAAAAGGCATGACTGTTTGGAACGATTTCGTGATGTTCCGCAGATTCGTTCTCTGGTACGCCGCGCGGCCGCACTCGGTTGGCGCCTACAGATGTGCGCCATTCGATTGGAGCCAAGTGACCGAGGAGATGTTCCGTGCATTTCTCGAGCATGGCCTCTCGACGGCCAGCAAGGGCAACGACTTTGCGCGCCTGCGGGAGATGTACTTCTGGGGAGCTTTCGGCCTGCAACTGCCGGAGTTTGATCGCGATCTTGCCCTGGCTTTGAAGACTATTCGCGCGCAAGGCAACGTCAAGGGAGCCGCCGTTCGTTTCCTGGATCCGCTGAAAGGGCCACTGGACTCGGACGAGCAACGGATCGTAATCCAGGCGATTGCCGCAGGTGCGGGAACGCCGTTTGATCGCGCGCTCCTCATGCTGCATTTGGAACTGGGCCTTAATCCGCAGTCAACCGCGCGGATGAAGAACCACGACCTGCGCGTCTTCGAGACGAAGATTGTTGACGGCGGCCGTTCGCGAACGATCACAAAATACCAGATTCAGATGCCGCGCGTGAAAAAGCGTAAGGAGTTCCGGGAGACCCGAACGAGACCGGTCAGCGACCAACTCGGGCAACTGCTGATCGCGCTGCGCAAGGGAGGGCCGGAGGATCCTCTGTTTCATTGGTTGCCGTCGGATTCTCCCGAGGAAGGCATCAACCAGGCGATGGCGCGATTCGCAACCGCGGCTCGATTGATTTCACCTCGAACCAGATCGCAGCTTCACCTCACGCCACGACGGTTTCGGTCAACTCTTGCGACGGAGATGGCGAGAGAGGGTGCATCACGGGAGAGGATAGCTGAAGTCCTCGACCACACGGACCTGCAGAACGTCGACGTTTACGTAGAAGCGGCGTCTTACGTTGTTGATCAGTTGGGAGAGCAGTTCGACCGGATATTCGATCCCTTGCTGCAGCGATTTCGCGGAAGGATTGTCGACTCGCATACTCGATCGGTTTTCCCAGGTGTTCCGCCCAAGAGTATCCCAGGCGAACTCGTTCACTTGCCAACGGCCCCGCTGAACCTGGGTGGGATTGGCATGTGTGGCCGCGATGTTCGCAAGGATGGACTGTGCCGCCTGGCTCCCCCGCTCACTTGTTATCCCTGTGAGTTCTTCGCGGCCTTCCGTACCGGCCCTCACGCCGAGGTTCTGGCGGCGCTCGAACGTATTGCGGAGGCGATGAAACCGGTTAGCGATTCCCGCATTCCCATGCAGTTTGAGGACGTCATGGCCGCCATTCGCCAGTTGCTGGCGCAGATCGCGCAGGAATCCGGCAGGAAGGATACGTCTGCATGACGCTGGCAGCGGAGACATCGTATGTGCGTCAAGGACGGGCGCTCTTTCCTGCCTTGTTTCCCAACGGAGATTTTGACTCGCCGATCTGGGATGTCCGGCATCTGCGCACTTCCAGGCACAAGACCTCCAACTCACGGCTGCACTTCACTCGCTACGGTTCCGAGACCGATGGCCTGCCACCGCGTTTTGCAAACGTTGTAAAAGCCTACTTGATGCTGAGCCGATGTGCCGCCGGAACGATGTCGTATCGAGTGGATATCGCGCGCATGCTCTGGGAAGCCATCGCTTCTCGATTCGGCGACTCGCATGGATTCGATTGGTCGCTATTGACCGAGGAGGATCTGCTGAAAACCGAGCAAGTAATGCTCGCCCACTGGAGCCCATCGACAACCTACAAGAGGTCCACTCAACTCCAGTTCATGATGCGATCGCTCGCCGCGGCCCCGGGTGGCGGTATCGTGCGGCCGATGGAAGTCATATTCACCACGCCGCGAACCGACGACTCAGAGCGATACACATTGGATGGACAGTTGGAGCGGATGAAGCGCTTGCCGTCAGACGGCGCGATTCAGGCCGTGGGCGACATCTATGCGAAATATGCGAGGGAGCCGCGCGACAGATTGATTGCCTGTATCCTCGCGGTGATGCTGGCAACGGCGTTTCGCATCGGCGAAGCACTCACGCTGCCGTTGGACTGCCTGTGCTCGGAGGGAACTGGCACAAGGAAACGTTGGGGAATACGGTACCACAAGGAAAAGTCCCGCGGCGGGCGGAAACAGCTGGCGGTTCGCTGGATGACGCCGAAACAGGCTGAGCTTGCCAGGACCGCTATTCAGGAAGCAAAGAAGCTGACTCTTGCTGCCCGCAGACGCGCTCGGCTACTTGAAGCCAGGCCCGACCGGGTAACTCTCCCCGGCATCACCGGAAATCGATTGTTGCGGCGCGAAGAGGTCGCCAAGCTTCTTCGCATTGCCCCTACCAGCGTCAATCGGCTTCCCCTTTCCGAGCTTGCCCGGGAGGCGATACGGATACCTGGCCGGAAATCGGCCCGCTACGAATATCGGGCAGCGGATGTTCGCTCGTACCTGCTCAGACTGCGCGTGCCGGCGTTGTGGGTTGTCGATCGCCGCGATGGGACTCGGCAGAGTCTCTCCAAGAGCCTGTTCATCGCATTTCGCAACTTCTTCAACGAGCATCTTGAAACAAACCCCCTCCTGGTTGAGCCCGTCTTGGAGCAGACCGTCAACGACTTTCTGGGAAGAAGGACGGCGTTAGGAACGGCCACGCGATCCGTCTTTGTACGCTTCGGATTGCGGGACGAGGAAGGACAGTTCTTTCGCCTGCACAGTCACCAGTTTCGACATTGGGTCACAACCAAGGCGGCTGTGGCCGGCGTTCCCGATGAGGTGATCGCGCGCTGGCAAGGCCGGGAACATCTCGGAGATCTGGAAGCTTACAAGCACCTGACTCCCTCTGAACGGATCAACACGTTGAAGAGTGCGCTCCAATCCGGCCGTACAAAAGGCGCCGTTGCGGACATCTATTTCAATTTGCACGACGATGTCCGCGATGCCTTTCTGGAAGCGCAGCTACAGGCGGTACA
>DATLRP010000051.1:0-18542 GCA_035534635.1 Occallatibacter sp.
GATCGAAAGAGTCTTCGCATGGATGCAGAACTACCGCCGACTCGTCACGCGATGGGAATACAACATCGAAAACTTCCTCGGCTTCGTACAACTGGCGTGCCTGCTCATGATGCTCAGACATTTATGAGATGGGCTCTAGTCAATTAAACCCGCCCAATGATTGCGTGGTGCCGATCTGCAGTCCGGCGCTCGGGAATAACTGCACGGGTTGCATACCTCCAAACTGCGTTCCTCCATCCGGATTTGATCCCGAGTTCTGCGAGTGCTACGTCTATCCTTCGCCAATCGTGATTGACACCGATGGCAAAGGCTTTCACTTGACCTCCGCCGCGAATGGCGTGCGCTTTGATTTCTTTGGAGACGGAAAGCTCGTCCAGATCGCATGGACGCAGGCTAACTCAACAAATGGCTGGCTCGCCTTGGACAGGAATGGCAACGGAACCATCGACAGCGCTGAGGAGCTATTTGGAAATATCACTGAGCAGCCCCAATCCAGTGATCCGAACGGATATCTCGCTCTTGCTGTTTTCGACGAGCCGCAATATGGCGGGAATGGTGACGGAATCATCGATGCTCATGACGCCGTTTGGCCCAAGCTGGTGGTTTGGATCGACTCCAACCACGACGGAGTTTCCCAGCCGGGAGAATTGCATCATCTTGACGATCTTGGGATTCATTCCATCGGTCTGATGTATAAGGAATCTCGGCGTGTTGATGCTTATGGCAATGTATTCCGTTACAAAGGGTCGCTCAATCTCGGCGGCAACGGACAGGCGAAGCGGGTAATCTACGACGTGATCCTCACTGGCGGCGGGCTGGCTCAGCCTCCCCAGGCTGCCTCTGCCTTGACCTCCGGCCGTCGTGGGTGGTTCACCCTCGAAAGGGCTTTACCGTTTCAGGGTTGGGCCGCAGACCTTCCCCGCCTCACTTCCGCTTCAGCACATTTAGCTCTTCCAGTGTGCGCGGCCAGTCGGCCCCCAGCATCCGCGACAGTCCCCGGTCTGCCAGCACCTTGCCGCCCGACCGGCAATGCGCGCACTAGTTCGTCTCGTTGTTTGCATAGCGAATCGGCTGCATCGGCTGGCCGCACCGCGGGCGGGGCTGCCCAAAGCGCCCATGCGCTGCCATCTCCGGCCGGAAGGCCGTGACACCCCCGGGAAACCCAGCTCCGCCTCGGAGCCCAGCCGCTCCATCCACGCGACCTGGCGCTTCCGCGCCGGTCCGCACTCGCTCTACGCCGCCCTCCTCGGCGTCCTCGCTCTTGCCCTTGCCCTCTGGCACTTCGGCGTGCTGCGCCCGCGCGCCCGCCCCGCGTCTCCGCGCCTGCTGCCTGTGCGCCCCGCAAACACACATCAAGCCCCGCCGCAGCTCACTTCCTCCGCGCGCGCCAGAACGAGCTAGCCGCCAGATACACAAACGCCGCCACCATCGCGCCCGACCCCACAAACTTCCAGTGCCCCGGCCCATGCAGCGCGCTCGCGCGCAGCCACCACATCGCGCGCACAAACACCAGCGCGAACAACACAAAGAAAACCCCCGTCACCTCCAGCCACAGCGCGCCGCCCACCCGCGCAAACGGCCGCAGAAACCCGCCCGCGCCGCGCGCCAGCCGCTTGCCGGCCGGGGCCTTCGCCGCCGCGTAGGCCTTCGGTTTGCCCGTCTCCGCCGTGCCTGTCGCTGCCGGACCCGCCAGCCGCTCGCCCGCCACCCGGCCCGCCACGCGTACGCCGATTCCAAGCACCCGGCCTATCTTCTCCGCTTTCATTTCGTTTGATCGTAACAGTGCGGATGCTGCCCACGCTTTGCACAGCTTTTCGTGCATGCCGCAGTTGCCCGCTTCGCTCTCTGGCAGTAAGGTAGGAAAATACTCAACGCGCCTCCCGCGCATCCCAATGCACGGGAGGCCGCTCCGGAGGCATCTGTGACATCTCGTCTACGCGAACTCATCCAGCAGCTCGGCGAAGCCATTCATGAGTCGGTGATTGAGAGCGAGCAGATTGCCGGGGTCGTTCAGGACATCCGCAAGCACGGCTTCGATGTCCTGCTCATGCTCGAGGCCACCATCGGCCTTAATGAGGTCAACGCGGAATCAGAGGAAGGCGACGCTTCTGCGGAAGCCCCAGCCGAAGGCGCCCCATTCACCTCCAATGATCTCCACTTCCTCCGCTCCCTGCGCATCTCCATAGAGGGCGAAGAGAACATCGATGGCGAAATCGAGTCCGGCGGCGACGAGAGCAACCAGTCCCAGTCCGAATAAGTTCTAGCTCCGCCAGTGCAGCTCCACCGGCCCGTCCAGCGGATGCTTCCCCGTGCCGTCCAGCCGCGCCTGCTTCAGCGCGAAATACCATTTCGCCGGCTTGTCCGCATCGTCAATCAGCATCAGGCTCGGATTGTTCCGCAATCCCTCCGCCTGCTGAATCATCGTCTCCTGGTCCTGGCGCACAAACTTCGCGCCGAAAAACTTCGCAATCGGCGTCACCAGCGGCACGTGGTAAAACACGTTCCACGCCGCGACCACTTCAATCCTGCACGTTGAGGCCGTCACCGGCGTCACCGTCGTCAAACTGCTGAACCACTTCTCGCCGCACCGTATCGTCTCCGTCCGCCGGTTCGGCAGCACAAAATCGATCGTCGTCTCCACCGGCTCGCCATACACGCCCAGCAGCTTGTACGGCGCGGAGTTCCCGCTCGGCGCATGCGCGCTCATCCTGAAGCCCTCCGGAATCGGCTCGAATTTCTTGGTCTTCTCGCGAATGCTCGCCCGGCTGCGCCACCACCACGCCTGGTGCACAAACGGCCCATGCGCCGGGTCCATCAGCCCAATGATTCCGTGGTCCACATTGCACGGCAGATCCGCCATCAAGTGCGCCGTGCGGTAGCGCGGCCCGAACTTCTCAAGCTCCGGAACCGGTCTGTCCACCTCGTTCATTTTCCCGCTGCCCGGCCCCGGCACATACACCCACGCATGCCCGTCGCGCTCCTCGCAGGCAAACGTCGTTGCATAAATCTTCGTCGCATCCAGCCGGTCCGCGCTCGTCAGCGATGGAATCAGCTCGCATCGCCCGCTGCACGGCTCGAACTCCCATCCGTGATAGCGGCAGGTCACCCGCTCGCCGTCAAACCATCCCACGCTCAGCGGAATCCCCCGGTGCGGGCAGCTGTCGCGCATCGCAAACACGCGCCCATCCTTCCGCCGCCCCAGCACCAGCGGAATCCCAAGAAGCATCGCCTTCGCCAGTTTTCCTCCGCGCAGCTTCTCGGTCCGCAGCGCAGGATACCAGTCGTCATAGATCAGCGTGGCCGTCGGACCCCCAAAACTCGGCCCCGGCTGCCCTGCTTCGTTCATCGTCACCAGCGGCATGTGGACCCCACCATAGCATTTCCACGCGCGCCTCTTCCATGCGCAATCATGCCTTTGGCTCCTCGCATCGCAGCAGCCGCCCGTCCTTCACCTCAAACCGCTCCCCGCGCCACACAATCGTGTTCCCCGCAAACCCCTCGGCCCACAGCCCCATCGCCACCGCGTCCCGCAGCGGCAGCAGCCACAGCCACGGCAGCACCTGCCGGTCGCTCAGCACGCCCGCGCCCACCGTCATGGCCTGCGTCAGCCGCAGAAAGAAGGCCAGGCTCAGCAGCCACAGGCTCAGCGGACTCAGCCCGCTCGCCACCACGTTCACCAGCGCCCATGCCAGCCCATGCGTAAACACCAGCCCCGCATACCCCGCCGGCCGCGCGTCGCGCACCGTGCGCAGCCAGCGCAACTGGTGGTCGGCAAATCCCCGCCAGCCATACGACGGCACGCTCGTCTCCACCACCTCCGCGCACAAGGCCACCCTGTATCCCGCCCGCGCCACCCGCGCGCCCAGCTCGTAATCGTCCGCCAAATAATCCGCCAGCGCTTCAAATCCGCCAATCTTCTTGAGCGCCTCCCGCCGCACCGCCAGCGTCGAGCCCAATCCATAGTGCATCCCGCCTTCCAGCATCCGCGAAAGCAGCACTCCCGCCTGGAAATCCGTCGCAATCCCCAGCGCTTCCATGTGCGAGAGCCAGGTTCCATGCGCCCGCCCGCGATAGAGCGCCGTCACCAGCCCCACTTCCTCCGCACTCTCATTTCCCGCGCCGGCCATCTGCGCGCCTTCTTTCTGCGCATCCTCTTTTTGCGCGCCTTCTTTCTGCGCCTCCGGCCCAAACTCCGCCATCACGCGCTCCAGGTACCGCGGCCCCACTGTAATGTCACTGTCGTTAACCAGCAGCACATCGTAGCGCGCCTCGCGGGCCATCTGTGCCAGCGTGCTCACCTTGCCGTTCGCGCCCAGCCGCTCCGGGCACACGATCAATCGAATCGCCCGCTCCGGAAACTCACGTTCCAGCGCGCGCACCGCTTCCGCCGCAGGCTCCTCCGGCCGGGACACTCCGAACAGCAGCTCATATTCGCCTGTGTAATGTTGCCTGCAATGGCTGCGGAAGGCCTCCAGCATGCCGGGGTCAAGACCCTTCAGCGACTTCAGCACGCTCACGCCCGCCGTGTACGCCGCCCGCGGCCGCCGCCGCTGGGCCGCATACACTCGCGCCGCCACTATCGATGCCGCAAAGTAGGCCATCCCGGCCACGGTCAGCACCGTGGTCGCTGCTTCCACGGCCAGGGCCAGTGCGTGCGACCTCACAGCCGTTAGTCTACGGCAATTCCTGAGTTGGCGTGTCCTTTTGTGGTTCTATCGAAGGTCGCCGCTCCCTGATGGTCGCGTCGACGTGAGCGCGGTGGCTTCGCGATACAGCGACTCAGGAATTGGGCTAGCCGAACGGCCCTCAATCCCCGCAGACCTTCACTCATAGCGCAGCGCTTCAATCGGGTCCAGGTTCGCCGCCTTCCACGCCGGATAGATCCCGAACACCAGCCCGATCGCGCATGAGGCCGCCAGTCCCGTCACCACCCAAAACGTCGAAAGCGTCGCCGGCAACCCGATCGGCAGCAGATACACAATCCACGTCACCACCGCGCCCAGCGCCACGCCCAGCACCCCGCCCACCGCGCACAGCGCAATCGCCTCCGTCGTAAACTGCATCAGCACTGCGTGCCGCGTGGCCCCAATCGCCTTGCGAATCCCGATCTCCCGCGTCCGCTCCGTCACGCTCACCAGCATGATGTTCATCACCCCCACGCCGCCCACCATCAACCCCACGCTCGAAACTGAAATCATGAACAGCACCAGCCCGTGCGTCAACTGGTCCCATAGCCGCGAGAGCGACTCCGTGCTGAAGATCTCAAAGTCGTCGGCCTGCTGCACCCTCACCTTCCGCCGCACCCGCAGCGCCTCGCGAATCTCCTCCTCCACAAGCGCCTTGTTCTTCGCGTTGTCATACTTCACCAGAATCTGCAGATCGTCTTCTTCCGGGTGCAGGTTGTGGAAGGTCCGCAGCGGAAAATAAATCATGTTGTCGTCCGGGTTCTTGCCGCTGCCGAACGGCTGGATGCGTTTGTTCAGCACTCCAATCACCGTGTAAAAACCCGTCTCCACGTTGATCTGCTTGTCCACCGCCGGTTGCCCGTCGAACAGTTCCTCCCAGATGTCGTGCCCCAGCACGCACACGTGCGCGCTTCGCATCTCCTCGTTCTGTGTGAAAAGCCGCCCCTCGCGCAGCGGCATGTCGATCACGTCGCCCACTTCCGGCGTGTCGCCTTCCAGAATCGTGCCCGAGACCTTCTTCCCGTTATACCTCGCGCTGATCTGGCCCACGAAAAACCCCTTGCGGTAGGTGGCATCCGTGTCCACCGCAATCACGTGCGGCAGCGCGCCCAGCGCCTCGCCATCCTCCAGCGTAAACTTCTTGCGGCCCAGCATCTCCGCCGTCGGCCGCACCCCGATCACCGGCAGCCGCGTCACCCAGAACGTATTCGTTCCCAGTGAGTCCACCCACCGCGCCACGCGGATATTGATGCCGTTGATCACCGACGAAATCGAAATCACCGACGCGATTCCGATCACAATCCCCAGAATCGTCAGACTCGACCGAACACGATTCGCGCGAAGCGTATCGAGCGCCATCCGTATCGAGTCACGGGTTTGTCCTTGGGTCATCCTGGCGGCTTTCGGTTGCCTTATTCATACCGCAAAGCCTCGATGGGGTCCAAATTCGCCGCCTTCCACGCCGGATAAATCCCGAACACCAGCCCGATCGCGCACGACACCGTGAATCCCGTAAACACCCACACCGCTGAAAGCGTTGCCGGCAGGTTGATCGGCAGCAGATACACGATCCACGTCAGCACCGCGCCCAGCACAATCCCAATCACTCCGCCAATCGCGCACAGGGTCACGGCCTCCGTGGTGAACTGCGTCAGCAGCATCTGTTTCGTCGCTCCAATCGCCTTGCGCACCCCAATCTCCCGCGTTCGTTCCGTCACGCTCACCAGCATGATGTTCATCACGCCCACACCGCCCACCAGCAGTCCCACGCTGGAGACGGCGATCATGAACAGCACCAGCCCGCCCGTCAGTTGTCCCCACAGCTTGGTCAGCGAATCCGGTCCGAAGATCTCGAAATCGTCCGGCTTGTCCACCCGCACCTTGCGCCGGATTCTCAGCAGCTCCCGAATCTCCTCCTGCACCAGCGCCTTGTTCGCCTGGTTGTCATACTTCACGCTCACCCACACGTCCAGGTCTTCCGGATGCAGACTGTGGTAGGTGTTCATCGGGAAATACACCTTGTTGTCGTTCGGATTCGTACCGCCGCCGAACGGCGTCTTCAGCTTGTCGATCACGCCAATCACCGTGTAGACGCCCGACTCCACCTGCACTTCCTTGCCGATCGCGTTTCGCCCGTCGAACAGCTTCTGCCACGTGTCGTTGCCCAGCACGCACACGTGCGCCGCGCGCAGGTCCTCGTCGTCGGTGAACATCCGGCCCTCAGTCAGCGTCATGTCGTTCACGTCGCTCACCTCGGCCGTGTCCCCCTGCAGCATGGTCCCGGCCACCGTCTTCTGCTCGTAGCGCACGCTCACCTGGCCCACCCGGAACTGCCCCACGTGCTGCCGCGCCCCGTCCACCGCCACCACATGCGGCAGCTTCCGCAGCGCCATCACGTCGCCCATCGTCAGCTTTTTGCGCGCCAGCATCTCCGCCGTCGGCCGAACTCCGATCACCGGCATCTGGAACACCCAGATCACGTTCGTCCCCAGCTGCGACACAAAATCCTCCACCCGGTTGTTCACTCCGTTGATCACCGACGAGATCGTGATCACCGTCGTCACTCCAATCACGATGCCCAGAACCGTCAGCCCGGAGCGCAGCTTGTTCGTGCGCAGAGTGTCCAGCGCCATCTTCACGGATTCTCGAACCTGTCCTTGCGCCATAAAACAGCTCCCAGCCGACAGCGGTCAGCCGTCAGTTCTTTCCGTCTGGTCCTTCAGCGATTGCATCAGCGAATGCAACATCTTCCCCACTTCGTGAGAAATGCCATCCGCTTCTTTGATCTTCTCCTGCGCCCCCATGCCCATTTCGCCTGCAATCGCCAGTTGTGTCTGCATCTCGCAAACTGAGCCGCGCGCAATGCTCAGGAATCGCCGAAATTCCCCTGGACTGGCTCGCCCGTGCCCCTCGGCAATGTTGCTCGGCACCGATACGGCCGCTCTGCGCAGTTGGCTCTTCAGCCCGTATATCTCTTCTTGCGGAAACTTCTGCGTCAGGCGGTAGATCAGCAGGCACAGATGCATGGCCTTCTGCCAACCTGCAAATCTCGAAATGACGGCGCCATCTGGCCGCACTCCCCCGTCTGTCTGCTGTAAGCTGTCGGCTGTCAGCTGCATTTACATTTCCGCCCTCAACGCCACCACCGGGTCCAGCCGCGCCGCCTTGCTCGCCGGATACACTCCGAAGAAAATTCCCACCGCACAGGCCAGGAACAGCCCCAGCGCAATCGCCCACAGCGGCACCGCGGTCGGAAAGCCCACAAAAATCGTGATCAGCTTCCCCACCAGGACGCCTCCCATCACGCCGATGATGCCCCCGGCCAGCGCCAGGCTCGCGCTCTCAATCAGGAACTGCAGCAGCACATCCCTCTGCTTGGCCCCCAGCGCCTTGCGCACGCCAATCTCGCGCGTCCGCTCCGTCACGCTCACCAGCATGATGTTCATGATCACCACGCCGCCCACCACCAGCGCAATCGACGCCAGCCCCAGAACCACCCACGCGAATAGCGAGCTGATCTGCTTCCAGATGTCCAGGAACGTGTCGTTCGTCGTGATGTCAAAGTCGTCCGCCTCGCCCGGCCGGTCGTGCCGCCGCACCCGCATCACGCTCCGCACCTGGTCCTCGGCATGCTCCATCACCGTCGCGTTCCCCGCCGCGCGCGCGTAAATGTCCACTGAGTCATTGGTCCCGTAAATCTGCTGGTAGGTGCTGATCGGGATCGCCGCCCAGTTGTCCTGCGACTGTCCCAGCGTCTTGCCCTGCCGCTCCGCCACGCCCACAATCGTGTACGGAACCCCGTCCACGCGAATCTCCCTGCCGATCGGGTCGCCCGGTCCCAGCAGGTTGTCCACAATGTCGTAGCCCACAATCACGTCCTTGGTCGCGTGATCGATGTCCGCCGGCGTGAATCCCCGCCCCAGGTCAATGTCAATATTGTTCAGCGAAAGCATGGTTGCTGTGTATCCGCGCACGCTCGTGTTGTTGCTCGAGTGCCCGTTGGCCACCACCGTCGTCGTCTTCGACAGCAGCGCGCCCACCTCCCGGCAATCCGGGCAGTTCTCCTTCACCGCCTTGTAGTCGCTCATGTGCAGAATCTTCCGCTTCTGATACTTCAGATACTCCTTGCCGGAAAAAATCACGCTCGGCATCCGCGTCACCGTGAACACGTCCGCCCCATACCCGGAAAGCTTCGTCGCCACATACCGGTTCGCCCCGTTCACCAGCGTGATCACCATGATTACCGCTGCCACGCCCATCACCACGCCAATCAGCGTCAGGATCGAGCGCAGCTTGTTGCCCCAAAGCGACTGCAGCGCGAGTTTAAACGCCTCTATCAGGCTCATCGGTCTGCCTTTCCCTGTCCGGCGTCTCTCCGCCGCACCGGGCGCGTTCTTCGTCCGCTCGGGGAAACCCTCCACGGCCACCTGCGCCCGTCCTCACAAGTCTACGCAACTTTACTTTGCGCCGTACCCGGTCTCCCGGCCCTCCGGCTGTTCGCCTCTGCCGTTTGTCGCTGCTTGTCCCGGTATTCTTAGGGACGGTTTGCCTGTCCCTCAGGCCGCAAAACCGCCCTTATCCATCCATACGCGCCCACCGCCCTGCCGGTTCCGCGCCGGCTCGTCCCGATTTCCCCGCACGCATTTTCAGGAAACAAAACCAACCCCCGGGCCGTATTATGCTCAGACACACCCCCTTGACGTGCCAAATCCCCACGGTATTTCCACCACTTCTCTCGGAGGCTCCATGAAGCGCTCGTCCTTCCGCCTCGCGTTCGCCCTCTTCGCGGCCGCGTTCCTGCTCCCCTGCCTCGGCCACGCCCAGTTTTCCCCATCCGATCCGCCCCTGCTCCTGCGCAATCCTTCGCTCTCGCAGTCCTCCATCGCCTTCCTTTATGCCGATGACATCTGGACCGTCAGCCGCCAGGGCGGTCAGGCGCAGCGCCTCACCTCCGATGGCGAAGTCGTCGCTGGCCCCTTCTTCTCGCCCGACGGCTCCCAGATTGCCTACTCCGCCCACCTCCACGGCAACACCGACGTCTACATCGTCCCCGCCGACGGCGGCATCCCCCGCCGCATCACCTGGCATCCGGCTGGCAGCACCGTCGTCGGCTGGTCGCCCGACGGCAAAAACGTCCTCATCGCCAGCATGTGTGCCAGCTACCGCCGCTTCAACATGCTCTTCCTCGTCCATGCTGACGGCTCCGGAATGCCCGAGCCGCTTCCGCTTCCCGCCGGTGTCCAGGGCTCCTTCTCGCCGGACGGCAAGTCCATCGCTTACGAGCCCATCACCAAATGGGAGCAGGCCTGGAAGCAGTACCACGGCGGCCAGACCACTCCCATCTGGATCGTCAACCTCAAAACTCTCGACCTCGTCAAAGTGCCCCGCGAAAATTCCAATGACTCGAACCCCGTCTGGGTCGGCCACGATGTCTACTTCCTCTCTGACCGCAACGGCCCCATCTCCCTCTTCCGCTATGACGTCGACTCCAAACAGGTCACCCAGGTCGAGCCCAATCACTCCTTTGACCTGAAGACCTTCCAGGCCGGCCCCGGCGGCCTCGTCTATGAGCAGTTCGGCTCCATCCATCTCCTGGACACCGCCACCGGCGTCGACCACCCCGTCTCCATCCAGATTCACGGCGAGCTGCCCCGCCTCGCGCCCCATCTCGCCCAGGTCCGCCCCGACGAAATCCGCAACGCCGCCCTCTCGCCCACCGGCGTACGCGCCGTCTTTGAGGCGCACGGCGAAATCTTCACCGTCCCCGCCGATAAAGGCGACATCCGCAACATCACCCAGACTCCCGGCGCAGCCGAGCGCGAACCCTCCTGGTCGCCTGACGGCAAAACCATCGCCTACTTCTCTGACGCTTCCGGCGAATACCAGCTCTACCTCCACGACCAGACCGGTTTCGCTCCGCCCAAGGTCATCGGCCTCGGCCCCGATCCCAGCTACTTCTACGGCCCCACCTGGTCGCCGGACTCGAAACACATCGCCTTCACCGACAAGCACCTCCACCTCTGGATGGTCGACGTTCCCTCCGGCAAGCCTCTCCTCGTCGACTCGCGCATCTACGGCAGCTTCGGTTCCACGTTCAATCAGGTCTGGTCGCCCGACTCCAAATGGATCGCCTACGAGCGCGACCTCGACAACGGCCTCGAGGCTATCTTTCTTTACAACGCTGAGTCGCGCAAATCCACCCAGATCACCGACGGCATGAGCGACGCCACCAGCCCCGCCTTCGACCCCGACGGCAAATATCTTTACTTCCTCTCGTCCACCAACGATGGTCCCTCCCGCGCCGGCATCGATCTCTCTTCGCTCGACCGCGCCGAAACCAGCTCGCCCTACGTTGTCGTCCTCGCCAAAGACGGCGCGTCGCCCATTCCGCCCCAGAGCGACGACGAAAAGGTGAAGGACGAAAAGAAGCCCGACGAGCCGTCCGCCGACAGCGCCAACGCCGACGACAAGTCCGCCAAAAAAGACGACTCCAAATCCGGCAAGGACAAGGACTCCGCCAAAGACGCCAAGGCCGGCGACAAGGATAAGGACAAACTCAAGGACGATGACAAGGACAAGGGCACGGAGAAAAAGGAGGCCGTCAAAGTCACCATCGATCTCGACCGCATCGGCAACCGCATCCTTTCGCTGCCCGTGCCTCCGCGCAATTACCTCGGCCTCACCACCGGCAAAGCCGGCGTCCTCTATCTCGCTGAAGGCCCCGCCGTCGGCCGTCCCTCGCAGGAGGAGGGTCCCCAAATCCAGGCCATCTGGCGCTTCACTCTTGAAAAGCGCGAGCCCGAGCCCGTCCTCAACAACATTGACGCCTTCCAGATCTCCGCCGACGGCTCCAAAATCCTCTATTCCCGCCACGGCGCCTGGGCCATCGCCAAAACCGACAAGCTCAAGCCCGGCAACGAATCTCCAGGCAAGCCCCTCAACCTCTCCGGCATGGAGACCACCATCGATCCCCGCGCCGAGTGGCGTCAGATCTTCAATGAAACCTGGCGCATTGAGCGCGACTTCTTCTACGACCCCAACCTCCACGGCCTCTCGCTGCCCAAGGTCGAGGCCCGCTACAGTCCCTACCTCGCTGACCTCGGCTCGCGCGCGGAGTTCACTTATCTCTGCACGGAGATGCTCGGCGAAATCAACGTCGGCCACATGTTTGTCAGCGGCCCGCGTCCGCATGACACAGACCCCAAAACCGGCCTCCTCGGCGCGGATTACACCATCGAGAACGGCCGCTATCGCATCTCGAAAATCCTCGGCGGAGAGAACTGGACCCCCGGCCTCGAATCCCCGCTCACCCTCCCCGGCGTCTACGTGAAGCAGGGAGATTATCTGCTCGCCGTCAACGGCCGCGAGCTCCACGCCGCTGACAACCTCTATCAAGCCTTCCAGGGCACCGCCGGCAAGCAGACCGTCATCCGTGTCGGCCCCACGCCCGACGGCAAGGGCGCACGCGACGTCACCGTCATCCCCATCGCCAGTGAGGACGGCCTCCGCAACATCGACTGGGTAGAGGCCAACCGCCGCCTGGTCGACAAGCTCTCCGGCGGTAAGGTCGCTTATGTTTACATGCCCAACACCGGTGGCGCGGGCTACAACAGCTTCAACCGCTACTTCTACGCCCAGCTCAACAAGCAGGGCCTCGTCCTCGACGAGCGCTGGAACGAGGGCGGCGACATCGCCGACTACATCGTCGATGTCCTCAAACGCTTCCCGCTCTCCGGCGCAAAGGAGCGCGACGGCAAGCCCATCCACGACCCCGTCGGCGCCATCTTCGGCCCCAAGGTCATGCTCATTAACCAGAACTCCGGCTCCGGCGGCGACGCCATGCCCTGGTACTTCCGCAAGGCCGGCATCGGCCAGCTCATCGGCACCCGCACCTGGGGCGGACTCGTCGGCATCGGAGGCTACCCGCCCCTCATTGACGGCGGATACGTCATGGCCCCCCGCTACGCTATCTACGGACTCCACGGCCACTGGGAGGTCGAAAACCACGGCATCGCGCCCGACATCACCGTTGAAATGCTCCCCAGGGAAGTCGCCGCTGGCCACGACCCTCAGCTCGAAGAAGGCGTCAAAGTCGTCCTCCAGGAGCTCAAGGAGCACCCCATCGCGCCCATCCCCATCCCGCCCTACCCCAACTACCACCTCCACGACAGCCTGGGCAAATAGCCCGCCGCCGTCCGCGCATTCACTCTCAACTCCACGCACGAAACCCCGGAGCCGCCCAGGCCCCGGGGTTGTTCTTTCACCCCAACTTTCTGTCATCCTGCGCGGAGCCACCCTCCCTCCAACCCCACAACACCTTGTCATCCTGAGCGGAGCACGCTTGGGGCCCCGGCGCGTCGCAAGACGCGTTGGGGTAAGCGGAGCGAAGGACCTGCTTTTGGTTCCTCGCATCCCCCATCACACTGTCATCCTGAGCGACCGAAGCGGCAGCGAGGGGAGTCGAAGGACCTGCAATTGGTTCCTCGCATCCCTTATCACACTGTCATCTTGAGCGAGTCTGCGCAGCAGACGAGTCGAAAGATCTGCGGTTGCTGTTCGTACTCTCCGGTTAGCTTGGCAACCGCTCGGTATGTTGCAAAACCAACAAACCGTCAGCGGTGAGGACAAGCTATCATCGACCGGACGCAGGTGCGCCGCTTCTCCCCGGGCCATGCAATGCGACATTCAGGAGGCACAAATGCGAGTGAAGACGTTCCTGTTTTTCCTTCCGGGGGTGTTTTTGCTGCTCTGCGCACCCTCCTATGGCAGAGCGCAAATGGGAACATCCACCGCGAACCCAACCGTTCAGGAAACCCGGGTGCGCAGCGCGTGGGCGGCATTCAGGAACAAGGACAAAAAAGCCTTTGCGGCGATGCTTGCCGACGGCTTCAGCGAAGTGGAAGAAGATGGCGCAGGATTCGGCGACAAGGCCGCAATTCTAGCCATGATTGACCATTTTGAACTTACCGCATACACACTCACGGATTTCAAGGTCACCACGATTGCAAAGGGAGCGGCACTGGTTACCTATAACGCGCAATACGAAGGGAAATTCGAAGGACAACCAATGCACGCGAAAACTGCTTACGGCGAGATTTGGGTGAAGCGAGATCACACATGGAAGCTTCTGTACGTTCAGGAGACCAACGTGAAATAGGCCGGGTGCCCATCCCTCCGCCACCATCGCACGCCCAGAAGCAAGGCGGCTCCCCGCCCTTGGCCGCGAGCCGCCCGCGATTCTTACGGTCCAGGCCAGTGCGCTCTCATCGGAAGTCTAAGCACTCTTATCGTTGAGCTTCAGCCGCTTCAGAAATCGCTTCAGAGCTATCTTGTCCGCGACCCTCTCCGCGGGGATCTCGTCACCGAATAGGTTCTCGGATCTCGTAAAGACAAACGCAAGACCAAGCCCGTCCGGCCCCGTGCGGATAACCTGCGTCACAACGGCGATCCAGTCTTCCGGAGCCTTCTCGGCGGCATTCACCCTCTGCAAGGTCATCGGGATCACGCTTCCAGGCATCCAGCGTACGTCGGTCAGAATGTAGATCCCGCTCGAACTGATGTTGCTCACTGAGCAGGCCTTTGGAGTACCGCCAGTCCAGTAGTAGGCGACCAGTCCCGGCAGAGGATATCGCTTCGCGGAATCAGAGGCTAGCCACCGGAGCCAACGGGACCTCCATGAATCTTTTTCCCGGGGCTGGTATCGAGATTCCACATTGTCCTCCATCGGCTGAGCCGCGGTCGTGAGTCAGTTTCAGGTCCACAGGTGCGTCTTGATGAGCCAACGGGAACGGTTCTCACTATTGGACCACAAGCACACTGAAACAGGGGCAAGTCTTCGGTTCCGGTCCGGCTCGTCGCCATTCCTGAAGTCACCTGCCGCGCCTCGCGCCCTCCGCCGCAAGGCGTCAACGGACAAATCCCCGCGCCCGCGCGCATTCCCCCCGTCAACCCCTCCAGCCCCGCATCCACGCGCGACTCCCTCAGTCCGCTCACCCCCCGCCGCCATCGCGCGCCCAAATGCAAGGCGGCTCCCGGCCATTGGCCGCGAGCCGCCCACTCTGCGCCGGAGTCAGATTCATCTCCGGCAGTTGCAAACCCTTAGAACTGGTAGGTTAGCGTGCCATACACCGCGCGCGGCGCGCCCGGATACGCGTTGATGTAACCGCTGGGAACGTTGTTCTGGTCCGGAGCCAGCGCCCCAAAGTAGCCGCCGCTCGAGATGTATCCCCACTGGTTGTACTTCGAGTTCGCCAGGTTCAACATATCCAGCTTCAGGTTGAACGACTGCTTCTCGAAGCTGATCGGCGCCGTCAGCGAGAGATTCGCCGTCGTGTAGGACCCCATCGTCTGCGCCGTGGGTTCACCGGTGTTGTTGGACCACAGGTGCTGCGAGCCGATCGACTCCACCCAGAACCGCGGCTCGAGCATCTCGTGCCCGTTCCGCTGAATGCCGTAGTAGAAGCCCGTGTTCAGCGTCACGTTCGGCACGTAGGAGACGGGGAGGTTGTTGTAGAAGGTGCATCCGGATGCAGGATTGGAAGGCGTGCCGCACGCCGCGATGGTGTTGCCCAGCACATACGTCGTAAAGTTTGCCGTTTCTCCCGCGAAGTTCAGGAAGAAGTGCATGTTGCTCGACGGGTCGGCATCGAAGAACCAGTCCACGCCGTGATAGGTGGAGTTGCCGCCGGCGGTGCCGGTTACGCCGGTTGCCGTCTCGTAGTCCAGCTCCTGGTTGGTGTAGTTCAGATGGAAGAAATCCACGCCAGTGATGAAGTTGCCCAGTCCCGGCGCGTGCTTGAAGTGGACCTTGGCGCCCACCTGACTGTAAGCTCCTTTGGCCAGAATGTAGTACGCCGGGTCCACGCTCTGGAACATGCCGCCGCCGCCGCCCAGCGCGGGCGAGCGGTAGGAAGTATCGTAGCCGCCGTACACCGTCAGCCAGTCCATCGGCGTATACGACGCGTCAATCGAAGGCTCCACGGAGCCCTTGCTCGCGTGCTCGCCGCAAATGGAGCCCTGGTCCTTGGCGTTGGTGGTTGGTTTGAGATTCGGCGTGCCGTCCGCATTCAGGCGGTCCGGGCTGAAGATGTCGAAAAATGGATCGCTCGCCGCGCCGTTTACGTCCGAGTACAGCGAACAGTGGGTGGAGGGAATCACGCCCGCGGACAGTGAAAAGTTGCGGTAGGCCTGATTGCTGTAGTCGGTGCCGAATCCATCCACGCGCACTCCGGGAACGATGTGAACCCGCGGAATCGGATGAAAATCGTCCTGCGCATAGAACGTCACGTTGTCCTGCTGGAAGTAGCCCGAGCGGAACTTCGATCCAACGCCGACAATCTGCTTGGCGCCGTCGCCGCCGTCCGCCGGATTGAAGAAAATGTTGTGCGAATCGTAAATCTCGTGCAGCAGGTAGCCGCCGAAATTCACCGTGTTCAGGGGAAGAGCCACCGACATGTTCACCTGGTCGCCAAAGATGTTGCTGTGCGGGTTGTTCCATTCGTCCACCTGCGGACCCGTGCTCAAGGCGTCCTGGGTGCGGTGGTGAAAGCGGCGAATGTGGTTGAACCAGGTCACGTTCTGCAACGTGCTCTTGCTGCTCAGGAACAGGTTTTCTCGCCCATACGCCAGGAACATTTCGTTGGTGTCGTCTTTGTTGTAAGCGGAGTAGGGCAGAACGTTATAGAAGCCGCTCGTCTGCTGGCTGAAGTCCGTCCCGTTCGGCTCCACAAGCCCCACGTCCGTCGTGGGAATCACCGTGGGCCGAAAGCCGCCGGACTTGGCGTAGAACACGCCCAGCACAATGCTGCCCGCCGAGAAGGACTTGAGCGTCTTGCCGAAGACCGATCCGTTCTTCGCATGGTTGCCGAAGCCGTCCGGACCCTGCAGATAACTGTCGCCGCGTCCCAGGCCGCCGCCCAGCACCGTCTCCCACCCGTTCAGGTTGCCGGTGTTTGCCACAAAGGCAAAGTTCTGCTGGCCATAGGGGCCTTCGGTCAGCTCCAGACTGGCATGCCGGCTCACCGTCGGCTGCACCGGCGTAAACTCCACCGAGCCGCCGATGTTGTTGTACCACCGGTCCATCGGCTGTCCCGGACCGTAGGTCACCGCCAGGTTCTGCATCACCAGGTTCTGCGGCATCGTGGCCGATTGCCACAGGCCCGTCGCCGGATCGCTCACCGGCACGCCGTCAAACGTAATTCCCAGCGACCCCGGCGCCGTGAAGCTTGTTGCCTCTCCTGCCCAGCCCTGCTGGATTCCGTTCAGGAGTACCGAGTATTTCGTCGATCCCGTCTCGCCGTATCCCACCACGTTCGCGCCCGGCGTCGACTGAATCATCTGCGCCCCGCCTGCCAGCGGCCCGCCCGCATCCAGTTGCTTGCGGTCCAGCACGCGCAGCGTCTCCGGCGTCAGCATCACGTCTTCACGCGAGGGAACCGGCTTCGCCTCCGGGTCCACCGTTCCGCGCACCACCACGCTCTCCTGCAGACTGGCCACGTTCAGCATCGCGCGCACCGTCGTCGCGTGCGTGGCCGAAGGCGTTACCCGCTGCGTGAACGACTCGAACCCCGACGCTTCCACCGTCAAAAGCTGAGGCTCGGGAAGCACATCATCAAAGTCGAACTTCCCGTCTGAGCCGGTCGTCGCGCGCATCACCTTGTTGGTGCTCAGGTCACGCAGCAAAACCGACGCGTGCGGAACCACCGCGCCGGTGGCGTCCACCACCTTTCCTTGAATGCCGCTCGCGCTTTGCGCCCGGCAGATTCCGCAAATCGTCAGCATCCAGCACAAAGCCAGAGCACACGCCATTCCTCGCACTCGCCTCATAAAGTCCTCCATATCGATTGTGTCGATCGTTTAGATTGGGCAGAATCGGCTCCGCTCCACCAAAAGCCGCTCGCCGCATCCGGCAGCAGAATCCCTTGGCTGCAATCGCTTTCGAGCCCATGCGCGCCTCGCCGGCTCCCTCGGGCCTTGCGGATCGAAGGATTCAGCGCACATCCGCGGCGGAGCACGAAGAAGGGACAGGCCGAAGCCGCGCCAAATCCGCCCGCCGGACTGCGAAACCGCCGGAACCTGGCTCTCGCCCGCAGCCCACGCCGTCTCGCATTCCCCCGCGAGCGCCTGCACGCCTCCATCTCCCGGCGGATACGCCCTCCCGTGAAGCGACGCGGCTCTCTTCCCGCTGTCCTCGCGCTCCGTCTCCGTCAGCAGCTTCGCCGGGTTCGGCGATGCCGCACGAAAGTGCTTTCCCGGGTGGTAAAGCGAGGTCTTGTACCCGAGTCCCCATCCGAACACCGCCAACAGCAACACCAGCGTGCCAATCGGCAGCCGGGACCGGCGCGATCTACGCGAGATCATCATCTGCAGCAGGAATCCTCAGGAGGGCGTACAGAACCTCTACCGTGATTCCATCACTCAGGTCGCAGGAATTTGATGAACTGGAGTTGAGCGTCTGATGAAATTAAGTTGAAAGCCATCTTTCGGCAGCGTGAATGAATACGCATCCAACAATGCTCTCGGCGACGGCTCGCCCACTCGCCAACCGGGAGCTCCATTCCTTCGCGCCGGGTGCCCTATGTCTCGCTTTTGAGACGTGGGAAAGAACGAGCGAACCCCGTGTCAACCCCTCCATCTTCATCACCGCCCGCAACACCCTCATTCCACGCCCGCAAATTCCCGCGCAGCTTTGCAGATCAATTCCCCAAATCCGTCACACTGGAAATAAGGACCGGATGCCCCATCCTTTCGCGCTCCCTGCTTGAAGGGTGAGATCGCACCAGCCCGCTCCGCCACGAACAAGCTAGGGGCTGGCAGCTAGAAGCTGGAAGCTGGGGGGGTAGGCTCCGCATCGGGGGG
>DATLRP010000052.1:0-9206 GCA_035534635.1 Occallatibacter sp.
ACCCTTGACCTTGGAATCACCAAAGCCTGCGGGTTCCGTCTCGTCTCCCACCCCACGGACGAAGACCTGTCCGTGGGGGCCCCGGTCTGGCCCCGTTTTCGCTCGCAACGCCATCCACCCCAGTAGTGTGAACAGGCCCTAATCTGTTTTTCCCCGTACAATCAAAGGTTGGCGCGAGCCGAGAAGACCGGTTCGAGGCAGGAGCGTGCGCTTGATCGATCGCTATACACGCCCGGAGATGGGGCGCATCTGGACGGAAGAGAACAAGTACCGCTGCTGGCTGCGAGTGGAGCAGGCGGCAAGCGCGGTGCTGGCCGAGGATGGAGTGATTCCGGCGGCGGCGGCGAAGGCGATTGAAGAGAAGGCCGGCTTTCGCGTGGAGCGGATTGCCGCAATCGAAGCCGAAGTGAAGCACGATGTGATTGCGTTCACTACGGCGGTGGCTGAAAGCCTGAAGGAGCAGGGACTGGGCGAGGAGTCGCGCTGGCTGCACTATGGATTGACGTCGAACGACGTCGTTGACACCGCCCAGGCACTTCAAGTGAAAGAAGCATCCACGATGCTTCGCGCGGGGCTGGAGGCGCTGCTGGCGGTGCTGAAGCGGCGCGCGCTGGAGTTCAAGCATACGCCGACGATCGGGCGCACGCACGGAACTCACGCGGAGCCGACGACCTTCGGGCTGAAGCTGCTGAACTGGTTTGCCGAGATGCAGCGCAATCTCGCGCGATTTGACGCGGCAGCGGAGGGAATGCGCGTGGGCAAGCTCTCCGGCGCGGTGGGCACGTTTGGCCACCTGAAGCCGAAGCACGAGGAGCGGATTTGCGCGCGGCTCGGCCTCGAGCCCGCGGCGGTGGCCACGCAGGTGATTCAGCGCGACCGGCACGCGGCCTACATTGCCACGCTGGCGCTGATCGGCAGCACGCTGGACAAGATTGCGGTGGAGGTGCGGCACCTGCAGCGGACCGAAGTGCGCGAGGCGCAGGAGTATTTTTCTGAGAAACAGAAGGGCTCGTCGGCCATGCCGCACAAGAAGAATCCGATTACCAGCGAGCAGATAAGCGGGCTGGCGCGGGTGCTACGCGGCAATGCGCAGGCGGCGTTTGAGAATGTTCCGCTGTGGCATGAGCGGGACATTTCGCACTCTTCTGTCGAGCGGGTGATTTTTCCGGACTCGACGATTCTGGCGGATTATTTGTTAGCCAAGACGACGGACCTGATTGACCGCCTGCTGGTGTACCCGGAGCGGATGAAGCGGAATCTGGAGTCGACGGGCGGGCTGATTTTCAGCGGGCAGTTGCTGCTGGACCTGGCCGAGGCGGGGATGCTGCGCGAGGATGCGTACCGGCTGGTGCAGGGACACGCGATGCGGGCCTGGAAGGATGATTTGGTGTTTCGCGAGGAAGTGGCGAAGGATGCAGCGATTACTTCACTGCTGAGCGCGGAGAAGCTGGCGAAGACGTTCGACTACACGCGCCAGTTGGGCAACGTGGATGCGATTTTCAAGCGGGCGCTGGGCTAATGAGGCAGCTTCTAGCCTCTAGCCGTTAACTCCTCATCGCCCTCCGGTAGCAGCGCGAGGGAGTGTGTGACCGAAATTGCAAACCGGCGCCTCACGGGCCGGTTGGTTTGACAGTTGGTTTGATGAATTTGACGGTGGCAATCACGGGCGCATCGGGTGCGGTGCTGGGCAGGGAACTGCTGGCGGCGCTGGAGCGGGATGCGCGCGTGGAGCGGGTGCATTTTGTGGCGTCAGAAAACTCGCTGCGCGTGATGGCCGAGGAGTTGGGCGTGAACGGGCGGAATAATCTGCTGGAAAAACTCCTGGGCGCCGTGCCGGCCAAGACTGTGCAGCATGCGGACTCGGATATTGGCGCGCCGATTGCCAGTGGAAGCTATCCTTCGAACGGAATGATTGTGATGCCGTGCAGCATGGGCACGCTGGCGACGATTGCCAATGGGCTGGCCAACTCGCTGATTGCGCGCGCGGCGGATGTGACGCTGAAGGAATGGCGGCCGCTGGTGCTGTGCGTGCGCGAGACGCCTTTCAACCGCATCCATTTGCGCAACATGACGCTGGCGGCCGAGGCAGGGGCGACGATTTTCCCGGTGATTCCGGCGTTTTACAACAAGCCCGCAGATTCGACGGAGATGGCGCGGCAGTTCGTTTGCCGGGTCTTGGCGCACGTGGGGTTGCCGCAGCCCGGAGCGCATGTGTGGAAGGGCAATGAGTAAACGAGGATGGGAGTAGCGGAAGCGCAAGAATGAATGAGGGTTGACATGGGTGCAAGCTTAAGTGGATACTGCGGTTGATGCCGAATCACCAGCAGCACGGAGCGGAGGCCATGGCCATGTGTATGTGTTTGGCATGCGGACCCGTCCGTGCGGCTGAGGAGCGGCGAATGCGCTAGGCGCACACTCAGCCAGCAAGCAACGGCCCGGGTCCTTAAAGATAGGATTCGGGTTTTTCATTTTTATGCGGAGAGCGCATTCCCCAGAGCGCCGCAGATCCTGAGCGAATCGCAACTGAAGGAGTTCATGATGTCCGAGACCAAGCAGCAGCTTGCCACGCTTGCCGTTCACGCCGGCCAAAGCCCCGACCCCGCAACCGGGTCGCGTGCCGTGCCGATTTACCAGACCACCTCGTATCTTTTCCAGAGCGCGGACCACGCCGGAAGGCTTTTTGCGCTGCAGGAGTTCGGCAACATCTACACGCGCATTATGAACCCGACAACGGACGTGCTGGAGAAGCGTGTGGCTGCGCTGGAGGGTGGCGCGGCGGGGCTGGCGACCGCATCCGGCCAGGCGGCGGAGACGCTGACGCTGACGACGCTGGCCTCGGCCGGGGACGAGATTGTTTCGACGACCTCGCTCTACGGCGGCACCTACAACCTGTTCCACTACACGCTGCCACGGCTGGGCATCACGGTGCGTTTTGTGGATGCGGATGATTTTGACGGGCTGCGCGCGGCCATCAACGAAAAGACGCGCGCAGTGTACACGGAGACGCTGGGCAACCCGAAGCTGGACGTGGTGGACATTGAGAAGCTGGCGGCGATTGCGCACGAGAAGGGCGTTCCGCTGGTGATTGACAACACGTCGGCCTCGGCGGCGCTGCTGCGCCCCATTAAGTGGGGCGCGGACATCGTGGTGAACTCGGCGACGAAGTTCCTGGGCGGCCACGGGACGAGCATCGGCGGGGTGATCGTGGACGCGGGCAAGTTTGACTGGGCCGCGTCGGGCCGGTTCAAAGAGTTCACGGAGCCGGATCCCTCGTATCACGGCCTTTCTTATACGGAGGCATTCGGACCGCTGGCGTTCATCCTGAAGGCGCGTGTGCAAGGGCTGCGGGACACAGGAGCGGCGCTCTCTCCGTTCAATGCGTTCCTGATTCTGCAGGGAGTGGAGACGCTGCATTTGCGCATGGAGCGGCACTCGCAGAATGCGCTGGCGGTGGCGAAGCACCTGGAGGGGCATCCGGGCGTGGAGTGGGTGAATTATCCCGGTCTGGAGTCGAGCCAGTACCATGCGCGGGCGAAGAAGTATCTGCCGAACGGGCAGAGCGCGCTGGTGACCTTCGGCATCAAATCCGGAACTGCGGGGGGCGGCTACGAGGCGGGCAAGAAGCTGATTGACTCGCTGCAGCTCTTCTCGCTGGTGGCGAATATCGGGGACGCGAAGTCGCTGGTGATTCATCCGGCTTCCACGACGCACCAGCAACTCTCCGTGGAAGAGCAGGCGGGCACGGGCGTGACGCCTGAGTTGGTGCGGCTGTCAGTAGGCATCGAGGATGTCCGCGATATTCTTGCCGACCTGGACCAGGCGATTGAGGCGGCCAACGGCCAGACGGTTGCCGGCAAGGCAAAGGCGGCGGGACTTGCGGCACAATAATGAAGACGATGACCGATCCTGAGCAAAGGAGTGAAGCCGCGCCGGCGAAGCCCAGCGTGGTGGAACCGACATACGAGGGCGATTTTGTGCTGGACGGCAATTTCGCTCTCGACAGCGGGACCACGCTGGCGAACCCAACGCTGCATTATGCCGTCTACGGGCGGCTGAATGCGGCGCGGGACAACGCCGTGCTGGTGTGTCACGCGCTTTCGGGTTCGGCCCTGGTGGGGTCCTGGTGGCCAGAGGTCTTTTCGCCGGGGGCGGTGCTCCGGCTGGACCACGATTTTGTCATCTGTATCAACCTGCTGGGTTCCTGTTACGGCTCCACGGGACCCGGCTCAGTGAATCCGGTGACTGGGCTGGTGTACGGGCCGGATTTTCCTCTGGTTTCGATTCGCGACAATGTGAGGGCGCAGGCGCAGCTGTTGGATTCTTTGGGGATCCGGCGGCTGCGTTTAGTTTTGGGCGGTTCCATTGGCGGGATGCAGGCGCTGGAGTGGGCGATTCAGGACCCGAGCCGCGTGCAGCGGTCGGTGGTGATTGCCGTGGCGCCGCTGAATGCCATGGGGCTGGCCCTGAATCACCTGCAGAGGAAGGCCATCCAGAACGATCCGGACTGGGACGGCGGCTACTATTTGCCGCAGCGGACGCCGAAGACTGGCCTGGCGCTGGCGCGGCAGATTGCAATGCTCAGCTACAAGTCGGCCGGATTGTTCGAGGAGCGTTATGCGCGCAATCCGAACCGGAATGGGGAGGACCCGCTGAAGCTGGATCCGCTGGCCGGTGGATTGATTGGCGGCCGGTTCGACATTGCGGGCTATCTGGACCACCAGGGTGACCGGTTTGTGGACCGGTTCGATGCGAATGCGTATTTGGCGATTCTGCGCACAATGGACACCTGGGACCCGCTGAGCGGGGGGCGAACCAGGCAGGAAGTCTTCGGGCGCATCCGGTCGCAGTTGAGCTTTGTGGGAATCAGCTCGGACTGGCTGTTTCCGGCCGAGTGCGTGCGGGAGTTCGTGGAGACGATTCGGTCGGCGGGGACGAAGGTGGATTACCGGGAGATGACGAGTTCGCATGGACACGATGCGTTCCTGGCCGAGCAGGCGGAGCTGGTGCGGCTTCTGCAATAGAGGAGGAGGAGTCCACCGAAAGGTGGGGAACTCTTTGGTACCATACGGTGTCTAAGCCGATATGCGGTGGGACGCGAGAGCGGCGGCAGCAGGTTGCGACAGGCCGGAAACCGTGCCGGGACGATGGCGATGCGACGATGCGTCGCAGGGAAAACCGGGTGGCGGCAGCACATCAGGCCGGATGGCCTGGGACCGCGGGGCGGGGCCTGGCCGGAATGCGGGCCGTCGACTTTGCTTGTCACAAGGGGCGAGGCTTTCTATAATCCTTCCAACACCGCAATGGAATCGCCGGGCCTGTTCCCTGTGTATGCTAAGGTTCGACCGTAAGGGCACTGAATACGATATCCCCGAGCGAGTAATTGCGTCATGATCCCCATTTCGGCATTTCCCAGGAGCACTGAATGAAGAAGATTGTCTTTGCATCTGTGTTGGCGCTGGCAGGCTTGGGCCTGATGGTGGCGCCCACGCTGCGCGCACAGGACCAGATCACGTTTAAGGATCCGGCCGAATACAACGCCTATCAGATGGCGATTACCCAAACCGATCCGACGGCCAAGGCTGCAGCCCTCGAGAGCTTTCTGAAGAATTACCCGCAGACTGTGGTGAAGAATGCCGTGCTGGATATGCTGATGGGCACCTACCAGCAGCTGCACGACCCAGACAAGACCCTGAGCGCGGCGAGCCGGCTGCTGCAGGTGGATCCGAACAATATGAAGGCCATCTATATTTCGGTGTATCTGAAGAAGGCGGCCTGCACCAAGTCAGTGAATCCGAAGACCGGCAAGTCAAGCGATACGGAGACCTGCGACGACGCCGCGACGCTGGCCACCAAGGGATTGGCCGTGCCCAAGCCCACCGGCGTTTCTGGCGACGACTGGAAGAAGCAGACGGCCGTGACCTATCCGATTTTCCACTCCACAATCGCGCTGGACGACGCGGTTTCCAAGCAGGACTACAAGTCGGCCATTCAGGAATATCGCGCTTCGCTGATGCTGCTGACCGATGAGGAGTCAAAGACGGCGGGCCTGGTGGACACGCTATCGCTTGCCGACCTCTACACCAAGCCAGTGACGCGCGATCTGGAGAAGGCTGTCTGGTTTTACGCGCGCGTGTGGGATTACGCGCCGCCGGCCTATAAGGCGCAAATCGAGCCGAAGCTTGAGTACTACTACAAGCAGTACCACGGCGGGCTGGACGGCCTGAACGCAATCAAGCAGAAGGCGGAGGCGACCACGTTCCCTCCGGGCGACTTTGCGATTACCAAGGCCAAGACTCCGGCGGAACAGATTCATGATCTGCTTGCGACGACGCCCGACCTGACCACTCTTGCCCTCGCCGACAAGGAAACGGTGCTGGCAATGGGCGCCAAGGATGACGCCGACAAGATGTGGGCCGTGCTGCAGAACAAGCCGACGCCGGTCCCAGGCACGGTGATTGGTTCCGCGGTGACCGCGCTGAAGGTGAAGGTGCTTGCGGGGCGAACGGTGCACGAGGAGCGCGCGACCGACTACACGGTGAGCCTGACCACCCCGACGACCTGCGAAGACCTCCAGAAGAACGAAGGGACCGAGCTGAAGGCGCAGGAAGATTACATCACCAAGAATGGTGTGGCAGACGATCTGGCCAAGCTCACGCCGCTGTTCGCCGACACCGGCCATGTGCGCAAGATCACGATTGAAGGAATGGCCAACCAGATCAAGGTTGCCGTGACGCAGGACGCCAAGTCCTCGAACACGCCGGACTTCATCGTGAACCTGAAGGCCCCCACGAGTTGCGCGGATATTCCGGCGACGGGCTCGGACTTCGGCATACAGCCCGCGGCCGAACTGGACGGCACCTACGACACCTACAAGCAGATTCCCGCCACGGCGACCACCGTGCAGAGAGCTGAGATTGTTCTGCGCGACGGCGTTGTGCTGCAACCGGTGAAGAAGAAGCCGGTGGCGCATCACGCCGTGGAGCGGAGGCGTTCACGCTCTCGTTCCCGCTGAGACGGGCTTGCAGAACCGACGAATCGCGCAAGGATCCATCGCGATCCAGCTCGATTCCACACCCTGAGAAGTGCCGGGGCAGCCGTAACAGGCTGCCCCTTCTTTTTTGCGCGGCATTGTGAGGCGCCGGGCGAGTGCAAACCTGAGTGGTACTCTGGGGACGTGAGGTCTCGTCGATTCCGGAGCGTGTGCGTGGTGGCCGCGCTGTGCGGCGCGGCGGCCTGTTTCGCGGCGTTTGCGCAGAGCACAACGACCACCGGGAAGAGTTGGGAGGTGCCCTCAGGCGTGGCTCCGCAGCCGTTTCGTGCGGATTCGAAGCGTTCCCACGCGGTGCGGGCGATTGAGTTTATCCCGCAGGACCGGATAAGCGAGCGGGACAAGCTGATTGCGGCGGATGCCGAGTCCTCTGTGGCGGAGCGGGCGCACTGGAGTGGATTTTCCCTTGAAGAAGGGAACTGGAGTTATCAGCAGGTGGTGTGCCCGTCGTTCCCTGGGCACGTGTTTCTGCGCTACACGCGGAACAATGGCGCGCATGACGTGACGGTGTTTTCGGTTTCGATTCCGCGCGATGGCCAGCGGGTGCGGATCATCCCGATTCTGAAGCGCAGCTATTCGCTCTTTGCGCCGGCGCCGATCAACGCGCTGACAATTTCGGCGTTCAACCATATTCGCGCCGAGGAACACGGAAGCGACAAGGCGGACTGGCTCGAAAATGGGCTGTGCTATGCGGCGCTGGCCGGGGCAAACCCGATTACAGCGCCGCCCTACGCACAGCCGAAGCTGGGAAGGCCCGTGCCGGCGGTGAGCGCTGTGCTGGCGATTGAGGAAAAGGGTGGGGAAGTGATGCGGTTTGCGGATTCCTCCAGCAAGACGAAGCCTGTGGAGTGGAAGCTGACCTTCAACTATAAGGGCAGGCTGGTGAAGGTGGCGCATACGCAGGCCCCCATGCGCGTGGTGCATCCTGTGCCGGCGAGGGCTGGCGCGACAAAGACGTGGACGGTGCCGGGCGCTGCCTCCAACTGAGACTGATTGCGGAGAATTGAGGGGGTCTGGGCGCGACTACTCGCCCAGCATGATGCGCTGGACGGCAGTGGCGCGGCCGGTTTGGGCGTCGCAGGCGACCAGCGCGGCGCAGAGTTTGGGGTTGCCCTTTGCGGCTTCGAACTTGGCCGGCATTCCGGTGAGAAATTTGTGCAGGACGATGTCCTTGTCGACGCCGATGACGCTGTCATACGGGCCGCTCATGCCCACATCGGTCTGGTAAGCGGTGCCGTGCAGCAGCAGGCGCTCGTCGGCGGTGGGGACGTGGGTGTGTGTGCCGAGCACGGCGGTGACGCGGCCGTCGAGGTGCCAGCCCATGGCGACTTTTTCGCTGGTGGCCTCAGCGTGGAAATCGACGACGATGACTTTGGCCGCGACCTGTGCCAGCAGGTCGTTGGCGGCGTGGAAGGGGTCGTTGGCGCCGCTCATGAAGACGCGGCCCATGAGGTTGAGGACGGCGTAGTCGACTCCCCCCTGCGTTTTTCCCTGGAAGAGGCCGTGGCCGGGCAGGCCGGGCGCGAAGTTGGCGGGGCGCAGGATGCGGCGGGGGCGCTCGGCGCTGTCGGCCGGAGCGGAATCGAGGTACTCGAGCAGCTCGCGCTTGTCCCAGACGTGGTTGCCGGTGGTGAGCACGTCGGCACCAAGGTCGAAGAGTTCTTCGGCGATCTGCGGCGTAAGGCCGAAGCCGCCGGCGGCATTCTCCGCGTTGATGATGGTGAGATCGACGTTGTGGGCCTTGCGCAGATGGCCGAGATGGTCACGAACGATTCTGCGTCCCGCGCTGCCGAAGATGTCACCGACGAAGAGAATGTTCAAACGAGACTGCTCCTTCCGTGTTGTGCCGAGTGGACTATGACTGGGGCGAATCGGCCGGCGTTTCGCTGGATTCTTCTGGACGCGAACCGGAGGTCTGCGCGCGATCGCGCATCAGCGGGAAGAGGATCACGTCGCGGATGGATTTCGAGCCGGTGAGCAGCATGGTCAGCCGATCAACGCCGATGCCCTCGCCGCCGGTGGGCGGAAGGCCGTAGGCCAGGGCGCGCACGTAGTCCTCGTCCATCTGGTGGGCCTCGTCGTCGCCGCGGTCGCGCTCGGCCAGCTGCTGCTCAAAGCGCTTGTGCTGCTCCACGGGGTCGTTGAGCTCGCTGAAGGC
>DATLRP010000053.1:0-25950 GCA_035534635.1 Occallatibacter sp.
CCCCCCCCCCCCCCCCACCCCCCCTACGAAATTTGCAGTTTTCCACAGCAGTTTTGCCGACAATTACGCGGTCGGCTTCGCCCCGTCTTCGCCTTTCCGGCAAAGTCCACCGCGCTCGGCCCACACTTCCGCCCAAAAACACCGCGGCGGACGGCATTCGCCGTCCGCCGCACACTCTCGACAGCCGTCTTATCGCTTCTTTGAGAACTTGTACTCCAGGCCCAATGAAATCGCGAAGTTCACGTCCCACTGCTTCGTATACGGCGCGTAGTTGATCCCGTAGTGCGTCATCACCGCGTCCGGCGTAATCCTGAAGACCCAGTGTTCCGAGCGGTTCAGGTCCATGTGCCCGCCCATGATCATGGCAAAGGCGTTCTGGTTGTTGTAGAAGTCCACGCTCGACGGCGGGTTCCCGCGCAGGTCCTGCTCAAAGTTCCCATGCACGCCGCCGAACAGCGCATGCGCAATCAGGTCGCCGTGCTTGTTGTGCGGTCCCAGCCACTCCGGCCCGCCCACAAAAAAGTACTCGCTGACGAACGGTCCCTTGATGTTGTAAGGATTCACCCCGGCGCCGCTCGTGCCCAGGTAGCCGCGCCCGCTGCCTTCAATGCCCAGGCGCTTCGTCAGCCAGTAGGAGCCTGAAAGGTCCAGTCCGCCCAGGTTCGAGCCCTGCAGCAGCGTCGGCCCGGCCTTCATGTGGTCGTAGGCCATGCCCAGCGACACGTCGTACCGGTTGTCGTACTTCACATTTGCCAGCGGGTTCACCACGATGTACGGTGTGGTGCTCGTCTGCTCGCTGGTTTGCTGAATCGAGCTCTGGCTAGAGCTCTGGCTTGAGCTACCGCTTGAACTCTGGCTGGGGCTCTGGCCCTGCACCGCGGGAAGCAGGAAAAGGGCAAGAGCGGCTGCGGCGGCGGGAACGGCGGTCAAACGCACTCTGGAAAGCATCACTACTCACTTTACAGGACCACGCCGACGCCGGACAACGCCGCCGCCCGCCCATTACGGCGTGCACCCCTCGGCCCACCGCGCATACACCAGGTAGTGGACCATGCTCAACATCTCCAGGGCCTCGGTCGCCCCCCGTCGCAGACTTGATTCCGGCTCCAGCGCCGGCGCGGCGTGCGTCCGCCACTCGATCGGCAGCCGGCTCAGGATCAGCCCCGCCCGCGGCAGGTGGTTCCCGCTTGAAACCACCTCCGCCGAGTGCCATCCATGCGCCTTCATCAGCCGCACCGAGTAGCACGCGTTGTGGATTGTATCCATCGCCCTCGGCTCCAGATAAATGGCAGACGCCGGAATCCCTTCGGCCTCCGCGGCCCGCGACATCACCTGCGCCTCCACATAATTCTTGCGCGTGGCTCCGCCCGTAAAAATCATCCGCGGCGCAACGTCCCGTTCATACTCGCGCACGCCCTCATTCACGCGCGCCAGCTCCTTCGGCGTCGGGTTGCCGTCGCTGTCGGCCGGCGAGCCCAGCACGATAATGACGTCAAACCGCGTCTGTTCCGTATTCGAGGCAGGCGCCGTGGCCCTGGCCACCGCGGCCCAGCCCAGCACTGCGGCCATCAACAGCCCGACAGTCCACGCCGCCCGTCCGCGCCAGCCCATCCGGCGCCGCTTTCTCTGCGCGCGCATGTGGCTCGGCCGCCGCGTGGCTGTCTGCCGTTCGCCCGTCCGCTTGTTTGTCCGTGGATTTGTCCGCGTTCCGGCCAGAAAATTGTCCTCCAGCCTTCACTCTATCGCGCGCGGCGGCCCGCTTCGCGTGGCCCCTGTTGCCTGCTTTGGCTCAGCCCAGCTCGGCCGGAACATCCCAGGCGGAATACACAATCTCGTTCAGCGGTTTGCGGCTCCGCGGCTCGGTCTCGCGCGCAATTAAAGTCTCGTTCGGCAGCTCCGCCGGCTCAGCCTGGTAGCCCAGCGCAATCACTGACCCGATTGCATACTCCTCCGGAATCTCCAACGCCTTGCGCACCGCATCGTGGTCAAAACCGCCCATCTGGTGCGTCGCCAGGCCCAGCGCCTGGGCCTCCACCACCAGCAGCGCCGTGGCCGCGCCCAGGTCATACATCGCATACGCATTCGGCGCATTCCGTTTTCCGCCCAGCGTCCGCGCCGTGCCAAGAACCAGAAGCGGCGCCTTCAGCGCCCAGTGCCGGTTAAAGCCCACCAGAGTCTCGGCAATCTTCTCGTGGGTCGCCGAACCGTTCAGCCCCAGAATGTAGCGCCATGGCTGCTCATTGCTCGACGACGGCGCCCACCGCGCCGCTTCAAAGAGGGCCGCAAGCTGGGCCGTGCTCACCGCGCGCTCGGTAAACGACCGTGGGCTCCAGCGCTCGCGAATCGCCGGCAAAAGACCCTCCACGTCGGGCGCGACTTTGATCTGATGGGCTTCTTTCATCGATAGGGTCATGAGGCCGTGTCTCCGGGGAAAAATATCAGTGCCTCTGTTGGATTGCGCAGACTGCCCTGCGGATGCAGCGTAAATTCTGGAAGTCCCTCAGGCGCTTTCCGCATTGCATCGCTCTGGCTTCAGCGCACCGCTTTGCCTCGCCTCTACGGATAAATCCGGTGCAGCGTGCGCGCAAAGGGAATCGTCTCGCGCACATGGTCCAGCGCGCACACCCACGCCACCACCCGCTCAATGCCCATGCCGAAGCCCGCGTGCGGTACCGATCCGTACCGCCGCAAATCCAGGTACCACTGGAAGGCCTCCAGCGGCAGCTTGTGGTGATCAATGCGGCTCTTCAGCAGCTCGTAGCTCGACACGCGCTGCGACCCGCCAACCACCTCGCCGTAGCCCTCCGGCGCCAGCACGTCCACGCACAGCGCATAGCGCGCGTCCTTCGGGTCCGGCTCCATGTAGAAGGCCTTGATGTCCGCCGGATAGCGATGCACCATCACCGGCCGGTCAAACTGCGAGCTCAGCCAAGTCTCGTCCGGCGAACCAAAATCGTTCCCGTACTCGAAGGGCTGCTCCAGCTCGCCCTTCTTGTGCGCGTCGTTCAGCATCGCCACCGCGTCGTCATAGCGCAGCCGCGGAAACGGCGGAATGATCGCCTTCAATTTCTCCGCGTCGCGGCCAATCACTTCGAGTTCCGGCGCACGGTTCTTCACGACGCTCTGCACAATGTGTGAGAGGAAATTCTCCGCCAGCTCCAGCAGCCCGTCCAGGTCCATATAGGCCACCTCGGGCTCAATCATCCAGAACTCCGTCAGGTGCCGCCGCGTCTTTGACTTCTCCGCGCGGAACGTGGGCCCAAAGCTGTACACCTTGCCCAGCGCCAGCGCCGTGGCCTCGATGTAAAGCTGTCCGCTCTGCGTCAGGAACGCCGGGTCGCCAAAGTAGTCCACCGGAAACAGTGTCGAAGTTCCTTCGCAGGCCGCCGGGGTCAGAATCGGCGGGTCCGTGCGGATGAATCCGTTGGTGTCAAAATACTCCTGCGCCGCCCGCATAATCTCCGCGCGAATCCGCAGAATCGCCGACTGCCGCGGCGACCGCACCCACAGGTGCCGGTGCTCCATCAGGAAATCCACGCCGTGCTCTTTCAGCGAAATCGGATACGGGTCACTCTCCGGCACCCGCTGGATCACCTCAATGTTCTCCACATCCAGCTCGAACCCGCCCGGCGCGCGCTTGTCCGCTCGCACCTTGCCGGTCACAATCACTGACGATTCCTGCGTCAGCCCCTTCAGCGCTTCAAACACCTCCGCCGACACGCTTTTCACGTGCGCCACGCCCTGCACCGTGCCCGTGCCGTCGCGAAAGATGGGGAACAGCAGCTTGCCGCTCTCGCGCAGGTTGTAAAGCCAGCCGCGCACCGTCACCGTCTGGCCTTCATGCCTGCCAAGTGTGGCAATGGTGGCCACGGGCGCGCCGGCTGCGGTTTCGGATTCGGACTTCGTTGCAGAGGAAGCAGCGGTCTCGTCAGGCATGGTTCGTTCGCTCTCCGGAACCTCTAGGATAGCGCGGAGCCGGCCCATTCGGATGTGCCATCGGCCCTCGCAGCCCGTGGCCCCGGTGGTTTATCGTCCAAAGCGTATGGAAAACTCCTCCGCCAGCGTTCCCCACCCGGCGCCCGAAGCCGAAGAAGTCTTTCGGCGCTGGATTCGCTTTCTCGACGAAGAGTTCCTCCGCCACCGCTCGCAGGACCGCCGCGCGGAGATTGTCCGCGAGCAGCTTTATCAGCTCTATCTCGGCCGTCCCTATCAGGGCAAGCGCAACCTCGCGCTTTCCAGCGAGCTTCCGGGCAACGTACTCAGCCTTTCGCTCGACCCGGAGAATGTCACCCTCGACGCCGAATACTTTCCTGACGTCGACCCCGAGCGCTTCGCCGTGCGCAAGCCTCTGCTCTGGTTCTGGCAGATGTTCGACCGCTCACCCATCGGACTCAACCTCTGGCTCGGCATGCGCTTCCGCTGCATGCTCGCCCGCCACATCTTTGACCACATGGGCTCCGGCGTGCGCATCTACCACGGCGTCGAACTCACCTACGGCTACAACCTCTCGGTCGGCGACGGCGCCGTCATCCGCCAAGGCGCGCTGCTCAGCGACCGCGGCGGCATCACCATCGGCAAGGGCGCCGTCATCGGCTCCTTCGCGCGCATCTTTTCGCACAATTACTCGCAGGACAACTTTGAACGCGTCACGCTGAAGCCCACGCGCATCGGCACCGGCGCGCGCGTCGCCAGCCACGCCATTGTCCTCGCCGGGCAGGACGTCGCCGCCGGTCAGGCCATCGGCAGCTTCCCAGTCGAACGCAGTTAGGCTGAACGGAGCCGGGCCCGGCGCAGCCTGCAGTGTCCTAATTGTGCGCTGCTGTTCGTGAGCCCCGGAGCCGCCGGAAGACGAGCGCCACAAACGCTACAAACACCGCGAGCAAGACCGCATCGAGGATTTTCTCTGTCATAAAGCGAAGTGTACTCGGTCCTAAGACTGCGTTGCAACGCACTCTTAGAGCACCACCGGCGCAGCCTGCCGCTCAGCGCCCGCGTGCTACCCTGAATCTTGCCACCCCCGTTGGAGTTCGCGTGTCCCAAACCGTTCTAATCAAGGACATCTTTGAGTTCGTCCTGCTGCTCTTCTCCCTCTGCGTGCATGAGAGCGCGCACGCCTGGACAGCCTCGCTGCTCGGCGACCACACCGCGCGCCTCGAGGGCCGCATCACGCTCAACCCCACCTATCACATCGATCCCATCGGCACGCTGCTCGTTCCTGCCCTCATCATCTTCGGCCCGCTCTTCGGCTTCACCCTCTTCAGCGGATTCATCATCGGCTGGGCCAAGCCCACGCCCATCATCACGCGCAACTTCCGCAAGATCATCCGCGACGAAAACCTCGTCACGCTGGCCGGTCCGGCGTCGAACATCCTTCTCGTCCTCATCGCCTTCGCCATCCTCGCCGCCATGGCGCTGTTTATGCCCAACGGACAGCACATGGTGATGAACTCCTTCCTCGCCAGCCTCGGCGCGCACGTCAGTGCGGTCCCCCAGCCCGTCGCGCTGCTCTGCTCGCTGGCCATTCTCATCAATCTCTCGCTCTTCTTCTTCAACCTGCTGCCCATCCCGCCGCTCGACGGCAGCCACATCCTGCGCAACATGCTGCCTTACGGCGCGGTCCAGGTCTATGACCGCATCGGCGGCGGCTGGCTCAGCTGGATTCTCATGTTTGTGCTCGGCGGAATCATCCTCAGCCTCTTCATGGGGCCCACGCTGGCGCTGGTCTTCGCCGCGCTCCAGCATCTTTAGGGCCTCGGCCGCGCGCCCTGATTCGGTTCCGGATTCGCTCCCGGTACAATGAAAACAGTCTGAACAAGGAAGCCGATTGTCCGGCGGCAGCCCAGTGGCGCGGCTGGCCCGGAACCGATACACATCATGCCCGAATCCTCTTCAATTTCGTCCCGCCCGCGCGTCCTCAGCGGCATGCGACCCACCGGCAAGCTCCACTTGGGCAATTACATGGGCGCACTGGCCAACTGGGTCAAGCTGCAGCAGGACTACGAGTGCTACTTCTTCATCGCCGACCTGCACGCCCTCACCACGGACTACGCGGACACCTCGCAGATCGCGGCCAACACGCTCGAGGTCGCGCTCGACTTTCTCGCCGCCGGACTCGACCCCAATACGTGCACCATCTTCGTCCAGAGCCACGTCAAGCAGCATTACGAGCTTCCCCTGCTCCTCGGCATGATCACGCCCCTCGGCTGGCTTGAGCGCGTGCCCAGCTACAAGGAGATGCAGGAGAACCTCTCCAGCAAGGACCTCACCACCTTCGGCTTCCTCGGCTATCCGGTCCTCATGGCGTCGGACATTCTGCTTTATCAGCCGCAGCTCGTCCCCGTCGGCCAGGACCAGCAGGCCCACGTCGAGCTCACCCGCGAAATCGCCCGCCGCTTCAACCAGTTTTACAAGATGGGCGCGCAGGACGTCCTCCCCGAGCCCAAGGTTCTGCTCACGCCCTCGCCCAAGCTCCCCGGAACCGACGGCCGCAAGATGTCCAAGAGCTACGGCAACACCATCCTGCTCACCGATACCGAGCCCGTCATCCGCCAGAAGCTCAAGACCATGGTCACGGACCCCGCGCGCGTCCGTCGAACCGACAAGGGGGACCCCGACAAATGCCCCGTCGGCGATTTGCACAAGGTGTTTTCCACTCCGGAGACCCTCGCGAAAGTCTATGATGGGTGCCGTTCGGCCGGTATTGGCTGTATCGAGTGCAAAGGCTGGGCCGCCGATGCGCTGGTGCAGATTCTTGGTCCCATTCAGGAGCGGCGCGCCAAGCTCTCCGAGCCCGAGGTGAAGCAGATTCTCCGCGCCGGCTCAAACCGCGCCTGCGCCCGCGCCGGAGAAACCATGCAGCAGGTCCACGCCGCCATGCAGTTGGCCGGGACCGACTAATCGAGTAGGAACACCGGCAATCGCGGCCCACGCATTTCAGGAATCACGTTGACCGACCAGAATCCCAACCCGGCAAATAGCGCACAGCCCGCCGGCGTTCCTGCGCCCGGCGAAGCTCCTGCGCCCGGCACGACAAATCAGGAGTACGCTTCCGCGCCGCCTCTCGTTCTGGTTCCGCCGCCGGGGCCGGAAGACAAGCCGGCCAAATCCGCCGCCAAATCCGGCAAGGCGCAGGAAACCTCGAAAGACACGTCCAAAGAATCGCATGAGGAATCGCCCTTCAACGTCACCGTCGGCCTGGTCTACGACGGCCCGCTCGACCTGCTGCTCGACCTCATCCGTAAGCAGGACATCGACATCTACGACATCCCCATCGCGAAAATCACCGCGCAGTTCCTGGCCTATGTAAACCAGCTCAAGGCGGGCGACGTGGACGTGGCAGGCGAGTTCATTTACACCGCTTCGCTGCTCATCCACATCAAGAGCAAAATGCTGCTGCCGCGCACGCCCGCCGGCCCCGACGAAGCCGCCGAGGACCCGCGCCGCGAGCTCGTCGAGCGCCTGCTCGAACACGAGCGCTTCAAAAACGCCGCCCAGATGCTCCAGCAGAAGCAGATGCTTGAAGCCAACTCCTGGACCAATCCCGGCCTGCGCGACTTCAAAGACGACGCCGAGGCCGAACCCGAAATCGCCGCCGACACCGTCGACCTGGTCCGCGTCTTCCACGACATTCTGGAGCGCGCCCGCAATCGCCCCATCTTCGACGTGCAGGACGATGCCGTCACCGTCGGCCAGATGATTCAGTTCCTCGGCCGCCGCCTCGCCATGGAAGACAAGCCCGTCTCGCTGCGCCGCATGCTCAGCCACACGCACTCTGAGCGTGCGCTGGTGGCCATGTTCCTTGCCCTGCTGGAGCTGGTGCGCCTTCAGGCGATTCTCCTGCGACAGGACCGCGCCTTCTCTGAAATCTTCCTCAAAAAGAACACGGAGTTTGACGCCGTGATGAATGAGGGGATGGCCAACGCCCGCGACGACTGGCGCTGAGAATGGATGCCCTGCCTGATTCCTCCGCATCCGCTACCATACACAGAGCACGGAAAACCGAATGAGCCTGAAATCCAAGCTGGAAGCCGTCATTTACGCCGCCGATGAGCCGGTTACGCTCGCGCAGCTCGCCGCCTTGTTCGCCGCGGAAGCTCTCGAGTGGAAGGCCGAGCGCGAGGCCAAGCAAGCCGCAAAGGCCGCCGCGGATGCTGCGGCCGCCGACTCGACGCACGAACCCGCCGAGCCTCCGGCCCTGCCGCTTGAAGGGGCAGACGCGCCTGAGTCCGAAGCCGCCGCGACCACCGCATCGGAAGAGCCCGACGCCGAGCCCGCACCCGGCAAGCCGCCGGACCCTGAAGCCGAAGCCCGCCGCGCCGCCCGCCAGCGCGAGCGCGAGGTCAAAGCGGTCCTTCACGCGCTGCTCGACGAGTTGATTGCCGGCTACGCCGGCGACGACCGCGGCGTGGAGATGCGCGAGATCGCCGGCGGCTATCGCATGGCCACCAAGCCCGAGTGCCACGACGCCGTGCGCCTCTTCATCAAGAGCCTCAAGCCGCCCATGAAGCTCTCCCTGCCCGCGCTTGAAACATTGGCCGTCATCGCTTACAAGCAGCCGGTCACCGCGCCGGAGGTGAACGAGATTCGCGGCGTCGAATCGGCTGGCGTGCTCGGCTCGCTGCTCAGCCGCAAGCTCATCGCCACCGCTGGCCGCAAGCAGGTTATCGGCCGGCCAATCCTTTACAAAACCACCCGGGAATTCCTTCTCCGCTTCGGGCTGAAAGACCTTTCCGAGATGCCTTCGATGGAGGAGTTCGAGAAGATCGCAGCCCTTGAGCTCAACGAGCCCGAGCCTGAGTCCGAAGCCGAGCCGGAAAACGCCGAAGATGTAGGTCCCGCGACCGGCCCCGATTTCGACGAAGATGCGTACGAGGAACCGGAAACCGAATCAGAAAGCTCTCCCTCATGACAGACGAACAAAAACCCGATGTAGGCGAGCCCGACCCCGAACCCGAGCAGACCCCGGACCCGGCCGAAGCAAACGCCGACGCAGACGCCGAAGCCGCCGATGGGGAGATGGACTTCGGCGAATCGCCCGCGCGCCCGCCCGCCCAGCTCGAACGGCTGCAGAAGATTCTGGCGCAGGCCGGCGTGGCCAGCCGCCGCGCGGCGGAGGAGCTGATTCGACAAGGCCGCGTGCAGGTGAACGGCCAGATCGTGACCGAGCTGGGCACCAAGGCCGACGCTGCGCGCGACCACATCCGCGTGGATGGCAAGCTGCTCCGCGGCGCTGAACGGCTGCGCTACTTCGTGCTGAACAAGCCCAAAGGCTATGTGACCACCGTGAAGGACCCCGAAGGCCGGCCCACCGTAATGGAGTTCTTCGCGAAGACCGGCGAGCGGCTTTATCCCGTCGGCCGGCTCGACTACATGAGCGAAGGGCTGCTGCTGGTCACCAATGATGGCCCGCTGGCCAACGCGCTCACCCGCGCAGCCTCCGGCGTGGAGAAGACTTACCTCGTGAAGGTGGCCGGCCAGCCCGGCGAGGAGGTGCTGGAACGGCTCCGCACCGGCGTTTCCATTGACCGCGGCAAGCTCGGCGAGGGCAAGGTACAAACCGCGCCCGCGCGCATCCGGCAGGTGCGGCCGGGAGAAAATCCCTGGTTCGAGGTGGTGCTCATCGAGGGGCGCAACCGCGAGCTGCGCAAGATGTTTGAGGAGATCGGCCACCACGTGGAAAAGATTCGCCGCGTGGGCTATGGACCGCTGGTGCTGGACCAGGAGCCGGGCAAATTCCGCGAGCTGGACCCCGGCGAGGTGGAAGCCCTGCGCCTGACCGCCGCCGGCAAGCTGAAGCCCAAGCGCATCAAGGCCACGCGCATGCTGCCCAAAGAAGCGGGCCTCAGCGCCGAGCTGCGCACCGCCCGCGCCAAAGGCCGCGGCCGCAAGCCGTTCGAGCGCAAGCCGGAGCGCAAGCCCGAAGGAAAGTTTGACCGCAAGGACGACCGCGCGCCGAGTCCCTTCCGCAAGCCGGATGCGCGGGAGTTCACCGGGCGCGAGGAGTTCAAGCCGCGGCGGGACGCCAGGCCTTCCTTCGGCAAGCCCGCCGGCAACTTCGCCGGAGCAGACCGGCGTCCGGCGCAAGCCAAACCCTGGCGCAAGGATCCGGAAGGCGGCTCTGCGGAGAGGCCGCCGCGCAGGGAAGCCCCCTCGCGGCCGTTTGCGGGCAAAGCCGGACCGGCAAAGTTTGGCAGGAGCGCACCGGCGGGGAAGACCGGCCCGGGCGGCCGTGGCAAGCCGTCCTTTGGCGGCAAAGCTGGCGCGTCCTCGCGTCCAGGTGCCGGACCAACTGGGCCTCCGGGTGCCCGATTCGGCGCGCGGCCAGTGTCACGGCCAGTGTCACGGCCAGGCTCAGGGCCAAGGCCCGGCTCGGGGTCAAGGCCGGGCTCGTGGTCAGGACCAAAGTCGGGTTCAAAGCCGGGTTCCGGCCCGCGTCCGAGTGGTTCCCGTCCCGGCAGCCCACGCCCAGGTTCCGGCCCGCGTCCGAGTGGTTCCCGTCCCGGCAGCCCACGCCCAGGGGGTCCAAGGCCCGGGTCAGGCGGTGCGCCACGCGGTGGCTCGCGCTCCGGCGGTCCGCGTCCTGGCGGCTCGCGTCCGGGAGGCCCACGTCCAGGCGGTCCCCGCTCGGGAGGCTCGCGTCCAGGTGGCCCGCGCCGGCCCAACTCGCGCTGAGCGGTCAGCCTCTGTTACTTCCCGCGTGGCTGGCGCATCTGAACAGACAGGAGTACAGAAAAAATTACCATGAGCACGAATCTGAAAACGGAAAAGGCGACATTTGGAGCAGGTTGTTTCTGGGGCGTTGAGGCGGCCTTCGCGGCCCTTCCCGGAGTGGTTTCCACGGCGGTGGGTTACGAGGGCGGCGCGCTGGACCAGCCGACCTATAAAGATGTATGCACAGATCAAACGGGCCATGCCGAGGTGGTCGAGCTCGACTTTGACCCGGAAAGGATCACGTTCGCGCAGATTCTCGACGCATTTTTCCAGTTGCACGACCCCACCACTCTGAACCGCCAGGGTCCCGACTGGGGCGCGCAATACCGTTCGGCAATCTTCTTCCATTCTCCCGAGCAGGAGGCCGCCGCGCAGGCCAAAATTGAGGCGCTCACCGCCGAGGGCCGATTCAAACCCAAGCCGATCGTCACGCAGGTTGTCCCGGCGCAAACCTTCTGGCGGGCCGAGGAGTATCACCAGCGCTATCTCGAAAAGCGTGGCCTCTCAAGCTGCCACATTTAGCCAGTTCTCGTTGCCGCCGTCGCGCGCTACTCCTTGCCCTGCCCCAGCCGCCAGGCCTTGATGTATTTCCAGTGGATGTAAACCGAGTGGTTGATGTGCAGAATCAGCCCTTCGCGTCCGTCCAGGAAGCCGAGCCGAAAAATGTAGTTGTAGACGAAGGTCGCGGCCGGGTTCAGAACCGCGTTCCACTTGAAGGCCAGCCACGATCGGCTGTTGCGCCCGCGCTGGTGCAGCAACCGGGCAATCTCGTTGCTGTAGCGGTTCATGTGCTCCAGATAAATCCCCAACGTCGGATAGGCGTGGTGGAGCAAGTCGTACTTCAGCTTTCCGCTCGCCCCCTCGAACTGCGGCGTGGAGTGCGGCCCGACGCCCTCGGTCAGCCGCGCCGAGCCGCGCCGGAAGAGTCGCAGCTTGCGATCGGGATAAAATCCGCCGTGGCGCATCCACCGGCCGAAATAGAGGTTCAGGCGCGGAATCCAGTACGCGGCAAACTCCGGCTCGCCGCTCAGCACCTGCTCAATCTCCTGTTGCAGGCCGGGCGAAAGCTCCTCGTCGGCGTCCAGCAGCAGAATCCAGTCGCAGGTGCAAAGGTCCAGCGCCACATTCTTCTGCTCTCCGTGGCCGCCAAAGGCGTGGAAGCTGGTCTTTGCGCCAAACGAATTCGCGATCTCCAGGGTCCGATCAGTCGAGCCCGAGTCGACGACGATGATTTCATCGGCCCAGCGAACGCTCTCCAGCGTCCGGGGCAGGTTCGCCTCCTCGTTCATGACGATCATAGCGACGGAAAGCGTCTTGCGCATCGAGGGAAGAATACATCACCCCGTCGCAAAGCCTCTGCGCGCTCTCGGCAGGGCCATGCGCAGGGCAAAGCCATGGAAAATCAGGCAATCGGGATGGACCGGGACCGGCAAAGGCATGGTAGAGTGAGAGTCCACAGGGGGCGGCGGAATGGCGGCTGAAATTCAGCTACCAGACAATGGAGAGGTGATCGACCTGCAGCAGCAGGTGGCACGCCTGCAGGCGCTGCTGGAGGCCTCGCGCCAGGTCCACTCCACCATCCGCGAAGAGGAAGTGCTGGAGCAGGTGCTGCGCATCGTGGTGCGCGAGCTGGAGATGGCCGGGGCTGTCTTTCCCGGCACAGGGCTGGCCTACGGCGATGCCCCGAACCTGGGCGAGGGCGGGCAGAGCCACGAAGCGGCGCTGCCCATCTACCGGCTTGAGGATCGCGAAGGCCGGGTGATGACCGAGCTGGTGGTGGCCCCGCAGAAAGGCAGGGAGCTTTCGCTCTACGAAGCTGATTTTCTGGAAGGGCTGGCCCTGCAGGCAGCCGTGGCCCTTGAAAATGCGCGCAATCACAAGCGCAATGTGGAGTTTGCCCGCGTGCAGCAGGATCTGGACGCGGCACGGAACATCCAGCGCTCGCTGCTGCCCCAGGAGCTGCCGAAGATTGACGGCTATTCGCTGGCCTTCCGGTCGATCACCTGCTATGAGGTGGGCGGCGATTATCTGGATATTGTGGAGCAGCCGGACGGCAAGCTGCTGATCGCCGTGGCGGACGTGGCGGGCAAGGGTCTGGCCTCGGCCATCATGGCCACCAGCTTTCGCGCCGCCTTCCGGGCCAGCGCCTTGCAGGGGCTGCCGCTGGCCGAGCTGGCCGAACGGATGAATCAGCATCACTGGCAGGAAGGCGAAGAGGCGCGCAGGCGTTACTTGACGGCGATCTTCCTCAAGCTGGATCGCGCCACCGGCGAGGCGGAGGTGGTCAACTGCGGCCACAACCCGGGCTTCCTGGTGCAGCCGGGAGGCGAGACCGAGCAGTTCGAGTCCAGCGGAACCCCACTGGGAATGCTGCCGGGGATGAATTACGAAAGCCAGCATTGCGTCTTCAGGCCAGGGGCCAGGCTGCTGTTTTACACCGACGGACTGACCGAGGTCTTCCGCGGAGAAGAGGAATTCGGCTCGGAACGGCTCCTGGAGGAGTTTTCAAAGTGTCGGGCGTGCAAGGCCGATGATATTCTCGATGCACTGTGGACCGCGCTGAAGGATTTTGCCGAGGGTGGTCCGCAAAGTGACGATATGACCGCGCTGACGTTATGCCGCGGCACTGAGGCGATGGAGACATCGGCATGAGCAAGGACAGACCCACCAGCGTGGAAGTGAGGCTGCCGTCGCGCCTCGGCTACGAAAAGGTGGCCATGAGTACAGCGGCCGCAGTGGCCAAGCTGATGGGTTTTCCGCTGGAACGCGTGGAAGACCTGAAGACGGCGGTGGCCGAGGCCTGCATCAACGCGATTGAACACGGCAACCTGCTGAACGAGGGGCTTTCTGTGGGGGTGGTTCTTTCGTCGGTGGACGACGCCCTCGAAGTGAAAGTGATCGATGACGGCAAGGGCTTGAACAAACTGCCGGCCAAGCCGGATATCGACCGGAAGATTCACGGCGAAGAGGACCCGCGTGGAATGGGCATGTTCCTCATCCAGGCCCTGGTGGACGAGGCCGAATGGGTGAAGGGTGCAAACGGCATGAGCAGCTATGTGCGGCTGGTGATCCGGCTGGATCGAGAAGCGGACTAACTAAGAGATATTGGAGACAAGAGATCGTGCAGACAGAAACGAAAGCGCGCGTCGATCAACTCAATTCCCCCGCAGGCCACCTGGTCAGTGTGATCCGGTATGAAGGCGACATTGCCAGCACCTCAAAGGAAGCCGTGCTGGGCACCTACCAGTCACTGCCGAAGGAGACCGCCAAGCTCGTGCTTCTTGACTTCACGCGGGTGGAGTACATCAACTCGAGCGGGATTGCGCTAGTCATCCAGATGCTGATCGAAGCCGCGAATTCCGGGCAGAAGGTCTCCGCATTCGGCCTTTCGCCGCACTTTACCAAAGTGTTCACCATGGTGGGCATCACCAAATACGCAGGGCTGTACACGAGCGAGCAGCTGGCCATGGCGGCGCTCTAGCGGCTTTGCCCGCGGGCCGGCGAGCTTGCGGGCTGGGCAGGCCTTTCTCCGTCCAAACGGACTGGAACCGCAGCGAAGCCGGGAACCGGCCGCGCCGCGTGCGCATGCTCGTGCGCACGGCACGGCGGCGGATAGAATGGCCGATATGAATCTTGAAGCAATGCAGGCCGCGCTGCGGGACGCCGGCCACGACGGCTGGCTTTTCTACGACCATCACCATCGCGATCCGATCGGCGAATCAATCCTGGGCATGGACACCAAGGTGCTGGTTTCGCGCCGTTGGTATTACTTTGTGCCGGCTGAAGGCGAGCCGCGCAAGCTGGTGCACCGCATTGAGCGGGGGCGGCTGGAACCGCTGCCCGGCACAACCGGCGTCTATTCGAGCTGGCAGGAGCTGCATGCCGGCCTGGAAGCGATGCTGGCCGGGGCCACTCAACTGGCCATGCAGTACTCGCCGAACAACGACATTATGTATGTGTCCATGGTGGACGCCGGAACGGTGGAGTTCCTGCGAGGCCTGGGCAAGCGGATCGCCAGTTCGGCCGACCTGGTGAGCCAGTTCGAGGCTGTGCTGGGCGAGGCGCAGAAGGCCAGCCACGCGGCGGCCCAGCACGCCATGGACGCCATCCTGGCCGAGGGATGGAAGGAGATTGCGCGCCGCATGCGCCGAGGCGCCTACACCGAGTTCCACCACATGCAGTGGCTCAGCGAGGCCATGCGGCGCGAAGGGTTGGTGTGGGAGAACGGCCCCAACGTGAGCGTGAACGCGAACTCCTCTGACTCGCATTACGAGCCCACCGCCGAGCGCGCGTCGGCGATCCGCAAGGGAGACTTTGTGCTGATCGACTTCTGGGCGCGCAAGGACGAGCCGGAGAGCGTCTTTTACGACATCACCTGGACCGGCGTGGTGGGCCGGGCGCCGAGCGATCGCCAGCAGCAGGTCTTCACGGTGGTGCGCGACGCGCGGGACGCGGCCATTGCCGCCGTGGTGAATGCCTACGCCGAGGGCCGCGCGATTCACGGCTTCGAGGCCGACGACGCGGCGCGCGGGGTGATTCGCGACGCGGGCTTCGGAGAGTTCTTTACGCATCGCACCGGGCACAACATTGCACGAACGCTGCACGGGCCGGGCGCGCACCTGGACAATCTGGAAACGCACGACGAGCGCCTGCTGCTGCCGAACACCTGCTTCTCCGTGGAGCCCGGGATTTACCTGCCGGAGTTCGGCGTGCGTAGCGAGGTGAACATGCTCACGCAGCCGGGCAAGGCGTGGGTCACCGGAAAGATGCAGGAGTCGCTGGTGCGCATCTGATCCGCCGGGCGGACCTCGCCGCGGGCCCCGGTGCGATATAGTCGAAGAGGAATGGCGAGCACACAGAACCAGTCTGCAGGCGCGACGAAAGCCACCGAAGGCAGCTTTGTCTATCTGCCTCTGATTGCCGGATGGCTGATTCCGGGCGCGGGACATTTTGTGCTGGGCAAGTGGGTGCGGGGAAGCCTGCTGGCGGCCTCCATCTTCACCATGTTTGTGCTCGGCCTGGCCATGCACGGCAAAATCTACTCCAGCGGTCACGACATTTTGGGGATGCTGTGTCTGGTGGGCGACCTGGGCAACGGGTTGCTCTACATCGTGAGCCGTGTGATGGGGCTGGGCGACGTGTTTGTGCAGACGACGGTGGCTGACTGGGGCAGGCGGTTCATCGTGGTGGCCGGCCTGCTGAACGTGATTGCCGCGGTGGACGCGCACAATCTGCGTACGGGGAGGAAGAGCTAGTGTTCAGCCCCTCCCACTTCTCCGCCGTGCTGCTGTTCTCGCTGTGCGTCTCGGTGGTCTTTGGCATCACGCAGCGGGAGACTTCCAGGCGCATGTTTCGCTACGGCGCCTACTGCTTCACTCTGTTTGTGGGCTCGGCGATTGTGCTGAGCTGGGTGATGTACTTTATCGCGCGGTAAGAGACGCGGCACCAAGCACGCCCTGAAATCCGGAGTTTCCTTCATGGGGCCATCCGGCGCTTTCCTGTTTTAGTGAGAGACGATTCGGGATCCGCGAAATGGCTGTCAGCCGGTACCTTCGCGCTGCCACACGGCTGCGTCAAAGGTGTGCTGTGTGCGGTAGCCTTCGGAGCGATAGAGGGTGACCGCGTCGTGATTCGCTTCCGTGACGGTGAGCGAGATTTCCTGGGTGTTCATGCGCAGGAACTGGGCGGCGGCGGCGGCCAGGAGCCGGCGCGCCATGCCCTGCCGGCGGTGGTCGGGATGGATGCAGAGCTGGGTGATGTGGCCGCTCTGGAGGCTGACGCGGGAGGCGAGCACGAGCCCCACCAGCTCGCGCGTGAAGCGGTGGACGATGACGTGCGAGGCCTGGGCGGCAAAGACTCCGCAGCCGGAGTAGCGGACGATGTTGTGCAGAAAGCGCGTGGAGCCGTGGATGGAATGGTATTGGTCGTTGATGCGGCTGTCGGGGTGGTCGGCGTAGGCCAGCGAGATGAGGCCTGCGGAGGGATGCAGGTCCTCCTCGCGCCAGGGACGCAGTTCCAGCTCCGCGGGCAGGTCGGCCTGTGCGCTGGGCGGGTGGCCGGAGAGCGGCAGGACCATGAAGAGCCGCCGGAAGAGCTGGAACCCGGCATGGCGGAAGGCGGCGGAGTGGGCCCCGGCGGGGTGAAGCAGGAGCTGCGACTCGATGCGGTCAAGCTGGGGAGAGTTGAGCAGCGTTTCAAAGAGGTGGGTCAGGAGGGTCTCTTCCACGGCATGAGCCGACGCGTCGGGCGCATCTTCTCCGGAAACCGGGGCGCCGGAAACCGGGACGCGCGTGGCGAAGACATCGCCGATCACGGCCTTGGTCTGCTCATAGACGCAGAAGGTGTAGCCCGCGACCTGGCCGGCGTCGAGCGCGGCGTAGCCGGGCAGCATGTGGTTGTCGAGATACTGCATCAGCAGGCGACAGGATGCGCGGTAGTCCCAGTGCAGCCGCTGCATCCAGAGCTCGCTTTCCGACTCAAGAACGGGCCGCAGCATGGGTGCGCCGAAGTGCCGAAGGTCGAGGATCTGGATAGTCGCCGTTGTGGCCATGGTCCTGTGGCAAGACGCGGCCGGGAACGCCGAGTGAGCAGGAAATCGGGAGCTCGTGCGGCGCGGGGCCCGGTCGGCTGGGGGCAAAATCGCCTCAGGCTCACTGTGACACGAGTCGGGACGGACTGCAAGTTACAGTTGCGCCTGCTGTTTGGCAAAGCGGTTCGGCGCGGGCTCCCGCGCTACTTCTTGCCCACCAGGTAGATCTCCAGGCCCTGCTCGGGCCATCTGAAAAGCTCCTCATATTGGCGGTTGTCGAGATATTGCTCGAGGTCGGCGGCGGTGTGCAGGTCCTTTCCGCCGCGGCCCAGGACGCGGGCCACGAGGATGTGCTCCTCGTCCGGCACGCCGGAGTCCACATAGTTCACCACGGCGTGGTTGCGATAGAAGGCCAGGCCGTACTCCATGTCGCGGCGGACGCGGAAGACGGCGACGGTCTTCACGTCAGGAAACTGCGCGGCGAGCTGCTGGGCCAGCGGCCGTGCGGAGTAGGAGCGGTCCAGCAGGTGAATCACATTCTTGGTTCCCTGGATGGCGGGAATGCCGAAGAAGGGGCCGACGCCGTAGAGGAAGAGCATGAGAACGATGACCACGCCGGAGGTGGCCAGGCGCAGGCGGGCTACGCCGAAGCCTTGGACGACGATGAGCACAAGGAAAACTGCGCCCAGCGAGGCCAGCAGTGCGGCTATGCCGGCGTGGGAAGGCGGCATTGTGGCGCCGTGGAGGACAAACCACGGAAGCAGAAGAACAAAGAGGGTCAACACGCCGCAAAGCAGGGCATGGCCAATCAGAATCCAGCGGTTGAGCCCCTGCTTGCGGCTGCGGAAGAGGAAGTCGCCGGTGAGAATGGTGATGGGCGGCAGCGACGGGAGAATGTAGCCCGGCAGTTTGGACTGCGAGAAAGAGAAAAAGACGATGGGGATAAGCGCCCAGAGGACCAGGAACTCAGGGAAGGCGTCGCCGGGGCGGCCGGGCTTGGGTTTCTCAGGGCGCGAATGCCGCAAGCGCCACTCGGCCACGGAGGTCTGAATGCCGTCGATGAGCGCGCGGAGGGCTACGACGGTCCAGGGCATGAGCGCGAGCACGACGACAACGATGTAGTACCAGACGGGCTTCTCATGCTGAAAGCGATTGGTGGCAAAGCGTTCCAGGTTGTGCTGGAGGAAGAATTCGCGGAAGAAGGTCGGGTTCTGGCGCTGTACGGCGATGAACCAGGGCAGAACGATGGCGAAGTAAAGCAGCACCCCCGGCCACCAGAACGATCGGCGGATGATGGACCACTCGCGGCGCAGGAAGGCGAAGGCCATGACGATCAGGAGCGCCAGGAATGGAGCGACAGGACCCTTGGCGAGGGTGGCCACGCCGGTGAAGAAGTAAATGTCGAAGAGCCAGAACTTGGAATCCGTTTCATACCACGCGTACCAGCCCAGCAGGCCGATGGAGAGCGGCGCTGCCAGCTGCATGTCAGTGGACGCGCCGCGGGCAAAACCGATGATGCCGGCGCAGGCCACGGTGATGAGTGCGGCATCCAGATGACCGCCTCGCCGGAATCGTCGCATGTGCAGGTAAATGAGCGCGGCCATGATGAAGGCGAAGCTGGCCGAAGGCAGCCGCGCGCTCCAGTCGTGCACGCCGAACTCCTGGAAGACAAACATGGCGCGCCAGTAGTAGAGGGCTGGCTTTTCCAGCCAGGGATGGCCGTAGAGATAAGGCGTGACGCAGGCGCTGAGGCGGCCGGTGAGGGTGTGGGCTGAGTCAAAGCGCGCCAGCATCTCGTGGGCAATCTGGGCGTAGCGCGGCTCGTCTGCGCCGACCAGGCCCAGGCCATCGCCGCCGAAGATGGGCGTGACGCCATAGAGGATGAAAAACACGGCGAAGAAAAGGAAGACGGATACCTCCCCAACGGTGCCCCAGTTGGGTAGCCGCCGGCGAAGGGTCGCGCGCGTTTCGGAAGCAGTGGTTCCCAGAGCAGTCTCCACGTCCAGCGGTTCTCCGATGGGCGGCAGGCGCAAACAAGCCATGCGCCGAATCCGCCGATCCGGCATGGTGCGGGAATCTGGGGGAATCCCGACAGCCGGCTGATGCAGCATGCCCATTAAAAAGGCGAACGTGCCATGATGCTGCCGAGCTTCGACAGGGACAAGGCTAACAGATTCAAGCGGGGCCGGTTTTGGGAAGTGGGCCGAGCGAGGCTACGGCGGAGCGAAACCGAGCGAGAATCTCGTCGCGAGCGCGGTCCAGCGGCCCGTCGAGCGTGCAGCCGGCGGCGCTCTCATGCCCGCCGCCGCCCAGGCTCTCGGCGATGGCCGCCACGTTCACGCGGCCTTTGCCGCGCAGGCTCAGGCGGATGTGGTTCTCCGGCAGTTCGCGGAGGAAGACCGCCGCGTCCACGCCCTGGATGGACAGCGCGTAGTTCACGATGCCTTCGCAATCCTCCTCCGCGGCCGCGAAACGGACCATATCCTCGTGGCGAATCCACAGCCACGCGAGAGAACCCTCGAGATGGAGGTTGCCAAGGGCCGCGCCGAGGAGCTGCAGCTTGGCGGGCGGCATGGAAAAGTAGATCTCCTGCGCGATGCGCAAGGGGTCTGCGCCCGCCTCGACAAGCTGCTGTGCAAGGGCGAAGGTTTCCGCGCGAGTGGAGCCGTAGCAGAATCCGCCCGTGTCAGTGAGGACGGTGACGTAAAGGCAGGTGGCCATCTGCGGCGTGAGGGAAATGTTGGCGGCGCGAATCAGCCGGTGCACCAGCTCGCCCACGCTGGCCGCGTCGCGGTCGATCCAGTTGAGATTTCCCCACTCGCTGCCGGTGGCGTGGTGGTCAATGTTGACGATGAAAAACTTCTCCAGGCCGCGCAGCCGGGCGCGGTCCATGCCGTCGCACTCCAGCAGGATGGCCGCATCGTAGGGCCCCTGGACGCGCAGAGCGGTGCGAATCTCCGCCGCTTGGGGCAGGTTGCGATAGACGGCGGGCAGGCGGTCGGCGGTGACCATGTCCACGCGCTTGCCCAGGGCCTTCAGCAGCATGCCCATGGCCAGCACGCTGCCTACGGCGTCGCCGTCCGGGCGCGAGTGCGAGCAGACGAGAAAGCGCTCACCCTGGCGAAGAAGCTCGAGAATCGCCTGCATTGGATGCGGGGCAGCGGGCTTGGTGGAGCGGACGAGTGCGGGCTTGCTGGGATTCATGTGGCTCTACTCCACCGGAGCTTTCTGGCGGCGGCGCGAGCGGCTCATCAGCTCGTCAATGCGGGCCTGGAAGCGGCCCGAGCGGTCGGCGAAAAACGCGAGATCGGGAATGTGGCGCACGCCGAGGCGCTCCTTCAGATGGACGCGGATGTAGCCCTTGGCGGCCTCAAGTCCGGCCACGGTGTCCTGCTCAGACTTCTCGATGTCGGCGACGGCGCCGTCCAGCGCCACATAGACGCGCGCCGACTTGCCGCCGGGATTGAGTAGGACCTCGCTCACATAGCAGAAGGCGATGCGGGGATCGGTCAACTCGCCCTCGATCATGACGCCGATCTCTTCCCGCAGGGTCTCGGCCACGCGGTCCTGATGATGCTTTCGCCCCCTGTGCTCCGGCATGCTGGCTCCTATTCCTCCCCAGGTAAACCCCTCAGCATAGCAGAATGAGCCGCGCGGACCGAGGCCGCCGTCAGGCGTCGAGGAAGTCCCAGAAGGCGTCGGCGAGCTCGGCGCCGTGCTCTAGGGCGATGCGGCGGGCGGCGCGCTCCACTTCCTCGACCAGGCCCTGGAGGTAGCTGCGCGAGGACGAGATGGCGACGACGCCGAGGGTGGCCGACTGCCAGGTTACGGCTTGCTCCATCTCCGCCACGGAAATGTTGAAGCCCTGGCGAAGCTGGTCCTTCATGGAGCGGACGACCTGGCGGCGATCCTTGAGGGATTGGGCGTGTGGAATGCGGAGCTCGAGCGTGAGGTGGGCGGCGGGCATGAATGGCACAGACCGGCGGATACTTAGTCGAGGTCGCGGTCCCAGGTTTCGAGCGTGCGCTTGAAGTCGGACATGAAGCGGCCGGAGTCCGCGCCGTCGATGAGGCGGTGGTCGAAGCCGAGGCAGAAATACTGCACAGAGCGGATGGCGATGGCGTCATTGCCTTCGGCGTCCGTGAGCACGACGGGCTCCTTGCGCAGGCCGCCGATGGCGAGGATGGCCGCCTCAGGCTGATTGAGGATGGGCGTGCCGAACTCGCCGCCGAAGACACCGGCGTTGGTGAGGGTGAAGGTGGAGCCCTCGACCTCGCTGGGCTGGAGTTTCTTCGAGCGTGCGCGGCCGGCGAGGTCCTGAATAGCCAGAGCGAGCTGCGCGAAGGATTGCCGTTCTGCCTGCTGCACCACGGGCACGATGAGACCCCAGTCGAGCGCGACGGCAATGCCGAGATTGACGTGCGCGTGGTAGTGGATGTTCGCATCCACCAGCGACGCGTTGAGGATGGGATGGCTGCGCAGGGCCTGCACGGCAGCCGCGGCAATGAAGGGCATGTAAGTGAGCTTGATGCCGTGTTGCCGCTCGAAAGCGGCGCGGTGAAGCGCGCGCAGGCGCGCAATGCGCGTCATGTCGACCTTGTAAACCGAGTGGACATGCGGGCTGATGCGCTTGCTCTCCAGCATGCGCTGGGCAATGATGGCGCGCATTTTGGTCATCGGCACCACCTGGCCGGGAAGGTCAGAGGGCGGCACCTGCGATGCGGCGGACTTTGTCTTCGGCTGGACTGGCATTGATGCGGCAGGTTGGCTCAGATAGTGGAGGATGTCCTCCTTGGTGATGCGGCCATCGGAGCCGGTGCCGTGAACATGCGCGAGGTCGATGTTGTGCTCGTGTGCGATGCGGCGGACCAGCGGCGAGGAGCGCAGCCTGCCCCCGGCCACCACCTTCGGTGGGATTGATCGCGCCTGCGGGGGCACCTGCGGTGCGGCCAACTGCGGCACCTGCGGTGCGGCCAACTGCGCCTTCGGCGCGGCCACCTGCGGTGCGGCCAACTGCGCCTTCGGCGCGGCCACCTGCGGTGCGGCCAACTGCGCCTTCGGCGCGGCCACCTGCGGTGGGGCCAACTGCGCCTTCGGCGCGGCAGCGGGAACCGCATTGGTTACAGGGCCGCCGATAACGGCGAGTACGGTGTTGACCTGCACGGTTGCGCCTTCGGGAAAGCAGATTTCAGAGAGGATGCCGGCGGCTGGAGCGGGGATTTCGACGTCCACCTTGTCGGTGGAGATTTCAAGCAGCGGCTCGTCCTCTTCCACCGCGTCGCCCGGCTGCTTGAGCCAGCGAACGATGGTGCCTTCGAAGATCGATTCGCCCATCTGGGGCATGGGAACGTCGGTTGGCATGGGTCGCACTCTCCGCGATGCGGGCGAGACCGGCATCAGGCCGGATTATAAATCGCGCGTGCTGCGGGAGCTGGGGAATGATTGCCGGAATCAGGCGCGGACTGGGCGCTGGGCGCGGCCGTGGAAGCGCTCAAGCTCGCGGGGAAACTCGAGCGGCGTGTCCTGTGGCACCTGCGGTGCGGCTGGCTGCGCCTTCGGCGGCACCTCCGGTGCGGCTGGCTGCGCCTTCGGCGGCACCTCCGGTGCGGCTCGCTGCGCCTTTGGCGGCACCTGCGGTGCGGCTGGCTGCGCCTTCGGCGCGGAAGAGAGCGAAGCTTGCGCGCGGAGAGTTTCAAGATTCTCGACCGCCAACACCTGCTGGCCGAAGACGAGGCCGAACTGGCGCGCGGCCTGATGGGCGAAGGCTTCAAGCGTGGGCAGAGCGGCGGGGCTTCCGCCCTCGCGGGCCAGTGCAGGGCTGGCCAACTCGGCGGCGAGGCTGGTGACAGGCTTGTCCGTGATGCCGCAGGGATGGATGAGCTGGAAGTCGCGGAGGTCTGTGGTGAGGTTGAAGGCGAAGCCGTGGGTGGTGATGCCGCGCGAAACGTGAATGCCGATGGCAGCGATCTTTCTGGGTCCTGCGGACGGCAGCTCTTTGGACGAGTTCTGTGGCCGGTCCAGATCGTTAACCGGACCGCACCAGACGCCGGTGAGGCCGGCGATGCGGAAGGCGCGAAGGCCATAGACGCCGCAGAGGCGGATGAGGGCTTCTTCCATCCGGCGGACGAAATCGACCGGGCCGATGCGCGCGCCGGTCGGCCCGCCAGCCGGCCCCAACGACGAAGACACGTGGTTGGAGACCGCGCTCAAATCTTTTTGGAGGCTGCGCAGGTCGAAGATGGGATAGCCGACGAGCTGGCCCGGACCGTGGTAGGTGACGTCGCCGCCACGGTTGATGTTGTGCAGCGTGACGCCGCGGCTGGCGAGCAGCTGGTCGCTGGCGAGGATGTTGGAGCGGTCCGCATTGCGGCCGAGGGTGAGCACGGGCGGATGCTCGAGCAGCAGAAGCACGTTGCCCACGCGGCCTTCGAGGCGGAGCGCGGCAATCTCGGCCTGCAGTTGCAGCGCTTCGTCATAAGAGACGCGGCCGAGATAGAGGGTCTGGATCATCGCCTGTTCCATTGTAGTGACGGGCGGTGGGACTGGAGGTTGCTGCGCTCAATCGGCAACGCGCCGCTGAAAGAGGCCGGCGAATGCGGAACGTACGCCGAAGAAGACCAGGAACCACAGGAGGGTGACAAGAATGGCGATGGGCAAGGCCTGGCGGGTAAGAAGGATGCCGACGAGGAGGATGTTGAAGATCACCGGACCCAGCAGCGTGAGGGCCAGCGGAACATAGCGGTTGACGAGCAGGAGAATCGCCGGGACGACCTCGAAGACGGCGACCACGTAGATGTAGTGCGATTGCAGCAGGGCGACCGTGAACTGGCCCGCGAGTCCGGTGGGCATCGGTCCCATCGGGATGAAATTCAGATAGTGGTTGAGGCCGAAGACGAGAAAGATCAGGCCGAGCAGGTAACGGGCGATGGTGGCGGCGATCTTCATACAGGTGAACCTCCGTTTGGGGATGGCGCGAAAGAGGCGCGGAAGCGGCTACCAGAGTTGGATTGCGGCGAGAACTGCGCCGATGCAGAATTGCCGCCAAGAGCAGCAGAATCCGGGGTGCGCGGGCGAACGGAGGCCGATTCGCGGTAAACTGGAGGCTGGCAGGAGGACCGGGCGGTCGCTGCCGGATTGCTTGCTTACCCGCGCAGTCCGGGGGAGGAAAGTCCGAACTCCAGAGGGCAGTGTGCCGGATAACGTCCGGGACGCGGGCGTGAAGGCCCGTGGACGGCCAGTGCCACAGAAAACAAACCGCCGGGGCTAGTCCTCATTGATGGGGATGAAGAGCCGGGCCGGTTCGCCTTGAGTTGGTCAGGCGACCGGCGCGACGCCGCGGTAAGGGTGAAAAGGTGCGGTAAGAGCGCACCGCTCCGGCAGCAATGACGGAGGCAGGGTAAACCCCACACGGAGCAAGACCAAATAGGGAGGGAAGCCGCAGCCAGGAGCCAGGCAGCGGTTGCGCATCGGCCCGATGCGGCAAGGCGGCTCAGAGCGGGGTCCCCAGCGACAGGTCTTCGTCGATGGGGTGCTCAATTGCCGGAACCTCCGGGTAGGTCGCTGATGAGCGTCCGTGGCGACACGGCGCCTAGAGGAATGACCGCACAAAGACAGAATTCGGCTTACAGGTCCTTTTGCCGAATGCACCACAATCAGCCCCGGTTGGGTTCACGCCCGCCGGGGCTGACCACGTTTTGGCGCCGGAGCGGGCCGTGTGGGCTCCCGGCGCGGCGCGGGCGTCCGCTACCATCAAAGACATGTTGCGAGTGAAGCTGCTGGAGCATGGCGCACGGTTGCCGGAAGTGGCGCATCCGGGCGAGGACCTGGGCTATGACCTTTTTGCGCTGAAGGGCGTGTACATTGATCCGCGGCAGACGGTGCGAGTGCGGACGGGCATTGCCGTGGAGGCGCGCGATCCGGAGACCGGCGCTGCGCTCGGGCTGCTGGTGCGCGACCGGTCAAGCGTGGCGGCGCGGGGGCTGGCGACGACGGCGGGCGTGATTGATGCCGGGTATCGGGGCGAGATCCTGATCCTGATGACCAACCTGGGCGAGGCGGCGGTGGAGCTGAAGGCCGGAGAAAAGATTGCGCAGATGATTCCTGTGCGCGTCCTGACCGGGCCCGTGGAGGAAGTGGAGACGCTGGAAGCGTCGGAGCGGGCGGAGAAGGGCTTCGGCAGCTCAGGGCGATAAGTTTGCACCCTTTCTGGTGCAAACCGTGCGGATGCGGATCATGAAATGCCGTAATTGTCGGCAAAACGGCTGTGGAAAACTGCAAATTTTGTAGGGGGGGTGGGGGGGTAGGCTCCGCGATGCGGAGCCTACCCCCCAGCTTCTAGCTTCTAGCTGCCAGCCCCTAGCTTGTTCGTGGCGGAGCGGGCTGGTGCGATCTCACCCATTCCGCAGAGAACACGGAATGGATGGGGCATCCGGTCCTTATTTTCAGTGTGACGGATTTGGGGAATTAATCGGCAAAAGTGGGGCGAGATTTCTTTGAGGGCAATTCCGGGGCTGAAGCCCCTCCTTCATGCGGCATTGAATTCAGGGGCCTGAAGGCCCCTGCTCCCTCCGGTGATTGCGGGGGTTCGTGCTTTCCCCTTCGCTCAAGTCCGGTCGCTCAGAATGTCAGTTCTTTTGGGGATTGGGACGGGATGGGCCGGGGTGGAGTGCGGGAAAAGCGACCGCAGATCTTTCGACTCCCTTCGCTGGCGC
>DATLRP010000054.1:0-85996 GCA_035534635.1 Occallatibacter sp.
ACATGCTCCTTGCGCCCAGGAAGAAAATCCTTGATCTTCTCCCACTGCAAATCACTCAATTCATACCGGCTAGGCGACATACAACCACTTCAGCAGCAATCAATCCCGCTGCAAAGTGCATATGTCGATACGGCCTAGGCCTATTGCACCGTCGAGGCCTTCTCCGCACCACCACTCGCGCGTGCCGCAGCCTTCTCGGCCAGCACCTGATGCGCATGCTGCTCCAGCGCCTGCGCTTCGGGAAGGTATGAGATCGCTTTCTGAATCATCGGATCCCAGTTGGCAAGGACCTTCAGCCCCTGCTCCTCGCCGAACTGGCTCGTAATGATCTTTTCCTTGATGTTCAACTTGACCCAATCCTGCACGCCGTCTAGGTCCTGCTGCGTCCAGGGAATGTTCTTGCTGGTCAGGTATTCGGTAAAGTCCTTCATCACCGCGTCGTCCACCGTAAAGCTCTGGTCGACAGTGTGTGTAGCCAGGTAGTACGGCCCAAAGTGGAAGAACACCTGCCGGTAAAGCAACTCATCCTGGAAGTCGTTGCTCTTGGGCGGGGCAATCTTCTCGTCCGGCGTAATCCCTCCGCCCCCGTACACCGTCCGCCCGGAATCCGTAAACTTCACCTCGCGATTCGACGAGTTCGAAGGCAGCGCCCCCGCGTGGTTGTAGTAGTAGTCGTAGAGCGAAACGCCGTTGTAGTTCCGCTGGATGAGCCGGCCAGAAGGCGTGTAGTAGTGGTAGGTCGTCAGCGCCAGCGCGGTCTTGTCGCTCAGCGGATAAACCGTCTGCACCAGTCCCTTGCCGAAAGTCGTCTGCCCTACAATCAGCGCGCGGTCGTGGTCCTGTAGCGCGCCGCTCACAATCTCGGCCGCCGACGCCGTGCCCCGGTTCACCAGCACCACGATCGGGAAGGTCTTGCCACCGTTGCCATGCGTAGCGGTGTACACCTGGTCCGGATAGGCCCGCCCGCGCTGCGAAACGATGACCTGGCCCTTCGACAGCAGATGGTCGCAGACATCCACGGCCTGGCTCAGCAAACCGCCCGGGTTATTGCGCAGATCCAGCACAAGCCCTTTCAGGTTGCCGAAGTGGGCAATCGAGTCCTGCATCTCCTGTCCGGTCGTCTCCATGAACTGCGTCAGGTGGATGTAGCCGACTCCCGGCTCGATTTCATACGCCAGATCGATCGAAGGATGCGGAATGTCCTCGCGGGTCAGGTCAAACACCAGAGGCTTGGGCGCTCCGTAGCGCACCATCGTCACCTGCACGTTTGTCCCTTTGGGCCCCTTAAGCGCCTTCACCACCTGATCCGAGGTCAGCCCTTCGGCCGATTTGCCGTCGATGGCGTCGATCATGTCTCCGGGCTTGATTCCTGCCCGATAGGCCGGCGTTCCCTCGAAGGGCATGATGACGAAGACGTGGTCGCCCTGCTGCTGGATCACCATTCCGACGCCGTAGTAGTGGCCCTGCTGGTCCTCGCGCATCCGCGCATAGGACTTCGGGTCATAGAAGTTTGAGTGCGGATCGAGCGTGCGCAGCATCTCGGGAATTGCCCCGTCGTAGATCGCGTCGCTCGCCTTGTCACCGGTCATCGGCTCGGCGTAGTTCTGCTCCACCAGCGCATACGTGTCTGTGAACCGCTTCAGGCTGTCGCGAATCTGGCTCTCGTCCTCAGAGGTTTGCGCCCCAACTTTGCGTTGCATAACGCTGCCGGCAATGGCGCAGACTGTGAAAAACAGGACGAGGCTGAAAAGTGCCCGGCGGGCGCGGGAAGTCATAGTCGGAAGGAACCTCCGGACCACCGCATCGGACGCTCCCTGCAAGAGCTTTCGCACGGCAATCTTAGGTGAAAGTATAGCACCACTGTGTTGGACGATTCCCGCGGCCTGTGGGGTAGCCGCAGCGAGCTCCGGCATGTCGGCGGCGGCATTTCCTTCGTCTTTTGGCCGTGGCACGTCGCATCTTCGCTATCCCGGCGTTTACAATGACGTCTATGCAGCAGGGGCGCTCTTTTGCCTCCCGCCGTGTGTTGACTTATGACCCTTCGAATTCTTCGCATTCCCGCGGCGCTGGCCTTCTCTGCTTCGCTGCTCGCCGTCCCCGCCTGGGCGCAGGCTGGAACCTCAGCGCCCGCAAGCCCTTACGGCGGCCAGGTGGTCGAACGCATTATCGCGCGCGTCAATGACCGCATCATCACCTCGTCGGACTATGAGCGTGCCGCGCAGGAGCTGAATCAGGAGGAGCGCCAGCGCGGCGCCTCCATGCAGGAAATGTCCGACGCCCGCCGCGACCTGCTGCGCAGCCTCATCGATCAGCAACTGTGGCTCTCCAAAGGCAAGGAACTCGGCATCACCGGCGAAACCGATCTCATCACCCGCCTGAATGAGATTCGCAAGCAGTACCACCTTGCCTCCCTGGACGCCCTGCAGAAGGCCGCCGAGAAACAGGGCGTTTCCTACGAGGACTTCAAGGCGAACATCCGCAACCAGATCATCACCCAGAGCGTGATGCGGCAGCAGGTCGGTGCGCGCATCAACATCACGCCGGGCGAAGTTCGCCAGTACTTTGATGAGCACAAGCAGGATTACGCACAGCCGGAGAGCGTCCACCTTGCGGAGATCCTGGTCTCCACGGGCGCAGACACCTCCGACGCCAAGAAGCTGGCCGCGGCCGAGGCCAAGGCAGCCGACATCGAGGCCAAGCTCCAGGCCGGCGGAAACTTCTCCCAGCTCGCCAAGTCGTTTTCCGAAGGTCCTACCGCTTCCTCGGGCGGCGACCTGGGAACATACAAGCACGGCGAGCTGGCACCGGTATTCGAAGAGAAGGTCTTCGATCTCAAGACCGGCCAGTTCACGGCTCCCATTCGCACCAAACAGGGCTACGTGATCCTCGATGTCGTCCAGCACAACCCGGGCGGCGTTCCGCCATACAGCCAGGTGGAGAACGAGGTCGAGCAGTCCTACTTTCTGAGCAAGATGGAGCCTGCGACGCGCGCCTACCTGACGCAGCTCCGCGACGAGTCCTACATCGAAATTGCGCCCGGCTACGTGGACACCGGCGCCAGCCCTAACAAGCGCATCTTCCCCATCTCCTACTCGGCCTACAAGCCGCCTTCACCCAAGAAGAAGCGCAAGATCGAGCGCACCCGCTTCCGCGAAACCGGTCGCGGCTTCCGCAGCAAGAGCGCCCCGGCGCTGGAGATGTCTTCCCACCAGTCCGGGCAGCAAAGCGCGCCCGCGCCGGAAAAGAAGTCCAAGAAGAAGAAGGAAACGGCCTTAGAGAAGCCGGGCAAAAAGGAGAAGATCCGCTTTGGCCGCGCCCCGCAGGAGACTCTGCCCAACTCACCCACGAGCCAAACGGAAAACGCCGGCGCAATACCCCGCCAGTCGCCCCAGCCTGATCTGGTTCCCGAGGGCTCCAATGCCGCACAGGCCGAATACGGTGAAGAGTCCGCCCCGCAACACAAAACCCGGTACAGTGACCTGGCCCGGCACCGCAAGGACAAGAAGGAAAAGGGCAAGAAGTCCCAGCCCAAGGACTTCTCCGGCTTCCAGCCGCCTTCGGCTTCTGAAGCCGCAGACCGCCAGGAGCAGTCAGCTCCGCTGGGGCTGGGCGACAACGTCGTCTCCAAAAAGAAAAAGCACAGCGAGGCCACCAACGGCAAGAAGACCCGCTACAGCGACGAAAAGCACAAACCCAAGGACAAGGAGACGCCGCAGCCCACGCCGATTCAGCCCATACCCGGCGCACCGGCTCCGGCAACCGCCCCGCAGCAATAGAGTCGCTCGCTCCCTCACCTTGCGGGCCGGGACCCTGATCCCGGCCCGCATTGTGTTTGGGCGTGTCTTGCCCGGTGCGATAATCTGTCGGGCAGCATGAAGGATCTCTACATCGCCGACCTCTCCGGTCTGGAAGAAGGCCACTCCTTCGACGGCTTCTTTCTTCTGCTGAGCACTCAGCAGCGCACTACGCGCACTGGCAAGCCCTACCTGAACCTGACCCTTGCGGACAAAACCGGCCAGCTTGAGGCCCGCGTGTGGGACCCGGCCGACCCGCGAATCGCCCGTGACCTGGTCCGCGGCGACCTGGTGAAGGCGCGCGGCTCGGTCTCCCGCTTTGAAGACCGCCTGCAGATGAAGGTGGAGCAGATCCGCAAGGCCGCGCCCACAGAGGCCGACCGCGCCGACATGCTCCCGGCCACCAAGCTCGACGTCGACGAGCTCTGGCAAACCCTTCTGGGCTTCGTCGACAGCTTCACGGAGCCGCACCTGCAGCATCTGCTCAAGACGATTCTCGGCGATCCTGCGCTCGCCCGCGCCTATCGCGAGGCGCCCGCCGCCCGGCAGCTCCATCACGCCTGGCTTGGCGGCCTGCTGGAGCATGTCGTCAGCCTGCTCACCCTTGCCGACCGCGTAGCACCGCACTATCCGCTGCTGGAGCGCGACCTGCTGCTCACCGGTGTGATTCTGCACGATATCGGTAAAACCGCCGAGCTGGCGTGGGAGAGCGGCTTCGAGTACACCATCGAGGGCACGCTTCTGGGCCACATCCACATGGGCGTCGCTCTTGTTGAAAAGACCATCGACGGCCTGCCCGATTTTCCCGCGCGCCTGCGCACCCTGGTGGTCCATCTCATCCTTTCTCACCACGGAAAGCTGGAATTCGGCTCACCAAAACTGCCAATGATTCCGGAGGCGCTGGTCCTGAACTTCCTGGACGACCTTGACGCCAAAATGCAGGCCGTCGCCGGCGAATTCGACAAATCCGCCCGAGAAGGCCGCGACCCCGCCGAGCTTACCGGGCGCGTCTGGGCGCTTGACCAGCGCCAGCTGCTGAACACGCGCGCGTGGCTCGCCGGCGAGGCACCCGAGGCAAGCGGAGACATGGGTCAAAAGTAACCAATTTTGCCGTGTCAAATGATTGCGCCGCGCGCCCTGGTATTTCGTTGACTTCAACCATGCGCTGCACCCAAACTCTCGGTGGGAGAGATTGCATGACCGTTCATGCAGTCGGTATGGCGCTGCGACCGAATCCGGACGCGGCAATCAGGAATCCGTCGAAAATCCGTACGCGTACGCTCTGGAGCATCGGCTGGGCAGCGGCAGCCGTCTCCGCCGCTGCAGGTGTGGCCAACGCCGTGCGTCACTCCCAAGACTTCCAATGGAGCCCCACGCGGCTTCTGCTGCACCATATCAATCCGTGGCAGGTGGAGCTGGCCGGCGACCCCCATCATCAGCTCATCCTTTCGCAGGGGCCCAATTACGCCCACTTTCTCTATCTGCTCTTTGCGCCCTTCGGCGCCATAAGCTTCCCTGTGGCGCGCCTGGTCTGGGCCTTCTGCAATCTGGCGCTGGCCGGCGTCGCCCTCTGGTACTGCCAGCGCATCTTCCGTCTTTCCCGTCAGGAGTGGGGGGTCGCCGCTATTCTATTCCTGCTCGGCACGCCCTTCCGCAACTCCGTAGGCAACGGCCAGCAGTCGCTCCTGGTGCTGGCGTTTATTGCCCTGGCATACGGCGTGGGTCCGCGCTCGCCCCGCTGGCTCTGGTTTGGCCTCTCTTACTGCAAATACAGCTCTCGCCACCTTATTTCTTTGATCTTCTCTTCTCGCGCAGCTTCCTTTTCATCCTGGCAACATTCATTCCCGCCGCCGTAGGTCTGGTGTGGGTCCACTGGATGCTCGGCGGCTCCTGGGTCGGCCTTCTCGTCGCGCCACTGCGCGTCGGCGTCGGCGTCCACCCCTCCAACACCGACTGGATGGCCGTCGTCGATGCCTGGATCGCGCCGCACATTGCGCGCCACCTGGTCGTCTTGGCATTGGAGTACGGCGTGCCCATCCTAGCCGCGGGCGTTCTGGCCTGGTTCATGCGCTTCCGCTCCAGCCTTTCCGGCGCTGCGCAGCTGCAGACCCTTACCGCCGTATACGGCCTGGCCGCCCTGCTGCTCTTCCGCCACCTCGGCTACGACTTCGTCTTCCTCGTCTTTCCGCTCTTCCTCGACATCCGCTATCGCCAGCAGCTCGCAGCCCGCTGGGTCCTCTTCGGCACCATGTACTTCTGGTTCGTGGAAAAATTCGGCGACGAACTTCACCTCAACCTGAAGGACTGGCTGCTTCCCTTCCACTTCCTTCTTCTGGTCTCCATGCTGGGGGCGCTGTTCCGCATCCAGCATCGCGTGCCCGCGGCTCTCGATTCCGCGCCCGTCAGTGCCGCACGCATCGACTTCATCCTGCAAACCACGCCCACTGCTCAGGCGTCAATGGCACCACGGACAACCGTCCAAGAACCACCAGCGGCGACCCGGCGAAGATCTTCTCCACCTTGATCTCCGCCAGCGTCTTGGGCGTCTTGAGCCGTTTGCCCACCTTCACGCGCACCAGCGGTACCTTGGGATTGCTTGCGTCCACGCTTAAGACCGTGCCCGTACCCACGGCACGCCGCTCGCCGCCGGTGTGGTAGAAGATCCACTTCGTGCCTGCCTTCATCTCGCGCAGGTGCTTCACCGCCGTCGGATTCGTGACGCCGTCCCACACGGTCTCCTTGTCGCGCAGCAAATCGTCGAACGCGTAAACCTCCGGCTCGCTCTTGAACAGAAAATAGGCCATCGTTTCCTCCGTTGTGTTGTCTTTACCGCCGCACCTCGCGCCGGTCCACTGCCCACGATGCCACGCAGCACACCGCCAGAATGCCGCCTATCACCCCGAGCGACACCGTAATTGGAATCTCGACCCAGTGCGCCGCCAGCATCTTCAGCGCCACGAACGCGAGCAATGCCCCCAGCCCGTAGTGCAGATAGCGCAGCCGGTCCAGCAGGGCCGAAAGCGCGAAATAGAGCGAGCGCAATCCCAGAATCGCGGCGATATTCGACGTATATACCACGAACGGATTGTGGCTCACCGCGAGCACGGCAGGAATCGAGTCGACCGCGAAGAGCAGGTCCGTGACCTCCACGGCCACAATCACGGGCAGCAGCGAGTCCTTCGCGGACTGCAGGCGCCGGATCCACTCCGGAATGGCCGCGTGCGCCGACCCTCCGCGCACCAGCCGCCACGCCGCGTACAGCAGCAGCGCTCCGAAGACCCACGTGACCCACGCAAAGTGAGCAAGCAGCGTGACGCCCACGGCAATAAAGGCCGCCCGCAGCACCACCGCGCCGCCAATTCCCCACAGCAGCGCCCTGTGCTGCCTCTGCTCATCAATCCGGAAGCCCTGGAAGAGCACGAGGAAGACAAAGAGGTTGTCCACGCTGAGGGAAGTCTCGATCGTGTATCCGCCCACCCACTCGAGCGCCGTCTCCCGTCCCAAAGCCACCGCGATCCACGCGGCAAACCCGGCGGCGGCCAGCGCCAGCACTGCGGTCCACACCCATGCCACCAGTTGGGGATGCCCTGTCCCCTGCCGACGCCCCGGAAGCAACGCATCCACGGCCAGCAGCGTTGCCACTGCCGCATGGAATCCCAGCCACCACTGCCACGTCGCACCGGCAATCATCTCTTGGATGCTAAACCACCGCGGCGCAGCGGCCTGTGCTCATCGCGCATCAATCAGGCGGATGGTCTCCAGAATCACCTCGCCGTCAATCTGCAGGCTGCGCGCGCTGATTTTGTCCATGGTGTCCTGCGCAGTGTGGTGATAGCTGTCGTTGGGCCCGTAGTCGATGTCGATCATGTCGATGGAGGGCACGCCGCGCTCGACGAAGGGTAGATGGTCGTCTTCGACGGCTTCGGCCTGCTGGAAGAAGTGCTCGCTGACGCCTTCTTTCTTCGCCGCTTCGCGCATCAGATCGACGAGCCAGGCGGTGGAGTTGGTCTCGCGCTGGATGTCGAGATCCTTGTCGCCGATCATGTCAGTGAGAATGAAGGCCTTGATGCGGACGAGCGTGCCGTCGCGTCCCCATTTGGCGGCCAGGTGCCGGCTGCCGTAGGTCGAGTCTGACCGCGACCAGCTTTGGATGGCCTCTTCGCCATCGAAAAACACCAGCCAGACCGAGTAGCCGGGCAGCTTGCGCCCGTGTGCCGTCTCGCCGCGGAACTGGTCGGCCAGCGCCAGCAGCAGGCCCGTGGTGGAGCCACCGTCATTGGCGCCGACGAAGTGGATATTCCTGAGCCAGTAGTTGGTCTCGTAGTGCGAGGCCAGCACAATCACGCCGGGCTTCGTTCCCGGAAAGCGCACGATGAAGTTGCGCATTTTCACCGGCCCAATCGGCGTATCGGCCGTAAAGGCGTCTTCCTCCAGATTGTCCTTGCTCAGTCGCGCGCGCAAGAATGCCTCGGCCTTTGCGTGTCCAGGGCTGGTGGGCCAGCGCGGTCCGATGGCCACAAACTGCCGCGCATACTCATAGGCGCGGCCGCCCGTGAAGGCCTGGCCGTGGGCCGGCGCACAGGTCGCGAGCGCCGCCGCGAGCGCCACAAGAGCCAGCGCCTTTGCCGACCTGCTCACTTGGCCGCCCTCGCTTTGCGGCTTTCAGGATGCACCCGCCAGGCCACGCCGATGCCCACAAGATAAAGCGAAAGCATCGGAACGGCATAGAGGCACATGGTCCAGGGATCGGGACTGGGGCAGATGAACGCGGCGATGACAAAGGTCACAAGAATTGCGTAGCGAAAATTCTTCCAGAGAAAACGTGGGCTCACGATTCCGAAAATTGCAAGGAAGAAGATGAGAATCGGCATTTCGAAGCTGATGCCCAGGCCCAGGATGATGCTGAGGAAGAAGCCGGTGTAGTCCTCGATGCTGATCATGGGCGTGTAGGGTTGGCCGAAGTCGATCACAAGGATCTTGATCGCGCCGGGCAGCACCCAGAAGTATCCGAAGGACGCGCCGGCGAGAAACAGGCCTACCGTCACCGCCATGAACGGAATCACGAAGCGGCGCTCCTTCTGGTAGAGCCCCGGCGCAATGAAAAGCCACACCTGGTAGAGGATGAATGGCGAGGCCAGAATGGCCCCAGCGAGCAATGACGCCTGCAAGTCGAAGTTCAGCGCATCCATTGGATGCGTGAACATGAGTTTCTTGCCGATGTGGATGATCGGTGCCTGGAAAAATTCAATAATGCGACCGTGAAAGCCCCACGCCACGCCAAAGCCGAGGGCGAGATAGATGGCCGAGTGGACAATGCGCTTGCGGAGCTCCTCAAGGTGCTCCATCAGGCTCATGCCTGGCAGGTCCGCGCGCTGCGTCATCGCCTCGCGCGCCTTGCTTACGGCATCGACGGCATCAACCATTGGGGCTCACGGCCTCCGTGGAAGGCGCGGGCGGCTGTGCCGTGGTCTCCGCCTTTGGCTCAGGCTGTGCTTCGCCCGGTACCGCCTGCACTTCAGTTGGTTCCTCCGCCTGTGCTTCGAAGGTTTCCGTCTGTGGTTCGCTGGATTGGGCCTGTACTGTGGCTTCCTCGGCGATTCTTGCCCCCGGCCGCTCGGCCGCCACGGTTTCGCCTGTGGAAGGCGGCTGAATCTTCAATGCATTCCGGGCCGACTCGATCTTCGGTTCAGACTGCACAGACTCAGGCAGCTGGAACGATTGCTCTTCCTGCATTGCCGTTACAGCCGCCGTGGCGCTCACGCCTTCGGCCGGAGCCTCCAGGGTCAGCCTCTTCTGCTGCTCCTCTTCGCGCTTGCGGCGGTCGGCCTCTTCGGCATTCCGCAATTCCTCTTCCATCTGGAATTTGAAATCGTTCGAGGCCTTGCGGAACTCGTACATCAGCTTGCCCAGCTGCCGCCCGATCTGGGGCAGCCGCCGCGGCCCGAAGACCACCAGCGCCAGTACCATCAGGATGAGCGAATCGGCCATCCCGAGCGTGGAAACCTCAATCTGCGGCGGAGCAACCATGTGGGCTTTATGATACCTGCCGCCGCGCATAGCTCACAATCGCGGCGGGAACCGCATGTCGCAGCTCGGGTGAAGGCGTGCTTGTTCTGCATCCCGGGCATCGCGCAGCGTATTGACGAGCGAGAGCCAAAGGAGCATCGGCCGGGAAGAGTCTTAAGGTGCCGGTGTTCATGGTCCATTCAGATTTTTCGACTTTCAGCCGCTGCGGGTAAGATGTTGGCACCGTGTTTCCGTCTCAACGTACTCTTCGCAACGCAATCGTCCTTGCCGGCTTGCTTGCGCTGGCTCTCCCCGGTTTTGCCAAGCGAGGCCCCCTGCAGGTGATTGACTGGCCAAGTTCAGGCACTCCGATCCTTCGCTTCACCTTCGGCAAGTTCAGGTCACTGCCCGGCATGGGAAGCCTGCACGGCTATGTCATGGATACCACGGCCCAGAACCTCTCGTCCCGCGTGATTGCCCTGGAGCGATTCTCCGTATATCTCTTCGACAAAAAGCAGGAGCGAGTGGGCCAGGACGTACTCAGCGTGAGCAACCTCGGTCCGGGGGAAACCGTCAAGTTTGAAACCACGGTCACCGCATCCGGCGAGCCGGTTTCGCTTACTCTCAAGGAGATTTCTCCATCCTCTCGAACGATTTCAATGACCGTCAACTCTTCCCCACAAGGGGCTATGCTTGCCGTCGACGGCAAGGCTGAGGGAACAACGCCTCGCATTATTTCTGTCGGACCGGGACACCATACCCTCACCTTCAGCATGGATGGATTCAGTCGGGGTGTTTTCCCGCTCGACATCAGCCGCAACGACGTCTCCGGAGGAACGGTCACGTTCGATCTGGGCGCAGCCAGCTACGACACGATTGAACTGCGCGACGGAACCGTGCTCAATGGCGACCTGGTGTCCATCTCGGGCATGGACGTTGAAGTTCGGATCGGCGGGGTGATTCAGCATCTGAATCGTAACTCGGTCAAGAGAATTCTTCTCGTCCACCGGGAGCAGCCCAAGCCGAGTCCTCTTCCTGTCCCCGCACCCAGCAACTGAATGTCAGGTTTGGCAATGTCAATTTTCCGCGTCGAATCACGGGAGAATGATCCCGTGGCGTGAGCCCACTCATTGTCCCCCTAAAAGTGCGAACTGCTTGCCGACCTCGCGCAATCGCGCCCAATGCTCTACTCTGGCTTGGGAACCTGCATGGCCTCATTTGCCGCAAAGCTCAAGGAAGCGGTCCTGCTCGCGCTCGAGCATGACGTCATCAACACCGCGAAGGCCGCAGCCTACTCCGGCATGCTGATGCTCTTTCCGGCTCTGGCCGTAGTGACGGCCATGCTCGCGCTGGTGCCGGAAGGCACGAACTTCGTGGGCGAAATCCGACACACTTTTGAATTCTTCTTCCCGGCCGACACCATGTCACTGCTGGCCGCCACACTGCAGACGCGCCTGCTGCTCTCAGCCCAGCTTCTTCTTTCCGCGGTCTTCCTCAGCCTCTTTGCTGCGCTTGGCGTTATGCTCACCCTGATGGAGGGCTTCCGCCGCTCCTATCGCTTCCCGCGCGGCGAGTGGGGGTTCTGGCAACGCCGACTCCGCGCGCTCATGCTGGTCCCCATCGTTCTTGTCCCTCTCGCCCTCGCCACCCTGGTCCTTGTCTTCGGGCGGGTGATTGAGGCCTGGATGATTGCCACCGCCAACCACGACCTTCAGTTCCTTGTCCTGCTTGTCTGGCGTCTCGTCCGCTGGACCGTAGCCATGGCCACCAGCGTTGCCGTTTTGGGCGCGCTTTACCATTTCGGCACCAAACGAGGCGAGCACTGGCTCCGCGTGATGCCCGGGGCGGTGGTCGCCACGATTGCGTGGTTCCCCACTACCCTGGCTTACGGCTGGTACGTCACCCGCATCGCAAACTATTCACGCTTTTACGGTTCCTTCGGTGCGAGCATCGCGACCCTGGTCTGGCTTTACATCACGTGCTTCGCCGCCCTGCTGGGCGCGGAGCTGAACGGCGTGCTCTTTCGCGCCCGGTTCGCCAACACGCTACCCGGCCCCCCACCCACGGCTCCTTTGCCCTGATTCCGATTTTTCCTGTTGCGCGCGCCATCATGCATACTGGAGAAGAGGCAGTTTGCGACGTTTCACCCCATGTAAAATAGGGCGGGTTTTCATCGGTATCCGTTTCTTCCTGCCAATCCAACGCTATCTGGAGTCTCTGTAATGCCTTTCGCTGACGACAGCCTGAACGATTCTCCCTTCCAGCGCCGCGCAAAAATTGTTGCCACACTCGGCCCCGCCTCCAACAGTCAATCCGTCTTCCGCGAGCTGGTTCGTGCCGGCGTCAACGTCGTCCGGCTCAATTTCTCCCACGGCGCCCATGAGGAAAAGCTCGGCCTCATCCGCATGATCCGCAAGGTGAGTCACGAGGAGCGCAAACCCCTCTGCATCCTCGGCGACCTGCAGGGCCCAAAGATTCGCACCTCCCTGCTCAAGGACCACCAGCCCGTCCTGCTCAAGGCCGGCCAGCGGCTCACCATCACCCCGCGCGATGTGCCCGGAACCGCGTCGCTCATCGGCACCACCTTCAAGACCCTCGCCGAAAATCTCGAACAGGGTTCCGGCATTCTCCTCTCGGACGGTCTCATCGAGCTACGGGTCGAGCAGATACAGGGACCGGACGTCCTCTGCGAAATCATCAACGGCGGGCTGCTGGGCGAAAACAAGGGCATCAATCTGCCCGGCATCCATGTCCGTGTTCCTTCGCTGACGGAAAAGGACTCGGCCGACCTGGAATTCGCCATTCGCAACGGCGTGGACGCCATCGCCGTCTCCTTCGTCCGCACCGCCGAAGACATTCGCCTGGTGCGTAACCGCGTTTCCGCGCTGGGCGGCGAAACCTGGATCATTGGCAAGCTTGAAAAACCCCAGGCCATCGAGCACCTGGACGACATTCTGCTCGCCGCCGACGGCATCATGGTCGCTCGCGGCGACCTGGGCGTCGAAGTCCCGCCTGAAAAGGTTCCGACCATCCAGAAGCACATCATCCGCCGCGCTGCCGAGTATCGCAAACCCGTCATCACCGCCACGCAGATGCTCGAATCGATGATTGAAAACCCCCGGCCCACGCGCGCCGAGGTCTCCGATGTGGCCAATGCCGTCTACGACGGCACGGACGCCGTGATGCTCTCGGGCGAATCCGCCGTGGGCAAATACCCCGTGGCCGCTGTTGCCATGATGGCCCGCATTATCTCCGAGGCCGAGCACCACATGAAGGACTCCGGCCTGCGCGCAGCCGTTCACAACAGCCACCTGTCCATTGCGGAAACCATCTGCGAGGCCACGGCCCACGCCGCCGACGACCTGGACCTGCGCGGCATCGCGCTTTTCACCGAGTCCGGTTCCACGGCGCGCCAGCTCTCCAAGTACCACCCGGCGGCGCCCATCTTCGCCCTGAGCCCGATTGAGGTGACCGTGAACCGGCTGAACCTGCTGTGGGGCACGACGCCCATCCGCTGCCCCAAGGTCAACTCGACGGAGGCGCTGGTGGAAGTGGCCGAAAACCTGCTTGAACAGCACGGGTACGTGCACAACCGCGCGGTCATCGCCATCGTGGCCGGGACACGCACGAAGTCCGGCTCGACAAACTTCCTTCGCCTGCACGTGATGGGCGAGCAGAACCTGGAGGGCGTCCGGTTCCTCGCTTCGCACCCCGAGCCCACCGAGCATCCGCCCGCCAAGCGGGCCAAACGCGCACCCTCCAAGCCCGTCGACGAAAAATAATCAGCGTTCGCCGCAAACAACAACGCCACTCCCCCGCAAGGAGTGGCGTCTTTCCTGTTCGATTTTCGTCGTCTACTTCGCCGCAAGTTGGCGCAGCACGTACTGCAGGATGCCGCCGTGCTCGAAGTACTCGATCTCCTGCGGCGTATCGATGCGGACCTTGGCGTTGATCTCCTTCACGACGCCGTAGGCGGTCTTTGCTGTCACGATGAGTGTGCGCTCGCTGGCGAACTTCGCCTTCAGCATCGCCGTGAGGCTGGGGAAGTCGTAGACTTCTTCGCCGGTAAGTCCCAGCGAAGCCGGGTTCTGGCCCTCCTCAAACTGCAGCGGCAGAATGCCCATGCCCACCAGGTTCGACCGGTGAATGCGCTCGAAGCTTTCGGCGATGACGGCGCGCACGCCCAGCAGTTTGGGTCCCTTGGCCGCCCAGTCGCGCGATGAGCCCGAGCCGTACTCCTTGCCGGCCAGAATAATCAGCGGCACTTTGCGCTCGGCATACTTCACGCTCGCGTCGAAAATGGACATCTGCTCGCCCTCTGGCAGCAGGCGCGTGACGCCGCCTTCGGTTCCCGGCGCAAGTTTGTTCTTGAGCCGCACGTTCGCGAAGGTGCCGCGCACCATGACCTCATGATTGCCGCGGCGCGAGCCGTAGCTGTTGAAATCCGCCGGCTTGATGCCGTGCCCGGTGAGGTACTTCCCGGCCGGGCCGTCGGCCTTGATGGAGCCGGCCGGCGAAATGTGGTCGGTCGTCACGGAGTCGCCCAGGACCGCGAGCACGCGGGCTCCCACAATGTCCTCCACCGGCGGCGGAGTCTTCGTCATGCCGTCGAAGTAGGGCGCCTTGCGGATGTAAGTCGAGTCCGGCTCCCAGCGGTAGACGTCGCCGGTGGGGAAGCTGAGCCCCTGCCAGCTTGCGTCGCCTTGCGAGACCGTTGCGTACTCCTTGCGGAATGCTTCGCTGCTGAGACCTTTTTCAATCGCCGCGGCCACCTCCAGCTGCGTGGGCCAGATGTCCTTGAGGTAGACGGGATTGCCGGCCTGATCTTTGCCGAGCGAATCCGTGTCAAAGTTGTGTCCGATTTTGCCGGCAAGCGCGTAAGCGACCACCAGCGGCGGGCTCATGAGGTAATTCGCGCGCACGTCCACGTTCACGCGGCCCTCGAAGTTGCGGTTGCCACTCAGAACGCTCACGGCAACCAATCCATGCTCGTCGATGCTCTTCGAGACGTCCGAAGGCAGCGGCCCGGAGTTGCCGATGCAGGTGGTGCAGCCGTAGCCCACCACGTTGAAGCGCAGCTTTTCGAGATAAGGCAGCAGCCCCGACTTCCGGTAGTAGTCCGTGACCACGCGCGAGCCCGGAGCAAGCGACGTCTTGACCCACGGCGGCACCGTCAGCCCCTTTTCGACGGCCTTTTTGGCCAGCAGGCCCGCGGCCACCATCACGCTGGGGTTTGACGTATTGGTGCAGCTGGTGATGGCCGCAATGACTACCGAGCCGTGATCGAGATAGGTGTCCGGGTCGACGCCGAAGCGCTCCTTTACCGTCGTGGTGACGTGCAGCGGCGCGTTCTCGGCGATGGCCGTGTCGGTGACCGCTTCGCGCTTCCAGGCAGCGGCGGTGCGCGCCCCAAGCGGCTTGGCCGTGGGCGCAAGCAGCGCGGGCAACTGCTCGGCAAAGCTGGTGGCCGCGTCCTTCAGCAGCACGCGGTCCTGCGGCCGCTTGGGCCCGGCCACGCTGGGCTCCACGATGGCAAGATCCAGCTCGAGTGTTTGCGAGTACTCAGCCTCCGGTGCGCCCGCGGTGTGGAAGAGCCCCTGCGCCTTGTAATAGGCCTCGACCAGCGCGATTTGTTCTTCGCTGCGGCCGGTGAGGCGCAGGTACTTCAAGGTCTCGGCGTCCACGGGGAAGATGCCGCAGGTCGCGCCATACTCGGGCGCCATGTTGCTAATCGTCGCGCGATCGGCCAGCGGTAGCTCCGCTATCCCGGGCCCATAGAATTCAACGAATTTGCCAACGACACCCAGCTTGCGCAGCGCCTGCGTCACGGTGAGCACAAGGTCGGTGGCCGTTGCGCCTTCACGCAGCTTGCCGGTGAGCTTGTAACCCACCACCTGCGGCACCAGCATGGAGACGGGCTGGCCGAGCATGGCCGCCTCAGCCTCAATGCCGCCGACGCCCCAGCCCAGCACGCCCAGGCCGTTGATCATGGTGGTGTGCGAGTCAGTGCCGACCAGCGTGTCAGGATAGGCGACCACTTCGCCGTCCTGCTCCGCCGTGAAGACCACGCGGGCCAGGTATTCGAGATTCACCTGGTGGCAGATGCCCATCCCCGGCGGCACGGCAGAGAAGTTGCGGAAGGCCGTCTGGCCCCACTTGAGGAACGCATAGCGCTCGCGGTTGCGCTGGAACTCGAGCAGCGAATTGACGGCATAGGCCTGCGGCGTGCCGAACTCGTCCACCTGCACGGAGTGGTCGATGACCAGCTCGGCCGGGACGAGGGGATTCACGCGCTCCGGATCGCCGCCGAGCGTCTTGATGGCGTCGCGCATGGCGCCTAGGTCCACCACGGCAGGCACGCCGGTGAAGTCCTGCATGAGGACGCGGGCCGGCATGTAGGCAATTTCGCGGCTGGGCTCGGCCTTTGCGTCCCATTTCGCCAGGAACTCGATGTCCGCGGCGGTGACGTTCTTTCCGTCTTCGCGGCGCAGCAGGTTTTCCAGCAGAATCTTCAGGCTGAAGGGGAGCCGAGCCAAGTCAAATCCCCGCTCGGCCAGTGCCGGAAGGCGAAATATGGTGTAAGTCTTGCTTCCGGCGGTCAACTTCGCACGGCTTGAAAAGCTGTTCATTTCCGCAAACCTTTCTCTCCGCGACCACGCGGATGCGGTCACTGCTTCATTGTTCGCAGTCCGGCCCGCGGGTGGCGCATCTTCAGCCCGCCGCAACGCAGGTTGCGCGGCGCAAACCGGATACCTCTCAAGAGGAATCGGCCAGGCTAGCCGGCGTGGCGGCGGCCACGGTCGGGTCGCCCGCGCCGAAAGCGCTTGAGAAACGGCAGAGCGAAATGTGCGGCGCGGACTCGCATCGATTCCGCCTGCATTTTATCGCGACCGGGCACCGGCGCGAAACCAGCGCGGCTTACTGCCCCGGCGGCTTCATGTTGTAAAGGAAGACGGCACGGAGTTCGAGGTAGGGCCCGTGGAAATCGCTCGGCAGGGGCGGATAATTCGACCCCTCGATGGCACCCCATGCCGCACGGTCCAGCGCCGTGTCACCCGAGCGGCCTTCCAGCACCATGCTGCCCGGCATCACGCGGCCGTTGGGCATGACTTTGAAGAGAATCTGCACGGCGCCGGACTTCAAAATCGGCGGATTCACCTCGTCGGGAATCAGCGGGTCCCAGGTGCGCGCGGTTTCGCGGTACCACTTCTGCAGCCAGCCGCTGAAGTCCACACCCTGCGTGTTGGAGAGAATCTCCACGCCGCCTGTGCCCGCGCCGGGATGCATGGACAAGCCGCCGCCGGAGGGCAGGCTGTTGGTTTGGTAACTGGGGCCACGCGCGGCGTTCCGCATGGCCTGCTGCAGTTGCTCGGCCGGATTGGCATTGTTCATGGCAAAGTTGGGCCGCGCGGGCACGGCCTCCGGCTTGGGCGCCTGGACGGTCGATTTGGAGCTCTCGCTGGGCGGGATCGGCGTCGGCTGCGGCTTTTCCGGGTTTTCCACCTGCGGCGGCTTCTGTTCCTGGGGAGCTGGCGCAGTCGGCGTCGTCACCGGCTGCTCAGACTTGCGCAGCTCCTCCAGCATTTTCTTGTCAAGCTCGGGCGGCTTGACCGGCTTGACCGTGACCTTCGGGTGCAGTTGCTTCAGGGCGTCGGACGGAAGGTCAAGATAGCTGAGGTCCTTGCGATTCTTGAGTGCGTCAAACGGATCGATGACCCGGGGCTCTTTTAAGACGTATTTGGGAATCCAGGTAAATGCCGAGAGCACCAGCAGGTGGAAGAGGATGGCAATCCAGATCCCTTCGCGGAGGCGGGCCCAGCGCCGCTCGTCCTCCAGCTCGCTGATCATGGTCAGCAACTCGTGGGTGTCGTAATCCACCCAGCGCGAGGTGGAAACCGGCGGCCGGGCCGGAGCTTCGGCCTCGGCGCGCGGCTCTTCGCCCTCGGCGCTGTCGGCCACCGCCGCAACGCTGCTCGGCTCTTCCGGCTCGTTCCAGTTGGATTTTGGTTCCAGGATGGACATGCTTCTGGCTGAAGACCCGCGGGAACCCCGTCAGCCCCGCCGTCTCCTCTTCGAATCCCTTTCCTTTTATTCTCTCACCCTTCGCCCTGCGCGCAACCCGTCCCGGGCCACGCGCGGGAAAGTACAATGATTCATTACTGATATGGACGGACTTCGCATAGGAAAGAGACCCACTTGAAGCAGTTTTTCCTCCAATGGATGACCAAGTGGAAGCTCATCATCCTGCCCGCGCTCATCAAGCTCGGCTTCTGGGGCGTTTTCGCGGTCGCGCTGCTGGATGCCTCGTCGATTCCGGTCCCGATGGACGCGATTCTGGCCGTCTTTGTGTGGAACAACAAGCCGCATTTCCTGCTCTACTGCGCCATGGCGGCTGCCGGGTCGGCGCTGGGGGGGCTGGTCCCCTATGGCATTGGCCGCGCAGGCGGCGAGCTCTTCCTCCTGAAGCACATCAACCGCCAGCGCCTTGAGCAGCTCCGCGACCGCTTTGAGCGGCAGGAGTTCCTGGCCGTCGCCATCCCCTCCATGCTGCCGCCGCCCACGCCATGGAAGCTTTTCGTCTTTGCCGCCGGCGTGTTTGAGATGCGCGTCGCGCCCTATCTGCTGGCCGTTTTTGTGGGCCGCATGATCCGCTGGATCACGCTTTCGCTGCTGGTGCTGAAGCTGGGTCCCGGCGCGGTGGACCTTGTGGCGCATCACGCGCTGACGGCGCTGGCCATCGTCTTCGGCCTCGCGCTGATCGGATTCCTGGTGTGGTGGCTGAGACGCAAGAAGGCCGAGGCTCGCGGCCCCGGCCTCTGATTTCCCTGCTGATGCGAGGCCTACTTGCCTGCCAGCGCCGTCTGCTGCTGCGCCTGCATGTGCCGGATGAGCACGGGCACTCCGAAGGCGAGACCGGCCACAATGGCGGTCGAAAGCAGATCGTTCCCATAGAACGGAATTCCCGCCCCGTAGCAGGTCATCAGTCCGCCGAGGGTGTGCGGGTACATGGTGCCGCCGACCCAGACGGCATAGTTCGACACGATGAAGAACGAGGTGGGCCCGAGCAGGACGCCGGCCCCGACGCGCGCGAAGGTTGTGCGCGAGCGCAGCAGGATGAAGCCCAGCACCATGGCCGCGACGTACCAGATCCAGGTGGTTCCGTAGGCCGTCCAGTGGAAGGGATAGCTATAGACCTTGACGGTCATGTAGTAGTCGACTGCCACCAGCACGCCGAGCGGCAGCGCCATCTCCCACCAGCGGCGACGCGCGCCGAAGTAGAGCAGCGCCCCGCCCACGGCCGTAAAGTTCAGCCAGTCCAAATGCGGAACCATCACAAAACGGCTCACCACGGCTACCAACAGCAGCAGATAGGCACCCATGCACACCTCTGTCGCAAGATTTTCCGTCCGGCAGACCCGCCGGCGGAGAGACACTTCTCTCATTCTGCGGTCCGGCAGCGCGGCGGTCAACCCGCGCGTTGCGTCGACTGGAGAAATCCAACGAAAGCGCCCATTCCCGTGCGCCCCATCAACAATTTTTTCCGCCCTGACGGAATCCACGCGCTGCGGTCAAGGTGCGAAGCCACAGCCAGAGAGAGTTTGCCGACTGGAATCGCACCTCGGAATCAATGAACTGTCGCCGGGATACCGGTCCGGATGATTTACTTCTGCTCGCGGCCGCCCATGGCCTCGCCGCCGTCTTCGCGGCCGTCAACGATGTAAACCCAGCCGCTGAGCGGCGGCGCGGAGGAGTGTTTGGCTCCGGGGAAGCGATAGCCGAAGCGCAGGTCCTGGAACTCGACGGTGGTCCAAGTGCGGCCGGGCGGCAGTTCGGGAGGCGGCAGACCCGCGATGGGATCCTGGCCCACGTCGCTGACGACGGCCCAGCGCCCCCAGTCGAGGTAGACCCGTCCAAGGAAGGTCTTCTTTGCAGCTTCCACTGCCTCCGTATCGCGGGGCTTGTAGAGGACGTCTTCCTGGGGGTCGCTGCTGATTTCTCCGGTCCAGGTGTTGACCTCGGCGGTCTGGTAATAGGCGGCGGTCTCCATGATGGCGTGCCAGTGAAAGGGGCTCCATGGATATGGCTCCATCGCCAGGCGGTCGACGGGCCGGTTGGCAACGGGGTTGTTCCTGAGCAGGTCCTCGGCCTGGCCGTGCTCGGTCCAGCGCAGACCCCACCAGAGCACCATGCCCGAGAGCGCGAAGATGGCCCAGCCGCGTCCGCGGAAAGGCTGGCGGCGCGCACCGATTTCGCGGTCCGTGAGGCCGAAGAGCCAGGGAAAGAGGAGCGCCGAGCCGAGCAGCGCCCACAACACGGGGTCGGCGATGAAGACGAAGCTGCCGGCGTACCAGTGAGGATTGAAGGGGAAGAACGGCCGCACGCCGTAGTTGTTGGTCCAGTCGAGCAGGATGTGGCTGAGCGCGGCGATGAGCGCGGTCAGGTAGAGCCATCCCCAGTGGACCGGCTGCGGCGGACGGCGTTCGGGAGCGCCGGGCTCCCATGTTCGAGTGTCGGGCGGCGGGTCGGTTGCGGCTTTTCGCGCGTACTGCCGCATGCGGAACCAATGCCACAGAGCCACCGCACCCACGGCTGCGGCAGCCACCACGGGCGCAAACACGATTGTGTGGGTGATGCCGCGATGATGCTTGAGCTCTTCGACGGGCCCGGCAAAGCCCCAGAGTATGTCCAGGTCCGCAGCCTCGGCGGCCAGCACCGCGGCCAAGGTGGCATAGACGGTTTTGCGGTTGAGGCCCGCGCGGCCGATGCAGGCCCCGGTCAAAAAATGTGTAATCGGCTCCATCGCGCTCTGCACCCCATACTAACCCCCTGAGGGCGAGCCCTATAATCCACCCCATGGACGCACGTAACTCATCGGGACCGGCAGGCCGCATTGCCCGGCTTCGCGCCGAACTGACCCGCCATGAGCACCTCTATTACGTGCTGGACGCGCCGGAGATCTCCGATGCCGAGTACGACAAGCGGATGAACGAACTGAAGCGGCTGGAGGGCGAGCATCCGGAGCTGGTGACACCGGATTCGCCGACGCAGCGCGTGGGCGGCAAGCCTGCGGAGGGCTTTCAGAAGGCGCCGCATTCGCGGCCGATGCTGAGCCTGGACAATGCGTACTCCGCCGAGGAACTGGCGGAGTGGGACCGGAGGGTGCGCGAGCTGGCCGGAGGGCTGCCGGTCGAGTACGTGACCGAGCTGAAGCTGGACGGGCTGAGCATTGCGCTGCGCTATGTGGCTGCTGACGGCGGCAGCGCGCGGCTGGCAATCGGGATTACGCGCGGGGACGGGCAGACGGGCGAGGACGTGACCACCAACATCCGCACCATCCGAAGCATTCCGTTGAGCATTTCCGCCGAGCGGCTGAAGAAGGCAGGAGTGCCGCAGACCTTTGAAGTGCGCGGGGAATGCGTGATGCCGCAGGCCGCGTTTGCGCGTACGAATGAGGAGCGCGAGCGGGAGGGCCAGCCTGCGTTTGTGAATCCGCGCAACGCAGCTGCCGGCACGCTGCGCACGCTGGAGCCGAGCATCGTGGCGCAGCGCAGGCTGGATTTCTACGCGTATTTTTTGCTGATAGACGGCGCGTATATGGCGGCCGGGCAGCAGGCAACGCTGGAGGCTCTGGCCGCGCTGGGCTTTCGCGTGAATCCGCATCGCAAGCTGGTGGCGAGTGTGGATGAGATGCTCGCGTTTATCAACGACGCGGAGACCAGGCGCGAAAAGCTGGGGTACGAAATCGACGGCGTGGTGCTGAAGGTGGACGGGCACCCGACGCAGCAGCGTCTGGGCTACACGGGCCGCGCGCCGCGCTGGGCGATTGCGTACAAATTCACCGCGAAGGCAGGCGTGACGCGCGTGCGCACGATTACTGTGCAGGTGGGCCGCACGGGAAAGCTGACGCCGGTGGCCGAGCTGGAGCCGATATTTATTGGCGGAACGACGGTGAGCCGCGCGACGCTGCACAACGCCGACTTCATTGAGCGGCTGGGGCTGAAGCTGGGCGACTGGGTGCGCGTGGAGCGCGGCGGCGACGTGATTCCGAAGGTTGTGGAGGTGGTGGAGGACGCGGAGCACGCGCGCGGACAGCAGGCCTTCGCGTTTCCCACCGTGTGCCCGGAGTGCGGCAGCGCGGTGGTGCGCGCGGAGGGCGAGGTGGACTTCCGCTGCGTGAATGCCGACTGCCCGGCGAAGCTGCGCGAGAGCCTGCTGCACTTTGGGCGGCGCGAGGTGATGAACATCGAGGGGCTGGGCGAAGCGGTGCTGCAGCAGTTGCTGGAGCGCGGCATGGTACATGGCGTTGCCGACCTTTATTCGCTCACGGTGGAGCAGCTTGCGGATCTGGATCGCTTCGCGGAGAAATCGGCCTCGGCGCTGGTAGAGGAGATTGTGCAGTCGAAACAGGCCCGCCTGGCGCGCGTGCTGATGGGGCTGGGCATTCGCTTTGTGGGCGAGCGGACTGCGGAGCTGCTGGCGCAGGAGTTTGGTTCGATGGATGCCCTGATGGCGGCCGGCGCCGAAGAACTGGAGCGCGTGGAAGAGGTGGGTCCGCGCATTTCGCAGGCAATTCTCGAGTTTTTTGCGCAGGGCGAGAATCGCGAACTGGTGGAGCATTTGCGCGAGGCCGGCGTGGACATGACGGCGGAGAAGAAGCAGCGGTCCTCGCAACTGGCTGGACTCACGTTCGTGCTGACGGGTACGCTGCCGACGCTGACCCGCGACGAGGCCAAAGCGAAGATTGAGGCCGCGGGCGGAAAGACCGCAGGCTCAGTGAGCAAGAAGACGAGCTACGTGGTGGCGGGCGAGGAAGCGGGGTCAAAGCTCGACAAGGCGCGGCAGCTCAACGTGCCCATTCTGGATGAGGATGGGCTGCTGCGCCTGCTTGCGGAGGAACAGTGACGGCCGATCAGGCGCGGCCCCTCATTGTTTTGGCGCGAAATAGCCCTTCTTGGCGCGGACCTGGTAGTGGCGGTTGAGGCAGTAGAGGTAGATGGTGCGGAATTCGCCGTTGTACTTGAAGTCGGCCGGCACGTAGGTGAGCGCGTACTGGCTGCGCAGCTCCTGCTCAATGTTTTTGAAGCTCTGGTACATTTCCTCGGCCGATGGAGGATAGAGGAGAAGGCCGCCGGTGGCCTCGGTCATCTGCGCAAGAACCTTGTCGCCGCGTCCGCGGGTGGGCATCCAGTTGGTGCTGATGGCGTAGATGATGGTTTCGGCGCGCTGGCACTCCTTGATGGCCTCGTCGAGATGGACGCGACTCTGGTCGTCGTCGCCATCAGTGATGAGGATGATGGCTTTGCGCACAGGCTCCGGGTTGCGTGACGAAAGCTGCTTGTCGCGGCAGGCGGTGTAGACCGCATCAAAGAGCGCGGTGCCGCCGCCGGGGCGCAGCCGGTTGACGCCGGCGGCGAGGCCGTCAAGGTTGTTGGTCCAGTCCTGCGTCACGTCGGGCGTGACATCGAAACCCATGACGAAGGCGCGATCGTCTGTTGACTTGAGCACGTCGAGCAGAAATTCGTTGGCCGCCTGCTGCTCAAACTTGAAGCGGCTGCGGATGGAGGTGCTGGTGTCAATGAGGATGCCGACGCGCAGCGGGAGGTTGATCTGCTGGCGGAAGGAGGTGACCTTCTGCGGCGCGCGCTGATTGTCGAGAAGAGCAAAGTCGCTGAGCTTGAGGTTGGGAATGTAGTGCCCGTGCTTGTCAGTGACGGTGAAGATGAGGCTGACCTCGTTCACGTTCGTCTTGATGAGCGGCACTCCGGGCTCTGTCTCCTGGTCGCCAGCTGTCACTGCGGGCGGCTGCGCTTGCTGGCCGGTCTGGCTGGCAGCGGCGGGCGCGGCGGCGGTTTGGGCCGGTTTGCTGGCCCGGGTGGCTGGCTGCTGTGCTTGCAGAGTGAAGACGGAGAGGGCCGCAAGGACTGGGCCAAACAACATAGGCTTCATATCTCCTTCATTCTATCAACCAGTTTGCCTGTGCGTGGACCCATTGGGGCATTGGCCTTCTGGTTACCCGCCGGGCTCTCGATGCGATCCAGAAACGTAGACAATTCCGCGGGGAGCGGCGCTTCCAGCCGCAACTCCTCTTTCGTGATGGGATGCGCAAACTCCAGGCTTGAGGCGTGGAGAAAGTTTCTGCCGAGCCGGAGCGGGGCCGCGTCATCGTTGGCTCGCGGCCGGGGATGCGCCGCCTTGCCCGCGTTTTTCGTGAGCCGACCCGCCGCGCCGTAGAGCGTGTCACCGACGACCGGGTGGCCGATGGAGGCCATGTGGACGCGAATCTGATGCGTGCGACCGGTTTCAATGCGCACGCGGACCAGCGCGAACTTGCCGTAGCCGGTTGTGAGCTGCCGCACCACTTCATAGTGAGAGACGGCGGAGCGGGCGTTTTCGGTAGGTCGGGTGGTCATGCGGGTGCGGCGCACCGGATCCCGGGCGATGGCGGCCGTGATGCTTCCTTTCGGTTTCTCAAGGTGGCCGTGGACGAGCGCGAGGTATGTTTTGCGGATGCAGCGCGAGGAAAACTGCTGGGCCAGGGCGGCGTGGGCGGCATCATTTTTCGCGACCACGATGAGGCCGCTGGTGTCCTTGTCGAGACGATGTACGATGCCGGGCCGCAGGTCTCCTCCGGTGGACGAGAGCCCGCGAAAGCGATGCAGGAGCGCGTTGACGAGGGTGCCGCGGTTGCGCGCGTCGTCGGTTTGGCCCGCGCCGGCGTGGACCATCATGCCGGCAGGCTTGTTGATGACGGCCAGATCGCCGTCTTCATAGATGACGTCGAGGGGAATTTCTTCAGCAATGGCGCGCAGCGGTGCCGGATGCGGCTCGACGGTGACGAGAATTTCCTCGCCGCCGCGCAGTTTGAAGGAAGACTTGAGCCGCGCGCCGTTGACGAGCACGTCGCCCTGTTCGAGCAGCAATTGCACGCGCGAGCGGCTGACGCCCCCGAGCTGGCCGGCGAGGAAATGGTCGAGGCGCTGGCCGGCGGCGTCAACGGGAGCGAGGATGGTGCGGGGACTATCCATGCGCGGCCGCATTCTTTGTGTACCTGCCTCTGCGCGAGTCCATACCGCGATTCTGCGCAAACCCAAGGGCGAACCTTGCGCCGAAGGGCGGCGCAGGCATTGGGGCGAGATGACGAAGGAGGTGGCGCACCGAGCCAAGAATAACTTCTGAGGCGGCCTGAAAGGTAGAATCCGGCCCACTGGGCCGTGGGTGATGCGCTGGTGAACCCGTCCTAAGACGGCGGAGCTCCCCGCGGTTCGTTAGGCATTCCGGACTGGCGGACACGGCACACGGAACCGAAATAGACGAGTCGAGCCCCTGTTCAATGAATGTTGGTTCAACCAGCGTTGACCACCCACCTGCTTTGCAGGCCGGTTTCTAATGCGGATAGTAGGTGGACCCGCCGGGAATTGCAAGTCTTGCGGAGCGCAGGTGAGGTGTGCTAGTAACCTGCACCGATCCGAATGGGGTCGGCCTGCAAGCGGGAGAATTCACTTTGCGCGCAACTGCAGCAGCCGCGGAAGAGCTCGATTCAAGAGCCGGTTTTGCGGTCGTCCTCGAGGACTTCGTCGAGCAGGCCGCGGAGGGTGACGGCGCGGGCGTGGCCCTTGCGCGCATCGGCGGCGCCGGACTGGGCGAGCTCATCGGCCAGGTTGAGCGCGGCCAGCACGGCCACACGCAGCGAATCGACGGTGCTGCTTTGCGCGGCCACGGCACGCATCTTGGCATCGACCAGGTCTGCCAGGCGGCGGATGTGTTTCGGGTCCTGGCCAGTGAGGTGATAGGTCTGGTCGTAGATGGAAACGGTGGTGTAACCGGCGAGATCTTCCGCCTTCTTTTTCGCCATAGGCGACCTCACAGTTCAAGCGAATCGAGTTGGGAGAGCAGACGCTCAATGCGCTGGCGCACCTGGTCGCGTTCGCGGCGCAGGGAGTGGATTTCGTCTTTCATACGGGCAAGGGCGGGAGCATGCTCGGCGAGCTGCCCTTCGGCCTTTGCGGCGCGCTCCTCGGCGGCGAGGCGGCCCTGACGCTCGCGCTTGACTAGCTCAATGGCGCGAACGACGCGTTCCTCGAGGGCGGAAAAATCGTCGGCGCTGAGGGCCAGTGATTCAGGCTCATCGGCCGAGATGCGGGAGAGCCGCTGCCGCCCGGACCCCTCGGCGACTTCCGATTCCCAGAATGTTTGCGGCATGGTTTCTTTGACCTCCGGGCGTGCTTCCGTCCGTGCAAGTATAGCGCCACGCGCTGTGCAAAACCGGTTAGACGCGCAGGCGAGCGCCCGCGTTGCCAACAGCCTGGACGACCTGATCCTGGAAGGCCTGCAGCTCCTCCTCGCGGAGGGTGCGGTCAGCGGCCTGGAAGGTGACGCCGAGCAGCAGCGAGTATTCCTTTTGGCCGAGGCGCGCGTCGCGAAAGACCTCGCGGAGGCACCACTCGACGAGCTCAGGGAGGTCGAGCGCGGCGAGGGCCTGATCGATGGTTTCCCAGGCCGTGGCGTCGCTGAGGATGAGCGAAAAGTCGCGGCGGACGGGCTGGAAGCGGGAGAGCTCGCGCGCGGCGGGGCGGTGCAGGGGCAGCTTATAGAGCCGGTCGAGATAGAGTTCGCCGAGGAGGACCGCGTCCTTGAGCTTGCGCGCGGCGGCCTCGGCCGGATGGAGCTGGCCGAACCAGCCGACGGTGATGCCGTCGAGAACGGCGCGGGCGGAGCGGTAAGGATGGAGCCAGGCGGGCGTGATACCGGCCTCGGGCGGAAAGCGGTCAAAGTAGACGGCGCGGGACTGGAAGCGCGCGAGGAGCTGCTCGACCGCGCCCTTGAGGTCGTGGAAATCGACGCGGCGGGCGGGATGGAGCGCGCTTTGCTGCGGCAGGCTGCCGGCGGCGGCGAAGGCAAGCGCGGGGCGCTCGTCGACCTTTTCCGTGGAGCCGCTGAAGACGGTGCCGAGCTCGAAGAGGCGGACGTCGCTGACGTCGCGATGAAGATTGCCGGCGACCGAAGCGAGCATGCCGGGAATGAGCGAAGGGCGAAGGACGCCGGCTTCCTCACTGAGCGGGTTGCCGAGCGGAACCGCGAGGCAGGGATGCGGCGCGGTGAGCGCGGCATCGGCGGCGGAGCAGAAGGTACCGGCGATGGCCTCATGGAAGCCGGCGGAGCGCAGGGATTCGCGGACTGCAGCTTCACTCTGGGCCCAGGGCAGCGCGGTGACGCCCGCGCCGTAGGCGGGAAGCGTGTTGGCGAAGCGGTTGTAGCCGTAGACGCGCGCGATTTCTTCAATGAGGTCGATGTCGCGCTCGAGATCGAACCGCCAACTGGGCAGCGTGACCTGCCAGGCGCTGTTGCCGGAGCTCGACAGGCCGCAGCCGAGCGCGGCGAGGAGGTTTTCTACGGCGGCGGCGGTGATGCCAGCGGGGTCGACGGTGACGCCGAGGATGCGATGGACTTCACTGAGTGCAAGCGTGATGGGCGCGCGGTTTGCGGTGCGCTGTTCGAGGGCGGCAACGCGCGCATCGACCAGATCGCCCTCGAGGGTGCCGCCGTTGGCCAGCAGAATCCGGCTGACGAGGGCCGAGGCGACGGGAGCGGCATTGAAGTCTGCGCCGCGCTCAAAGCGGTGGCTGGCATCGGTATGCAGACTGTGGCGGCGCGCGGTGCGGCGCACGGCCATGGGCTCAAACCAGGCGGCTTCAACCAGCACGTTCTTTGTCGCGGGCGTAATCATCGTGTCCCAGCCGCCCATGACGCCGGCGAGCGCGAGGGACTTTGCGTGGTCCGCGACGACGAGGTCTTCGGGGTCAAGCGTGCGGTCGATGCCGTCGAGGGTCTTGAGTTTCTCGCCTTTGCGGGCGCGGCGGACAACGATGCCGCCTTCGAGTTTGTCCAGGTCAAAGGCATGCGTGGGATGGCCCATGGCGAGCCAGCAGAAGTTGGTGGCGTCGACGGCGCTGGAGATCTTTTTCTGCTCGAGGAGATTGAAATAGGTCGCGACTTCCGCGCCGGGGAACCAGTCGCGTGAGTCGCCGACGGAGATGTTGCGCAGGACGCGCGCGGTGAAGCGGCCGCAGGCGTCTTCGGCCTCGATCCGGACGGAGAACGGCTTCGCGGAGGGCGAATGCGCTGGCAGAGCCGTGTCGAGCGGCTTGAGCGCGACGCCGTAGATGGCGGCGGCCTCACGCGCCACGCCGTAGTGGTTCATGGCGTCGACGCGGTTGGTGGTGATGTCCATTTCAAACAGCGAGCCGTTGCCGGGGCCGAGCGCGAAGATGCCTTCGACGGCGATGCCGCGCAGGGTGACGTCCTCGGCGAGTTGGGCGTCGTCGGCGGGAAGCTCGGGCATGTAAGAACGGAGCCAGCGAGTGAGAATTTTCATGCGAACTGCCCCAGGAAGCGCATGTCGCCTGCGTAGAACTGGCCGATTTCGCTGATGCCGTACTTCATCATGGCGATGCGCTCGACGCCCATGCCGAAGGCAAAGCCGGAGATCTTTTTCGGGTCGTAGGCGGGCTGCTTTTCCTGGGCGAAGGCGAAGACGGCGGGGTCAACCATGCCGCAGCCGAGCAGCTCAATCCAGCCGGAGTGCTTGCACTTGCGGCAGCCTTTGCCGCCGCAAAAGATACAGCTGATCTGCACGTCGGCGCTGGGCTCAGTGAACGGAAAAAACGACGGGAAGAAGCGCGTCTTGACCGAAGAGCCGAAGAGCGCCTTCATGGCGTGGTCGAGCGTGCCTTTGAGGTCGCTGAAGGTGATGTTGGAGTCGACGCAGAGGCCTTCCACCTGGTGAAAAATCGGCGAGTGGGTGGCGTCCTGCGCGTCATTGCGGTGGACCTTGCCGGGAATGACGATGCGGACGGGCGGCGGCTGCTGCTCCATGGTGCGCATTTGCACGGGCGAAGTGTGGGTGCGCAGCAGCAGGCGGTCGCGCAGGGGGCGGCGCTCCTGGTTGGCGACGACGAGCGTGTCCTGGGTGTCGCGCGCGGGATGGCCGGGAGGAAAGTTCATGCATTCGAAGTTGTAGAAGTCGGTTTCGACCTCGGGGCCCACGCCGACCGAGTAACCGAGAGCCGCGAAAACACTGGTGATTTCGTTGAGGGTGCGGGTGATGGGATGCTCTGCGCCGAGCAGGCGGCGCGTGCCGGGAAGCGTGATGTCAATGGCTTCGGCGCGGAGAGCGGCGTCGCTTGGACCGGAGCTCGACGCCTCGGCGAGAAGAGACTCGACGAGTTCCTTGAGGAGTTTGAAGCGTTCGCCGACCGGCTTTTTGGCCAGCGGCGGCGCGGCTTTGAGCCAGCGGTCGGAAACGTCTTTGAGCAGGCCCTGCTTGCGGCCGAGCCACTGGAGGCGGAAGGCTTCGACGGCGTCGGGCGAGGAGAGCGCGGCGGCACTGGCGCGGGCCTGGCGCTCGAGGGCGGCGAAGGCGTGGGCGAGGGCGGCATCGTCAAAGGCCGTCAGATTGGGGGCCGTCAGATTGGGAATTGCGTCCTGAGTCATGCGTAAGGGACAGGATAAATCACGAGAGACAGTGAACAGCTAACAGCGCTGCACAGGGTCACAGCTTCACAGCCGGGAAACGAGTTCTGGACTGTGCTGCACAGGATCACAGCCTCACAGTTTCACAGCCGGGAATGAGGGTTTTGGACTGTGCTGCACAGGCCACAGCTTCACAGCTTCACAGCCGGGAAATGAGTTTTGGACTGTGCTGCACAGGGTCACAGCTTCACAGCCGGAAACGAGGGTTTTGGACTGTGCTGCACAGGGTCACAGCTTCACAGCTTCACAGCCGGGAAAGGGGTTTTGGACTGTGCTGCACAGGATCACAGCCTCACAGCTTCACAGCCGGAAACAAGGGTTTTGGACTGTGCTGCACAGGGTCACAGCTTCACAGCTTCACAGCCGGGAAAGGGGTTTTGGACTGTGCTGCACAGGGTCACAGGATTACAGCCGGGAAATGAGTTTTGGACTGTGCTGCACAGGATCACAGGATCACAGCCGGGAAATGGGTTTTGGCGGCGGCGGGCAACCCCGCGTGCACGCGGGGTTGCCGGGATGAGGGTGCGCCCCGGCGCTGCTTTCCTCCGTATCTTGAGTATGCGCGTTTGGGGGAATTCATCGGCAAAACGGGCGGGGAGTTCTGCGGGTGGAAATGAAGGAGTTGCGGGCGGGAGCGGGGATGAAGGGGTTGACAGCTTTCGTAGGGACCAGGGACGTAGGGACTGGCGGCGGGGTTGGGTTCGTGGTTTCCCAGGTCCGAGAATCCGGACCCTTCGACTCCGCTCAGGGCAGGCTCTGGGGCACCCATCGCCTATTGGTCAGGCATCATCTCTGGACCTGGGCCACCCGCCCGATCGATTCACTTTGAACTTCTACTCCGCCGCGCCTTCGCACTCAATGCCGAACAGTCTGCTCATGACTGTCACGACGGCACCGAAGCCAATTAAGACATAGCTGATCGGCGTAAATATTTTGACCAGACGCTCCCGTTTCTCTTTCGTGTAATGGGCGTCATCAAGTATCTCTGCGCCGACCATACTGATGTTTGAGTTGATTAGCCGTGCTTCGGAGTAGTAGTTCCGGTTGGGTTCAGAGATGACTTTGGAACCGCCTGTAGTCTTCTCGCCGATAGGCGTTATAGGCCCCGCAATGATCTCCAATCTCAGCTTGTCCCACTGCCAATAAAGCTTGCCAAATTCCTTTAGATGCTCAAATGTTGGGGGAGCTATCGCTACAAGCCTCTGGAGGTTGTCTACTTCCCCATCGGTTTCGCTCAGGATTCGCGCCAGACGACCCTCGTGACCGTCAAGCCCCGTCATCAAATACGGTAGTTTCTTCACTTTTGAGCCGCGTGGCAACGATTGAAGAATCTCTCGCCTGCTAATGTTGACGTTCATATCAACCTCGTCTATTTCCCTGCGGAGTTCAAGGTTGGCAGATCGCATCAGGTAAATGCTTTCAGCGGAATTGATCGCGTCGGAGAGGTCTTTTGCCTGGTCGCGCAGGACATCTTTCACGAAGAGGGTGAGGAGCATAATCACTCCGCCAAAAACCGTGATAAGACTTCGATGCCTCACACACCAACGTTGAACGCGCCCCCGTCTTTTGAAGTCTGTTCGCTTCAACACGGCCCCCCTCATTGACGCTTGTCGCCAGAATTGTACCCTTAATTTATCCCACCATCATATTGCTTTTATGCGCGCCCCTCACTACATCAGACGGGTGGCCCGGGTCCCAATATCTCATCCTAATCATAAAAGATGGGTACCAGGTCCGAGAATCCGGACCTGCGGCACGGCGGACGAGTCGCGATTCCCACTCATGCGCAAAGGGCGCGCATGAATGGGGCACCCGGCACCCGGCTATATCTTTTGGGCCTCAGACACAATATCGCGAAGAATGCTTCCCATATTCTTAGCAAATGCATCGCCATTCTGGTCTTCTGCGAATTGGTTCCTCCCGTCAAAGAATCTTTCCCCAATCCGGAGGCGCTTCACATCTTCGAGAATGAAGATTCGATCTTCGATTGTCCTCACCGCTTTCTTAAAGGATTTCATCTGTTTTTCAAATAGGTCGATCTTTATCCCTCCAGCCAACTCGTAATGTTGTTGGTCTGCTATCGCCGCCGTTATGGCTGTCACCAATTCGCGAAACTCAAGCAGCTTTTGATCGCGCTTCCAACGCTTTTCCTCCCAAAGTCTTGTTAGGAAATGGCCGACGAGAACACAAAGAAGAGCGCCCCCAGCTCCGATTATTGTTTGCTCCATTCCAGATTCTCCAGAGAATAAGTCTACCTTGGTGCCGGGTGCCCCATTCATCGCAGCGGTATCGCGATGAGTGGGGTCTGTGTCTGTTCGCGGCGGCTCCAGGTCCAGCGGGATTCAATCTCAACCTGCCCAATCTCACCGGTAGCCCAGTGCCGAAAGCTGGACCACGGCCAATCCTCGGGTTTGGAGACTAATCCCCGGGCAACAGGATTGCGGTGGATGTAGCGGAGCTTCTCCACGAACTTTCGCTGTGTGAGGACATTGAAGTCATAGTAGCGTATCTGCCAGAAACGGTCCCGCGAACCTCTGAGCTGCCGGGAGGTTTGGCCCTTCAACACGCGCAGAGTGTTGTCCAGGCGTTCCGCCATCGGTTCGCCAAGCAGGAGGTGCACGTGTTCTGGCATGAGGACGTAGCCGAAAAGAAAAAACTGGTGGCGCCGACGCACGGCTTCAAGTGTGTCCAGGAAGACCTTTCGCGAGTGATTGTCCGTGAGGAATGGTAGGCGGCGGTAACAGCTGAAGGTGAGGAAGTGGTAGTTGCCTTCAGTCTGGTACCGCTTCAGGCGGCTCGGCATGGATTCATCGTAACGCGGGAGTGAGCCGGATCCCACTCATGCGCAAAAGGCGCGCATGAATGGGGCACCCGCTCTTTCCTTATCCCACGGGCACGGCGCCTTTGGCGAGCATGGCTTTGATGCCGCGGAGGGCTTGGCGGGTGCGTTCTTCGTTCTCGATGAGGGAGAAGCGGACGTGGTTGTCGCCGTAGTCGCCGAAGCCGATGCCGGGGCTGACGGCGACTTTGGCTTCGGTGAGTAACAGCTTGGAAAACTCAAGCGAGCCGAGTTTGCGGTAGGCCGGGGGGATGCTTGCCCAGACGAACATTGTCGCCTTCGGCGACGCGACGGGCCAGCCAGCCTTGTTGAGCCCTTCCACGAGGACGTTGCGGCGGAGGCGGTAGGTTTCGCAGATGTCGGCGACGCAGTCCTGGGGCCCCTCAAGCGCGAGGATGGAAGCGACCTGGATGGGGGTGAAGGTGCCGTAGTCAAAGTAGCTTTTGAGGCGTGCGAGGGCGGAGACCAGGCGTGGGTTGCCGACCATGAAGCCGACGCGCCAGCCGGGCATGTTGTAACTCTTGGAGAGGGTGAAGAACTCGACGGCGACGTCTTTTGCGCCGGGGACCTGGAGGACGCTGGGTGGCTTGTAGCCGTCAAAGGCGATGTCGGCATAGGCGAGGTCGTGGATGAGGTGGAAGCCGTATTGGCGGGCGAGCTGGACGAGGCGGGCGAGGAAGGGCAGCTCCACGCACTCGGTGGTGGGGTTGGAGGGGAAGTTGACGATGAGGGCCTTGGGGCGCGGGACCATGCGGGGGATGAGGTCTTCAAGCTGGGCGAGGAAGTTTTCCTGGTCGTGGATGGGCACGGAGACGACGTGGGCACCGGCGATGACGGGGCCGTAAATATGGATGGGGTAGCTGGGGTTGGGGACGAGGACTGTGTCTCGCGAGCCGAGGATGGCGAGGCAGAGGTGGGCGATGCCCTCCTTGGAGCCGATGGTGACGATGGCTTCGGAGTCGGGGTCGAGATCAACGTCGTAGCGGGTCTTGTACCAGTTGCAGATGGCGCGGCGGAGGCGCGGGATGCCGCGGGAGACGGAGTAGCGATGGGTGTCGGGCTTTTGCGCGGCCTCGACGAGCTTGTCGACGATGTGTTTGGGGGTTGCGCCGTCAGGGTTGCCCATGCCGAAGTCGATGATGTCCTCTCCGCGGCGGCGGGCGGCGACTTTCATTTCGCCGGTGATGTTGAAGACGTAAGGCGGAAGACGCTGAATGCGGGAGAACTCGTCCATGGTGATTCCAGTGTAATGTGAGCGAACAGCGGACAGCGGCGAGGGACGCGGGGACGCTGGACCAGAAACTTAGACATCAGGGAGTTGAGTCCGGGTCGCTGCGATGGAATTGTGGGATGAGGTGGGGCGGAATCTAGGCGGCGGGAGCCGCCGCAGCACGAGCCGCAGACGTGGCCGCGCGGAGGGCGCGGGCAAGCGCGGGGTGTGCGGTGGGCTGGTGCATGGGGTCAGTATACAAGAACAGCTTCTAGCTGCTAGCGGCTAGCAGGTGAAGGGGCGGCGGTGAGAAGATGCGCCGCCCGGTGAGTTGAGACAACCCCTAGTTGCCGGTGGTGAGGACGACGCGGAAGCGTGCTTTGCCGCTCATCATGCGCTCGTAGGCCTCTTCGGCTTTTTCCAGCGGGTAGACCTCGTTCATGGGGCGGACGCCGGCGAGGGCGCTGAAGTTGAGCGTGTCTTCAGAATCCATGCCGGTGCCGGAGGGCCAGCCTGCGACGGTGCGGCGGCCGAGGAGCATGGGGAGGGGGTTGACGGCGAAGGGGCCGTCTGGCGCGCCGAGGAGGATGAATTTTCCGGCGGGGGCGAGGCCGTCGAGGACCCAGCCGAGGGCTTTGGCGCTGGTGATGGTGGAGAGGATGATGTTGGCTCCGCCGAGCTTTTGCAGTTCCTGGGCGGGGTTCTGGATGGTGGTGTCGATATATTGATGCGCGCCGAGCTGATGGGCGAGGGGGCCTTTGTCCTGGCCGCGGGCGATGGCGATGGTGCGGTAGCCGCTTTTGGCGGCGTACTGCACGGCGAGATGGCCGAGGCCGCCGATGCCGAGGATGGCGACGGTGTCTCCGGTGCGCGCGCCGGAGTTGCGCAGGCTGTTGAAGGTGGTGATGCCGGCGCAGAGCAGCGGGGCGGCGTCTGCGGGGGCGATTTCGCCTGGGATGAGGGCGAGGGCGTTGGCGGGGGCGAGGACGTAGTCAGCATAGCCGCCGTCAAAACTGATGCCGGAGACCGGGCCGTTTTCGCAGAGGACGAAGTCGCCGCGGCGGCAGGCGTTGCAGAAGTTGCAGTGGCCGCCGTGCCAACCGAGGCCGACGCGCTGGCCGACCTGGAAGCGGAAGACGTCGGGCGCGATGGCGTCAAGGATGCCGGCGACCTCATGGCCGGGGACGCGCGGATATTGGAGGCCGGGCCAGAGGCCGAGTTTGGTGAGCGAGTCACTGTGGCAGACGCCGCAGGCCTGGACGCGGATGCGGACCTGGCCGGGGCCGGGCTCGGGGAATTCTTTCTGGATGAGTTCGAAGGCTCCGCCGGCGGCGGGAACCTGCATGGCACGACCGGTGACTGTGGGCATGGGGCGGGGATCTCCTTGTAGCTGGTTGGATGAAGCGGGGCGGGCGGGCGTTGCAGAAGGATGATGAACGTTCGATGAGAAGTGCGGTTGGAGGGCGGGCGAAGGGCGGCGGTGCGGGGCGGATTGCGAGGAAAGGCGCGCGCGGCGGCCCCGTATACTGAAGGACGATATGAGCACGTTTAAGCCAGTAGATGAACAGATGGATTTGCTTGAGAAGGGCGCGGCGGAGATACTCCGCGTGAGCGACCTGCGCGAACGGCTGGAAGAAAGCCGCAAGACCGGGCGGCCCTTGCGCGTGAAGGCCGGATTTGACCCGACTGCGCCGGACCTGCACCTGGGGCACACGGTGCTGATGAGGAAGCTGCGGCACTTTCAGCAGCTGGGGCACACGGTGATTTTCCTGGTGGGCGATTTCACTTCGCTGATCGGCGACCCGACCGGGCGCAACGTGACAAGGAAGCCGCTGACGCGCGCAGAGATTGACCGCAACGCCGAGACCTACAAGCAGCAGGTCTTCAAGATTCTGGATGAGAAGATGACCGAGGTGCGCTACAACAGCGAGTGGCTGGGCAAGCTGGGCTATGAGGAGACGATAAGGCTGACGGCGCACTTTACCGTTTCTCAAATGTTAGAGCGCGACGAGTTTCACAAGCGCTTCCAGGACGAACAGCCGATCAGTCTGCACGAGCTGCTGTATCCGGTGATGCAGGGGTATGACAGCGTGATGCTGGAGTGCGACGTGGAGCTGGGCGGGACGGACCAGAAGTTCAACCTGCTGTGCGGGCGCGAGCTGCAGAGGCACTACGGACAGAAGCCGCAGATTGTGCTGATGACGCCGATTCTTGAGGGGCTGGACGGCGTGCAGAAAATGAGCAAGTCTCTCAACAACGCGATCGGCATCAATGAGCCGGCGGGCGAGATGTACGGCAAGCTGATGAGCATCAACGATGAGTTGATGTGGAAGTATTTTCTTTTTCTGACGGACCTTCGCGGATCAGAGGTGGAGGCGCTGAAGGCGGAGGTGGCCGCGGGCAGGCTGCATCCGATGGAGGCGAAGAAGCGGCTGGCGCGCACGATTGTGGCGGGATTTCACGGTGAGTCCGCTGCACAGAGCTCAGATGAGAACTGGGCGCGGATGTTTCAGCAGAAGGAAACGGCGGAAGACCTCGAAGAGGTTTTGGTTCCTTATGCTGACGTGGCTGGGGCAGAGGCAGGCCCCTCCAGCGAATTAGAAATTCGGCTGCCAAAGCTGTTATCTCGGTTGGGATTAGCGGCATCCGGTACCGAGGCCAGCCGAAAGATCATTGAAGGAGCCGTAAGGCTAGATGGGAAGGTCCATAGCAGCCCAATATTCGTTATCGAAAATAAGCTGCCAATGAGCATTGTGGTGCGGCTGGGCAAGCGGGCGAAGGTGGCGGTGATTCAGTAGGCGCGTACCGGTCGCAGACCAAGGACCGTGCTTTCCCACGTCGCAGAATCGAGACGTGGGGCACCCGGCAGGGGCTAAAGCCACACAGGGTATGCGGATATTTCGGCACGGCTGAAGCCGTGCCCTGTTACAAGGCAGGTTGAGGTTTTTGGTTTCCCACTCATGCGCCCAGCCACCCCGGCGACGAAGACCTATCGCCGGGGACCCCGGTGCGCGCATGAATGGGGCACCCAGAGGTTCTTGTAGGCGCTAGGCTTCGAAGTCGAGTTCGACGGGGTCGATGAGGGGGACGAGCCAGTCGAGCAGGGCGAGATGGTCGGGGTGTGTGGAGTAGGCGTCACAGTGGGCGCGGGTGGCGAAGAGCATGAGGCCGGCGAAGGTGTAGCCCTGACCGCGCGGCGAGAGATTGGGGCCGACGTGGACGCGGATGAGGCCGGGGATGCTGCCCTGGAAGGCGAGGATGGCGTCGGTGGCGCGGGCCTGGTCGGCGGCGGTGGCGTGGGGCTTCCAGCGGAATCCGAAGATGTGGATGAACATGGCTATTTCTCCGAGGCCAGTGTAGCGCGTGGTTCTCTGCCGGCGTGGATCGCGGCGGTCCGCAGGGGCATATAGCCTCTCTCACGCGGGACTGCTATTCTTCGTGGTCGAAGGGATGAACGCGCTGATGGAACCTCATGTCTACCACATGGGCCGATTCGTGCAAATCGTGTACTGCGCAATGGGACTCGCTTTCATCGGTGCGGGTGTGTTCTTCCTCTATATGTTCGGACCCGGAGCTGTTATTGTCGCAGTCCCGATTAGTCTGCCTGGAATCTACTGTTGCTGCTGGGCACTTCGGTCCCGCCTAATGCTCACGAATACCGAAATTTCAGTCGGCTACGCGTTCGGAGATAGTTCAGTTCAACTAAGCGAAGTCGAAGGCTGGCGCACGGAGCCTGGAGGGAGAGGCGGCCCTGATTGGGTCTTGCAGCTCAGAGATAATTCAGGCGAATTCCGAATCGATCAGAAGTTTGCAGTGGATGATTTCTTTCAGGATTTTCTTTCGAAGTTGAGGAATCTGAACGAGACGGAAATCAGCATCGTCCCCTGAGCAATCAGACTAAAGGATCATTCAAGCATTCATCGCGAAGGTGCGGCCGGCTTCGAGCAGCTTTGCGACGGATTCCTTTGAGCAGGATTCGGTGTAGACGCGCAGGAGGGGTTCAGTGCCGCTGGCGCGGAGGAGGATCCAGGTTTCGGCGGCGTTGGGTTTGGTGCGGGCCTCGGGATTATCGAGGAAAAACTTGATGCCGTCCATGGTTTCCTGGCGGAGGACAGGCATGCCGGCGAAGGCGGGGCTGCCGACGGGGAGCGCGCGGGCGCGGGCGATGGCGGCGTTCTTTTGCGCGTCGGGGAGGTTTAGGTCGATGCGGCCGTACTGGTGCTCGCCGTACTCGGCCTGGAGGTCGGCGACGAGCTGGCCGAGGGTTTTGCCTTCTTCAGCCATGACGTTGGCGAGCAGCAGCGCGTTGAGCAGGCCGTCGCGCTCCGGCAGGTGGCGCTGGAAACCGATGCCGCCGGATTCCTCGCCGCCCATAACGATTTCGCGCTCGAGCATGAGGTCGCAGACGAACTTGAAGCCGATGCCGTGCTCGATGAGTTCGCGGCCATGTTTGGCGCAGATGCGGTCGAGCATTTTGGTGGTGTTGAAGGCGCGGGTGACTGCGCCGGGCCAGCCTTTGCGGCGGAGAACCCAGCTCAAGAGGACGGAGAAGATTTTGTGGGGGTCGACGAAGTTGCCGTTTTCGTCGGTCGCGCCGATGCGGTCGGCATCGCCGTCGGTGCAGAGTCCGGCGTGGCAGTGGTGGGCGACGACGGCTTCCCCAAGGGCGCGGATGTGCGGCTCAATGGGCTCAGGGTTGATGCCGGGAAAGAGCGGGTCCACATTGCCGCGGATTTGAACGTGACGGACGCCGATGCGGGTGAATATGTCAGAAAGTATCGTGCCGCCGGCGCCGTACATGGAGTCAATGGCGAAGTTCATGCCGGAGCGGGCGATGAGGTCGAGGTCAGCGAAGCCTTGGATGGCGGCGAGGTAATCGGGGAGGAAATTGACGCAGACGATGGGCGCTGGCTGAGCGGCGCGCGGGACGGGCTGGCCGAGGAAGGATTCGATTTCCGCGATGATGGAGGGCTTGCCGGAGCCGCCGTACCAGGCTTTGTATTTGACGCCGTTCCACTGCGCGGGATTGTGCGAGGAAGTGATCATGATGCCGCCTGCGGCGCTCCGCGCTCTTACCCCGTAAGACAGGGCGGGCGTGGGCGTGATGCCGTTGGCGAGGAAGACGGGGATGCCGGTGGCGGCGGCGGCCTGGGCGCAGGCCTGGGCGAAGGCGCGGGAGCCGAAGCGGGTGTCATAGCCGATGCAGAGGCCGCGGGAGGGGTCGTGGTGGGCGTGGACGTAAGCGGCGATGGCCTGGGCGGCGATGCGGACGTTCGAGAAGGTGAAGTCGTCGGCGATGACGCCGCGCCAGCCGTCAGTGCCGAACTTGATTTGAGGATGGGGCATGGTGGAACTTTGATTTCTCCTTGTGGATGAGGCGGCGCACGAGCCCGCTGGCTCAGGCTTCTCCATTGTAACGATGCGATTTAAAGACGGGCAGCCCAGTAGCCGGGACGCCGCTTTGCGTGAGCGACGGCGATGATTTGAATTTCATGCAGGAGCTCGCGGAAGACAATGGAATAAGGGAAACGATGCAGCAGGATGCGGCGTGTGCCGTGGACATGAGGTGGCGAAGAGCTGGATGCGTGGGGCACCGTGCGTAACTTTGACATGAGCTCAGAATGGAACCGCAGGGCCGCCAATGGGCTCTGCGTCCAATACCAGTCGAACGCACCTTCCGCGTCGGCTTCGGCCTGGGGGTGAACGCTGACGGATTTCACTTTTGCAGCTTTGCGGCAACGCGTGCGTCCAAGCGGCTGAGCACCTCATCGAGAGGGCGCATTTCAATGGCGCCGGAGTCGATTGCATCGAGACGACGCTTGATCTCCGCGTCCCATGCGGCATCGGCCGCGTCCTGCGACGCATCGCCGTCGTTGAGGAGCAGGGATTCGATGAGCCAGTCGATCTCCGCGTGCGGCAGCTTGCTGGCTTCATCGAAAATTTCCTTGGCGGTGCGTGCCATGGGGAGATTGTAACGCGGAATGGGATCTATCGCGGGGCTGGCGGCTGGCGCGGAGGGATGTAATGAAAGCGAATGAGATAGATTTTGTCGCCGCTGCCGTGTTTGGCAATCTTGAGCAGGTCGAGGAGGCCGGCGAATCCAGACACGCGCGCGAGCTGGGGCGTAATGTCAGGGAAGTCGATTGGCTCGATCGAGTCCACTTCGATTTCGCCTTCCTCCATGCGGTAACGGCCGCCGACGCGCACCTGCAGGCGCTTCCAGATGCGCACTGTGCAGGTGATTTGGCCGTTGCGGACTCCGTCGCGAAGGCGCCTGGTGAATTGCATGGTTGCGACTCAGGCCGCGCTCAGAGGAGGTCGTTGCGGCCGGAGAGGCCGAGCTCCTTGACGATTTTTCCCACGTCCTGGGAGTTTTCGCGATTGGCGATGAGCAGAGCGTCTTCGGTGTCGACGATGACGAGGTTTTCAACGCCGACGAGGGCGACGAATTTGCGGGGGCTGTAGATGTAATTGTTGCCGGCGTCGAGAGCGAGGTGGCCGTCGGTGTCGGAGACGTTTCCATCGCCGTCGCCGCGGAGGCGGTTTTCGATCTGGTACTCGTAGAGCGAGGCCCAGGAGCCGAGGTCGTTCCAGCTGAACTCGGCGGGGAGGCAGAAGAGGCGTGAGAGATGCTCGCCTTTGGCGGAGCGTGGCTCAAGGACGGCGTAGTCGACGGAGATGTTTTCACACTTCGCGTAGAGCTTCTGGAAGACGGCCTCGAAGTCCGGCTTGCCGTAGGCGGCGGCGATGCTTTCAAGCAGCGGGGCGGTCTCCGGCAGGTGCTCGCGGACGGCGTTGGCGAGGGTGCGTGCGGACCAGAGGAACATGCCGGAGTTCCAGAAATAATTTCCGGCGGCGACGAACTCCTGGGCGCGGTTGAGGTTGGGCTTCTCAGTAAATCTGCGGACGTGGTGGGCGGAGTCGTCGGCGGTGAGGTCGCCGGTTTCGATGTAGCCGTAGCCGGTTTCAGGGCGGGTGGGCTCAATGCCGAGGACGACCATGTTTTCGCCGGCGGCGGCCAGGGCGATGCCTTTGTGGAGGGCCTTGAGGAAGCGCGGCTCGTCGGCGATGACGTGGTCGGAAGGGAAGACGCCGAGGATGGCGTCAGGATTCTGGCGCTCAATGAGGAAGGCGGCCAGGCCGCAGGCAGGCGCGGTGTTGCGGGCGACGGGCTCGCTGATGATTTGGGAGCGGGGCACGTCCGAAAGCTGGTCAGCGATTTCGGCGGCGAGGTAGTCGTTGGTGATGACCCAGGTCTTGTCCGGCGCGCCGAGGGGCTTGAGGCGCTCGACGGTCTGCTGGATCATGGAGCGCTCGCCATCGAGGGCGAGGACCTGCTTGGCATGGGCCCGGCGGGAGCGCGGCCAGAAGCGGGTTCCGCTTCCACCGGCAAGAATCACGGGTCGGAAATCGATCGGGGTCGGCATGGAAAGGCAATCCTACCTGACCGGGAACAGGTTTGCCCAGTGAAGACGCGCACTTTTTGGCGGTTGGCTTCTCAGGATGCGGAATAGGCGGCCCGGATAGGGGCCGCAGCCGTCCGGCACGATGCCGGGAGGGGGCGATGGGGTAAGCTACCGGCTATGCCCACCCTGAAGAATGGCTCACTGCACCTGACGCGCGTGGCGGGGATTGACCTCTACCTGCACTGGTCGTGGTTTGTGGTGGCGATTATCGAAGTGGAGATGCGCCGCGGGGATTACCGCTCGGTGATTTGGAACGTGCTGGAGTACCTGGCGCTGTTCGGGATTGTGGTGGTGCACGAGTTTGGGCATGCGCTGGCCTGCCGGCAGGTGGGCGGACGTGCGGACACAATTATGCTGTGGCCGCTGGGCGGCGTGGCCTATGTGGATCCGCCGCCGAGGCCGGGGCCGGTGCTGTGGAGCATTGCGGCGGGGCCGCTGGTGAATGTGGCGCTGATGCCGGTGCTGGGCGGGGCGTGGTTCGCGGCCCGGAGCATGGGCCTGGCGCAGACGCAGCCGGACTTCTACACCTTCCTGGTGAACGTGGCGTGGATCAATGTGATTCTGCTGGCGTTCAACATCCTTCCGGTGTATCCGCTGGATGGCGGCAAGATTCTTTGGGCGCTGCTGTGGTTCTGGCTGGGCAAGGGCAGGAGCCTGCTGGTTTCCGCGTGGATTGGGGTTGCGGGCACGGTGGGATTGCTGCTGCTGGGGCTCTGGTGGGGGTCGATATGGACGATTCTGATTGCCGCTTATCTGCTGATGAGCTGCTGGCAGAGCATCAAGGTGGCGCGGGAGATGGTGAAGCTGGAACAGATGCCGCGGCATGCGGGATTCAAATGCCCGAGCTGCGGAATGGCGCCACCGATTGGCCCGCTTTGGCGGTGCGACCTGTGCGGAGGGCGATTCGACACCTTTGCAAGCGGCGCGGTGTGCCCGCACTGCAACGCGCGGCACCCGGAGACGATGTGCCCGGACTGCAGGCACGTGGCCCAGATGGCGGAGTGGGGCGTACAGCCGGCGTGGACCAAGCCGACGGTGATTGAAGGGGAAGTTCCGCGGGGGTGAGACGCGGCGGAGAGAACGATTTGTTCGGGGTTGGAGCCTCTGAGGATTAAGCTGCTCCGCCGATGCTCTTTTCTTGCTTCGACGGCGGTCGCATCAATGCTCAGCTTGAGCGCCCTTCAGAGGTTCCCTAAGTCGCCAACCGTGATACGGGACGCTGAAGATGATGATCCCAAAGATTCCGATCAAGATAAACTGCCACCAGTCGAGTTCCAGCTTCAGAAAGCCTCGCCAATTTCCAAACATAAGTACCGGAAGATAGGTAAAGATAAGAATGAGGTTTGCAGCGATGGCCCATCGTTTCGCCGCAGGTTTCTTTCTCAGGATCATCCACCATGCGATGACCCAGACGACGGAATAAATCGCATTACTCGTAATACTTACAATGTGACCTGTATCGACCAAGGGGCTTTGCATCAGACCTCGAATGCTCCTGTAGACATAACGGAATCCGAAATATGAACCAATAAGGAATGTCCAGCAGTACACCTGCCTGCATATCGCCAGTGCTAACAGTGCGAATCCCTTTATGATTTGTCGCATCGCGTTCCCCTCACACTCCTCCATTCGCCCATGTGCCACTGGTTTAGGGGCAATGATTGTTTCAAATGGATTCGTCATTGAATCAATGACACCTTACACACGGCGTGCAGAATTGCCAAGTCGATTCATGACGAGGATGCCGCTGATGTATGGGCTGAACAGGCTGCGGCAAAAGGGCGATGGGCAGGCGAAACGACCGAAGAATCATCCTTCAGGGGCTGAAGCCCTTTCGGTTTTTGGGGCGATTTTTCGACACGGCTGAAGCCGTGCCCTGTTACAAGGCGGCCGATGCGGAGATTTGTGCTTTCCCACCCTTCGCGAAGAACGCAAAGGATGGGGCGCCCGTGGTTGTGCGGATGGATGCGGACGCCCACTCATGCGCAAAAGGCGCGCATGAATGGGGCACACGGCACCCTCAGGGGTTGGAGCCTCTGAGGATGTGGATGCTGCTGATGTACGGGCTAAAGCCCGTACCCTTCAACAGGCGCGGCTCTCCCCATTGGCCGAGAGGCCGGCACTTTCCCGGGGGCTGAAGCCCCCGGCTCCCTCCGACGCCCGCTCTATCCGCAGCGGAAGCCCCCGGCTCCCTCCGACGCCCGCGCTATCCGCAGCGGGCAACGATGCTCAGGCGAGGCTGGTGAGGAATGCGCCGATGCGCTTGACGCCTTCGTCGATGTTTTGGCGGGTGACGGGGTAAGAGATGCGGATGTGGTGCGGGGTGCCGAAGGCCTCGCCGGGCACGGTGACGACGTGAGCCTCATGGAGCAGGCGGGTTGCGAGCTCCGTGGCCGACTGGATGCCGCCCTTGCCGATGAATGCCGACAAGTTCGGATACACATAGAATGCGCCCTCGGGCTTTGTGCAGGTGACGCCGGGGATTTCGGCGAGGCGCGCGAGCATGTGGTCGCGCAGGCCGATGAACTCGGCGCGGAACTCGGCGACGCACTCCTGCGGGCCGGCGAGGGCGGCGATGGCGGCCTTCTGGACGAAGCTGGTGGCGTTGGAGGTGGACTGCGACTGGAGCTTGCTCAAGTTGGCGACGATGGGCTTGGGGGCCAGTGCGTAGCCGGCGCGCCAGCCGGTCATGGAGTAAGTCTTGGAGAGCGAGCCGAGGATGACGAGGTGCTCCTTGGCCCAGGTGAAGGAGCCGCCGGAGACGGGCGTGCCGGCGTAATTGAGATAGACGTAGCACTCGTCGAGCAGGAGGTAAATGCCGCGCTTGTGGGCGAGGTGGACGATGCGCTCCAAATCTTCGGCGGAGACGACCGCGCCGGCGGGATTGGAGGGCGAGTTGAGGATGATGGCCTTGGTGCGCGGCGTGATGGCGCGCTCGATGGCGTCGGCGGTGATTCGGAAGTTTTCGCTCTCGCTGGTCTCAAGGAAGATGACCTTGCCGCCGGCGTACTGAATGATGTCTTTGAAGCTGACCCAATAAGGCACGGGAAGGATGACCTCGTCGCCGTGGTCAATGAGGACCTGGATGGTGTTGAAGAGGGCGTGCTTGCCGCCGGAGGTGAAGATGGCCTCGTCGACGGAGTAGTCAGAGCCGAAGTCGGCGGCGTGGCGCTCGACGATGGCCTTGCGCAGGTCAGGGATGCCGGGAACGACGGTGTAACGGGTGAAGTTGGCGTCGATGGCCTGGATGGCGGCGTCCTTGATGTGGCGCGGCGTGGGGAAATGGGGCTCGCCCGCGCCGAAGTCGACAAGGTTTGCGCCGGCGGCGCGGAGCTTGGAGGCCTCCGCAGCGACGGCCATGGTGGCGGAGACTTGAATGCGGCCGATGCGCTCGGCAAAGATTTGAGGAACTGTGGAGGTGCTCATGGCTGCCTCTATCTTTACAGATTTTGGGGCGTGGAGGAATGGGCGAGGGCGGGTTGCCGGGAGTCTTTTCCTGAAAATTGCGATCTACCCCCGCGCGGGAGATATGCTATATTTGGCATAATCGACGATGGCAGACACTCCAATCAGGCCGTTGATCTTCGTTGCCGACTCGCGCAAGGTGCTGAGCGGGTTTCCGCCCGCGGTCCAGCGTCAGGTGGGGTTTGCGCTCTACCAGGCGCAGATGGGCGGCAAGCACATCGACGCGAAGCCGCTGAGGGCGATGAGCACGGGCGTGCTGGAGGTGGTTACGGATCACAGAGGCGAGACGTTCCGGACCGTCTATACCGTGCGGCTGGAGAAGGCGGTGTATGTGCTGCACGCCTTCCAGAAGAAGTTAAAACACGGGATATCGACACCGCGGGGAGTGATGGAACTGGTGAAGCAGCGATTGCAGCGGGCCATGGAAATCGACGCGGAACTGGAGGGATAGCGATGGCAAAGAGCGAGCGTGACTACACGGTGAGCAGTGGAAATGTTTTTGCCGACCTTGGAGTGCCGAACCCGGAAGAGGCGCTTGCCAAGGCCGAGCTGGCCCACAAGATTGCCGTGCTGATTCGGGCGCGGGGTCTGACGCAAGCCCAGGCGGCCAAGCTGCTGGGAGTGGACCAGCCGAAGGTCTCGGCGCTGATTCGCGGGCGGCTCGCCGGGTTCTCGCTGGAGCGACTGATGCGCTTTCTTCTGCGGCTGGGGCAGGATATCCGGATCACGGTGCAGGCGAGCCCGAGCACGCGGTCACGGGCGCGTGTGATGGTGGCGTAAGGGCCTGTTCGGATCTCGCTCCTGAGAAAAAGAATTGCGGCGCTTCACTTTCCCTTCATGCGGGAGCGGAGGCGCTTGAGGACGTTGGGTGGGACGAGGCCGGTGACGTCGCCGCCGAAGCTGAAGACCTCCTTGAGCATGCGGGAGCTGATGAAGGAGTAGCGGCCCGCGGGCTGGAGAAAGACGGTTTCGATTTCCGGGGCGAGGCGGCGGTTCATGAGGGCCATCTGGAACTCGTGCTCGTAGTCCGAGATGGCGCGGATGCCGCGCAGGACGGCGGTGCAGCCGAGGGTGCGGGCGAAGTCGACCATGAGGCCGTCAAAGGTGGCGACGGAGACGTTGCCGAGGCTGGCGGTGGCCTCGCGGAGCATATCCACGCGCTCCTCGACGGTGAAGAGGGGGTTTTTGACGGGGTTGATGAGGATGGCGACGATGAGGTGCTCAAAGAGCCGGGAGCCGCGCTGGATGAGGTCGATGTGGCCGTTGGTGGGCGGGTCAAAGGTGCCGGGATAGAGGACTTTGACGGACATGACTGCGGGCTCCATGGCGATTCTACGGCATTTTCGTCGATGCTGCGGAGATGGGATGGTGGCGCAAAAGCAAATCGGCTGCGCGAGGGCAGCCGATTGTAGTGGATGAGTGGGGTTGAGGCGGTTATGCTTTGCGGGAGCGGACGGCTTCCTTGGCTTCGGCGGGGCCGGCGGCGGGGACTTCGGGCACGTCGGCCTTGACCGCGCCGATGCCCAGCTTTCGGCGCACCTCGACATCCATTTTGGTGAAGGTGTCCTTGTTTTCCTTGAGGAAGTTGCGGGTGTTTTCGCGACCCTGGCCGATGCGCTCGCCGGCGTAGCTGTACCATGCGCCGGATTTTTCCACGATATTGTTGGCCACGGCGAGGTCGAGCACGTCGCCCTCGCGGCTGATGCCCTCGCCATAGAGGATGTCGAACTCGGCTTCGCGGAAGGGCGCGGCCACCTTGTTCTTGACGATCTTGACCTTGGTCCGGTTGCCGGTGACCACGTCGCCTTCCTTGATGGCGGCGATGCGGCGAATATCTACCCTCACGGAGGAATAAAACTTGAGCGCCCGGCCGCCGGTGGTGGTTTCGGGATTGCCGAACATGACGCCGATCTTCTCGCGAATCTGGTTGATGAAAATCAGCGCGGTGCGGGATTTTGAGATGGTTCCAGTGAGCTTGCGCAGGGCCTGGGACATGAGGCGTGCCTGGAGGCCCATGTGGGAGTCGCCCATCTCGCCGTCCAGCTCGGCCTTGGGGACGAGGGCGGCCACGGAGTCGACGACGAGGATGTCAATGGCGCCGGAGCGGACCAGGGCCTCAGTGATTTCCAGGGCCTGCTCGCCGGAGTCCGGCTGCGAGACGAGGAGATTGTCGACATCGACGCCGAGCTTTTTGGCGTAGCCGGGGTCGAGGGCGTGCTCGGCATCGACGAAGGCGGCCAGGCCGCCCAAGCGCTGAGCCTCGGCGATGATTTGGAGGGTGATGGTTGTTTTTCCGGAGGACTCAGGGCCGAAGACCTCTGTCACGCGGCCGCGGGGGATGCCGCCGACGCCGAGGGCTGCGTCGAAGCTGATGGAGCCGGTGGAGATGACGGCGATGGGCAGCAGGGCCTCTTTGGAGCCGAGGCGGACGATGGAACCTTTGCCAAATTGCTTTTCGATCTGCGAGAGAGCCAGTTCGACCGCTTTTGCACGGTCATCGGCGATTGCCATGAGGGAACTCCTGAAAAAAGCCTGACCGTCGGCGCGGCCCAGCGGAAAAATGACGGAAAACACGCCACGGCGGGGATTGGATTCGAGGGGATTGTAGCAGGACGGAACAGGCAAAGACAGGGAAAAAGCGAAGAAAAGGAGAATATTCTCGAAGAGCATCAAAATAGATGATTCGCATCAATCTTCAATAATCGCATCAAGTTCAGAAATGATGTAGAATTGCCTTATGAGAACCACGGTGACGATGGACGATGAAGTTCACGAGTATGCGGCCTATTATGCCCGGGCGAGAGGGCTCACCCTGGGCGCGGCCATTAGCGAGCTGGTGCGCAAAGCGCAGAATGCGCCTGCGCCAACACCTGATATCCGGCGAAGCCCGAATGGATTTCCGATGTTTCCTCCCTCTGGAACTGGCGGAGTGCTGACCACTGAGATGGTGAAGAAGCTGGAGGAGGAGGAATTTGATCCGGAAGCATTTGCTTGACCTGAATGTTCTGATCGCGCTGATGGAGTCAGAACACAGGCACTACCGGAAGGCGCAGGAATGGTTTGACTCCTCAGGCAAGCGCGATTGGGGACTATGCCCGCTCACAGAGTCAGGATTTGTCCGCGTAACAACCAACCCTCAATATCGTCCACGTCCACGATCCATGGCCCAGGCGAGGGCGATGCTTCAAATGCTGAAAGAGTATCCCGGCTATTCGTACTGGGAGATGGATGAGAGTTGGGAGATGCTGACGGATCTTTTCGCGGCGCGCATTTCAGGCCATCAGCAGGTGACGGACGCTTATTTGCTTGGAATGGCAATCAGACGGAATGGCGTATTCGTTACCTTCGATAGCGGAGTCGAAATGTTGGCGGGTCCTGAGTTCCGCGGGAACGTTCACATTCTGCGATAGAGCCGTAGGGTGAACGATTCACGATAGCAACAAAACTAGACGGAGTAGGCGCCGACGCGGGTTTCGCGGCTGGTGAGGGCGTCGCAGGAGCGGTCGAGGACCTCGTAGTCGGCGTCGTGGTCGCGGCGGAAGGCGCGGAAGGCCTCCTCGCTGGACCAGCGGTCGATGGTGAGGTAGGCGCCGGGGATGTAGGCGTCGTGGAGGAGCTCGGTGCCGCGGTACTCGGGCGAGGTGCGGAAGAGCCGGGCCCAGGAACCGTCGGGGCCATAGGCGGCCTCAAATGCGGCGACGTTTCCTTCAGCGACTTCAAACTGCCAGACGACGACGAACATGCGTGCCCCCGGGGATGGAACCATGGTAGCGCACGGGCTCGGACGTTGGCGGGCGGGGCGCTGACGTTCTGGCGCCGGAATCCGATGATTGATTTCGGCAAAGGATTGATTATGGCCATAGATTATGGCTATAATTATTTCATGAAGGTGAGCACCGCAGATGCAAAGAATCGCCTTACGGAATTGATCCGCGCCGTGGAAGCCGGAAAGAGCGTGGTGATCACGCGCCATGGCAAGCCTGTGGCACAGATTGCGCCGGCTCCGCAGGAGACGCGGCGGGCGCGACTGGGCGGGATGAAAGACCGGGTTCGCTTGCTCCCTGGATGGGATAAGCCGATTGATCTGGATCGATTCCTGAAAGGCGACGTGTGAGCGGCAACCTGCTGGACACAAATGCCGTCCTCTTTGCGTTGGTGGCTCCGGAGCGTCTATCGGCCGCGGCCCGTCGAGCGATTCTGAAAGGCCCGAACGTGCTGAGCGTGGTCTCCTACTGGGAGGTGCTGCTGAAAAGCATGAAGGGCACGCTGGATGTGGGGGACCCGCGAGGCTGGTGGAAGGATGCGCTGGACGAGTTGGCGGCCGCGCCGCTGCTGTTACGTCCGGAGCATATTGCCGCTGTCTATGCACTGCCGATGCATCACAAAGACCCATTTGACCGGGTGCTGATTGCACAGGCGAAGGTCGAGGGACTTGCGCTGGTGACCAGCGACGCGGCAATGACCAGGTATGTGTCAAGCGCTGTGAAGATTGTGCGATAAAGAGCCAAAGCCGTTCAACCGCCGCAGCCGCAGGTGCGGGCGAGAACCTCAGCGAAGTGGAGGGCGTGCGCGTGGCCGAGCTGCTGGATCTGCTCGCGGCAACTGAAGCCGTCTGCGACGAGGATGGTGGTGGGGCCGGCGGCGCGGACGGCGGGGAGCAGCCCGTCTTCGGCGATGGTTTTGGAGATTTCGAATTTGCCGGCCTCGAAGCCAAAGGGACCGGCCATGCCGCAGCAGCCGGACTGGATGGGCTCGACGGTGGCGCCGGCTCGGCGGAGGATTTCGATTTCGCTTTGCGGGCCGCCGAAGACGGCTTTGTGGTGGCAGTGGCCGTGGACAAGAATGTGCGCGCCATGGAGCGTGTCAACCGCGAAGTTCGGAGCGTGGGCGGCGAGCCAGTCGGCGAGGAGCCAGATTTGTTCGCGCAGGCGCTCCGCTCTTTGATCTTTTGGAAAGAGCTCGGGGAGTTCATCGCGGAAGACGCTGGCGCAACTGGGTTCGAGGAAGAGGATGGGCAGGCCGGCGTCGAGGTAGGGGGCCATGCGGCTGAGGACGCGGGCGAGATAGGCGCGGGCGGACGCGAGCATGCCGAAGTCGTAAAGCGGGCGGCCGCAGCAGAGATGGCCGCGTGGGACGACGACACGGAAGCCGGCGGCGGTGAGGACGGTTTCCGCAGCGGCGAGGGTTTGGGGATGGTAGTAGTTGTTCCACGTGTCCGGCCAGAGCAGCACCTGCGGCGCGGCCACCTGCGGTGGGGCCGACCGCGCTTCGCGCATTGACGAGTTGGTTTCCGGTACAACCCGGGAACGCTGGTAAGTCTTCGGCGCGAGACGCGGGAGCGTGCGCTGGCTGGCGATGCCGGCGATTCGCTTGACGAGCGGGCCGGTGGCGGGGCCGGTGAGCAGGGCGTTGGTGAGCGCGGGCGCGAGTGAGCCGAGGCGGGCGAGCTTGTCCGCATAGCCGAAGACGTAATGCTGGAGCGGATGAAGGCGGCCTTTGTAACTCTGGGCGAGGAACTCGGATTTGCAGGCGGCCATGTCGACCTGCACGGGGCACTCGGTTTTGCAGGCCTTGCAACTGAGACAGAGGTCGAGGGCCTCATGGATGGCGGGGTTGCGGAGGCCTTCCACGCGGAGGTCGCCGGCGAGCATTTCCCACAGCAGGCGGGCGCGGCCGCGGGTGGAGTGCTGCTCCTGGCCGGTGGCGCGATAGCTGGGGCACATGACGCCGCCGGAGGCCTGGCGGCACGCGCCGACGCCGACGCAGCGCTCCGTGGCGTGCTGGAAGGAACCAGAGTCAGCGGCAAATGCGAAGTGAGTTTCGGGCACGTTCGGTGCGTTTGACTGCGCTCCGCGCCCTTGAAGAGCTGCGGGCGCGGGGGGATGGTGGCGAAGGTTTTCGACGGGGTCGTAGACGCGGACAGCATCGATGAGCTTGCCGGGATTCATACGGTTGTCGGGGTCCCAGATGGCCTTGAAGGCGCGAAAGGCCTGCATGAGTTCGGGGCCGAACATTTTGGGCAGCAGGGCGGCGCGGGCCTGGCCGTCGCCGTGCTCGCCGGAGAGCGAGCCGCCGCACTCGATGACGACGTCGGTGGCGCGATCAAGAAATTCGCGGAAGTCGCGGAGACCCTGGTCGGTGTCGAAGTCAAAATTGATGCGCATGTGGACGCAGCCCTGGCCGTAGTGGCCGTAGAGCGGACTGGTGTAGCCGTACTGGGCCATGAGCGCGGTGATGCGGCGCAGATATTCGCCTAGGCGCTCGGGGGGTACGGCGGCATCTTCCCAGCCTTCCCAGCGTCCCGGCTCTCCGGGGACGCAGACTACTGCGCCGAGGGCGGATTCGCGCACGTGCCAGACGGCGGCAGCCTCAGCCGGGGTGCAGATGTGGGCGTTGGGCGGATGGGGCCAAGTTTGCGAATCGCGCGCGACGTTTTCAGCTGCGGCCTGCGCTTCTTCGGCGGTCCATGCGCCCATTTCAACGAGGAGAAAGCCGACGCCGGGAGGCAGGGTTTCAAGGTCGCCGAGGGCGAGGCCCTTGCGGCGCATGAACTGAACGAGGAGATGATCGAAGCCCTCGAGGCCGATGGGCTTGTGCGCGAGCGCGAGGGGGACGGAGTCGGCGGCGACGAAGGGATCGTTGAAGCCGAGGACGGTGAGGACGCGAAAGGGCGGGCTGGCGGTGAGGTTGAGCGTGGCGGAGACGACGGTGGCGCATGTGCCCTCGCTGCCGACGAGGGCTCGGGCGACGTGGAAGCCGTTTTCCGGCAGCAGCTCGTCAAGGTTGTAGCCGGAGACGCGGCGGGGAATGCGCGGGAATTTCTGGCGGACGAGATCGCCGTAGCGGTCGCGGAGCTCGGCGAGGGCTGCGTAGATTTGGCCGATGCGGCCGCCGGAGCGGATCTTTTCCTGGAGTTCGGCTTCCGGGGTACGACCCACCGTCATGCGCGTGCCGTCGTAGAGGACGATGTCGAGGGAGTGGACGTTGTCGACGGTCTTTCCGCCCAGCAGTCCGTGCACGCCGCAGCTATTGTTGCCGATCATGCCACCGAGGGTGCAGCGGGAGTGGGTGGCGGGGTCGGGCGCGTAGGTGAGGTGGTGGAGCTCGGCGGCGTCGCGGAGGCGGTCGAGTACGAGGCCGGGCTGGACGACGGCGAGGCGCTCCGTGGGGTTGAGCGAAACGAGCTGATGCATGAAGCGGGAGAAATCGAAGACCACGGCGACGTTGGCGCACTGGCCGGAGAGCGAGGTTCCTGCGCCTCGGGGCAGGACGGCGGCTCCGACGGCGCGGCACCCTTCCAGGGCTCTCTCCACGTCTGCTGCATCAACCGGGTAAACAACGCCGACGGGAAGCTGGCGGTAATTGGAGGCGTCGGCGGCGTACATGGCGCGGGAGGCGAGGTCGAAGTGGACTTCGCCTTCGAGGGTGGACTTGAGGCGGGCTTCGAGCTCGCGATGGGCGGCAAAACGCTCGTGGTCAAGGGGCGTGAACTGCGCGAGGATGGGAAAAGCGGAAGAGCTCACGTGGGAATGGTAGCGCGCCGAGGGGAGATGGGGACGATCCCGATACGTTAAGTCCTGATTTGACTGCGGTGCCAATCCCCATGAGTATACGAAGTGTCCTGGCTCAAGGAGCATATGCGATGTCCAACGAGAGCCCGATGGCCGAATGGCGCCAGATAGCTTTAATTGCGTGGTTCCTTGTTTTCGGCCTGATCGAGTTAGTGGTTGCGCTGCTGGCCGCATATGTCTTTCATGCCCCGCGCTCAGTTCTGCTCGTGCTCTTGCCAACGTTGCTGCTTATGCCCTTCGACCCTTCAACTCCAAGCGCTGTGGGAATGATCGTAGAAGGCGCGGTTCTGTTCGGGGGAACGTTTGTCCTGTACGGTGCGCTCGGGTGCATCGTAGGGCTGCAGGTGCGACTCACGGCGGCGATCCGGGCGAAAGAGCGATAAGCAGAAACCCGCAGCGAGTTCTGTATGCCGCGGCCTCGGGACGCTTACATCCCGGCCACTCGACGAAGACACCCTGGCGATTGCGGGCTGCGGTGAGCAGTTTGAGCGTACATCGTCCTCCCCCTCGCGAAGAAGAGTGTACTTGATGGATTTGGGCACAGAGCAAAGAGATGGGACAGGCGGATTGGGGATCAGCGCCCGGGCCACTCGTCGACGACGACGCCGAGGTCGTTGAGCTGCTGGATGGCGGCTTCCATGTTGCGGCGGATGGCGGGGCTGTCCTTTGGGCTGGCGTTGGGCGCCTCGGCAACGGCGACGACGCGGCCGTAGCGCCAGGCATCGGGCGGCAGGGCGGCGATGGCGCGGGCGAGATCGGCGAGGCGAATCTGCATTTCCTGGCGGCGGGCGGCAGCGGGACGAAGCATGGTGTCCTGGGCAAAGGTGCTGGTGTTGGCGTCCGTGAGGATGATGCGGAGGTCGATGCGGTCGGCTTCCACGGTGAGGAAGGGATTGTTCCACTCGCTGGGATCGTGGATATCGACGTAGAGGCTCTTGGTCGGCAGGGGGATTTTTTCGAGTTCGGCGCGCTGCTGGTCGCTGAGGGTGTTGGCGGCCTGGACGCGGCGCCCAGCGGCGGCTGCTTTGTGGGCGACGCCGGCGACTTCCTGCTCCTGCTTGTGGCAGGCAGTGAGCGAGAAGGAGGAAAGCAGGGCGAGAAAAACCAGAAACCTCGATGGGCGGCGGTGCATCACCCTATAAGGATAGCAGGGGGTTGCGGGAGCCGGGGCATGGCTGCGGACAGGACGAAGGCGCGGGCCAGGCCGGATTCCCAGCGGGAGGATGCGCTTGCGGAGAGAGAGTATGGGTGGGTAACTCGGATACAGATGGGAGTTATTCCACGCTTTGACTTGAGTTACAAAGGGGCGTAATTTTCAGGTAACCGGACAAGGTTTGCGTATGGGACAGCGGATAACGCTGTAGAATGCCGGTGCATGGGATTTTGCCTGCGATGTTGCGACAGGCGCAAGGAGCGAGGGATGGACAGACGATGGGCAGTGATGGCGATGCTGTTGGGCCTGGCGGCCGCTCCCGGGACTCAGGCGCAGCAGAGCAAGACTACGAACGCGGAGACGCCGATGACGACCTTCCGGGTGGAGGTGCGGCGGGTTCCGGTGGACGTGGTGGTGACGGACAAGCACGGCAACCCTGTGACGGGGCTGAAGGAAAGGGATTTCCACGTGAGGGAGGACGGGAAGCCCCAGAGGATTCTTTCCTTTGACTACTTTGACGGGCGGGTGATGCGCTATGCGCCGGGCAAGATGCCGCCCCTGCCGGCGAACACGTTCGTGAATCTGCCACGGCAGCCGGAGCGGGGACCGCTCTACATCCTCTACTACGACATGGTGAACACACCGCTTACCCAGCAGATGGAAGCTCACAAGCAGTTGCTGGATTTTGTGGACCATGCGCAGCCTGGGACCCGCTTTGCACTGTTCGTGAATATGGCCGGATTGCATCTGATCCAGGGATTCACGAGCGACCATGCGCTGCTGCGGGCGGCGATTCTGTCAAAAGGGCCAGGTCCGCACGTACCCAATGTTTTTATCTATGGAGAGAACTACGGATATGAAGACGCCGGAGCCGCGCTTTCCAATCTGAAGTTTATTGCCGAATACATGAATGGGATACCCGGCAGAAAGAGCCTGCTGTGGCTGGCGGGTGAATTCCCCATCCCTGTGGGCCCCACGATGACGGGCCATAACTCGGACACCGGGGTAGGTGGAGGCTTTTCCAGTTCGACGATGCAGATTAACGACCTGACCTATCTGGAAAGCCAGGCGATCAAGGAAATGTACACAGCCCTGGAGGAGAGCGAGGTGGCCCTTTGTCCGGTGGATCTGAACGGAGTGACGGCGTCAGGATTCAATTCGGCCGGAGGAGACGTGATTGCCAACTACCGCCACGAGGACGACATTGCCGCAGCGACCGGTGGCCATGCCTACTACGCCAACAACAGACTCACCGAACTGCTGGACAAGGCCGTGGAAAGCGGCATGAGCTACTACTCGCTGAGCTATGAACCCACAAACACGCTCTACGACGGAAGAGAACGGCACATCGAAGTGACGCTCGGGAAGAAGCACGAGTACACGCTCACCTACCGAACGCTGTATTACGCGCTTCCGGAGGGCCCGGCTCAGCCGGCCAAAGGGAGGGTGACGCTGCAATCGCGGTTTATGGCGGCGAAGGCGGCTGACACGCTCTATGCCAACATGGAGCACGGCGCGCCGATGCTGCACAATCTGCTGTTCAGCGCGAAGGTGACGGCGATGGGCGAGCCGGCGATGGCGACCGAGGGGCAGATGGCGGCACTGGAGGACTCGCCCGCGTACTTCAAGACGCGGCGGCGGAACAAGCCGCAGAAGACCCCGAAGCCGGTGAAGCTGCAAACGTATCGGATTGCCTATGGCGTGTTTGACCCCCTGCTGAAGAAGCTGGCCGGCGAGCGCGGAAGGCCGGCGATGCTGGAGTTTGCGGCGGCGGCCTACGACGCGGACGGCAAGATGCTGAACAGCCTGCTGAACGAGGGCGTGGCCGCGCCGGGAATCGGGATAAAGGGCAAGGCGGGAGGGCTCTTCCATGGCGACCAGGAGCTGGACGTGCCGCCGGGCGCGGCATGGCTGCGGCTGGCGGTGCGGGACCGGATGAGCAACCGTACTGGGACGATGGAGATCCGTCTGCCGCTGGACGGCGCGACGCAGACGGCCGACCGGGCACACTAGGGCCGGTTTTGTTCCGGTGCAAGCGACTTTTCCGGGAAACGAAAATTTTGTCTTGCATTTGCGCCCCGCCCCGCAGTTTGATAAGCCTGCCGCCTCTGCATCCGGCTGCGGACGCACGCACGGTGAGGCGACACCGCGGACCACTGGGGTGGGAATGAGGAATCGCACAAAGATGAGTTGTGCTTTGGCTCTGCTGCTGGCGCCGGCGGGGGCATGGACGGCGCGCGCGCAGGTGTCGGGGCGGCCGCTGCAGTTCCCTTCCCATGAGGCCGAGGAGCAGCGCGAGGCAAACCGTGTGCAGCAGGACAAGCGCACGGTGTTTCACGTGGAGGTGCGGCGGGTTCCGGTGGACGTGGTGGTGCTGGACAAGGACGGCAAGCCGGTGACGGGACTGAAGAAGGGCGATTTCGAGGTGAAGGAGGACGGGAAGAAGCAGAAGGTCCTGACCTTTGACTATGAGAACGGAGAGACGCCGAGCTTTGTGCCGCCCAAGCTGCCCAGGATGCCGCCGAATACCTTTGTGAACCTGCCAAAGGGACCGGAGGCCGGGCCGCTCTACGTGCTCTATTACGACATGGTGAACACGCTGCGGGAGCACCAGATGGCCTTCCGCCAGCAGTTGCTGAGCTTTGTGGACCACGCGCCGGCGGGGACGCGGTTTGCGCTGTTTGTGAACGCGGCGGGGCTGCACATGGTGATGGGATTCACGAGCGATCATGAGGCGCTGCGGGAGGCCATCCTGCGCGACGGGCCGGGGCCGCATGTGCCGAAGGTTTTTCTGGGCGGAGCAACGGAGTTCGGGCCGGGCGAGTATGGCGCGGGGAACACGGGAGCGGCGCTGTCGAACCTGAACTTCCTGGCTGAGTACCTGGGCGGAATTGCGGGGCGGAAAAACGTGATCTGGCTGGCGGATATGTTTCCGATTGCGATTGGGCCCGGGCCGGACGGGGCCTTCGACAACGATCGGAACGTGGAAGAGAGCGGGGAGATTGAAAAAACCTATGCGAGCCTGATGAGCAGCCAGATTTCGCTGTATCCGGTGGACCTGGCGGGCGTGGAAGGCGGCATCGCGCACATGGCGAAGTACCAGAACGAGTCGGCGATTGGGACAGCGACGGGCGGGCATGCGTACTTCAGCTCAAACAACGCCGAGGACCTGATTGAGAAGGCCGTAACGCACGGGGAGAGCTACTACGCGCTGAGCTACGAGCCCTCTGACCTGAAATTCGACGGCTCAGAGCGGCGGATTGAAGTGGCTCTGAAGAAGAAAGGCCATTACACGCTAAGCTACCGGCGGTTCTACTTTGCGCGGCCGGAGAGCGCGGCGAAGGTGGCGGGGCGCGAGGAGATTCTGCAGGCGCGGTTTGTGGCGGCCAAAGACGCCGATACGCTCTACGCGAACATTGAGCATGGCGCGCCGATGCTGCACGATGTGCTGTTCAGCGTACACCTGGAGGCGGTGGGGCAGGCGGAGATGGCGACGGCCGGACAGATGGACCAGTTGGAGGACTCGCCGATCTACTTCAAGACGCGGAAGCGGAAAAAGTCAGCCAAGGCGCTGAAGCCGGTGAAGCTGGAGAAGTACAAGATCCAGTATGGCGTGCTGGACACGGACCTGAAGGCGCGGGCGCGGGACGAGAAGAAGGTGCCGAAACTGGAGTTTGCGGCGGCTGCCTACGATGCGGACGGGGAGCTGCTGAACAGCATGCTGAACGACGGGCTGGCTTCTCCTGAGCCGGACGCGAACGGCAAATTCGGCGTGCTCTTCCACGCCGAGCAGGAGCTGGAGGTTCCGCCGGGGGCGGCGTGGCTGCGCGTGGCGGTGCGCGATGAGGTGAACGACCGCACGGGAACGCTGGAGATTCCGCTGCCGCTGAAGCCGGTTCCGCCGGAGGCCGCGGCCAAGAGCAGCGGAAATTGACCGGCGGGCACTGACGCACAGACGAAAGCGACGGGCTTATTCGCCTTTCCAAACCGCGGCGCGCTTCTCAAGGAACGCGCGCGTGCCCTCGGCCTTGTCGGCGGTTCCGCAGAGCGCGCCGAAGAGCGCGGCTTCGCGCGAGAGCGCAAGGTCGAGGGGAAGATCGAGGCCTTCGTCAACGGCGCGCAGAGTTTCCCGCACAGCGAGGGGCGCGTTGGCTGCGATTTGGAGCGCGAGGGCCTCGGCGCGGGAGATGAGCTCGGCTGCGGGAACCACTTCGTCCACGAGACCGATGCGGTAAGCCTGCTCGGCGGTGAGGATTTCGCCGGTGAGGAGGATTTTGAGGGCTGCGCCGCGGCCGACGAGTCGCGGAAGACGCTGGGTTCCGCCGTAGCCGGCCAGGACGCCGAGCTTGACTTCAGGCTGGCCGAGGCGAGCGTCGTCCGCGGCGAGGCGCAGCGTGCAGGCCACGGCCAGCTCGCAGCCGCCGCCGAGAGCAAAGCCCTGGATGCAGGCGAGGACAGGCTTGCCGAGGGTTTCAATCGCGCGGAAGATGGCCTGGCCGCGCTGGGAGAAGGCTTTGCCCTCCTCGGCGGAGAGGATGGCGAGCTCGCGAATGTCGGCCCCAGCGGCAAAGGCGCGGCCGCCCGCGCCAGCGAGCAGTACGACGCGGATGGAGGCGTCGGCGGCGAGGGCGCGGAATGCGGATTCGAGCTCGGCGAGGGTGGCGGCGTTGAGGGCGTTAAGGACTTTCGGCCGGTTGAGCGTAACCACGGCGAGGGGAGGACGGAGTTCGACCTGGAGGTTTTCGGTTTCCATGCGGAGGAAAGCGTAGCAGGTTGGGGCCCGCAGCGCACGCAGTGGTGTGAAGCGCACACGATGCGGCGGAGGATGGGGGAGGACCGCGCAAAAGGAATGGGCGACTGCCGTTGGCAGCCGCCCGAAGTTCTTCATAAGCCAGTGATGTACAGGCATAAATTCAGGAGACAAGTAGAGAGTAGCGTGGGACGGGCTGGATGTCTTGAGTCATTGGAGTGAGGCTGGGTTCCACCAAAGGGTGGAGAGAAAAGCACACCTATAGGCAAGTGGAAGCAAAGGACTTGGGTGCAAATTCAGGCGGCAGAGATTACTGTGGAAGTGCGCGGCCCGGGCAGCAGCCACGGGCGGGGCCGCGCTCTGCGCACGATTTTGGCATTTCCAGCGACCAATCCGGAGGAGAGCAAGCCGCGCCGACCCGGGCGGCGCGCGGGGCTTTGCGCGGCGAAGGGATGCGCGGCCAGGTTTTGCGCGGTGGTGCTGCTGGCAGCGGCGTGCGCGACGGGATCTGCCGTGGGGTGGGCACTGGAGCCGACGACGCCGCTGGCCCAGTACGGGCGGCAGTCGTGGGTGATGGAGAACGGGCTGCCGCAGAATACGATTCACGCGCTGGCGCAGACACCGGATGGATTTGTGTGGCTGGGGACCGAGGTGGGCCTGGTGCGGTTCGACGGGCACTCCTTTGCGGTGTTCGACCGGAACTCGACGCCGGCGCTGCCGAGCGGGGATATACGTTGCCTGTGGGTGAGCGGGGACGGCGCGCTGTGGGTGGGGACCGCGGACGGGCTGGTGCGTTGGAAGAACGGCAAGGGAAAGGTGTTCGGCACGGCGGAGGGGCTGCCGGGCGAGTCGATTCGGGCGCTGGGTGAGAATGCGGACGGCGGGCTGTGGGTGGTGACGGACTCAGGCGTGGCGCGGCAGGCGGGAGACCGCTTTGTGACGGCCGGCAGCCGGCAGCCGGGAGCGGTGATTCGGCAGGGGTCCGCGGACGGGACCAGCGGCGCGTGGGTGCAGGGGCCCGGACAAGCAACAGGGCCGGCGGGCGAGGCGTGGAAGAAGGCTGCGGCGGCGGCGGGGATGGCGCAGGACGGGATTGGTTTTGTGGCGGTGCTGCCGGGCGGAGCGCTGGCCGTGGCGACAAACAATCGGCTGGCGGTGGTGCGCGGAGCCACGGTGACGGCGCGGATGGTGGTGGGCAAAGAGTTGCCGGGCAGCCGCATTCAGGCGCTTTATGCGGACCGCGAAGGGAGTTTGTGGATTGGGACCAACGGCGGGCTGGTGCGCTGGGTGGACGGCACGGTGCAGCGGCTTCCGGTGACCGATCCGCTGGCGACTGCTTCGATTCTGTCGATGATGGAGGACCGCGAAGGCGACCTGTGGGTGGGCACGGAGACCAGCGGGCTGGACATTCTGCGGAACGAGCGGTTTCGCGTGCTCGGCGTAAGGGAAGGCTTGTCCAGCGACAACACAACGACGGTGGTGGAGGACAGCCGGGGCACGCTGTGGGTGGGCACGGGCGACAGCGGGCTGAATGCGCTGCCCTGGTCGGCGAAGGGACCGGGCAAAGACCGGGTGTACACGGTGAAGGATGGGCTGCTGAGCAACGTGATTCTGGCGCTGGCTCCGGCGCCGAACGGCGACGTGTGGGTGGGCACGCCGGATGGGCTGAGCCTGATTCGGAACGGGCGGGTGCAGTCGTTTACCTCGGCGGACGGGCTGGCGGATGATTTTGTGCGGTCGCTGCTGGTGGATAAAGATGGAACGCTTTGGGTGGGCACGCGGCACGGGCTGACGCACTGGACGGACGCGCCGACAGGCCGGCAGATGGTGACGTATACGCAGGCGACTGGGCTGGGCAGCGACCTGGTGGGTGCGATGGCGCGCGATGGGCGCGGGAACCTTTGGGTGGCCACGCTGGCGGGACTTTCGCGGCTGGCGAGCGGGAAGATTGTGAATTACACGACCGCGGACGGGCTGTCGAGCAACGTGGTGACGTCGCTGCTGGCGCGGAGGAACGGAACGCTGCTGATCGGCACGCAGGACCATGGATGGAACTTGTGGGACGGGGCAAGATTTTCCGCGCCCAAGGACAACCGGCTGACGGAGACGAGCATTCACGCGATTCTGGCGGATGCGAGCAACCATTTGTGGTTCGCGACGGACGAAGGAATTGCGCGCTGCGACTGCACCATGACGGCTGATTGCACCAACTGGGTGGAGTTTGGACCGGCGGACGGGTTGCGCAGCCGCGAGACGGCAACCAACAGCCATCCATCCGCGTGGCGCGGGCGGGACGGCAGACTGTGGTTCGCGACGCCGAAGGGACTGGCGGAGGTGAATCCGGCGCACTTTCCCTTCAACAGAGTTCCACCGCCGGTGGAGCTGGAGCGATTCACGCTGGACGACGTGGACCAGCCGCTGCACGGAGAGGCGGCACGGCTGAAGATTCCGGCGGGGCATGTGCATTTCCAGTTCGAATACGCGGGGCTGAGCTTTGTGGCGCCCCAGAAGGTGCGTTACCGCTACATGCTGGAGGGGTTCGACCACCACTGGACAAAGGCGGGCACGCGGCGGACGGCGTATTACACGAATATTCCGCCGGGGCGGTACACGTTCCGGGTGCAGGCGGCGAACAACGACGGGCTTTGGAACACGAAAGGCGCGGCGCTGCCATTTGTGCTGGAGCCGCACTTCTATCAGACGATCTGGTTTTATCTTTTGCTGGCGGCGGCGCTGGGCGGGCTGGTGCTGCTGGTGCTGCGGCGGCGGCTGATGCTGGCCGAACGGGAGTTTGCGGCGGTGCTGGGCGAGCGGAACCGGATTGCGCGCGAGATTCACGACACGCTGGCGCAGGGATATGTGGGCATCAGCGTGCAACTGGAAGTGCTGGCCGAGCTGTTGCGGCACCAGAAGCTGGACGCCGCGGCGAAGCAACTGGACGCGACGCAGACGCACGTGCGGGACGGGCTGGCGGACGCGCGGCAGTCGATTTGGGCGCTGCGCTCGCAGGACTCTGGCGAGAAGACGCTGCCGGTGCATTTGCGGCGGCTGACGGAGCAGGCGGGCGGGCACGGATTGGAGGCGACCTTCAACCTTTTCGGCGCGTACCGGCCGCTGCCGGCCGACGCGGAGCGGGAAATTCTGCGCATTGCGCAGGAGGCCATCCATAATGTGAAGAGGCACGCGGGCGCGAAACACCTGTGGGTGCAGATGGAGTATGGCCCGACGGAAGCGGCGCTGGAAGTGCGCGACGATGGGCGTGGATTTGCCGCGGGAAGCGGCGCGGGCTCTCCGCCGGGGCACTTTGGGCTGACGGGAATGCGCGAGCGCGCGGCGGCGATTGGCGGGACGCTGGAGATTGAGAGCGAGCCGGGAACGGGAACGGGCGCGGGAACGGCGGTGCGGCTGCGGGCGCCCGCCCCGAAGCAGGCAAAGGAGTGAACGTGGGAGAGGAAATGATTCGCGTCCTGGTGGTGGAAGACCATCATGTGGTGCGGCAGGGGCTGGTGGCGCTGCTGAACGTGGTGGACGGCATCGAGGTGGTGGGCGAGGCCGCCGACGGGGCGGAAGCGGTGGCGCAGTTTCGCAAGACGATGCCGGACGTGACGCTGATTGACCTGCGGCTGCCGCGGATGGGCGGCGTGGACGTGATCCAGCGGGTGCGCATGGAGACGCCGAATGCGCGCTTTATTGTTCTGACGACCTACGACGGCGATGAGGACATTTATCGCGCTTTGCAGGCCGGGGCGCGGGCGTATCTACTGAAGGGCATGACGACCGAGGAGCTGATCGCGACGATTCGCAAGGTGCACTTGGGCAAGCAGCATATTCCGCCGGCGATTGCGCAGCGGCTGGCGGAGCGGATCGGGACCGAGGAACTGACTCCGCGGGAGTTCGACGTGCTGGAGCAGATTGTGCACGGCAAGAGCAACAAGGAAATCGCCACGGAGCTGGAAATCTCCGAGGCGACGGTGAAGACGCACATCAACAGCCTGCTGGGCAAGCTGGGCGTAACGGACCGCACGCAGGCCGCCACGGCGGCAATCCAGCGGGGCATTGTTCCGCTTGAATCCCTGAGGAAACCGAAACCATGAAAAAGATACTGATTCCGGCGCTCTTTTTACTGATGAGCGTGCCCGCGCTGCGGGCGGAGAAGACGACCTGGCGGCAGGCGACCGAGGCGGAGCTGGCGGCGCTGCTGCCGGCGCGCGCGCAGGTGGTGAAGGAGCACATCGAAACTGAGATGCGCACCGCGAGCGGCGTGGTAAACAACCACGGGCAGTACATTGCCGGGGTGGTGCTGATTACGGCGGGCTACTCGGCTGACGGAAAGTACTCGCACTACCTGATGGTGCAGGCGCCGATTCGCGTGGGCGGGGTGGAGCTGAAGCCGGGCGATTACATTCTGGGCTGGCTGCGTGACGGCGAGACGATCAAGATCCACTTCAACGTGGCAACGACGGGCGAGCTTGTGGGCAATGCGGTGGCGCGCCGGCTGGCGCCGCACACGCGCGTGGAGAGCCTGAAGATTTGGCCGCCGGGCGACAAGAGCCTGATCCAGATCGGGCGATTCGGCATTTCCTACGTGGTGGAGGGGAACTGACGCGGACTGCGGGCGAATCGGCAGGCACGCTGCCGGGGCGTTGCTCCACCTTTCGGTCGATACTGGTGTGGGGCGCGGTTCGTATACTGGCAGCCATGCGAAACGCAGTGCGTGCGACCATCGTCCTGGGGATGCTGGCCGGGGCGGTTCCCTGGCTTGTTTTTGCTCAGGATGCGGAATCCGGTTCCCTTCCCCAGGAGGCACAATCAGCACCTCCGGGCGAGAGCGGCCAGGCGCCGATGGCGGGCGGACAGACAACCAGTTCTCCGCACCCAATCCAGCTTGATGCACAGCACAGGCCGATTACCGAAGGCGGCTTTGTGAAGAGCGGGCCTGTGATCTTCATGGACGACTCAGAGAAAGCGGGTCTGACGCACTGGACGAACACGACGGGCACGCCGGAGAAGCGCTACCTGGTGGAGACGAAGGGCTCGGGCGTTGCGCTGATCGACTACGACAACGACGGCTGGCTGGACATCTACGTGGTGAACGGGTCGACCTTCGACGCGCTGGACGGCAAGGCGACGCCGCCGCATGCGGCGCTCTACCACAACAACCACGACGGCACGTTTAGCGACGTGAGCAAGCAGGCCGGCGTGACGAACGACCGCTGGGGCTTCGGCGCGGCGGTTGCGGACTATGACAACGACGGATGGCCGGATATTTATGTGTCCAACTGGGGCAAAAACCGGCTCTACCACAACAATCACGACGGCACGTTTACCGACGTTGCGGAGAAGGCGGGCGTGCAGGTGGGCGACTGGTCGACCGGCGTGACGTGGGGCGACTACAACGGCGACGGCAAGCTGGATTTGTTCGTGGCCGGGTATGTGCACTTTGACAAGGACCACCTGCCGCAGAGCACCGAAGGCGGCTCAGTGAACATGTACTGCACCTTCCGCGGCGAGCCGGTGGCATGCGGACCGCGCGGGCTGAAGGGCTTGCCCGACCACCTTTTCCGCAACAACGGGGACGGGACGTTTACCGATGTGAGCGAGCAGGCTGGCGTGGCCGACAAGCCGGGCTACTACGGGCTGGGCGCGGTGTTTGCCGACATCAACAACGACGGCAAGCCGGACCTGCTGGTGGGCGACGACTCAACGCCGAATTATCTCTACATCAACAATGGCGATGGAACCTTCGAGGACGACAGCTACGCGTCAGGCTTTGCGGTGAACTCCGCGGGGCAGGAGTCGGCGTCCATGGGTCTGGCCGTGGGCGACTACCAGAACAACGGGATGGATGACGTCTTTGATACGGCGTTCAGCGACAGCTACAAGCCGCTCTATCACAACGAAGGCGACGCGAACATGACGGACGTCAGCTACCAGGCGGGGCTGGGTGAGATTACGGTTCCTTTTCTGGGCTTCGGCGACGCGTTCCTCGACTACGACAACGACGGCTGGAAGGACCTGCTGATGGCCGACGGGCACGTGTATCCGCAGGCGGACAAATACAACTGGGGCACGAGCTGGAAGGAACGGCCAATGCTGTTCCACAACATGGACGGCAAGAAGTTTGAGAATGTGCCGGCGGTGGAAGGAACGGGGCTGGCGGACGTGATTGCGGGGCGCGGCATGGCGGTGGGCGACCTGTTCAACAATGGCAAGCTGGACGCGGTGATCAACGTGATGGATGGGCATCCGGTGCTCTTAAAGAACGTGAGTCCGGATCACAATCACTGGCTGGAACTGAAGCTGATTGGCGGGGCCGGAACGGCGACAAGCAAGGGGAGCCCGCGCGACGCGGTGGGCGCGACCGTTTACCTGACGGCGAACGGGATGCGGCAGCGCGACGATGTGCTGAGCGGCGGGAGCTATCTTTCTTCAAACGACCCAAGGCCGCACTTCGGGCTGGGGCAGGCCACCAAGGTGGACGACATTGAAGTGCGTTGGCCCAGCGGCAACGTGGAGCACTTCACCGTGCCGGGCGTGGACCGGATTGTGAACCTCAAGGAAGGCACGGGCAGGATGGAAGCGCCGAAGACGGACACGGTGAAGGCCGCGCAGTAGACCGCTGCACGCAGGGCGCGAGGGCCGCGGGGCAAACTCCGCGGCCCTTTCTGTTGGCTGCGAAGCGCGCTGTGACGCTAGGAATTGCGGGTCGGTGCGGGTGGGACTTCCTGCGATGCAAGACGAGAATTTGCTTTCCGGGACGGGGAATGTTTCAATTTGCTTATTGAAACAGGGGTGCTCCACTGGGTGGGGCTGAGAAATACCCTCGAACCCGATCCGGATAATACCGGCGTGGGAAGTTTCCGAAGCGTGTTGGCCTTCAGAACTTCAGGGCAGTGCACGTTCTCCTGTTTCTCAGAGTGGAAACGAGAGGATGTATGCACAACTCTTTGATCAGGCGCGCTGCTTCAGTCATTCCCGCACGATCGAAGTTGCGATCGTGGACGCTGCACATGCGCCGCACGCCGGCGTTGGCGCTTGCCCTGCTGACCAGCGCGGGAATTGCGCTGCCCGCTGCGGCGCAGAACCCGCAAAATCCTTTGACAACGCAAACACGCAAACCAGAGAAGCCGCAGGCCGCAGTGCCGCGCGTAACGACGACGGTGGTGGTGCAGGGCAAGGTGAACGACGACTACCTGCCGCAGAAGGTGACGGCGGGCAGCCTGGACGGCGTGGGCCTGAAGGAGACGCCTGCGGCTGTGACGGCGGTGAGCCGCGCGGTGATGAGCGATCAGGTTTCGACGCTGCTGTCGGACGTGGTGAAGAATGACGCGTCGATCGGCGAGGATTATGCGCCGGTGGGCTACTATGGCGACTTCGAGATTCGCGGATTTCCGATTGATCTTGCGACTGGGCTCGAGATTAACGGCATGACGATTGCGGGCGAGCAGGACGTGCCGCTCGAGAACAAGCAGCAGGTGGAGTTTGTGAAGGGGCTGGCGGGCGTGGACAGTGGCGTGGCCTCGGCGGGTGGCCTGATTGATTTTGTGACGAAGGAGCCGGGGCGCGACGAGCACACGACCTTCACGCTGTCGACGGATCATCGCGGAGGATCATACGGCGCGCTGGACACGGGGTATGTGTTTGGCGGGCGGTTCGAGCCGGGATTGCGGCTGAACATTGCGGGCGAGGACATGCACCCATATGTGCAGCACGCCGATGGATGGCGCGGCATGGGCGCGCTTGACAGCTCATTCCGGCTGGCGAAGAACACCGAGCTTTATACGGATTTTGAATATCAGCACAAGGTGCAGCGGTCTGAAGCGGGCTACCAGTTGCTGGGTGGAACGACGGTGCCGACGGTCGTGTACCCCTCGGTGATGCTGGGATATCAGCCGTGGTCCAAGCCTAATACCTTCGACACCTTCAACGCCGGCTCACGGCTGACGCATGCATTGGGCCGTGGTTGGGCGTTGCATGTTTCGGGGTCGTACAGCCATTCGCTCATCGACGACAACGTGATCTGGCCGTATGGCGCAGCACTGGACGCGGATGGCAATTCGCTTTGCCCGGATGCGCCGTATTACTTCTTCTGCCCCGATGGCAGCTATGAGATTTATGACTATCGCAGCCCAGGCGAGCTGCGCATCAACACGGTGGGCCAGGCGCTGGTGCAGGGACGCGTGAAAACGGGCCCGATTACGCATGATCTGGTCGGCGGAGGTTCGCTGTTTCACAGGTCGGTGGCGCTGTCGCCGACGGTTGTGTATACCGCGCTGGGCACGGAGAACATTTTCCAGCAGAATATCGCGTACGCGCCGGAGAGTCCGTATCAGCAGGCGGGCCCGGCGATGCTGGCAGACTCGAACCGCCAGGCTTCAGGCATTGTGCAGGACCGCATGCATTTGCCCGCGGGAGTGACGCTGCTGGCGGCGGGGCGCTACGTGCGCGTGGGCGACTTCAACTATGCGAATCCGCGCACGCTGTGGCTGCCGCAGTACGCGGCCACTTACACGCCGGTGAAGCCACTGACGTTTTATGCCAGTTACGGCGTGCTGCTTTCACTGGGGCCGCAAGCGCCGTGGTGGGTGGACAACTCAAGCGTCTTTCTCGATCCGTATTTCACGCGGCAATCGGAGGTGGGCGTGAAGTACGTGAGCTCGATTCTTCTTACGGCGGATTATTTCCGGATGCGGCAGCCATTTTTTTATCCGCGCGTGATTCAGGCCGCGGACGGCTTTTGCACGGGCAACGTGAATCCCGGCGATTTGTGCTTTGAATCTGCGGGGCACGAGACCCACGACGGAGTGGAGCTGAACGCGCAGGGCAAGGCGACGCGCTGGATGCAACTGACCGCGTCGGCGATGACGATTCGCGCGGAGTCAAGTGATACGGGAACTGCGGAGTTCGACCACAAGCAGGTGATCAATGTGCCGAAGGTGCATACGACGGTGTTTGCCGACGTGCTGATGCCGCGCGTTGCGGGACTGCACCTGCTGCCGGGCTGGAGCTATACCAGCAGCAAGGAAGCGACGCGCGACGATGCGGTGAGCGTGCCGGGATACAACCTGTTCAACCTGGGCGCGCGCTACACGCCAGGCGGCGAAGGCGGACACATGACGCTGCGGCTCTACGCCGACAACATCTTTAACAAGCGATACTGGAAGGACACGGGCGCAAGCTACGGCGACACGTTTCTGCACCTGGGGGCGCCGACGACCGTGAGGCTCTCCGCGCAGTACAGTTTTTGAGGGGCACAAGGCAGGGCGGGAGACGGCGCGGATGAACACGCAGACCAAAGCGCACGGGATGGACGGCAGGCTGGTGGAGCCGGACTGGCCGGCGCTGACGCTTGATGAAGTGCGGGTATTGCTGGATGGATTTGCCGGATGCGTTGAGCCGATACAGATTGATTCGGTGAGCCCTCGGCCGTTTTCCGCGGCGAGCGTGGTTTCGACCGGCGGCGGCCGCGTATTCGTGAAGCGACATCACAAGTCTGTTCGCGATGCAGAGAGATTGCTCGAGGAGCACGGGTTTCTGGCGCATCTGCATGAGCATGGCGCGCGGGTTCCGCGCGTGCTGGCTGGGGAATCGGGTTCCACCGTTGTGGAGCTCGGCGAGTGGACCTATGAGGTGCACGAGGTTCCCGCGGGTGTGGATGCGTATGAGGATGCAATCTCGTGGACGCCGTTCCGCTGGACGCGACATGCGTGGGAGGCCGGCGCGGCGCTGGCGCGGCTGCACATTGCGGCGCAGGATTACGCGGCGTCCGCGCGCCGGCCACAGCCGCTGGTGGCGAGCTTTTCGATTTTTGCGGGGAACGACCCAGAATCGTCCATGCAGGTATATCTGGAGGCGCGGCCGGCGCTGCTTGCAGATGCCGCGACGCGCCAGCGCTGCGATGAAGCGCTTGATTTGTTGCGGCCCTTTCACGCGGAGCTTCGGCCGATGCTGCCGGCGCTGCAGCCGCTGTGGACACATAACGACCTGCATGCTTCAAACCTATTCTGGAGCGACTGGAGCGAGGATGCGCACGCGACGGCGGTGATTGATTTTGGCTTGGCGGACAGGACAAACGCGGTGCACGACCTTGCGCAGGCGATCGAGCGAAACATCGTGGAGTGGCTGGACCTGGTGAACAATCCGGAGAATCCGGAAAGGGTGCGGGTGCATGTGAATCACCTGCATTCGCTGCTGGAGGGATACGAATCCGTGCGGGCATTGACGAAGGAGGAATCGGCGGCGCTGGCTCCGATGACGGCGCTATGCCACGCTGAGTTTGCGCTGACCGAAGCGGATTATTTTCTGGGAGTGCTGCGCGCGCCGGAGAAAGCGGCAATGGCCAGCGACGGATATTTGCTGGGCCATGCGCGTTGGTTCTGCAGAGCGGACCAGGTTCTTCTGGACGAGATCAGAAGATGGTCGGAGGGCCGCAGCTTCAAGCCGATGGGAGATGGACGAAAGTGACGGCGGAGATTGTGGCTCACTATTTCGCAGAGCACTGGGTGGAGTTGGTCGGATTTGCGACGACGGTGCTGGGCATCTGGCTGACGACGCGGCGGACGCTGTGGTGCTGGCCGGTGGTGCTGTCCGCGGACATTTTGTACTTGATCGTCTTCTATCGGGCTCGGCTCTATTCCGACACCCTGTTGCAAGTGTTTTTTATCGCCTTCACGCTGTACGGATGGTGGCACTGGTGGCGCGGGGTGCGCGAAGAGGGCGAGGTGCGCGTGGTTCCGTTGCGGATTCCCGCGCTGATGGCGGCACTGGCGGTGGGGGCGGCGGGAAGCGTAGCGCTGGCAAGGCTGGCGATTCTGGTGCACGCGGCGCTGCCTTATCTGGATGCAACGCTGGCGAGCTTTAGCCTGGTGGCGAGCTGGTGGCAGGCGCGCAAACACACAGCGAACTGGTGGCTGTGGATCGTGGTCGACGTGGCGTACATCGGCGAGTATCTCTACAAGGACTTGTGGCCGACCGCCGTGCTGTATGCGATTCTGATTGGACTTGCGGTGATTGGCCTGCGCGACTGGCGGCGCGCGGAGGCCGCGGCTTAAACGGCAGCCTGCACGACATTGTGCAGCGGCTCGCCGGCAAGATAGCGCCGCAGTTCATCCGCAGCGATGTGAAGAGCGCGCTCGGCAAAGCGCGGGCTGGAGCCGCCGACATGGGGCGTGAGGATGAGGTTGGGGCAGCTCCAGAGCGGATGCCCTTCGGGCAGCGGCTCGGGATCGGTAACGTCGAGGGCTGCGCGAATCCGGCCTGATTGCAGGGCTTCTACGAGAGCATCTGTGTCCACGACAGGCCCGCGCGCGGCATTCACGAGGAGCGCGCCCTGGCGCATGAGCGCAAGCTGGCGAGCGCCTATGAGTTTGTGCGACTCCGCCGTGGCGGGAAGGATAAGAATGACGACTTCCGCACCGGGCAAAAGCGCGTCCAGCTCCATGACCGCATGAACTGGCGGCTCAGTGCGCGCGGTGCGGGCCACGCGTGTGAGGGCTACTCGAAAAGGCGCGAGCATGCGCTCGATTTCCTTGCCGATGGAGCCGTAGCCGACGAGGAGAACGGACTTGCCGGTGAGCTCTTCCTGCATGACTGGCGGATAGATTTCATGCGGGTTTCCGGAGATGCGCACATAGTGCGCGCTGGCCTCAAAGCGGCGCTTCCACAGGCCCGATTGCTGCACGTCAAGAAAGAGCGGAAGGTACTTGAATGTGGCCAGGATGGCGGCAAGCGTCCACTCAGCGGTTGCGATGTTGTGAGCTCCGCGTGCGTTGCAGATGGTGACGTGCGGCCCCATCGCGCCGGGGATCCACTCGGTGCCCGCCATGAGCGAAAGGACCAGCTTTGCGCCGCGCAGATGCGGCGCGATGCGCATGGCGCGGGCGGGGTAGGGATCGGGAATCCATACGTCGATTTCGACATTGTGGTCCAGGTGATCGGGAAGCGACACGAGTTCGATCTCCTCGGGAAAGCCGGAGAGGAGTTCAGCGGAAAGCGTGGATGGATAACCAACTCGCAGCATAAATACTTTGCGGCGCGCATGAGGGGCCGCCCTGCGTTCATGCTACACGGGCGGACGGGATGGCATGGAGATGCTGTGGCCGGGCCGGGTGGCGAGACGAAGAAGCTAGGCGAGGAACTTCCTCAAGGCTTCGGCGCAGTCTTCGATTTCGGGGACAGAGATTGCATATCCAAAGCGCAAGTGCCCTTCCCCCTGCGCACCGAAGACGGAGCCGGGAATGGTGGCGATGTGCGCCTTTTCGAGAAGGATCTGGGCGGCGGCACGGCTGTTCTTGTGAATGCGCTCGACATTGGGAAAGGCGTAAAACGCGCCGGCCGGCTGGTCGCACGGCAGACCTACTTCATTCAGCGCGGAGACAAGCAGGTCGCGGCGGCGGCGATAGTCCGCGCGGCGGGCGGCGATTTCTTCCTCTGGAGTTTGGAGCGCGCAGAGCATGGCATGCTGCACGGGAGTGGGGACGCCGTTGGTGGAGTAGAGGACGATCTTGCGGAGAGCCGTCATGAATGGCTCGCGCGCCACCGCATAGCCCGCGCGCCAGCCGGTCATGGCATAGGTCTTGGAAAATGTGAATGCGGTGATGGTGCGCTCCGCCATGCCGGGCAGCGACGCGATAGAGACGTGCTCGCCGTCGTAGACCAGGTCTTCGTAGGCCTCGTCGGCGATGACAATGAGGTCGCGCTCGATGGCGAAGGCGGCGACCTCTTCGGCCTCAGCCCGGGTGAAAACGAGGCCGGAGGGATTCTGCGGAGTGTTGTAATAAATGGCGCGGGTCTTCGGCGTGGAGAATTGCTCGAGGGTTCGGCGGACACCGTTGCGCCGCGCCGTGGTTGTGGGCACGAGCAGCGGTTGCGCCTGCGCGCCGGTGACGAGGTCGCCGATGGGCGTCCAGTAAGGCGAGAAGACGAGCGCATCGTCGCCGGGATCGAGGACGCATTGGAAGGCCGCATAGAGCGCCTGCGAGCCGCCGACGGTTGCGAGGACGTGATCGGGCTCAACCTGGATGCGATTTTTGCGGGCGAGCTTCTCGACGAGCGCCATGCGCAGCGCGGGAAGTCCGGAGGAGGGCGCGTAATGCGTCTGGTTTTCCACCAACGCGCGGATGGCCGCGAATTTGATGGGCTCCGGCGTCTCAAAAAACGGCTCGCCGCCGTGGAGTGCGTGCACCTGCAGTCCCTCGGCGCGCATCTGCATGACCTTGTTGCGGACCTGCACAATGTCGGAGAATCCGACTTCATCGAGCCGTCTGGCTAGCCGAATTCGGCTAGGCTTCGTCCTCATGGTTCGGGTTCCTTTCGAAAAACGCAACGAGGTGCGCCCTCTCCAGCATAACGAATCACGTCGACGGTGCGTAAACGGGAGGAACGGTGCAGCGGTCAGATGGAAAACAGCTCCGTGTAAACCGCCATGCCCACCACGGCGTCGGCACCCAGCGCGTCCAGCGCATCCACCTCCTGCTGGCTGCGAATGCCGCCGGCAACGATAAGCTGGCGCCGGGTGAGCGCGCGGAGACGGGACGCAATCTGCATGGGGAAACCCTGCATCAGGCCTTCGCCATCCACGTGGGTGTAAAGAAATGCGGCGACGTGGGGCTCAAGCAGCGGAATGGCTTCGTCCGGCGTGAGCTCCACTTGCGCCTTCCATCCTTTGACGGCGATACGGCCGTTTTTCGTGTCGATGCCGGCGACAACTTTCTCTGTACCTACTGCGGATGCAAGAGCGGATGCAAAATCCGTGTTCACTTCGCCTTCCGCCGAGAACAACGCGGAGCCGATGATGACACGCTGTGCGCCGGCATCGAGAACCTGGCGCGCACGCTCAATGGAATGGATACCGCCGCCGGCCTGGCAGGGCAGGCGCTTTGCGATTTGCGCGACGATGGCGGAGTTGTCGCCGGTGCGCATGGCTGCGTCCAGATCGATGAGTTGCACGAGGGGAAAGCGCGCGAACTTTTCTATCCAGTATTCGAAGTCGTCGAAGGCGAGGCGGAGCTTTTCGCCCTGTACGAGCTGCACGATGCGGCCGCCGAGAAGATCGATGGAAGGAATCAGCATGGCAGCCTCACGGAGACGCCTCTTTCCGCGAGCCCCTGTTTGAGCGAGCGGGAACTCGAAACTCCGAAATGAAAGATGCTCGCGGCCAGCGCGGCATCGGCCCTGCCGCGCGCAAAAACATCCGCAAAATGCGCGACCGTGCCGGCGCCGCCGGAAGCGATGACGGGTATGCGCACGGACTGGCTTACCGCGGCCGTCAGTTCGCAGTCAAAACCGGCGCGCGTGCCGTCGGCATCCATGGAGGTTAGAAGGATTTCTCCCGCGCCCCGCGCTTCGGCTTCGCGCGCCCACTCCACCACGCGACGGCCGGCGGACTTGCGGCCTCCATGGACGAAAACCTCGGCGTCGCGCACGGGGTTTTCTGCGCCGGGGTTTCGCCGCGCGTCGATGGCGACAACCACAGCCTGCGCGCCAAAGCTGCGGCCGATGCTCTCGATGAGGGCGGGATCGGCGAGCGCGGCGGAGTTGATGCTGACCTTGTCCGCGCCCGCCTCAAAGACCTGTTCGGCGTCGTGCGCGGTACGGATTCCTCCGCCGACGGTGAAGGGGATGAAAAGCTCGCGCGCGGTGCGGCGCACAGTGTCGAGCAAGGTCTGACGCCCTTCGTGGGTGGCGGTAATGTCCAGCATCACAATTTCGTCCGCGCCTTCGCGAGCATGGCGCGCGGCAAGCTCCGCCGGGTCGCCCGCGTCCACGATGTCGACGAACTGTACGCCTTTGACGACTCGACCGGCATGCACATCGAGGCAGGCGATGATGCGCTTGGTCAGCATGGCGCGCCCTCTGGCCGCCAAGCGAGGAAGTTGCGCAGAATCTTCAAGCCGGTTTCGGCGGACTTCTCCGGATGGAACTGCACGCCCATGACGTTGCCGCGCTCGACGGCGGCGGCGAAGGGCTCGATGTAGGCGGCGGTTGCCGCGGTATCGGCGGTGACGGGAGCTTTGTAAGAGTGCGTGAAGTAGACGAACTCTCCGGGCGCGACACCGGCGAGAAGCCGTGAGCCCGGCTCAGGGTCGAGCGAGTTCCAGCCGACGTGCGGAACCTTTTCGCCCGCCTCAGGAAAACGTGCGCAGGACTCGCGGAACTGGCCGATGCCGGGCTGGGCCGGAGCCTCAGTGGAGCCCGCGAAGAGCCACTGCATGCCTACGCAGATGCCGAGGAATGGGATGCCGCGCGCGATGGCAGCGCGGATGGCAGGCGTGAGGCCGGTCGCGTCCAGCCGCGAGGTGGCCGCAAAATGACCGACACCGGGAAGCACGATGCTCTCTGCGCTTTCGAGTGGGCCGGACATATCGGTGACGAGGGTCTCCGCGCCAAGATGACGCAGAGCCTTGAGCACCGAGGTGAGATTGCCGGCCTTGTAATCGATGACGACGACGCGCACTAGAGAAGCCCTTTGGTAGAAGGAAGCATTTTGCCGAGTTGTTTGTCGCGCGAGCAGGCTGCGCGAAGCGCGCGCGCGAAGGCCTTGAAGATGGCCTCGATTTTGTGGTGATTGGAGCGGCCGTACATGGTTTTGACGTGCACGTTGGCGCGTGCGCCGCGGGCAAAGCCTTCAAAGAAATCCGTGACGAGTTCCGATTGCAGGTCGCCGACGAGGCGGGTTCGCACTTTGGTATCGACGGCGAAGGCCGCGCGGCCGCTGAGGTCGACGGCGGCGATGGCGAGGGTTTCATCCATGGGCATGAGGAAGTAACCGGCACGCAGAATGCCGCGCTTGTCGCCGAGTGCGCGATCGAAGGCCTCGCCGAGCGCGATGCCCACGTCCTCCACGGTATGGTGTTGGTCGACGTCGAGGTCGCCGTCGCACGCGAGATCGAGATCGAAGGCGCCGTGGCGCGTGAAGAGCTCCAGCATGTGATCAAAGAAGCGAATGCCGGTGGAGATTTTGTAGCGGCCGTGCCCTTCGAGGGTGAGGCGGATGGAGATGCGCGTCTCCGTGGTGTTGCGTGCGAATGCGGTTGTGCGTCTGGACGAGGTTCGGGCGGTCATCGCGCGCCTCCTGAAAGGTTGAGACCTGGAAGATTGCGACCTGGAAGGTTGAGATCAGACAGCGCCTGGCGGAGCGCAGGGATGGCCTGGCGCATCTGCGGGCGCGTGCCGATGGTGATGCGCACGCAGCCGTCGCAGCCGGGATCGCTGGAACGGTCGCGCACGAGTACGCCGGCGACATTCATCTTGCGACCGAATTCCTTGTGCTGCGGGCCAATTTCGACGAGGACGAAGTTGGCATGGCTTGGCCAGCGGCGGATTCCGGCATCGTCGAGCGCGGATTCGAGCTCCGCGCGCGCGGCGAGCACTTCGGCCACATACCAGTCGAGGTATGCGGCGTCTTCGAGCGCGGGCGGTAGGCAGGCAAGCGCGAGTGCGTTGACGCTGTAGGGCGAGAGGACACGACGAACCCAGCGCATCAGATCCTGCGGTCCGGCGAGCGCGCCGAGGCGCAGGCCGGCGAGGCCGTAGGCCTTGGAGAAAGTGCGGGCGACCATGAGGTTTGGGACGACGCCAATGAGATCGATAACGGTTTCGCCGTGGAAATGGAAGTAGGCCTCGTCGATGAGGACGATGGCATGCGGTGCGCGGCGCGCGATTTCGAGAATTTGCGCGCGGGCGAGCGCGGAGCCCGATGGGCTGTTGGGGTTGGCGATGGCGATGACCTTGGTGCGCGGAGAGATTGCGGCAAGGAGGCGCTCAAGCGGAAACTGGAGATCGTCTGCGGATTGCACTGTGATTACGCGCGCGTCGGTAGCCGAGGCGTAGACCTCGTACATGGTGTAGGTGGGTACGGGCAAGAGCACTTCGTCGCCCGCTTCGAGGAAGGCTTCAAAGAGCACGTGGATGGCTTCATCGACGCCGTTGGTGAGCGCGACCTGCGCGGGCTGCAGGGCCAGGTACTCGGCGACCAACGCCTCAACGGGCTGGCGCTCGGGATAGCGCGTGAGATCACCGGCGGAGATGCGGCGCAGTGCGTCCGTGACCCTGGGTGAACAGGCGAGGGTGTTCTCATTGAAGTCCAGACGCAGCGCCTCGCGCGACCCGAGCGGCGGATGATATTCCTTCATGGCTCGGACGCGGGCGCGGGGCGCTGGTTGCAGTTGCGGTGCGGTTTTAGTCACTGGACCTCCCTGTATGCAGTCGCTCGCGAATGGCGATTGCGTGGCCAGCGAGGCCTTCGGCGTCCGCCAGCAAAGCGGCATCGCGACCGAGGGTGCGAAGCCCGCGCGAACTGTATTCCTGCACGGTGATGAGCTTGACGAAGTCGTTGACGCTGAGTCCGCCGCGCACGCGCGCCATGCCGCCGGTGGGCAGCGTGTGATTGGGGCCGGAGATGTAATCGCCCATGGGCTGCGGCGACCAGGGGCCGACGAAGACGGAGCCGGCGCTGCGCACCCAATCGATATCCGCGGCGGAATCGACGGTGAGATGCTCGGGGGCGAGACGATTGGTGAGGTCATGCGCTTCATCGAGCGTTGCGGCAACAACAATGATGCCGCTGCGCGCGAGGGCCCGGCGGGCAATGGGATTGCTGCGGGTGCGGACTTTCAGTGCTGCATCGACCGCCTTGGCGAGCGGCTCCCGGGTGGTAACAAAGATGGCGAGGGCTTCCGGATCGTGCTCGGCCTGTGCAATCAGGTCGGCGGCGATGTGGGCGGGATTGCCGCGCTCGCTGGTGACGACGATTTCCGTGGGTCCGGCGAGCATGTCGATGGCGCAATCGAAGGCGACGAGGCGCTTGGCGGCTGTGACGTAAAGATTGCCCGGGCCGAGGATTTTGTCGACGTGCGGGAGCGACTGCGTGCCGTAAGCGAGGGCAGCCACGGCGTGCGCGCCGCCGAGGCGATAGAACTCCGTGACGCCGAGGAGATGCGCGGCGGCAAGCGTCTGCGGCGCGGGCTTTGGCGAGACGACCGCGATGCGCCGAACGCCGGCGACCTGCGCGGGGATGACCGTCATGAGCAGCGTGGAGGGCAGCGGATGGCGACCGCTGGGCACGTAACAGCCGACCGCGTCCAACGGCCGCACAAGCTGGCCGGTGCGCAGACCGGGAAGTGCGGATCGGCTCCAGGAAGACGGCATTTGGTTCTGAGCGAAGCTGCGAATCTGCGCGGCGGCAGTGCTCCATGCTTTGCGCAACACCGGGGAGGTGGCGTCCCATGCGGCGGCCATCTCCTCTGAGGTGACGCGGAGCGCGGCTTTGCCGGCGAGACCGTCGAAGCGCTTCGCGTAGCGCAGCACAGCTCGATCGCCCTGCCGGCGTACATCCTTCACGATGCGCCTGACGGCGGGCAGGACCGAGTCGAGCGCCGCGCCACCACGCTGCTCAAGCGCAGCAAGGAGTTCTGCGGTTTCCCGGGCTCCTCTGCCCTTGGTTCGGATGAGCTTCATAACGTTGTTCCTCCGCGCAGACTAGAGAACGACCTTGTTGAGCGGGTATTCGACGATGCCGGTGGCGTTGGCCGCTTTGAGCCGGGGAATGACGTCGCGCGCGACACCTTCCTCGACGATGGTGTTGACGGCGACCCACTGGGAGTTGCTGAGCTGGGAGATGGTGGGCGAATTGAGCGCGGGAAGGACGGCGAGGACGGCCTCAAGGTCTTCGCGCTTGACGTTGAGCATGAGCCCTACCTGCGATTGGGCGTCAATTGCGCCACGCAGCATGAGCGCGATCTGGTCGATCTTCGCGCGCTTCCACGGGTCAGCGAGTGCGGGCTTGCCGGCGATGAGGTGGGTTTCGCTCTCCATCACAGTGTCAATGATTTTGAGGTGGTTGGCCTTAAGCGAACTGCCGGTTTCAGTGACTTCAACGATGGCATCGGCAAGCATGGGCGGCTTGACTTCCGTTGCGCCCCAACTGAATTCGACCTTGACGTTTACGCCGCGCTGGGCGAAGTAGCGCCTGCTGACTTCGACGAGCTCCGTTGCGATGATTTTTCCTTCGAGATCCTCGGCGCGCTCAAAGCCGCTGTTCTCAGGCACGGCGAGCACCCAGCGCACCTTGCGGCGGCTCTGCTTGGCATAGACGAGCGAGGTGACGCTGGTGACGTCGAGGCCGCTTTCGACGACCCAGTCAATGCCGGTGAGGCCGGCATCGAGCACGCCATGGTCGACGTAGCGAGCCATCTCCTGCGCGCGGATGAGCATGCAGTCGATTTCGTTGTCGTCGATGGAGGGAAAGTAGGAGCGGCCGTCGGCGTAGATGTTCCAGCCGGCGCGGCGGAAAAGCGCGAGGGTTGCATCCTGCAGGCTGCCTTTGGGAAGGCCGAGGCGGAGCTTGTTAGCCACGGGCAGCCTCCTTTGCGAGCTGGGCGGCGGGCAGGGCGAGTGGCCGCGTGAAGCAGCTTACCGTTCCTTCGTGGCAGACGAGCCCGTCGCCTTCAACCTCCACACGAAAGAGCAGCGTGTCGTTGTCGCAGTCCGTGGAGGCGGAGACGACGCGCAGGCGATTGCCGCTGGTTTCGCCCTTCATCCACAGCTTTTGGCGAGTACGGCTCCAGAAGGTGACGAAGCCGGATTCGAGGGTTCGGGCATAGCTGGCCTGATTGAGAAAGCCGAGCATAAGGACCTGGCCGGTGCGGGCGTCCTGCACGATGCCGGGCACCAGGCCGTCCATTTTTTCAAAGTCGATGGTTGTTTTCAGTTCACTCATTGCGATGGACTCTTTTTCTGGCTGCACGTTCGGTTAATGGGGGGCGGCACCCTGCGCGGCGGCACGAAAAAGCCCGCCGGCTGGGTTGCCGGCGGGCTCGTGGTGCTTGAATCTCGTTTGGCCTTTAACTCAGGCCGCAGCGGTCCGCCGGCATGGATGTCCCATGGTGATGGTGGTGACCGTGATGGCGGCTGCTCTGCATCTGTGTATGACGTTAAGGGCAAAGGCTGCGCCGTGTCAACCGGCAAATTCGCGTTCAGGCGCAGCCGGTGGATTAGGGCCTGTTCACACTACTGGAATGGCGGCGCCGGGAGCCGGTTTTTCTCAGTTCCTTTTCTCAGTTCCTTTTCTCAATTCTAAGGAGCGAGGAGCGACAGATACCGGGTGTATCTTAGCGGCGAGCGACGAAGAAATGGGGAAAACCGGCCCCGTCCCTCCGGGTTGCGGCCAGACTTCGTTGTCGTCCTCGGCAGTGGGCCGCCACAGCCTTCGGACTTCGCCTCGTCTGCCCGGATTTTCGCGCGCAACGCCATCCATCCCAGTAGTGTGAACAGGCCCTAATTCAGCCTTGTGGCGAGGGTACCGCTTCCGGCGCAGGTTTGGCCGGCGGATGTTGCAGCAGATCGACAAGGCGCTGGTAAAGGCGATTCCGCATTTCGAAGCGTTCCGACGCGCGTGTTACGTAGCGGATTTCAACCTCCATTCCGGGTCCGGAGGGGCGAAGATCGACAGCCGGCGTCGCCCGGAAGCGGGCGAGACCACTGGCGCGCGACCCGGTCTTCCACTCCTGCTCCGCTTCTCGGGCGTTCTGCTCGGTTTCTTCCAAAGCGAGCTGGTGAATCCCCTCTACCATTGTCTGCAGATCAGCTGTTGCAGGCATCTCCATTCTGATTTCATCCCACATCCACTGGCCCGCGGTGGAGAAGTTGAAGAACTGGCCCCGGATGGCAAAGCTGTTGATGAAGGTGATGCGGCGGCCGGTGGGATGACCTTTTTCGGCAAGCGTTCCGGTCTCAAGCAGCGTGGTGCGGAAGAGGCCAACCTCAGTAACTTCACCTCCGACGCCGTTGATTTCCACCCAGTTGCCGACGCGAATACCGTGCTTGCCGACGAGCACAAACCAGCCGAGGAAGGCGAGAATGAAGTCCTGCAGCGCGATGGTGAGCGCTGCCGTGGCGAGACCGAGGATGGTGGGCGTTTGCTGCGGCGCACCAAAGACGACCAGCAGGATAAGGACGAAGCCGACCACCTGAACGGCAACCTCAAGGATGCTGCGCAGAGTTTCAGTCTGACGATGATCGCGCGAGGCGCGCACCATGAGCCTGCGCACCATCGCGTCCGCCAGGACCATTGCCAGCGCGATGCAAAGAATGAGGGCGAAGGACTGGAGCATGAGGTGAAGCACGATGCGATGCTGCAGGAGCACCTGCACCGCCCATTTGCCATAGACCGAGGCGAGTTGCTGCTCAGTCTGGATGCGGTCGTCGTAGATGCTGAGAATCTGACGATTGGCGCGCCTTTGCCGCAGCAACTGGAGAGGCGAAAACGTGGCGGAGGGCCGGCTGGCAGAGGCCCCCGCGGCATTGGCCCTGGCTTCCAGGGCGTTATGTTCGGCGATGAGCGCGGTTGCGTTGGCCTGCGCCTTCTGATGCGCCTGCACGATGAGCTGGTAGCGGCTGCGCTGGTTGAACCAGGCCCCGATGCGGCTGGCAAGCGTGCCGTGCCGCTTTTCCGAGATGAGGGCGATCTGGCCTTGGCCCTTCGCCTCGGAGTCATACTGGCGCATGGAGGCCTCATGCGCGGTGAGTTCCTCCTGAATGCGAACGCTCAGGTCGCCGGAGGCGCGTTCGAGGTCGCGCTGCGCGTCTGTGAGCTCGTCGGTGTCGAGACCGAGCTGCGCTTTGGCAACATCGAGCGGATCGCCGCCAGTGGCCGACGCATCTGACGCAGAGGCAGACGAAGAAGAAGGCGGAGGCGCCTTGCGAGACAGCGCATCAACCTGCGCCCGATCCTGCTGGATGAGCTGCTTGAGCTGCTGGACCTTCTGTGAAAGCTGGAGAGCTTCGCCGGTGACAGTGCGGCGCTGCGCCTCGAGTGTGGCAGAGCGCAAGGCGGCGGCGAAGGCCTGATCGACTTCGTGATCGGCAACGCGCTCGGCTTCGCGCGCGTAGCGCATCTCTTCAGCGGTGACGGCGAGCGGACTCAGGGCTTGAGCCGTGTCCCATGGGCTGGTGTCGACGAGGCTGGCGTGGCCAGCCTGCCCGGCGCCCTGACGCCCAAGGAAAGGCAGGTGGGCCATGGAGTCGCGGGTACTCCACAGAAAAGCGAGGCAGAGAGCGAGAAGCACGCCCAGAGCCGCGAGCAAAAACAAACGTGTTCTGCCAACGGGGGGAGGACTGGAGCCGCCCTGCGGGGATGCAATCGGGGGCATTGCCATATCAACCATTTTTACAGGAATCGCAAGCGCGCGGGAGGGAATTTGATGGACGCCGAGCGGGCAAACGGGAGGCAACGCGGCTTCGGGTTTGCGCTGCTACCTGCGCGCGGCAGATAATCGTGCCGTGCAACGACGGATAGCGCATCTTATCCTGGCAGCCGCGGTACTGGCCGCATTTCTGGCGGGGATTGGCGTGGCCAGGGTCGGCTATGCCGAGGGGCGTCCGCACGGGATTGCCCGGACAGAAAGGCCTTCAGCCGAAGACCGCGTGGACATCAACCACGCCTCGCTGGAGCAACTGCTGGCGGTGCCCGGCATGACCCGGAGCTGGGCTAAACGGATTATCCGGTTCCGGCCCTACCACGCAAAGAACGACCTGGTGAAGCGCGGCGTTGTTTCCGGCGATGTCTATGAGCGCATCAAGGATTCCATTGTGGCGCACCGGGAGCGCCAACCCGGCGTGCGCTAGGCCTCTGCTTCCTCGCGGCGGTCACGCCGCAGAAGCCGGCTGAGCAGCACGTAGAGCACAGGGATGAAGACCAGGTTGAGCACGGTGGACAGAAGCATGCCGCCGACGATGGTGGTGCCCACCGACTGGCGGCCGAGCGCGCCGGCGCCCGAGGCGAAGGCCAGCGGCAGAACACCCAGGATGAAGGCGAAGGAGGTCATGAGAATGGGGCGAAGACGCAGCTCCGCCGCTTCAATGGCGGCTTCTGCAATGGAACGGCCCTTGCGGCGAAGCTGCTCCGCAAACTCGACGATGAGAATGGAGTTCTTGGCCGAGAGGCCAATGAGCATGACCAGGCCGATCTGGCAGTAGACGTTGTTCGACAGGCCGCGCAGCGCGACCAGGCCGAGCGCGCCGAGCACGGCCATGGGCACGGCGAGCAGGATGATGAAGGGCAACGCAAAGCTCTCGTACTGCGCGGAGAGGGTGAGATAGACGACGAGCAGGCCAAGGCCGAAGATGATGATGGCCTTGCCGCTGGATTCGATTTCGTCGAGGGTGAGGCCGGTCCACTCGTACTGCATTCCGGGCATCATCACGCTTTTTGCCAGATCCTCCATGCCGGTGATGGCCTGGCCGGAGCTGTAGCCGGGAGCCTCAGAGCCATCGATTTCAACAGCGCGGAAGAGGTTGTAATGGGTGATGACCGGCGGACCGGAACTCTGCGCGACGGTGACAACGTTGTCGAGGGGAACCATCTGTCCGCTGTCGGAGCGGACATAGTAATCATGCAGGTCTGAAGCATGCATGCGGAAGGGCTCGTCGGCCTGGACGTAGACGCGGTAGGTGCGGTTGTTGAAGTCAAAGTCGTTGACATACTGCGAACCGAGGAAGACGCCGAGCGTGGTGGTGATCTGGGAAAGCGGAATGCCCATGGCCTTGGCTTTTTCCCGATTGATGGTGACCAGAACCTGCGGGTCGTTGGCGGAGAATGTGGTGAGCAAGTTGATGAGGTCTTTGCGCGAGCGGCCGCGGCTGACGATCTGATGAGCGATGCGGTCGAGGTCAGACAGCGTGTTGCTGCCGGTGTCCTGCAGCATGAACTGGAAGCCGCCGAAGGTGCCGACGCCGCTGACGGCGGGCGGCTGAACCACCGCGACCAGGCCGCCGTTGGGGGCGAAAAGCAGGCTTTGCAGCTTGGGACTGAGGTCGGCGACGATGTCCGCGGTGGAGTGGCCCTTGCCGCGGCGCTGGTCGGAGGGTTTGGTGCGAATGAACATCATGCCCTGGTTGGAAGCGCCGCCGGAGAAACTGAAGCCCATGATGGAGAAGGCGCCGGAGACGTCCTTGTTGGTCTCGATGATGGCCAGCGCGCGGTTGCCCAGGGCCGACGTGTAGGCAAGAGATGAGCCGGGAGGCGCCTGCACGATGCCGTAAATGATGCCCTGATCTTCCTGGGGAATGAAGCCGCGGGGAACGGAATTGTAGATCCATGCCGTGGCCCCAAGGCCCACGAAGAAGACGATCAGCAGTACGAAGCGAAGCTTGAGAGCGCCGTGGATGAGGCGCGCGTAAGTGCGGCCCAGCCAGCTGATAAAGGCATCCGCGCCGTGAATGAAGGCCGCGAAGGCGCGCGAAACGGGACGGATGTGGAGGAAATCCATCTGGTGGGGGCGGGCTTCCTCACCGCGCAGAAAGAGCGCTGAAAGCGCGGGCGAAAGCGTGAGCGCGTTGAAGGCGGAGATGGCGATGGAGAAGGCGATGGTGAGCGAGAACTGGCGATAGAGAATGCCGGTGGTTCCGGGGAAGAAGGAAACGGGAACGAAAACGGCGATGAGCACGAGGGAGGTGGCGATGACGGCGCTGGTGACCTCGCCCATGGCGCGCGAGGTGGCCTCATGCGGGTCAGAGTGCTCCATCGCGATGTGGCGCTGGACGTTTTCGATGACGACGATGGCGTCATCGACCACCAGACCCGTGGCCAGCGTGATGCCGAACAGAGTGAGCGAATTGATAGAGAAGCCGAAGGCTTTGATGAATGCAAAAGTGCCGATGAGCGAGACCGGAATGGTGACGGCTGGGATGATGGTCGCGCGCCAGTCAAGCAGGAAGAGGAAGATGACGCCGATAACGATGAGAATGGCTTCGCCCAGCGTCCACAGAACCTCGCGGATGGAGTCGCTGACGAAGGTAGTGGAGTCGAATGCGACGACGTATTCGAGGCCGGGCGGGAAGTTTTTGGAGAGCCGCTGCAGCACCGCTTTGGCGTTCGCGTCCACCGTGAGCGCGTTGGCGTTGGAGAGCTGAATGACGCCGACGCCCTGCGCGGGCAGGCCGTTGTATTCGAGATTCGAGCTGTAATCCTCGGCGCCGACGACAGCGTGGCCCACATCCCTGAGATGAATGACGCCGGTGGGCGCGCTTTTGATGATGACGTTGTCGAACTCTTGCGGGCTGGTGAGCCTTCCCACGACGCGCACGGGAATCTGGTATGCCTGCTTGGGATCGGCGGGCGGCTGGCCGAGCTGGCCGGCGGGAATTTCGACGTTCTGCTCCTGGAGCGCGCTGACCACGTCCGTGGCAGTGAGGCCGTTGGCGGCGAGCTTGAGGGGATCGAGCCAGACGCGCATGGCATATTTGCGCTCGCCGAAGATCATCACGTCACCCACGCCGGGAACGCGCTTGAGGGCGTCCTTGACATAGACGTCGAGATAGTTGGAGATGAATTCGTGCGAGTAGCGGCCGTCGCGGGTGAAGAAGCCGGCGCCGAAGACGAAGTTGGTGTTGGCTTTGCTGATGGAGATGCCGGTGGCGTTGACGGCGGCGGGCAAGCGGCCGGTGACGCTGGACACGCGGTTCTGGACATCGACGGCGGCAATGTCGAGGTCGTACCCGGTGTCAAAGGTGACGGTGATGGTGCTGGTGCCGCTGTTGGTGCTGGTGGAGCGGATGTAGCGCATGCCCTCGACGCCGTTGATGGCCTCCTCGAGGGGGATGGTGACGGCTTTCTCCACGGTTTCCGCATTTGCGCCCACGTAATTGCAGGTGACGTTAACCTGGGGCGGCGCCAGTTGCGGGTACATGGAAATGGGGAGCGAGGGAATGCTGACCGCCCCGGCCAGAATGATGAGCAAGGCGCAAACGGTTGCGAAGACCGGCCGGTGGATAAAGAAATCGACAAACAAGGGTAGCCTTCTTTCCTTTCCGTTGAGGCGCGCTGCGCCGCGCCGCTTACCGCCCGCCGGAATCAGGTTCCCGGCAGGGTGCGGTCAAGATCAGAGGGGATGCACCGGCATGCCGTTGACCAGGAACTGGGTGCTGGAGACGACCACCTGGTCGCCGACGCTGAGGCCGGAGGTGACGGCGTAGGAGTTCCCCACCGCCTCACCGAGCGTGACGGGGACTTCTACCGCAGCCATCATGCCGTTCTGCTTGCGCACGACGTAGACGAAGGTCTGCCCGCCGAGGCGAACCACGGAAAGCACGGGGATGACCGGCATGGGTTTGCTGGTCCAGATGACGCGGGCGTTGATGATCTGGGCGTTGCGCACCACATCCGGAGCCAGATGCACAGGAGCCTTGACGAGAATGCCTTGCAGCGTGGGATCGACCTGCGGCGAAACGAAATCGATCGCGGTCTTTTCCAGCAGCTTGCCCGAGGTGTCATAAAGTTCCACGGGAAGGCCCATGCGAACCTGGCTGCTGCGCTCGGTGGGCACGTAGATGTAGGCTTCCAGGTCCCGGCTCTGGTCCACGGTGGTGAGCATAGTGCTGGTGGATACGTAATCGCCGACGTGCACGGGGATGTCGCCGACGACGCCGTCAAACGGCGCGCGAATGGTGTAGTAGGCGAGTTGGCTCTCCTGGGTCTTTCCCAGGGCCACGGCCGACTCGTAGTCGGCCTTGCTGTTGGCGTAGGCCTGCTTGGCCTGGTCCGTGGAGTCGCGGCTGGTGACGCCCTGATCAAAGAGCTTCTTCTGCCGGCCGTACTCAATGGTGTCGTAGTCGTAGAGAGCTTTCTTCTGCTGCTCGGTGGCACGCTGCGCCTGCACCTGGGCAATCTGCGGCTGGGCGTCGATCTCCATGAGCACCTGTCCAGAGCGGACGCGATCGCCGGAGTGGACGCGAATCTGGGTGAGCCGGCCACTGACCTGCGGCTGGAGGGTGGCTGAGTTGCGGGACTTGATGGTCGCCACGTATTCATTGCTCTGCTCCACCGGAGTGAGCGCGATGATCGTGGTCTTCACTGGCATCGCCTGCATGTGCGGGGCCGCGGCCTGCTTCTTCTGGCAGCCGACGACCGCCAGACCTAACCAGATTGCCATGGATATACTCAGCTTGCGCTTCAACGCAGTTATCCTCACTTGCCGTTCCGGAGCGGCGAGATCTCAAGGTCCAGACATCCGGCGACGGCCTGCCCGGCCGGTAAACACTGCCTGGCCGGAAGGGTCTCCCGAGTCTCGCTCCTGTGTGGGTCAAACTTGCGGAGCCGCGGACGATGCCGGCCCCCGGTAACAGATTTCGGTACGTTCAACTCTCTGATGCCTAAGGCCCTTCCATTGTCGCAAAAAACTTTCATGATTGCGAAGGGCGGGGTCCGGGATCGGGCTCAGGCCTTTTCGCTCCGCCAGGCGAAGGGATTGAAATTCGTCTGGCCGTCATAGGCGTCGACGCCTTCCACGCGCTTGAGCCAGCCGACGACCAGGTAAGTGACCGGCGTGGCGACCACCTCGACGGCCACTTTGATGAGATAAGACGAGCCCATGATGCGCAGCAGCATGAGCGGGGATAGCGTGCCGCCAAAGGCAACGGCCACCACGACGGCGGTATCCACGGCCTGGCCGGTAACCGTGGACCCCACGGTGCGCGTCCACAGCCAGCGGCCGCCGGTGAGGAGCTTGAGCTTGGCCAGGGTGTAGCTGTTGGTGAATTCGCCTGCCCAGTAAGCCACAAGGCTGGCCGCGGCAAAGCGCGGCACGAGGCTGAAGACAGTGGCGAAGGCGGATTGGCCATGCCACTCCGGTGCCGGCGGCAGCCACACAGCGAACTGGCCGGTGGCGGCCAGCAACGCCATGGCGAAAAAGCCCAGCCAAATGGCCCGCCGCGAGGAACCGTAGCCGTAAACCTCGGTGAAGATGTCACCACATATATAGGTGACGGGGAAAAGGAACTCGGCAGCGCTGGGCCGCAGCGGGCCAAGCTGGCAGATCTTGGGACCCACCAGGTTGGAGATGAGCAGGACCACGATGAACCCAATCGTCATCAGATCCAGGTAGCGAAAGCGGCGAGGCACCCTACGAGCATACCGTACGCGGTTCAGGGGTTGGGCGTGCGCACGGCCTGCGTTTCCTTCGTCCAAGCCGCTGCGGCGCGGCCTTCGAACGGGGGTATCACGGGGTCCGCGTCGCATGGGACAGCCAGCGGATGAGGGCGCCGCGCCGGACCGGGCAGCTTTGACAGTCCATCCCCAAGTTGATAGCCTTTATACGGGCCCATGTGGCCATTTAGGCCTCCCCTCCGCGCCCAAACAGCGTCCCCGTCGTCTAGCCCGGCCTAGGACACCGCCCTTTCACGGCGATAACACGGGTTCAAATCCCGTCGGGGACGCCA
>DATLRP010000055.1:0-18614 GCA_035534635.1 Occallatibacter sp.
AGCTGGGGGGTTGGCTCCGCATCGCGTAGCCTACCCCCCCACCCCCCCTACAAAATTTGCAGTTTTCCACAGGCATTTTGCCGACAATTACAGGGTCTCGTTCGCCTCGTCTTCGCCCCCGCCGCACAACCGAAAACTGACATCCGATGGCTGCAAACTAAAACATAAACTATTTATACTCAATATTATATGCTAATAATCCCATACTTCACTTCAAGAAATTCCCGCAGCTCCGCATCCAACGCCCCCGCCAGCTCCTGCCACGTCAGCACCGTCAGCCGCACCCGCAGCTCCGCCCGCCGCACCGCAGCCATCACCCGGAACCACTGTTCCCGCAGGTCCGCCCGCCGCCCGTCGTGCACCACGCAGAACCGCATGCCCGTCGCCTCCGCCGCCAGCACATTCCGGATCAGCTGATACCCGGCAAATCCCTCCTCGAACGGCTCTTCCTCCCGCGCCCGCGCCGCAATCTCCGCCTGGAACTCCCGCGCCGCCGCATCATCCTCCGCAGCTTCCTCCCACTCCTGCGTAAACGCCTCCGGAAACTCCGCCGCCGCCCGCCGCCGCGTCCTGCGCATCGCCACGCGCGGCAGCCGCTCGCGCTCAAACACCGCGTCAAAATCCCGGTAAGCCTCCACCACGCGCGCCTCGCGCACCTGGAAATCGTTCTCTGTCAGCTTCGCCTCCACCAGCAAATCTCCCAGCCGCATATCCACCTCGGTCCGGTCTGCGCGCCCGTTCTTCAGCGGAACCCGCGCCCTCCACCCGAACTCCGGCTCCGCATCCGCCTCCAAATCCTGATGCAGGCCCAGCATCCGGCGCACCTCCGCCCGCTTCAGCGTCGCCGGATGGCAAAACACATTCATCAGCAGCGCATCCGAGCTCACGCACGAGTCCAGTTCCCTCCACTTCCGCTCCGCCTTCGGCAGTGCCCGCGCGCCCGTGTGCACCTTGTCGAAGCGCCGCATCCAATCCGCCCGCCCGCAAATCGCCGCATACGACGCATCCACAAAATTCCCATGCCGCCCGTCCTCCGGCGCATACACCACCACCGGCGCCTCGCCGTAGCTCTCCACATGCGCCCGTCCCCGCGCCAGTTTCCGATTCCGCGCGCAAATTTCCTCCCGCAGCCCGCCCGCAATCGGTCTCTCTTCCTGCGTCATCGCTTCGTCGTTCCTCACTCCTCAAACCCTCGCGCCTCAATCTTTCGATGGAGCGCGCTCCCACTCCAAAATGCGAAAATACTCCCCGTGAACGCATCTTCCCTTACTCTTCTCAAGCTCACCGCCGCGCTTGTCACGGCGTCCCTCTTTTCTCTTCCCGCCCACGCACTCTGGGGCCACAAGGACAAGCAGGCCCAGCTCGCTGGTGCCGGCCTCTTCCGCGACAAAGGCTGCGCCCATTGCCACGGCGTCAATCGCGCCGGCACAAAAAAAGCCCCTTCGCTCGTCAACATCCGCAAGGACAAGCAGTGGACGCCGGAGAAGATGACCAGTCAGATTCTCAACGGCGGAAAGAAGATGCCGCCCTTCTCCGATTCGCTCAGCGATAAGGAGGTCTCCGAGATCATCAACTATCTGCGGTCGAAGCATCCGCCGCAGCCGCCACCCGTCGGCAGCACGTCCTCCGCCGCGTACTAGCCTGACGCACCGGCCCGGTTCCGTGCCGTTTCGCCTCAGATCACCACCGGCACATCCGCCACGCCTTCCACGCCGAAGACCCGCCGATAGCGCGCAATCTCCTCCGCCGGCCCCAGCGCCTTGGCATAATTGTCTGAGAGTTTCACCGCCGGCCGCCCTTCCACCTCGCTCAGCTTGCACACCAGGCTCACCGGAGAAAAGCTCTCGTCCCCGCGCGGATTGCAGTTGCGAAAATCATTCGTCAGGAACGTTCCCCAGCCTGAGCTGATGCGAATCCGCCGCCCCGGCGTCCATCGCTCGCGATCCTCAAAATCGCTCGCCCGCCGGAAATCCTCCGGCTTCGCGCCATTGCGCATCGTCCCGCCAAAATACGCATGCAGCTCCAGAATCACGTCCACGTCCAGCGCGTCTGACGCAATCAGTCTCTTCTTCGCCGGGTCGCGCCCGCGCTTCTTCAGCCACGTAATGTACTCGTCGCCGGCCACAAACGGGTCCTTGCTGTCGATACGCTGCCCCGTCCAGTCCGCCACCCAATCCGGCGCGTCGCGCAAGAACTGCGTCGTTCCAAACGTGTCCGGAAGCAGAATCAGCAGCTCGCCCTGGTAGCTCTGCTGCCAAAGCTCCAGCAGCCTGTATTGCGCCGTCCTCAGCTCCCCCTCTGAATCGGCCAGCGCCGCCATCGCCATCGGCAGCTCGTGCGCATTCGTGCCGATCGCCTCCAGGTCATGCTTGTACGCAAGATATGTATTCGAGCTTCCCGCAAAGCTCGAGCCCAGAACGTCGCTCATCGCCTTCACCACGTATTCGTGCCACAGAAAGCTATGCCGCCGCCGCGTCCCAAAGTCGCTCACATTCAGCCCCGGAACCCCGCGCATCCGGTCCATCTTTTCCCAAAGCCGCGTCTTGGCCCGCGCATACAAAATGTCCAGTTCGAACTCCGTCAGATCCTTCAGGCTCGCCCGCGTCTTCAGCTCGTCAATCACCGCCAGCGCATAAATCTCCCACATCGTTGTCGCCGTCCACAGCCCGTCGAAGCGCAGCGAAATCTGCCCGTCCCGAATCTCCAGCTCGAAATCTGACAGCCGAAAGTCGCGCTCCAGCCACTCCAGAAACGCCGGCTCAAAAATCCCCCGGTGCCCATAGAACGTGTTGCCCGCCAGCCAGATCAGCTCTGATTTGTGGAAGCGCAGCTTTTGCACCACCTCCAGTTGCTCGCGCAGTTGCTCCGCATCCACCACCTCGCCCAGCGGCACCGCCAGGGTCCGGTTGAAAAGCGAAAACGTCGCATGGGTCGTGGGAAAATGCTTCCAGATGAACTGCAGCATCAGCAGCTTGTAGAAATCCGTATCCAGCAGCGACCGTGTAATCGGGTCCAATTCCCAGTTGTGGTCGTGCGCGCGTCTGGCAAGATTGATAATCACGCTGCTCCCGCTCTCAGTGTCCCGTTGGGCTGTGCTGTCCGGTGCTGTGCGACCCGTTCTCGGTCGCCTGCTTCTTCAAGTGCGCGCCGCACGACTGCCGCACCACCAGCCGCACCGGCACCAGCACGTCCCGTATCGGCAGCTCCGGATGTTCCAGCCGCTCCAGCATCGTCGCCATGGCCACAGTTCCAATCCCCGCGCAATCCTGATGCACCGTCGTCAGCGGAACCGGCAGCAGGCTCGCGTACTTCACGTCGTCTGTGCCCACAATCCGCATTTCCTCGGGAATCCCCACGCCCAGCCGAAGCAGCGTCTGCATCAGCCGCGCCGCCGTCAGATCGTTCGCGCATACAATCCCTTCCGGCCTCGCCCTCTCCAGCATCCTGCGCACAAACCCCTCGTCCTCCGGACTGCCTCGCCAGATCGGGCTCGTCTCCGTCCCCACGCCGAAGTGCCGCAGGGCCTCGTACACGCCCACAATCCGCGCGTCCACCGTATTCGCCGCGTGCTCCTCGCCCAGGAACACCAGCCGCTTCACGCCCAGCCCAAGCAGATGCGACGCCGCAATGTAACCCACCCGCCGGTTGTCCACGCCCACCAGGTCGTGCGCCGAGCGTTCCGGATACGGCATGTAACAGCGGTCCAGCAGCACCACCGGAATCTGCGCCCGCTCCAGCGTCCGCGCAAGCCGCCGGTTCACAGCGTCCTTCTCGCTGGTCTGCTCAATTGGCGCAAAGAATACGCCGGAGACCTTTTGCACAATAAACGATTGAACCAGTTGTTCGGCTTCCTGGGCCGCCTCGCGCACCGTCGCCGACGTATTGCCCCACAGCAGCGCGTCCGGCCGCGCAAAAGGCGAACGCATCATCCCGTGGCAAATCGGCTCGAAGATCTCCGTCAATCCAAGCTCAGGAATCAGCAGCCCGAAGGTCCGCCCGAAGGTCGGGTGCTGCCCCTGCACATGCGTGCCGGCCCCGGGCCGACGCGTCACCAGCCCCATGCGCTGCAAATCCAGCACCGCCTTGGCCACAGTGATCCGCGAGGCATCAAACAGCTTGCCCAGCTCCGCCTCGCTCGGCAGCCGGTCGCCCGCCTTCAGTTCACCCGATTGAATGCATCCCAGCAGGTGGTCGAAGACCCGGCGGTGCTTGGCCACCCGGCTTCCCGGTTCGGCCTCCGGCGGCACCGTCAGTCTGCTCGCGGATTTGCGCGGTCTCACCACTCCGATAACGCCTCTGCCGGCCATCTTTCCCGCACGCCGATTGCGCCGGCCGCTGCGCCCGCCTCACGCGGAATCTGATGCAAAGGTAAAAGAGAACAGAAGCATTTGTCGATGCATTTAGGGAAATTCCGGTCCCGCTTTGTACCGTCATTCCCACGTTGGCGGCCGGATGGCCCACCCAGGCGCCACCTTGGCCCTCTCAGTGCGGCATCCTGCCGTCGCACCGCCGTCATCGGCGCGCCGCACGCGTTTAGCCCTCGATCGACGCCGCGATTCCCGCCCGAACCGGCTCCGCAAGCGGCGGCATCGCACCCTTCTGCGACGCCACCCAGCTTCCCCAGCGATTTCCCGCCTCATTCAGCGTCCCCAGATCCGCGCCGCGCAGCAGATAGTGCGTCATCGCCGCCGTAAACGCGTCCCCCGCGCCAATCGTGTCCGCCACCTCCACCGCAATGCCCGGGTGCTCGTCCCAGGCCTCACGTGTCACCAGCACGCTCCCATGCCCTCCGCATGTCACCGCCACCAGGTGCAGCGTGGGAAACTCTGCCAGCAGCCGTCCCGCGCCTCTCCGCAGCGCAGCCGTCCCCGGCTCTTCCTCCGTTTGCAGCCCCAGCAGCGACAGCACGCAAGGAACCTCGGCGTCATTCATCTTCACCACCGTCGCCAGTTCCAATGACTCCTGAACGATCTCGCCGGAGTAGAACGGCTCCCGCAGATTCACATCGAAGACGCGCACGCAGGCCAGCGATGTCTGCGCCGTCAGCGTTTGAATCGTCTGCCTGGATTCCACGCTCCGCTGGGCCAGCGCCCCAAAACAAACTGCATCCGCACGCTCGGCCAGTTGCACCCAATCGTCCGTAAGTTCCAGCGAATCCCACGCCGCCGGCTGATGAATCGTGTACTCCGGCTGGCCATCTTTCAACATCACCGTCACCCGCCCCGTCTCATGCGCCGGATCCACCTGCAGGTGCCCGATGTCGGCCGGAAGCGGGTCCAGCGCCTCCACCGCCTTTCGTCCCAGGTCGTCCCTTCCAATCCGGCTCAGAATCACCGCGTGATTGCCCAGCCTGCCCGCCATCACCGTAAAATTCGACGGCGCGCCCCCAAGCCGCGGTCCCTCCGGCAGCACATCCCACAACAATTCACCCAATCCCAAAATCAAATGCGGCTCTTTCAAGTCTTCACTCCATCCACGCGCCAATCGCTTGCGTCCTCCGTTGCCCTGCGTGCACGTGGGCAGGCACCGTGTTGCGTCGCGATACTTGGCAACAAGCGTTCCCCTTGCGCCGTGCGGTCGTCAATTCCCGCCTGAGGAAAATCCGCCCGCTTTGTGCTTCCGCTCGGGTCGTCCCATCCACCGCCACGTCGAACACTCCTCGTAGCGCGCATACGCATACTCGCCCTCCGGCTGATTGCCCAGAATCGCCTTGTCCGCCCGCGCATCCGCCCTCGAACGGCTCACGCTGCCCACAAACATCCGCGCAAATCCGAGCTCCCCCTCCAGCACGCCCTCCTGCTCGTTGTTCACATAAATCAAATCCAGTTCCTCCGGCCTCTCCGCAAACTGCCTCGCGACGCTCCCCATCAGCTTGCGCATCACCGTCGCTCCAAACGGATTGAAGAGAAACAGCACGCAGTGTCCCGCCGGATACCGGAACTCTGTCACATCGCCGCACACCACCTTCGTGCGGCTCCGCGCTCGTCCAGCCGCCCTCCACAGCGCCGCATTGCGCCGCGCAATCCGAGCTAAAGTAGGGTTCAGTTCCACGCCCGTCACGCTGCGGAAGGGCATTTCCGCCGCCAGCAGCAGCGCGCGCCCCATCCCCGCGCCCGCATCCACAAAGGCAAACTCCTCCACGCGCATCCCGGGCCGGCTCCTGCGCCAACGCGCCATCAACTCTGCAAAAACTGACGGCGCCACGCCGAAATACGCCGTCGCGTGCCGGTCGTGCCGGTGGCCGCTCTTCAGGTGCCTGCCCGCAACCAGCCCACTCGTCCGCACGCCAAACTCCGTGTCGAACGGATGCCGCGAATAGCCCTCCGCGACCAGCAATCCCGGCAATCGTCTCCGCGATTCCTTGTCGCGCGCAATCTTCATCTGTCTCTCACAGAAGCTGGGACCTGTCGCTGCCAGCCTCGCTTTTCGCCGGCGCGCGCCGTCCTGCCTCGCGTGTCAGCGGAATCGGCACGGAAATCGAGCGCAAGTGCAAATCCCGCTGTGGGAACGGAATCTCAATCCCCGCCTGCGAAAATACCTTGAAGATCGCGAAGTAAAGGTCGCTGCGAAGAATCTGCGGCGCTCTCCCGCAGTGTCTCCGGTCCCGGTTCATCCTCGCTTCTCCCTTCGCGCGCTGCTTCGCGGGCTCGCCCTGCAGACAGGCCATCTTAGCAAACGCACTCCAGCCCTCCTTCCGCGCCCTTCCGCGCGCCCGCCCGTTACTAAAGCTGGAACCGCCTCCTTCCAACCAACGTCCTTGTAATGACAGCCGCCGCCGGAACGCGGTACGCTGGAACAAAGTTGTTTCAAAGGCGGCGAAGGAGCTCGCTTAACCCCATGCCCATCCAATCCACCTCCAAGATTTGGCACAACGGTGCCCTCATCCCCTGGGAACAGGCCAACATCCACGTCATGAGCCATGTCGTCCATTACGGCTCCAGCGTCTTTGAGGGCATCCGCTGCTACGCGCAGCCGCAGGGTTCGGCGGTCTTCCGCCTCCCCGAGCACATGCAGCGCCTCATCGATTCGGCCAAGATTTACCGCATGGCGCTTCCCTTCTCGCTGGACGAGCTCTGTGCCGCAGTCGTCGACCTCATTGAGGCCAACGGCGTCGCTCCCTGCTACATCCGCCCCATCGCCCTGCGCGGCTATGGCGAAATCGGTGTCAGTCCCAAGGGCTCGCCCGTGGAGATTTACATCGCCAACTTCCCCTGGGGCAAATATGTCGCCGGCCACGGCGGCGCGGATGTCTGCATCTCCAGTTGGAACCGCCTCGCGCCCAACACCATGCCCGCACTCGCAAAGGCCGGCGCAAATTACATGAACTCCCAGCTCATCCGCATGGAAGCCGACGCCAACGGCTACGCCGAGGGCATCGGCCTCGACGTCAACGGACTCGTCAGCGAGGGCTCAGGCGAGAACATCTTCCTCGTCCGCAACGGCGTGCTTTACACGCCGCCCCTTTCCAACTCCGCCCTCTCCGGCATCACCCGAGACAGCGTGCTCACCATCGCCCGCCACCTCGGCCTCACCGTCATTGAGCAGTCCGTCCCGCGCGAAATGCTCTACATCGCCGACGAAGTTTTCTTCACCGGCACCGCCGCCGAGGTTTCGCCCATACGCTCCATTGACCGCATCGTCGTCGGAGACGGCAAGCCCGGCGAAATCACGCAAACCATCTCCGACGAGTTCTTCGCCATCGCCAACGGTCTCAAGCCTGACCGCTTTGGCTGGCTCACGCCCGTCAAGGTCAATGCCTCTGAGCCGGTCACAGCCTGATTCCAACCCTTTTCCGCAGGAACACTGGGGCAGCCGTCAAGGCTGCCTTTCTGTCGCATGGCCGCTTCGCAGGGTTGCGCCGGGTATCATGAAGCGAAGGCCCGGTTGGGAGACCGCGATTTGCATGCGGATGCGCCCGGGCCCATCCAAACCGGAAGCCGGCATCGATCTCAAGCTCAAGGAAGACTGCTCCGCGTGAAACCCGAAATGAAAGTGCGATTGGCCGGCCTCGAACTCGCCAATCCCGTCATCGCCGCCAGCGGCACCTTCGGTTATGGCATCGAGTTTGAGGAGATTGTCTCCCTCGAGCGCATCGGCGGATTCGTCACAAAGGGAATCTCCCTCCAGCCCATGACCGGCCACCCGCCCGTTCGCATGGTGCAAACCGCCGCCGGCATGCTCAACGCCATCGGCCTGCAAAACGTCGGCGTCGAAGACTTCGTCACGCGCAAACTCCCGCCGCTGGCCCGCTACCCCAAAGCCAAAGTCTTCGTCAACGTCTTCGGCCACACCGTCAATGAATACATTGCCGTCATCGAGCGGCTCAATCAGGCCCCAGGCATCGCGGCTTACGAACTCAATGTCTCCTGCCCCAACGTGCACGCGGGAGGCATGGCATTCGGATCCGATCCAGGCGAGCTCGCCTATCTCGTCCACCAGTCCCGCGCCGTCAGCACGCGCCCCCTCATCGTCAAGCTTTCGCCCAACGTCACCTCCATCGCGCAAATGGCGCGCATCGCGGCCACTGAGGGCGCAGATGCGCTCAGCCTCGTCAACACCTTACTGGCCATGTCCATCGATGCGGAAGCCCGCGTGCCGCGCCTGAGCAATATCACCGGCGGCCTTTCCGGCCCGGCCATCAAGCCCATCGCCCTGCGCATGGTCTATGAGGCGGCTCATGCCGTCAAAATTCCCATCCTCGGAATGGGCGGCATCGTCACGCCCGAGGATGCCGTTGAATTTCTTCTCGCCGGCGCCACCGCGGTGCAGGTCGGCACGGCCAGCTACGCGGATCCGCGCGCCGTGGAGCGCATCGCTTCAGGTCTGGAGTCCTGGTGCCGCAGCCATCAAGTCGAGCATGTCTCCAGTCTTACCGGCGCGCTTGAGCGTCCCATCAGCTGAGCCCTCAAGCCTCTTCTCGGCCTTATCCCGGGTATGCCCCGGAAATGTAGCCCTCCAGCGCCTCAATCGCCTGCGCCTGGCCTGAAATCACCCATTTAACAAGGTCGCCGATCGAAATGATTCCCACCACCTGGTCGCCCTTCTGCACAGGCAGATGGCGGATGCGATGCTGCGTCATCAGTCCCATGCAGGCGTCCACCGTGTGCTCGGGGCTCACGGAGTGGACCGCGCTCGACATCATCTCGCTCACCTTCGTATCCCGCGAGTGGTGGCCCTCCAGAATTCCCTTGCGCGCATAATCCCGCTCGGACAGCACGCCCACCAGCCTTCCCTCTGAAAGAACAAGAAGCGCACCAATGTCGTGCTCTGCCATAATCTCCAGCGCTTCGTAAACCACGCGCTCGGGCGCAATGGATAGAAGCTGGACCGTGCCTTTCCTCTTCAACACCATGGCGATCGTGTCGGTGATCTTCATCGGTTCCTCCCGCTTGCTAGCAGCGATTACGGGCCAATGTGGGCCCTGGCGAACACTGCGCGCTCCGGCACATTCCTCCTGGAGAAGACGCGTCCGGCTTCCGCAGAGAGTCCTCACTATAGCCCAAACCTGCGGGTGCGCGACAGCCCCGCCGCGCCCGGCGCACTCAAATCAGTGCAATTCTGCTACTTGTCCGGCAGCGTTCCCGCGTACACCCCGATCAGCAGCGCCACCAAAATGCCGCCGACCAAAAGCGGAACCACCAGGAACGCCGGCGCCCACAGGCTCCGCGGCGGCGGCGCCATTCCCGCCGACACATAACCGAACACCACCAGCAGCAGCCCCACCACCAGAAACACCACGCCGCCAAATCGGTTGATCGCCTGCCAGTTCGCCTCCGAAACCATTGCCTTCCGGACTCGAATGCCGTATCCGCGATTCATGGGAACCCTTCCGAGGATCAGCGGGACTGAGCAAACCGCCAGCAGCAATCCAATTCCCGCGTGAACGTACGGAATCGGCACAGGCATGCGTACACTCCACTCACGAAATCTGGCCCACCAGCACGATACTCCAGCCGGGCGAAAGCGCACAGCCCCTACTTCGCTGCAGCCTCCACCAGCGTCGGCACGCCTTTCTGCTTGTAAATCACTCCGGCCTTCATCACGAAACCAACCTTGCTCATCACCTGGATATCGTCGAGTGGATTGCCGGGAACCGACACCAGGTCGGCAAACTTCCCGGCCGTCACGCTCCCCAGTTCGTCGTCATGCCCCAGCAGCCGAGCCGCGCGAATCGTCGCCATCTGCAGCGCATAGGCCGGCGGAATCCCATCCTTCACAAGATAGATAAAGTCCCTCCAGTTCTGCCCATGCGGATACACGCCCGCGTCCGTGCCGTACGCAAAGTTGATCCCCGCCTTGTACGCCTTGCTCACCGTCTTCAAAATCTGAGGGCCCACGCCCAGCGCTTTCGCCGTCACCGCCGGAGGATACGCACCTTTCTTCGCCTGCTCGCTCACATAGATCGCCGTATAAATCGTCGGACAGTAGAACGTGTTGTGCTCCTTCATCAGCCGGATGTCCTCATCATCCATGAACGTTCCGTGCTCCACTGAGTCCACGCCCGCCAGCACCGAACGCCGGATTGCCTCCGCGCCGTGCGCATGCACTGCCACGCGCATACCGTAGTCGTGCGCCGTCTCCACCAGCGCCTTCAGCTCTTCCTCGCTCATCTGCGGATTCGCGCCGTTCGTGCCCAGGTCCATCACACCACCCGAGGCCATTGCCTTGATCAGGTCGGCCCCGTTCTTGTAGTGCAGCCGCACCACCTTCCGCGCCTCATCCGGCCCGTTCATAATCGATTGCAGCGGCCCCGGATCCCCCTGCAGCGCCATGCTCAGCCCGTTTGACCAGTCTGCGTGTCCGCCCGTCGTGCTGATCGCCGGTCCCGCCGTAAAGATGCGCGGCCCAGTCGCGTACCCCTCGGCAATCTCATTGCGCAGCGCCACCGTGTCGTAATTCGAGTCGCCCACATTGCGCACCGTCGTAAAGCCCGCCATCAGCGTCCGCCGCGCGTACAGCGTCGAGCGAATCGCATTGTCGGCCGGATTCAGCCGCGTCTCCTCCATATAGGTGTTCTTGCCGAACTCCATATCCAGGTGAACGTGGTCGTCAATCAGTCCCGGCAGGCAGGTCTGCCCGGTCAGCTCCACCGGCGTCGCTCCCGCCGAAGTCACAAATCCCGCCTCCACCTTCTCAAAGCGGTCGCCGGAGATCACCACCGTCGTCGGCCCCAGCATCTTGCCGCTCAGGCTGTCGAACAGTTGCGGACAGTGCAGCACCGTCACGTCCGCGGCAGTCTGCGCGCGGCCCATCATCCCTGCGGCAAGCGTCAATGTGGCCAGAAGACACAAAACACCATGCCGATCTCGCCGAAAAACTGAAGTCTTCATCTTTGGCCTCCAAAAGATAGCCCGGCCGTCAGGCCTGTTGAATTGAAATCGTTGGCAACAGCGGGACCTATCCCTGGAAAGCCCCCTCCGGTTCTAGTCCTGAGCCGCCGCAGCCGGCAACAGGCGCGTCGCATGCCTCAGCAGCGCCGCCTCGTGCTCCAGCGCCGCGGAAACACGCACGATCTGCGCGTCGGCCTGTTTCCAATCCTTCTGCTCAATCGCCTCGCGCACACCGGGAATCGTCTTCACTCCATACCCTGTGTAGAAGCCCGGCGCATAGATGAGATGCTCAAACCAGGGTCGATTTGGCAGCCCCGCCGGGTCCGTCAGCGTGCGCTCCGTTTCCATAATGTCCTTGTTCAGCCCCGCCGGCGCCGCACCCTCTGCCGCCGCAAACGCGCGGTCATACTCCTTCGCCGCCTGCGTCAGATCATCCGACGCCTGTTCCAGCGGCGCAAAGTTCAGATACGGCGGAATCGCCTCGTGCTCCGGCGGAGCCATCTGCTTCTTCGGGTCGTAGAGAGCCTTGTACACTCCCTCGGCAAGCTCAGTGTCCTGCTCTTTTGCCTGTGCGCGCATCTGGTCGTCCAGCGCCTTCAGTTGGTCCACATACATGTGAATCGTGTCGGCAAAATCCGAGAACTGGAACGGCAGCGCATCTGCATCCGCCATGCGCATCACCATCGTTCCCACCGTCTCTGCCAGCACGCGCCCATAGCTGAAGTCCGTATCCTCAAAATGCGTGTACCAGTAATAGTCGTCGTAAATGGAGTGATACTGGCCAGCCTTGTCCTCGCCGCCATAGCCCAAATCCGCGCTCGCAATGCCCAGATGGTCAATAAATACGGTGTAGTCCGACCCCGAACCCAGCGCCGGAATTCGCAGGTCAGGCCGTGACCGGATTGCAGCCCGCTTCTCCGGGCTCGCGCGGGAAATCTCCACCAGTCGTGCGCGCTTCCACACCGACATCTTTGTCTCCGGGTCCTGAATGTCCTTCGCAACCTCGTTGATGAAATGCTCCAGCGAGTGCGACCCTGCCACGAACAGGTAGCCCCGGCCATTGCTGTCCGAGTTGAAGTAGGCCACCGCATGCGCGCGCAGTTCCGCTGCGTGCGCCTCACCCCACTCCGTCGAACCCAGCAGCGCCGGCTCCTCGCCGTCCCAGAAGCAATAGATAATCGTCCGCTTGGGCCGCCAACCCTCCTTCAGCAGCGTTCCCAGCGCGCGTGCCTCCTCCAGTTCGGCCGACGTGCCGGACAAAGGATCCTCCGCGCCGTTCACCCATGCATCGTGGTGGTTCCCGCGAATCACCCACTCGCCGGGATTGGTCGACCCCGGAATCTTCGCAATCACGTCGTAAAGCGGCGCGCGGTTCCAGTTCGACTTCACCAGCAGATGCGCCTTCGCCTGGCTCGGTCCAAAGTGATACGTGAACGGCAACCCCCCGCGCCACGCCGCCGGAACCGTCTCGCCGCCCAGCGCCTTCAGGAACGGCGTCGCATCCGCATAGGAAATCGGCAGCACAGGAATCTTCGTAATTGTCTGCACCTTGTCCAGTGGAATTAGCTTGGCGCCGGGCACCGCACCCACGCCCGGCGTCTGCGGGTCGCCCGGATACACCGGCATATCCATCACGCTGCCGCGCTGCACGCCTTCGGCGGGCCGCATCGGCCCCTTGGGATACGGATCGCCGTCAAAGTACCCATCGTCGCGCGGATCGGAATAAAGGATGCACCCGACCGCGCCGTGCCCGGCGGCCACCTTCGGCTTGATTCCGCGCCAGCTCATGCCGTAGCGCGCAATCACAATCGCGCCCTTCACTGAGATTCCCGCCCGCTCCAGCACCTGGTAGTCCTCGGGCCGTCCATAATTCACATACATCAGCGGCGCGGTCACGTCGCCATCGCGCGAATACGCGTTATAGGTCGGCAGTTGCTCGCTCGTCTGGCTCGAGGTCGGGTCTCCAGCAACCGGCGGCTCCCTGAGCGTGGCATGGAACACCGGCGAACCCAGCAGCTCAAGCTCGCGCTCCTTCGGCGTGGGGAACAGCGCCGAAAACTGCTCGATCTTCGCGTCCAGCCCATACGATTTCAGCTGCGCAAGAAGCCATTCGGCGTTGTTCTTGTCGTAGGGTGAGCCCGTATGGTGCGGCCGCGCCGACATGCGCTTATCGTTCTCTCGTATACGATCCTTCTGAGGAAGCGCGCGAAACTTCGCCTCCCACTGGACCTCGGACGTCGAGTGTTCCGGCGTGTAGCCACTGAGGAGATGATGCGCGTCAGCGCCATACGCAACTGCCGCAACCAGGCACAACAGCACAAGTCGATTTCGCATGAGTGTCGATTCCTTTGCTCGGCAGCATAGCGCACATCACCGGGAACGTGTCCGGCTACAGCGGCTCCTCGACCCTCCGTCCAGCCTCCGCTTTTTCCGGGAGACCGGCCCGAACTTCCATCGGTTGCGCTTGCTGTAATGCGAACATATCATGCCCCGTAGCCGGAACGCCCCGCACATCGAATTCCCTCGCCGGAGAAATTCCCAGTCACTTCCTCCGCCGGTTTTCCAGCTCATCCCGCCCTCGGGGATAGGTCTGCCTATTCGCGCAGCAATCGCATCACTTCCCGCACATCTTCTTCGCGCACTTCCTCACCGCCGGCCTCTTCTCCTGTATTCCTCCCTGCTGCGCGCGTCGCGTTCTCCTCGCGGCGCAACAGCGACCCATGCAACCATTCGACCCCCGTCCTGCGCCGCACCTCCCGCAGGCTTGCAAGCCGCAAGCCGCCCCCGGCCATCACCTGGATTCTTCCCGCTGCCTGGATCACCAGCTTCGCAATCGCCTCCGCCCCGTCCAGCACGTCGGCGTTGCCGCCGGAGGTCAACAGCCAATCCGCCCCCGTCGCAATCACATCCTCCAATGCGTCGCCCAACTCATGGGCCTCATCAAAGGCTCGGTGAAACGTAGTTTTCATCGGCCGCGCTGCCTCCACAAGCGCGCGCGTTCGCTCCACATCCACGCGCCCATCCTCCCGCAGCACTCCCAGAACCACTCCGCTCGCGCCCGCCTCCCTGGCCTCGCCAATTTCATCGCGCATCCGATCAAACTCTTCCGGCGTGTACACAAAATCTCCCGCCCGCGGGCGAATCAGCACATGCGCGGGAATCGAAATCGAACCGATCACATCCCTGGTCATCACCAGCGGAGGAGTCGTTCCACCCACGGCCAGATTCACGCACAGTTCCACGCGGTCCGCACCGCCCTTCTCCGCGGCTCTCGCCGCCTGCACCGTCTCGGCGCACAGTTCAAAGCAAGCTCGCCTTGTCACCCAGCTCTGCATTCCTTCCCTCGCCCACGGCAGCAGCGATTATATTTCCAAAAGAACGACTTGCCGTCCAGCGCGGCTCTTCCGTCCCGCATGCCGCGGCGCGCTCGCCGTGCAACGGCTCCAAACGTCCTCGCTCTCCGTGGAAATTTTCACCAGCCCTCTCCGGGTTGCAGCTGTTAAAAAAGGAAACACGATGAAACGTTGGCTCTCCTTTGTATGCGCCGCTCTTTTCGCCATTCCGTCCGCTCACGCCCGCCCCGTCGCACTCTTCTACCTCACAAACGATCCCGGCGCGATCCGCTCCTTCCTGGCCCACTCGGCACAAATTGATTTGCTGGTTCCCACCTGGTACCAGGTGGATGAGAATGGCCTCGTCACCGGCGCGCCCAACCCGCTCGTACTCGAGCACGCGCAGGGCAAAGTTCCGGTCATGCCCATCCTCGCCCTCTTCGACAAAAAGAAGTTCCATGCCCTCGCCTCCAGCACCACGGCGCAGGACGAAATGAACGCCGCCATGATTCGAGAGTCGCGCCGTCACGGCTACATCGGCTTCCAGTTTGACTTTGAGAACATCGACTGGACCGATCGCAACCTGCTCACCGCGCTCGTCCAGCGCAGCGCGGACGCCATGCACAAGGCCGGCCTCAAGCTCTCCATCGCCACCGTCCCCAATGCCCCCGGCTATCCCGGCGCGGGCGGGTTTGCCAAATGGATCTACACCGACTGGCGCGGCGCCTATGATCTGGCGGCCATCGCCAAATCCGTCGATCTCGTCTGCCTCATGACCTACGACCAGCACACGCGCTGGACCATGCCCGGGCCCGTCGCCGGCTGGCAATGGACCCTCGACAACCTCGACTACGCGCTCAAGTTCGTGCCCCGCGACAAGCTCTCGCTCGGCATCCCTCTCTACGGCTACCACTGGTACACCGGCGCTCCCGTGCTCGACGCCCACACCGGCCACTACGAACCGCACCCCACCGCCGACTATATCAGCGCGCCCGACGCTCTGCTTCTCGCCCAATCCTACGACGGAAAGGTACAGTGGGATCCGGTCGACCACTCCGCCGATTTCTACTTCTATCGCGACCAGATGCGCGAGTGGATCTTCTTCACTGACGCTCGCACCTTCGAAGACCGGTACAAGCTCGTCGAGCAGAAAGGTCTCCAGGGCTTCTGCTCCTGGGTGCTCGGGCAGGAGGACCCTGAAATCTGGAAGCTCCTGCCCAAACGCTGACGCGCACTCTTGCGGCGGCCTTCGCCCTCAGGGGATCGGATTGGTAAAGTCTTTCGGCGGTGTCAGCGATCCGCCCGGAACAACAACCGGCGTCACGCCCGTGTCCTTGCAGCTCATGGCCGGCGGAAAATGATCGACCACTGCATCCGGAATTTCGGCCCGGGTGGCTGGAATCGGTGGCTTCTTTCCGGCCAGCCGCGCCGGATCGAAGCCGCCCAGCAAGTCCGTCAGACGCGAATTCGTATCGCGCGGACCCTCGGGCATATACGGCTTCTCATCCGGCAGTGTCGCCAGCGGAGGCAGGTCGAACAGCACTTCGAGAAACTTCGCGAAAGACGCATGGTCGCCCGGATTCGAAATAATCCCGCCGGATTTCGCATACGGCGAAATCAGAATGAGTGGCACGCGCGGTCCGTCGCCGCAGGGGTGCTTGTCCGGGCACTGCTCGAATTGCGGCGGCGGCACGTGATCGTAAAAGCCCTCTGAGTCGTCCCACAGAACAATGATGGCCGAGTCCTTCCAGTAAGGGCTCCGCGCAATGGCATTCACCACCTTCGCCACCAGCGACTCCGAAAGCTGCGAATCGGAGTATCCCGGATGATCGTCGTCGCCAAGAATTCCCTGCGCAGACGGATTCGCGGGCTTCCATCCAAAAGGATTTCGACGCCCGCCCTTGATAAAGACCACGCTCTTGGCCGGCAGTTGCTCCTTCTGGATGACGCTGAAGAAGTCCAGCAGATCGTGCTCGCCATCCCACATCGAAGGATTCTGGCGAATGTATCCAAAGTATTGCGGGCCGTTGTGATGAGGGATGTACGCCGGATGGTCGTCGCCCTTGCCGTTCCCGAAGCCTTCCTGGTACCACGCCCACGAGATCGCCTTGTGGTTCAGTCGCGCGAGTTCGTTAATGTCGTCCTTCACCTCGTCTGCGTCGATTTTTGCCTCAGTCGCCTTGCGGCCGCTCAATGAGAGCATTAGCGTCGCGTACTTCTGGTCGTTCTGGAACGGCCCCTTTGCCTGGTGTGGTGACGCATAAGGACCGAAATCCGGATTGGCGTCGTCCACCACCGGCTCGCCGATGGAGAAGGGCGACTTGAACGCCTCGCCGGGATGACGCGCCGCCTGTGTCTGGCCTGTCTGCCCCGCGATCAAATCGATGTTTCCCGGCGTCGATGGGCCGTACATCGCCTGAAAAATATGGTCGTACAGCGCGAACCTGTGTGCGTACATCCACAGGAACGGAATCGTGCTGCAATCCTCGTGCGCCATCGTCAGCATCCCCACCTGGCGCGCAAACTGCGGGCTTGCCACCGAAACGTTGACAAGTTTGGTCTCTTCCCAGCTGACGAAGTCGTCCATCCGGCCGTGATCGACCTTGGCAAGAAGCGCGGGCCGCGAGTGATCGGCGTCGGAGGTGTCGGCGGCCTTCAACAGGAAGGGCGCAATCCACGTGTGGCCCAGCGCATCGTATTGGCGGAATCCGTGCGCCCGCGCCTCCGCCGTGGCCAGGTTGTCCGCTCCGGGATACGTGCCGAAGTAGGAGTCAAACGAGCGGTTCTCCTGATAGATGACAAAGACGTGATGAATGTGTGCACGAAGGTCGGTGATCTTCTGCTCTCTTGCGGTTGCGCCCCTCCGTGCCTGGGCCGCAACACTCATCGAAAACATCATCATGCACAACACAACCAGGCAGAACTCGCGCCACTGGCGACCTTCCGCCTCTGCTCGAAACCTGAAGCTCGTCAACCGTGCCTCCCACAATTAAGGACCTGGATTTCGCCGACTCGCGCCGGAACACGGGCGCGTCGGCCGAATCAACCGATTCGTCTGTCGTCTATCCTGCCACTTAGAGGGTTACCGTGTCATTCTTCCGCAAACCCGCACACATCAGAGCTGATCGGCCCCGGCCTTTTTTGCACCACGATAAATGTTAGTCTTCGGCAAGAACCGCGCCCGACAGGGTGGAGGATATTGGCCTTGAAGAAGAGGCCACAACGGCGGAGAAAGGCGGTCCGTCATCGTGAAGAACGATTTGTGGCCACGGCACCCGACCAGGCCTGGAGCCTCGATTTTGTGGCTGATCAGCTTCAGGACGGCAGACGCTTCCGATCCCTGCCGATCATAGACGTCTTTACTCGGGAAAGTGTGGCAATTGAAGTCGGCCAGAGTCTGAGAGGAGAGGATGTGGTGTGAACGCTGAACAGACTGAAGCACGAGGGCAGAACACCGAACCTGCTCTTCTGCGATAACGGCAGCGAATTCACCGGTCAGGCCATGGATCTATGGGCATATCAGAATGGCGTCAAGATCGACTTCTCGCGGGCCGGCAAACCAACCGACAACGCATTCATCGAATCGTTCAATGGTACTTTTCGCGATGAATGCCTCAACGTGCATTGGTTCGAAACCCTCGCCGAGGCAAAACAGCTTATCGAAACCTGGCGACAAGAATACAATGGGAACCGTCCTCACCGATCTCTCGGAGAGAGGAACCCGAGCGATTTTGCCAGTCAGTACGCGGCTAGCCGCATACTGACTGCAACCTAAACCAGTCGAAGACTAACATTCAAGTTGGCTCAAAAGGACTAGAGCCCATCTCATAAATGTCTGAGCATCATGAGCAGGCACGCCAGTTGTACGAAGCCGAGGAAGTTTTCGATGTTGTATTCCCATCGCGTGACGAGTCGGCGGTAGTTCTGCATCCATGCGAAGACTCTTTCGATC
>DATLRP010000056.1:0-64079 GCA_035534635.1 Occallatibacter sp.
AGGGCGCAGAATCGGCTCCACCAACTCCCACTGTTCGTCTGTCAGTTCCCAACCGCCTGCCATCCAAGTCCGCGGAGACGCCTTGAGCACCTTCAGTCTCGCAGAAAAGGGCTGCCAAAATGTTTATGAGATGGGTTCTAGTCCCTTCATAAGCGCGCTACACTAACTCTCGCGCTGGTACAAATTACCGGACAGGCCACGTGCAAGCGGGGTCGACCTATATGATTTGACGGGAGAATCATACCGGCTGCTGGGGAGTCTGGAGAGTGCTGCTAAGAAGGGGGCAGAGATAGTCGAGTCACTCGAACACGGTTTTACAGAACCCCGGTCTCGGCTTGCACGGGTAGATCAATCGATAAGCAATCGAATTGCGCAGATCAAACGAGGGATCGAGGCTCTCGAACATGCACTGACTGATCCCGTCATTCGATTCCGTGCCATCGCTGCGGCCATCTCGGCTGCCCTTGAAGCCTTCAGACGAAGACCTCACAACGGCCCCAGACAGCACAACTGTTGAGCGGATGCCAATACGTAGCGTTTCTCCAGAAGCGAATCCCGAAGAACGGTAAACTCTGCGCGGAATGGCATTGCCGATCAAGCCACGCTGGCGCGATTGCCTCTTTTCTCCAGCCCTATGCGGTCAAAATTAGTTCGGCCTCCAAATGAAGAGTTCGGACGCCTCGGCTTTTGTCTCAGCTAACGGCAAAAGATTGATTCGAGAAGAGACGCAAAAATGAATGGCCGAAGAACTCAGCCGCAGGCACGCAAGCTGGCGACAGGACGACCCGGCTTCGCTCAGCGTCTGTAGAAGGTCATCGACCAAAGTCTTAGAGTGAGCAAAATTGCTCTGCTTCAAAACACCATGAGCGATGTAATAAACCACAGAGAAGGCCTTTGATTTGTAGGGCAGCATTCGCCATCTGTCTGAATTCGGAATAACTGGAAAGGAGGTGCAATGGCGATCGATCCCGAACGGCACTCCCGCGTAGTTGCGATGTTGCGCGAAGAGAAGCTGGACGCGTTGATCTGCTCTGCGCCAACGCAGGTGTTCCTGCTCACTGGTTACTGGCCGGTCATTGGAAACAGCATCGCAATCTTTACTGTGGACGGCGAAGTTCGCGTGCTTCTGCCGGAAGATGAGCACGAAATCGCAGCGCACAGTTCCAATGCGGTGCTCACGGACTTCCGTCCGGAACAGTTGCGCATCTTGACGACACCGAAACAGGCTGTCGAGAAGCCCCTTACTCATCTTTGCAGAAAGCTCTCCATCACGCAGACGCGAGTCGGCATGGAGCTTGAACAGAATTTACAGCCTGCCAGCTACGCCGTGACCGCATGTTACCGCTCCACACTTCGCGACCTTCTGCAGGAGGAATTCCCGAAGCTGACTATTGTCGGAGCCGATAATCAACTAGAAAAGCTCAAGGCAAGCAAGACGGCCGTTGAGTTAGAGCGTATGCAGGCTGGCGCGAATGCAGCCGAAGCGGGCTTCAATGCAGCACCGGATGCGATTCAAGAGGGTCTTCGAGAGGCAGATATCGCTGCTGCGAACCAATCTGCGTTTGAACGGTCGCCGATGGTGGCACGCATGCAGAGGAGTTACGGTTTTTTTACTGCATGTCTGGCCCCAACTCCGCCGCCGCCGCTGCATATGCGCGCACTCGTCAAAGGATAGTGGAGGCCAGCGATCTGGTGATGATCCATGCCAATACCTGCTGCGACGGTTACTGGACCGATATTACCCGGACCTGGACCGCAGGCAAAGCTACAGAAAAACAGATTCACATGCGTGAAGCCATCATGGAAGCCAGACTGGCTGCACTTGACGCAATCCATCCGGGAAGGCATGCCAAAGAAGTCGATCAGGCCGCGCGGAGCATTCTCGATAAGCATGGCTATGGCAAGGAATTCAAACATGCTCTCGGCCACGGTGTTGGGTTTGCCGCAGCGAACGCGAAGGGGCGCCCGCGGATACATCCCGCCTCTCCAGACGTTCTCGAAGCTGGAATGACCTTCAACGTTGAGCCGGCAATTTATTTCGATGGCTATGGCGGGATGCGCCATTGTGATGTCGTAGCTGTCACTGCTACAGGAGTCCAGGTATTGACGGAGTTCTAAGGGAGCACCATGTTGCAGCACGCAAAAGTAACGCGCGGCAGTGTCTCGGTTTACAAGATTCCGACGGATGCTCCGGAAGCTGACGGGACATTCTCCTGGGATAGTACAACCATGGTGCTCGTACAGTTGGAAGCAGGCGGCAAACGCGCTCTTGGCTACACCTATGCCGATCCCTCGACCGCAAGACTTGCTGACACATTGCTGCAAGAAGTCGCCATAGGCCAGAATGCGTTCGACCATGGCGCGATCTGGCTGGCGATGCTCAAGCATGTTCGCAATCTTGGTGAAACTGGAATTGCAATGATGGCAATTTCGGCCATCGACAATGCGCTTTGGGACCTTCGAGCGCGGTTGCTTGACGTTCCGCTGGTGTCTCTCATCGGAAAAGTGCGCGATGCAATACCGGTTTATGGAAGTGGCGGTTTCACCACCTACACGGATGAGCAGTTGACCCGGCAGTTCTCCGGCTGGGCGGAGAAGGGCTTTGGCATGATGAAGATGAAGGTCGGGACTGATCCGGCAGTTGATCCGCACCGTGTCTCTATCGCGAGAATTGCCATTGGCAACGGCACGAAGCTCTTTGTCGATGCCAACGGCGCCTATACCGTCACTGAGGCAATCCGTCTCGCCAATGCCTTTAGCGAGAGTGCTGTTGAGTGGATTGAAGAGCCCGTCAGTTCCGACAACCTCGTCGGCCTTAATCAGATACGTAAGCGTGTGCCCGTGGGCATGGATGTTGCTGCGGGCGAGTATGGTTACACTGCCTGGTACTTCCGCCGGATGCTCGACGCTCAGGCCGTCACGGTCCTGCAGGCCGACGCGACACGGTGTGGCGGCATCACGGGCTTTCTCAATGTTGCTGCTCTGTGCTGGGCACATAATCTCCCGCTTTCGTCGCACTGTGGTCCAAGCATGCATCTGCACGTCTGCTGCGCTTCGCCACGGGCGATTCACATGGAGTTCTTCCACGACCATGCCCGCATCGAGCGCATGTTCTTCGATGGCTTCTGCGAGCCCGTATCTGGGAGCATGTCTCCCGATCTCAGCAGGCCAGGGATGGGATTGGAACTGAAGAAAGAAGATGTCGCAGCTTTTCTCGTTTAGGTCATATGGCCCGTAGCTAAGGATTTTCGCATCTAACCAAGGGTATGCAATAAGAACGATCAAATCGTAGCACTGGAAATCAAAAGGGAGCTTATATGGGTCAGCAGGTTTCGGATCTTATCGTGGAGCGGCTTATTACCTGGGGTATAGACACAATTTTCGGCTTCCCCGGCGACGGCGTGGACGGCTTCTTCGAATCCTTAAGGACGCATCAGGACAAGCTTCGCTTTATTCAGGTGCGACATGAGGAGGCTGCGGCATTTGCCGCGGTGGGCTATGCGAAGTATTCCGGAAAGATAGGTGTCTGCGTCGCAACCTCTGGACCCGGCGGCGTACATCTTCTCAACGGCCTGTACGACGCGAAGTGCGATAGCCAGCCGGTGCTGGCCATCACCGGGCACACCTTCCACGACCTGATTGGCATGGACTATCAACAGGACGTTGACCTCGACAAGCTGTTTATGGATGTGTCAGTTTTCAACGAGCGGGTAATGGGCCCATCCCACGCAGTCAACTGCGTGGATGCGGCGATTCGCACCGCCTACGCGCGCAGAGGCGTGTCGCATATTTGCATTCCCAAGGACATTCAGGAGTGGCCGGTCTCTATTCAGGGCAAGCTCCGCAGCGATGCCAACCCTGCTCACCACAGCGGCGATTGGAGCGCGCCGTCTTCGGCGCACCCGAACGCCGCTCTCTTCCGCAAAGCGGCAGACATCATCAATGCGGGATCGAAGGTCGCAATTCTTGCAGGGCGCGGAGCCCTGCATTGCCGCGAGGAGGTGTCGCAGCTTGCGGAAACTGTTGGGGGCCCCGTAGTCAAGCCTCTGCTCGGAAAAGCGGTTCTGCCGGATCGCAGCCCCTACACCACAGGAGGCATCGGATTACTCGGCACGGCGCCGTCCATGGATGTGATGGACGACTGCGACACCCTCATCATGATCGGTACCAGCTTCCCATACATGGATTTTCTTCCCAAGCCCGGGCAGGCAAAGTGCGTTCAAATCGAGCTCGATGCAGCTCGTGTAGGTCTTCGCCACCCAGTCGATGTCGGTCTCGTCGGCGACTCGAAGTCCATTCTGACGGAGCTTCTTCCGCTTCTCGAGGTGAACAAGAAGAAGAAGTTTCTGAAAGAAGCTCAGGAGAACATGAAACACTGGAACAAGCTCATGGAAGAGCGCGGCACACGCACCTCCATGCCGCTGAAGCCGCAGGTCGTGACGCATACGTTGAACAAGCTTCTGAATGACGACGCGATCATCTCCTCCGACAGCGGCACCATTGCAACCTGGACGGCCCGGTACATCGAAATACGCGGCTCGATGATGTTCTCGCTCTCGGGCTCTCTGGCCACCATGGGCAATGGCTTGCCGTACAGTATTGGCGCCGCTGCGGCATTTCCGGATCGGCAGGTCGTCTGCATCGTCGGGGATGGCGGCCTGACCATGTTGCTGGGAGAACTTGCGACACTCGCGAAGTACAAGCTCGCGGTTAAGGTGATCGTCATCAAGAACAACGTTCTCGGACAAATCAAGTGGGAGCAAATGATCCTCGAAGGCAACCCCGAATTCGGCGTCGAGCTGCAGCCCATCGATTTCGCGAAGGTCGCGGAGGCATGTGGTGCGACCGGCTACACCATCGAACGCCCGGATGAGGTCGAGCGAGTTCTACGAGAAGCCCTGCTGCACGACGGACCGGCAGTCATCCAGGCCGTTGTAGATCCCAACGAGCCGCCCATGCCCGGAAGGATCAAGACCAAGCAGGCATTGAAGTTTGCCGAGGCTTTGCTGCGCGGGCAGAAGAATGCAATGAGCATCATTCGGGACGTCGCAGAAGACAAGATTCGCGAGGTGATTTAGGTGGAGACGACTCCTCAGACAGGACTCTCGCTCCAGCATCCAATGCACGATCTGGAGATTGTTCGGAACCACATCCGCGAAGGCCGCTTTCAGCGTAGTCTCTCGCTGCTGACGGCTTTCGCGAGTCTGATGAGCGGCCTCGAAGTCTCCTACGAACATTACCGAGGCAGTTACAGCCGACGTGTGATGTACACGCCGGTCATTTTGAGCGCTGTGCTGTTTCTCGCCGGGATCGGCAGCTTCTTCAGCAAGCGGGTTGCGCGCACCATCCTACGATTCGTCTCCGCGGTCACGCTTGTAGACTCGCTGATCGGCTTCTATTTCCATGTGCGCGGAATCAAGCGCAAGCCCGGAGGCTGGCGGTTGCCCATGGTCAACATGATCATGGGTCCCCCGATCTTTGCCCCTCTGCTCTTTGGCACAAGCGCATATCTCGGCCTCATTGCTTCCTATCTGCGCCGTGAAGACGAAGCTCTTTCGCTTCCACGAGGCACTTCCAACATGCCTGGGAAAGCACTTTCCAAGACAACAGAGCGAGATCTCTTGTCCATCGAGCAGGATATACGCGAGGGCCGCTTTCAGCGCCAGATGGCGATTGCCACGGGCATAAGCGCTTTAATGAGCGGGTTTGAGGCGTTCTATTCGCACTACAAGAACAATTTCAAGTACAAGGCGCAGTGGACTCCCGTCATCCTTGCACCTATGCTCGCCGCAGCATCCTTCGCTTCGGTCAAGAATCGGAAGGCTGCGATCACCGTGCTCCCGGCGATATCGGTCCTCGCGTGTGCCGATGCCGCAGCGGGCTTCTACTATCACGCGCGCGGCGTGCTGCGCCGTCCGGGAGGCCGCAAACACATTTTCTACAACATTTTGTACGGTCCGCCGATCTTCGCCCCGTTGCTCTTCGGCGCAGCGGGCGCGCTAGGCATTCTGGCCAGTCTGCTCGGCAGGAGAAGGCGATGACGCCCGAAGTTCCCGATACCGCTCTTCTTCCCATCGATCCGGATTCAGGCGAGCCGATCATGCCGCGCATGCAACCTGGATACTACTCGGGCTTCAGCACGCTGTCTCAAAAGCCGTTCTGGGATGATGCGACGCGCAAGATAGTGCTTGAGCGGGTTGAAGAGCAGGAACCCATTCGTTTCTTCAAGCCCGCGCAGGCTCGCTTCTGGACGACCGTCTTCGACCATTTGATTCCACAGACTGACCGCATTGCGGAACACCGTATCCCCATTCTTCCCGCACTCGACAAACGCCTCTTCCTCGGCAGGACGGTGGGTTACCGTTTCGAAAATATGCCGCATGATCGCGATGTCTATCTCCTCGGCATGGATGCGATTGATCAGGAAGCCAAGCAGCAGTTTGGCGGAGGGTTCCTTTCGCTTCCGCACCTGCAGCAGGAGCTTGTTCTGAAGGCAATTCACGACGGCAAGCCAAAGGGAGCGGCGGATATCTGGAAGCGTATGTCCGTGCATCGCTTCTGGCAGCAGATCATGCAGGATGCGATCGACGCCTACTATGCGCACCCATGGGCGTGGGACGAGATCGGCTTTGGCGGACCGGCATATCCGCGCGCGTACATGCGTTTGGAACGCGGTGAGCCCGAGCCGTGGGAAGTTACCGAACAACGCTACGCGTGGGTCGCACCGTCGCATGCAGCCTCAGGCGAAAGCGAAACCACACACGAGTTCCATACTGAAGCTCTTCAGAATCGCTCGCGCCGCAAAGGTATCTAAAGGCCCATGAAGAAGCCAATCCTTGGATCGTTTGAATCTCCACCTCCAGGCAAACACATGCTTGGCGCGCTTCAGAGCATTCACGTTCCCATGCGCAAGTTCAAGGAACTGGAAGAGGTGGACTACATCATCGTCGGAGTGGGATCGGCTGGCGGAGTTCTGCTTCAGCGTCTTTCGCGCGCGGGCTTCAATGTTGTCGGCCTGGAAGCCGGGCCATTCTGGGACACCGAACATGACTGGGTCAGCGATGAAGCTGGATCGCACGAACTGTATTGGGAAGAGCCGCGCGTCACGGGCGGATCGGACCCCCTCGCTCTTGGAGCAAATAACTGTGGTAAAGGCGTTGGCGGCGGCTCGGTGCATTGGGCCGCATTTACTCCGCGCCTTCATCCATCCGACTTCGAAATCTACACACGCGATGGCGTGGGAACGGACTGGCCGATCAGCTATGCGGATATCCAGCCATACTACGAGCAGCTTGAACTGGAGATGCCAGTTGCAGGTCCAGCCTACTATCCGTGGGGGCATCCTCACGGCTATCCCTACGGTCCACACCCAATGGGAGGAGCTGGCAACGCACTCGTTCGCGGCTGCTCGGCGCTCAATATCCCTGTCTCAATCGGTGGACCTGTGGCGATCCTCTCAGGTTCGCACGGAGACCGGCCGCACTGCATCTATCGCGGCTTCTGCATCCAGGGCTGCAAGGTGGGGGCAAAGGCCAGTACGCTCATCACGCATGTACCAGATGCTCTGAGCAATGGAGCCGAAATCCGCGACTATTCGATGGCGGCCCGCGTCAGCCTCGGCAAGAATGGTCGCGTGAACGGCGTTCATTACTTCGGCAAAGACGGTAAGGAGCACTTTCAGCGCGCCAAGGCCGCTATTATCTCGGGCTATGCCATAGAGACCCCACGGCTCCTGTTGAACTCCGCATGTCCCGGCTTCGAGAATGGCCTCGCGAATTCGAGTGGCACCGTCGGCCGTTACCTGATGGCCCAGGCGGGCACCGTTGTTCTCGGCCGCTTCGATCAACTCGTGCGGGTCTATAAAGCGCCTCCGGCTCATGCCCTCACCGAAGAGTTCTACGAAACAAACCCGAAAAATAATTTTGCTCGTGGCTTTGCCATTCAGACGGTCGGTCCATTGCCGATCGCGTTTGGCAATCAGATGGTGGCCGCCAAGAAGGCCTGGGGATGGGGTCTGCGCCGGGAGATGATGGACTACAACCATTGGGCGAGCTTTGGCCTCCTGGGAGAAATCCTGCCGTGGCCTGAGAATCGCGTGACTCTCGACGAGGAGAAAGACCGCTTCGGTCTTCCCATCGCCCATGTCAGCTTCAATCTGCACGATAACGATCACAAACTCATCAAAGCGGCCACAGCGAAGACAATCGAAGTAATGCGGGCTGCGGGCGCGGAGGAGATTGCTCATGAAGCCCGCTATGCCCATCTCGTCGGCGGCGCGCGGATGGGCTCCGACCCGCGCGCCTCCGTCGTTGACAAGTTCGGGCGCTCGCATGACATTCCAAATCTGTTCATCTGCGATGGCAGCATTATGCCTTCGCAGGGTTCAGCAAACCCGGGTCTCACGATCCAGTCTTTGGCTGCCAGGACTGCGGACTATCTCATCTCTCAGGGAGATCGCGTCTTCACATCAAGCGACCGGGACATGACCTCCCCACCGATCCGTAGGAACCTCGCTCCGCCCGATACCTGGGGAAAGGGTGTCCCAAGGCTTACCTAGCTTCCTTTAACTCAACATGCTTGCAGTCCGCGGCAAGCCAAAGCATTCGTTCTGAATCGAGGTCTCAATGGAAACCCATACATGACTACAGAGTATTGTCGCTTTACACCTACACAAGCTGTGACCGCGTGCTGAGGTAAGCCTCTCCGAATCGGAGCAGGCGGTTTGTCGGATGCCTGAGTGAGGCTTTATGTGTCTGTCGGAGTAGAGCGTTCGCTGATACCAGGAGCGAAAAGCCGCGGACAGCGTTCACTGGCGAGGAGGCTCGACTGAAATCCTCCGCTTCTGGTGATTTCGGAAATGTTTCGGAGTTCTGCCCGTTTGGTTTGAACAAGAAGAGGAAGTGCTTCCAGGCTGAAGAATGAGGCCCGCTTCGACCATTGACTATCTACTTTTACTGTTATTTCCGTACCTATTATGTGAACCCGGGCCGTGATCCAGGTCTACGTGACTGATTTAAAGTTTTTTCGTCGTTGAGATGCGATAAGATCGCTTTCATGCCAGATGATCCTCTCACCCGATCCGCGTTGCTCGATCACTCCAGGAAGATCAAACTTTTTTTGATGGATATTGACGGCACGCTCACAGACGGTGGAGTCTGCCTTATATCTCTTCCTCAAAATGGAGGCGTGGCCGAGATGAAAGTCTTCAACTCGCAGGATGGCCTGGGATTGAAGCTCGCACACACCATGGGAATCAAGACCGGCTTCATCACCGGGCGGCATTCTCCGGCGGTCTCCCAGCGCGCTGAGGAATCCGACGTGGACTTTGTGTATCTCGGACAGGCCGACAAGACGGCAGCTTTTGAGGAATGCATGCGCAAGGCTCATGTAACAGAGGACGAGGTAGCCTACATGGGGGACGATCTGCCCGACATACCGGTGGCCAGGCGTGTCGGATTGGCGATTGCCGTGTCCAATGCAGCCCCCGAACTCAAGGCAATCAGCCACTATGTGACCAGGAGCCGAGGTGGTAGCGGGGCTGCCCGCGAGGTGGTTGAACTTATTCTGAAGGCACAGGGGCGATGGGAAGAGGCAATCCCCTTAGCCTTGGCTTGAGCGATCAAGCTGTTTCGCACTGAGAGTTTCCCGTCCCGGGGGATTTTTCTTCCCAAGAACATCTATATGTGGGCATTCGCTCATCAGCACTGTTTCCCGGTGCCTCTTGAGGTACTCGCTCAGGATCTCCAAGAGCAACTCGAATGTTCCTGCGCCAGAGCGAGAATCAAACGTGTCTAGTGGGCGACGGAATCCTATTGACGACGCCTTGGCTGCAAGCAGTATGTACCGAATTGGCCATTCAAGCTGCCCGATCAGGGACGAGAATCGCTAGGACTGGCAAATGCAGGGATGATGCCGCCCAGGAGAATCACCATGCTCAGAGAAGCTTCAGAAGCGAACGCACATTCAACGGTGAAAGACCAGGCAGTTGAACTATTCGAGGAACTTGAGCACGAGGTGGAACGTGAGGTACACAACCCTCTTTCTTCCACGCAAGGCGATTTGCCGGTGCAAAAGCATATTAACGGGTTGGCGATCACCTTCTTTATTCTGATCGCGCTATTTGTGTTGGCGGCTATCGTGGGCTATGCGATCTATACCCACTATTAGCGGACGTGAGCGTTATTGATCGGCTTAGGCAGTATCGAAAGGAGATCACTGATCCATTTTTGCTTCCGGGGAATCGGCGACTCCTCCTGGGAGCCTTTGACGCTGCCATGCAACAAGACGTCTCCATAAGTATCGAAACTGAGTTTTCAGACTACCCTCAAACAAACGGAGGGAAGATTATAACCAAACTCACATTCCGCCAAGTGTTCACAGCACACATTGGTTGTCTCCCGCCTTGTCGAACGGAGGTTCCTTGTAGCCGCACTCGGCCAAAACGATAGGTGACAGCGTGATCACCGGGCAGTGCGCGTAGGCCGGCACCTTGTACACGATACCGGAGCGGGTCATGGCGGCAAATCGGGAGGCGCCCGTCTTCGGCGCCAGAAGCTATAGCGAGGAGCTTGTGATTGCGGGCCAGTCGCCGTTGTCCATCGCGGCATCTCTGCTTTCGGCATTGCTCTCTTTCAGCGTGGCAGTCGATACCAATCCTGAGGTCGAGAACTCCTGGATGAGCAATTGTGACCGGCTCTCCACAATCGGCCTATTCGATACTTATTACGTATGTGCACGCGTTTAAAGCCCAGGGGCGCAGCGCTTTCTATGTGATGGGCACAAACAGACCAAGTATGCTTCCGTGATCGCGCGCCTGAATGCTTGCTGAGAAAGAGGAATCATGAAGATTCTGATGGGAATTGACGATTCGAAGTTCGCCGAAATCTTGATGCGTGGCGTTGTCGCACAATTTCTGACTGAGAATGCCGAGATTCTGGTTTTGCACGTGTTGGAGCCGGTTGAACCGGTGGCTCCGCCAGAGATGGCGCAAGGTTATGCCCCAGAGCTGGAAAACCAGAAGAAGCCAGCTTTTACATTGCTGGAAAGAATTGGGAACGAGTTGCGTAACGCGGTATTCAATGTGCAGGCGGCCGTTACAATAGGTGACGTCACAGAAACCATCATCGAGACAGCCGTCAAATGGCGCGCTGATATTATTCGCGTTGGCTCACATGGGAGGCGAGGCATCCAGAGTTTTTTATTGGGAAGCGTGGCGGAATCTGTCGCTCGCCATGCAAAATGCTCCGTAGAAATTGTTCGAATGCCGGTGTGTAACTGACGAAGCGTTGCTAACTCGCAGTGGTGATTTACTCCGTTGAGCAATGAAAGAGTTCCAGTAATCGCCGAACAATGTTATCTGTGCAAAATTGATTATCCGTACCGGTACGCGACTTGATGCGCTGGAAAAGCAAGCACCCAAACCTTCGCATCCAGTCTTGTGAAATGAGGAGAAGGAAGAAGCCATGACGAAAAACAAGAAGGGCAACGCCGCGCCAGATGCCGTCGCGGATTTGATCGACGCATTGAACGAAGACCTGGCCCGTGAATATCAGGCCATCATCGCCTACACCGTCTACAGCAGCGTCCTCACCGGCGCCCAATGGATGAACATTGCCGCCGAACTCAAACTCCATGCAGCCCAGGAATTGCAGCACGCCCTCATCATCGCGAACCAGGTCGACTACCTAGGCGGCACACCGACTGCCACTGCCAAACCGGTAAAGCTGTCTAAGAAGGCAAAAGAGATGCTTCGCTTCGACCTGGATAACGAAACCGAAACCATCAAAAACTACCGCCAGCGCGTCAAACAAGCCGAAGCACTCGGCCACTACGCCCTCGCCGAGCAACTCCGCAAAATCATCGCCCAGGAGCAGGAACACCAGCACGACTTGGCCACAGCCCTCGGCATAGATGTCCCCAAAGTCCTCGAAGGTGGCGCATAACTAACCTGAACCTTTCTGCACAGCAACTGAGTTGCTTCCGGGTCTCGACCTTGAAAACTGGGCGGCCGGGATCCTCACGGACAAGTCTTCGTCCGTGAGGTGGAGGAGACGCGTTCAGCCCTAATTTTGCCCACCAGCCAGCTCGCTCGCTGCAACAGTGCCGTGGTGGGCCTGTATAGAACGCGGGGTTCTTTGTTTGGCTCTCTCACTACAAAGGGCGTGCACCCACGGTCACTTTTCACATAGGAACGAGGCGCACGCTCGATATCTCAGTAGCCGACAAACTCATCTGTTCGAATGTCATTCTCTTTGACCCCGGCACTCACAAGCGTTTCGCGCATGGCAGTCACCATAGTGGGCGGCCCGGCAATGTAATAAACGGGTCCTTGCAGATCCGCTAAATGCCGGCACAACATCTCCTTGTCTATCAGAGCCGTCTCGCCCTTCCATTCTTTCGTGGATTTCGACATTTCTGTCATGGTGCAGATCAAGCGAAAATTGGGATTTGTCGTCTCCAAAGCCTTCAGAGTGTCCAGAAAAGCAGCGTCTTCAGGCCGCCTATTGGAATAGAACAAATATAGCTTTTGCGACAACCTATCCCGGTCAGCCTGTTGCACCATGCTAAGAAATGGTGTGATTCCGATGCCGCCTGCAAGGAATACGGCTGGCTTTGCCAGGTTCTTGTGCAGAGTGAAGGTGCCTGCGGCTGGGCTGATCTTCACTTTCGCGGTTGACGACACTTCCTTCAGTGAGCGCTTGAAAGCGGTATTACGCATGCGTGTGGTGAACACCAACTCGTTTGCAAAGGGTGGGCTCGCGATGGAAAATGTCCGTGTGTTCCCCTCGGCGTCAGTTTCCGGTGGGTCCGTGAGGGTCACATCGGCGAACTGACCCGCTATGAAATTAAATCCGGACGGTTTCTCGAAGTGAAAGGCCACTGTACCTTCGGCAACCTCTTCTCGACGTATCAGCGTGGACGATTGATCTGCCATTCAGGCCTCTTAGGTAGCGTTGCCGAAACTCCCCTGAGTGCGGGATGCACATCTGGCGGCCGGGGCAGCTTCCAATCGGTCAAACTGCAAAGGCCCGATCGGGATACCGTGTGCAGTCACTCCGTAAGGGACGCGACCGCCAATGTTGAACCCATCCTATACACGCCGCGTCCTCATGTGTTGGTCAAAATCGCACTTTCGTTCTACACTGCGGTCGGTTTGACAAAGGGCGCGCTATTTTTAACGCGAAAATGATCAGTCTCCGGATGATGACTCCGGGAAGGTGACGGGAATTGCAGGTATCAGAATCGAGACTTGAGCGCCCGTCTCACAATGACCCAATGTGACCAGACAACCGTCTGAGCTACTCTTAGAATCATCTGTAGAAAGGAAGTAGGACAGTCGTTACAATGGCGAGCCCGCTTCCACCTGTGAGTGAGGTTACAACATGGAAACAGTCTTGATTGTTCTAGTGGTACTTTTTCTGGTCGGTGGCGGGGGTTGGGGATATTCGCGGTGGCGCAACTAACGCCACTCTCGCATAAACGCGTGCAAACGCAACTTGTTCCTGCGTGCGGATTTCCATGAGGAGATCGATGCCGAAGATGGACTGGTGAGATATCTCGTAGGTTCCTAGAACTAAGTGATCCTTTCAAAGAGTTACCTCTAAGGTCAAAGTCTGTCTTCTTAGGCTCCTCAAGAAATCCGTGCCCCGTGGCCGCGAGTGAGATACTGCGGGAAGCACACAAGTTCCAAGGGGTTAGTTGACAGTCTCGATGTGTTGGCGGGCCAGACTCCTTCCGTCGAAGAGGCACTTACCGTCATCCCTTGAAACGTCCGTAACACCGCCAATTTGCTGAGGTGGTGGTCGCGACATAAATGGGAAACCGGCCGAGTTCGGCACGGTAATTCACTGATTTGCTCATCGTTCAATCGAGGGTCGCTTTATGAAAAAGAAAAGCCGGATCGAGATTGATAGAAAGATTGTCTCTCGCGTGAAAAGGGAGATGGATAAGCCGCGGCTGGCTGAGTCGGTCCGCAACGGATTCAAGGCCCAGGCCGCGCCGGCTCTAGAGAAACCTGCTGCCTGGTCTGCGCAAGCGTGAGGTCTGGTCCTCTCAGTACTCGCCAAACTCAACCCCAATTTGCTCAATTCTGCCCTTGCTAGACGCCCCTGGCAGCCTTCGTTCGAGTTCGTGCAGTGCCCGAAGAAGAATGTCTCTCGGGACGATGCCCGGCGAATTGATCTAGCAGGACCGCATTCAACAGCGACTTGTGAACCTTGATGCGTCCGTTGTATTCGATAAACCCGAGTTTGCGAAATCGATTCATGAAGAAGCTCACGCGGGAGCGGGTGGTGCCAATCATTTCCGCCAGGGTCTCTTGGGAAATCTTTGGAATATATTGTTCCGGTTCGCCCGGCTGGCCAAATTCCGCCATCAAAAGCAGAATCCTGGCCAGACGCTTTTCACTGGAGTTGAAAAGCTGATCGACCAGGTCGGCTTGAACGCGCATGCTGCGCTCCAGCAGGAACTTCAAGAAGAGGTCAGAGAAGCTATGCTCCACATGCATTACGTGGATCATCTCTGCGCGGCTGATTCTGAGAGCGGTGCAGTCGGTAACGGCAGTAGCCGTGGACAAGCGCAACCCAGGCACCGCCGCCAGCGCCTCTTCTCCCACAAAGTCGCCCACGGAAAGAAGCGCGATGGTAGCTTCTTTCCCGGCTGCGGAAACGACTGTGACTTTCGCCCGGCCTTTCTGAAGATAAAAAATAGAGTCGGCGGGATCTCCCTGCGAAAAGAAGGCATCCTTCGGGGCGAATTGGATGACTCTTCTCCCCAGGCCGGCGCTGGCCAGGAAAGCGGCGGTATCGAATCCGAGCTTTTCAAGTTCAACCATTGAAGGGCCTCCTTTTCGATTGCGGCCCCTGCAGGATGACCACTGGAGGGGTGCTCGACCGTACTGCCATGAGGTGAACGAAGCAGATGTGCAGTGTGGAAAGAACCATCGACTGCAATCGGAACCACGGTATGCCGGATCTTCTTCATTCCACTAAGCATCGATGGCATTCTCATCGGCTGCACACTTTCGCCTAAACTTTAGCACATGGTTGCACCGGGGGGGGGGAATACTGTGCAATTTTGCTCACTTTTCGAGAAATATTTTCGCGTCTCCTCGGTTACGCGACGCCAATATGGAGTCTGATGAAGCGCGCCGGGAATCCCACTGCCAGAGCAATCGGCTTGAGAGCTATGATTGCGACAGCCGCTTCAGGTTACAAGGCGAAGCGCAGTGTGTTTAAAAGGAACAGAACCGATGCCTCCACATAAGACGCGCGATTTGGCCCGCAGCCGCGCTTCTATGCCTTAGGCTGGTGCATTTCAGCTGGTGCATTTCAGACAGACGTTCCCCAAGCCCATCCTGGGTCTGGCCACCGTGCTGTGCACTGCCCTGCGAGCAATTACGACCAGCTATCAGCAATCCGATAGTCCTACACTGGTCGATACAAGGTTCTGCATCGGGCAAGGACACTTCCCCGAAGAGGGCCTTACTTAGTTGCAGACAGTCAAAATGCAGGGAAACGTCCAGGCACTTCAACGAATCGACAACAACCACTGAACAGAGGAAAGAGTCATGATGAAACCGAGCACAGAAGATAAGGCAAAGGGCAAGCTTCACGAAGTCGAAGGCGCAATCAGGCAGAAGGCCGGCGAACTTACCAGCAATCCCAACCTGGCAGCTGATGGCAGAGCTGAAAAGAATGCCGGAAAAGTCCAAAACGTTGCCGGCAAGATTGAAAAGGCCGTAAGAGACTAAACGCATCACCATCGAACTCAGAGACGAGAAAGGTCAAGAGATAATGGCGCAATCAATTTTTAAACAAGCAGGCGAGAAAGCTGCCGAAGCTGCGCACAAGGTTTCTCGCATGGCATCGGTCACTGCGGATGTACTTGAGGATGGCGTGACGTCGGCGCGACATGCCGCAAAACAAGGCGGCCATGCCGTCGAAGAGTTCATTGATGACACGACGAGGCGCGTAAAACGATATCCGATTGAATCAGCTGTCGTGACCTTCGCAGCAGGCATTGCGGCTGGATCGCTGATCGGCTGGATGATTAAGCGAAGGCAATCCTAACAAGGGACGGTCAATTCTAACCAGAATTCCAAAAACCTGACGTTCGATACTGGCCATTCACAGGGCGCTTATGAGAACGGGCGCCTCGTCAGCAAACTTGGCAATGTGGAGATTTCAATGAACCCCAATCTGCGGGTCCCTATGCTGATCGGGATCGCCGTGGTGGTGATTCTGATCGTCGTTGGGATAGTTTGGCTGAATGTACGAAAGCGCCGAAGTACCACCGCAGACTTGCGGCAAAGGTTTGGGCCCGAGTACGACCGGGCGGTGCTAACCCATGGGTCGGAAAGAAAAGCCAAGGCGATACTAGGAGATCGCGAGAAGCGGGTTGAGAAGTTCCACCTCCGCGATCTCGACCAGGCGGAACACGAACGTTTCTCGAAACAGTGGTTGGCCGCTCAGGCCAATTTTGTGGATTCCCCCGTGAGGGCGGTCGCAGATGCCGATGACCTCGTGTCTACCGTAATGATCGCTCGCGGCTATCCCGTATCCGAATTCGATCAGCGTGCCGCCGACATTACTGTCGATCATCCCCGGGTGGTGGAGAACTACCGCTCTGCGCATGAGATTGCGCTCCGGGTTGAGAAAGATCAGACAACCACGGAAGATCTGAGAACGGCGATGGTTCACTACCGGTCTCTGTTTGACGAACTCGTCCAGGTACCAGCGATTGTGGAAAGGAAACCCACCACCTGATCTTCTCAATTATCTCCCCGAGAGCAAATCATTCATCTTCTTTTCGATTTCAGAAGACAGATCAAGGTCTTTCATCCACCCGATTGCGAGCTTCAAACTGTTCAGACACGCGCCAGTGGCTCCGCGCTTAACTTTCTTGGATATGGCGTTTAGATGTGCTAGTGAGCTGCGTCACCGTTTCTCCCTACGCCTTTTGACAAAAGCATCTTGCTGGTCGCGGGGGCTCAACTTGCGCCGCTTCCAGGCGTGGTGAATGGTCACCGCCTTGGATCGAAGAGCTTGTATCAATTCCTGTGAACACCCGGAATCGAGAATCTGCTCCGCATGTGTCACGCTTCCGGTGGATACTTTGGCAATGGCCGCAATCTTCGCCCTGCAATCGACTCGTTGATCTTCCGTCAAATTTGACGAAGCCTTGCTCACACCTCCAGCGCTCTGATTGGCGCGAGCGAAGTCCTGAAGCCAAGGTCTAAGAGTTCGAGCCAGTTCCACTCGGGAGAATGGGTGCAACCAGTCCGCGCGGCTATGGGTTTCCAAGATTCGTTGCAAAGATTCTTGTCGCTAGAGCTGAATTTCATAGCACAGCAGGGTGTCGAGCTTTTCGTGACTATCTCACTTCGCTAATCGATATTGGCATGGATGTTCACAAGACAGACCATGGCTACGCGATCACCGGCCAGATTGACCCTCACAACCCTTCGTCTAAAATCCCAAGTCGAGGTAAAGACAATCGGCCGCCCGGAGAAGTGGCCAAAGAAAAGAATTAAGTTGGCGGCGATTTCGGCGAGATCGCTGCCCCTTTGGCGGAATCCAATTTGGTGAAATTTGGCGAAGTTTGATGAGCATCGAAACAGTTCTTGCTCTATACAATTGATTATAAATACTTTGGCTCCTCAGGTAGGACTCGAACCTACAACCCTTCGGTTAACAGCCGAATGCTCTGCCATTGAGCTACTGAGGAGTGTCTGGCGTTGGATTGTCCTCTATCAAGGTAGCAAACTGTAGGGGTTGCGTCAAAGCTCCACCGCCCACTCCAGCCCCCTCGGCGCTAGGATGGAACTAGCACCTTCAGGAGTCCCGCATGTCCCGCATTTCCCGCATCGACCGCAGCGAAGTCACCCCCGATCTGGCCGCCCTTTTTGACAAGGTCTTCGCCCAGCGCGGCAACGTGCCCAACATGTTCCGCGTCATGGCCCACCGCCCGGAGATCTTCGCCACCATGCAGGCTCACTTCGGCGCAGTACTCTCTGCCGGCACCGTCTCCGCCCGGCTTAAGGAACTAATCATTGTCCGCACCAGTCAGGTCAACGACACGCCCTACTGCCTCGCCAGTCACACCATCCTCGCTCGCGGCCTCGGATGGACCGATGACCAGCTCGCCCATCTCGCCGAGTGGCCCCATCGCGCCGACTTCACCCCCGCCGAGAAAGCCGCTCTGCGCCTCGCTGAGACCGTCACGCGCGACGCCCGCGCCGTCTCCGACGAGCAATTCGCCGAACTGCGCAGCTTCTACTCCGAAGGCGAAATCGTCGAGCTCCTTTGCGCCATCGGCCTTTTCAATTACTTCAACCGCTTCAACAACGCTCTCCAAATGGAGCCCACCAGGCCCGGCGAAGGCGGCTGCGCTTCTGCCGAACCGGCAACCGCTGCAGCGGCGAAGCAGTAGCACGTACTTTTCAAATACCTCTGACGGACCTTTCTTCCTTTTCCTATGACACTCACCATTCCACCGGGCGATTTCCACGCCTACCTCTTCGACTGCGACGGCACCATCGTCGACTCCATGCCCCTTCACTACCTCGCCTGGAAGCAGACACTCGCCGAGTGGAACTGCGACTTCGGTGAGCAGCTCTTCTACGCCTGGGGCGGCCGTCCAGTCGCCGACATCATTGCCTCGCTCAATCAGCAGCACGGCCTCAGCATGCCCGTTGCCGAGGTCGCGCGCATCAAGGAAAACCTCTACCACGGGCAGCTTCACCTGCTCCAATCCATCCCCGAAGTTGTCGCGCACGTTCACGCGCAGCACGGCCGCATTCCCCTCGCCGTTGTCTCCGGCAGTCGCCGCAACTCTGTCGTCGGCTCGCTTTCCGCGCTCAAACTGCTCGACAAATTCGAAATTCTCGTCTGCGCCGAGGACTACACAAACGGCAAGCCCGCGCCGGATGCGTTTCTCCTCGCCTCCGAGCGCCTCCGTGTCGCGCCGAAAAACTGTCTGGTCTTTGAGGACACAGACCTCGGCATTCAGGCCGCGACCGCCGCGGGCATGGCCTCGGTCCGCGTACCGCAGCCGTCTGAGAGAATGCCGGAAAACGGAACCGCGCCTCTCCCGGCATCGTAGCAAGGTTCAGACCTCAAGGCCTTCCGGAGGCGCATGTCTTCTCAATCTTCAATCCCGCCGCGCGCAAACGATGTCTCTCTGCCCCGCGTTGACTGGCTCGCTCTGCTTCTCATCGCTGCCGCGATCACCGCGCTCCACGTCTTCACCAACGGCCGATACGGCTTCCATCGAGACGAACTCCAGTTCCTCAGCGACGCGCGCCATCTCGACTGGGGCTTTGTCGCCTACCCGCCGCTCACGCCGCTCCTCCAGCACTTCGGCCTCTCGCTCTTTGGCCTTTCAATCGTCGGTCTTCGCATCTTTTCCGTCCTTGCCCAGGCTGTGGTCATCTTGGTCAGCGGCCTCATGGCGCGCCAGTTCCTCGGTGGACGTTGGGCTCAGATCATCACCGCACTCGCCGTCGCATTTTCTCCACTGCCGCTCTTCAGCGGTACTGAATTCCAATACACCAGCTTCGATTTCCTCTGGTGGGTTCTCGCCGCGTACTTCCTCATTCGCCTTCTGCGCTCACAGAACCCTCGCTGGTGGCTCGCCATCGGAGCAGTCCTCGGCCTCGGTCTCGAAACCAAATACTCCATCGTCTTCTTCATCGCCGGCATTCTCGCGGGCCTGGTCTTCACCCCCGCCCGCCGTCACCTTGCCAGCGGCTGGTTCTGGGCCGGTTTCGTCCTGGCGCTCCTCATTTTTCTGCCCAACTTCGTCTGGCTTGTCCGCCACAACTTCATCTCCTATACCTTCCTCCAGCACATCCACGCGCGCGACGTTGGCGAAGGCCGTGCCGACGGCTTCCTAAAGTACCAACTCTTCTACGGCGCCAATCTTGCCGCCGTTCCCCTATGGATCGCCGGACTCATCGCCTTCCTGCGCAGCAGCCGTTACCGCATGCTCGCCTGGATGTACATCGTCCCGCTCGCGCTCTTTTACTTCGGCAAGGGCCGCTTCTATTACGTTGCGCCCACATATCCCATGCTCATCGCGATGGGCTCCGCCGTCTCAGAGCAATGGCTCGCCGGCACGCGCTGCTGGCTGCGCCGCACCATACTCGCCGTCTTCTTCACCGCTCTTGCCGTGGTCAGCGCATTCCTCTGCGCCGTTCTCATCCCACTCGCCGCCTCGGGTCCGCTCCGCGCCTTCACTTTGAAGCACAACAGCGACCTTCGCGAAGAGATTGGCTGGAATCAGCTGGTCCGCACCGTCGCACAAATCCGCGACTCTCTCCCGCCCGATCAGCAAGCTCACCTTGGCATCACCACTGCCAACTACGGTGAATACGGCGCCATCGAAATTCTCGGGCGCGCCTACAGACTCCCCGAGCCCATCGGCACAACCAACTCCGAATGGCTCCGCGGTTACCCCGCCCCATCGCCAACCACAATCATTGTTCTCGGCCTCGGGCCTCAGGAGGCCAATCAAATCTTCACCGGCTGCCGCCTTGCCGGCCACAACGGCAACACACAGGGCGTCAAAAACGAAGAGAGCCAGGACCACCCCGACATCTTCGTCTGCGGGCCGCCGCGCGAGCCCTGGCCCGTCCTCTGGAAGGAACACAGAAACTTCGGCTGATGCCGAGGCCGATCGTCAATAGAGCAGCACCGCCACGCGATACATCGTGAATGAGCTTTGGCTCGACTCGGCCGGACACGCTCCCACGGCGCCAGACCGATATCGCCCGCTTCCCAGCCGGTCGGCCAACTGTGAGGGCAATCGGCTCAGGTCCGCGCCTTGCCAGCGCATCACAAACTGCGGCGTCCCCTCGCTCAACCTCGAAGGCAGTCCCTGATTCATCGCGCACGCGGCCCGCGCATCGCCGTGGCTCGGGCGAATCGCAATTCCGCTCACCCGCATCAGACCCTCCACCTCCCGCTCCACCTCAGCGGCTGTAAGTACCTCCACGCCGCGGTCGAAATCCTCCACTGCGTACAGCACCCCACGGCTCTTTACCACGCCGATTCCCACCCTGTTCACCTGCGGGTTCAGCAGGTTCGCACGGTGCTCCGGCGAGTGCAGCCACGCATCCTGGATCTGCGCCGGATACTCGCCTACCGCTACATTCTCCTCTATCAGGCTGAAGTGCGCTCCCGCCGCCTGCGCTCGCTCGCTCACGCTCATCTCGCCGTTGTAGCGGTGCGCAATCGAACCCTCCGCCGCCATGCGCTGGCAGTGCCGCAGCGCCGCAATCGCCAGCGCCGGGTCCCACTCCAGCGGCGGCGCGCCTTGCTCGGCTCGCGCCCGGTTTGCCAGCGCAAACAGCTGCTCCGCCGCGCTGTGGACAATCGCCCCATTCGCCTCGCGCCCATTTCCGTATGCTTGTCCCATCAGCGCCACTGGCATCGCCAGCAGCACGCACACCATCAGCACCTTGGATCGCATCACCATAATCTTTTAGACCCGCCTCACTGCTCTCTGTCGCGTTATCCTTCCCTTGCGCATGTCTTTCGTAACCGCAACCCGTCTTCGCACCCTGCGCAAACTTGCCCGCCGCCAGCCGCTCGCCGTGGTCGGCGTCTGCCTCCTCGCGGCCTTCTTCTTCGGCGGACTCGCCGCGCCCTGGCTAGCTCCATATAATCCCTCGTCCATTGACCTTGTCCATCGCCTCGAAAGCCCTTCGGCCGCTCACCCCGCCGGCACCGACGAGCTCGGCCGCGACACTCTCTCGCGTCTCCTCTGGGGCGCGCGTATCTCTCTCGCCGTCTCCGTCAGCGTTGTCTCCATCTCGCTCGCTCTCGGCGTGGCCATCGGCGGACTCGCGGGCTACTTTGGCGGCCGGGTCGACCTCGCCCTCACCACCTTTGCCATGAACACCTTCCTCGCAATGCCCGGAATCCTGCTCGCCATAGCTTTTGCCGCATTTCTCGGCCCTGGATTTACCAACTTGGTTCTGGCTCTCTCCATCGGAGGTTGGGCCGGTTACGCCCGCCTTGTCCGCGCCCAGGTCCTCGCCGTCCGCGAGCGCGAATATGTTGAAGCTGCACGTGCCCTCGGAGCCGGTGGCCTTCGCATCTTCTTCCGCCACATCCTGCCCAACATCCTCCAGCCCATCCTCGTCCAGGCCGCCATCGGCATGGCCGGCGTCATCCTGGCTGAAGCCACGCTTTCCTTCCTCGGCCTCGGCATCCCCGCGCCCGCCCCAAGTTGGGGCGCCATGCTCAATGACGCGCGCCTGCACCTCTTTGACTCGCCTCAGCTCGTCCTTTTCCCCGCTGCGGCCGTTGCCGCCGCCGTCCTCGGCTTCAACTTCCTCGGCGACGCGCTCCGCGACCAACTCGACCCTCGCACCCGCCTCGAAATCGGGCTATGATGTGCCCATGTACAGCCTGAACAAAGGCGATTGCGAGCACTGCGGACGCGACTTTCATTACCTCCTCACCAACGCCGCCTTCGGCGATTTCTCCTACGCCTATTGCGACTCCTGCGGCACGCTCGCAACCGTGCGCTACGACAACCGATCCTTCGCCGGCCTGCCTCCGGCCGCCGAGCTCCATCGCCAAATCGACAAGCTCTGGGAGCCGCTCCTCCGCCGCTGTGAGTGCGGCGGACGCTTCCACATCGGCTCCTCGCCCCGGTGCGTCCACTGCAACTCCGTCCTCTCGCCCCAGTACGCCGCAAGTTACATCGAGCGCAATCTTCCTAAGCGCCAACGCGGATGGCATTGGCCCGGCAGTTGGTTTCAGGAATACTGCCTTGCCATCGAAGATCCGCGCAACCCCGGCCGCGTGCGCCAGCTGGACGATCCCCTTCCCCATCCCGGTCAATGAAGATCGGCGTCGTCAGCGATACTCATGGCCTTCTGCGCCCACAGGTGCTGCCCGTTCTCCGTGGCGTCCATCGCATTCTCCACCTCGGCGACGTCGGCAATCCGGCCATCCTCACGGCGCTCGAGCAAATCGCCCCCGTCCACGCCATCCGCGGCAACATTGACCGCACCGGCCCCTGCAGCCGACTGCCGGAAACCGACGTCCTGCTCTTCGAGGAATGCTACCTCTATCTGCTCCACGACCTCGGCACGCTTCACCTCGACCCCGCCGCCGCCAAATTCGCCGCCGTCCTCTATGGCCATTCCCACAAGCCGCGCATCGAGCACCGCAAGGGAGTCCTCTATTTCAATCCCGGCTCCTGCGGCCCCCGACGCTTTGAACTCCCCATCACCCTGGGTCTGCTTGAAATCCGCGATGGCAAACTCCTGCCGTCCATCGTCGACTTGCCCGTTTGATCCGCGATCCGCGGTGGCCTCGAACCGCTCTCACATCCGCATCCGCGGATTCACCCAGCGATACGCAAGATCCGTCAGCAGGTTCACCAGCACATAGGTCAGCCCGATGGCCAGCAGACAGCCCTGCACCAGCGCATAGTCGCGGTTGGAAATCGCATCCACCACCAGCCGCCCCAGCCCCGGCCAGCTGAAGATCTTCTCCGTCACAATCGCCCCGGCCAGCAGCGCGCCAAACTGCAGCCCCACCACCGTGATGATCGGCACCAGGGCATTCGGCAACGCATGCCTGCACACCACCGCCCGCTCGCTCAGCCCCTTGGCTCGCGCCGTCCGGATGTAATCCTGTCCCAGTTCCTCCAGCATCGCCGTCCGCACCATCCGCGTCAGAATCGCCGCCAGAGATGCGCCCATCGCCACCGACGGCAGCACCAGGTAACGCCAGTCGATGGCTCCACGCGCGCCACCCGCGCTTGCGCCCGACACTGGCGTCCAGCCAAGCACGATAGAAAACACCAGAATCAGCACCGGCCCCAGCGCGATCACCGGCACAGAGAGTCCCATCAGGCTTACCACCGATAGCAACTGGTCCACCCATCGCCCTCGTCGCACCGCCGCCAGAATTCCCGCCGGCACAGCCAGCAGCAGCGCCAGCCCCAGCGCCGTCAGCGTCAGCGCAAGCGTGTAGGGATACCGCGCCAGAATCAGATGGGTCACCGAATCGTGCAACCGGATGGACTCACCCAGATTGCCGTGCACCACTCCGGCCCAGTAGTGCGCGTACTGCGTCCAAAGGGGCTGGTCTAATCCATATTGATGCCGCAGCGCACTGATGTCCGCCGGCGTCGCACCTTCCCCCAGCATCTGCAGGATGGGGTCGCCCGGCACAAGATGGATGAGCAGAAAAACAAGCGACACCACCAGCCACACCACCGGCAGCGTCAGCAAAAGGCGAAGGAAGATTTGTTTCATCGGCCCGCTTCCAACCATACACGGTCGAATTGCGGTGGAGAAAAATCAAAAGCGGCCCGCCTTGACAAGCGAGCCGCCGGATTGAACGAAGCCTTATCGGGTCTGGCTGTTGGTAAACAGGCGGCTGTACTCGCGCACATCCCGCGTCGGAGCGCTGCCTGCGAAGGCGCTGTCCGTACGGCGCATCGGTGCCGTCGGCTCGGGAGCCACCATTTGCGGTACGTCGTCCACCGGTTGGGCCGGTGCTTCCGGCTGCGCAAACCCTGTCAGCGTCTCCCCGGGCGCCGACTGCATCTCGCTGCCCACCAGAGGCTTCAGAACGTCCACGACCTTCTCAATTCGGTCCTTCCGGGAACGCAACTGCTCAAATTTGCTCAGGATCTCGCTCAACTCCGCGTTGGCTTGATCGTATGCGACGCGATAAACATCCTGTCTCATGCTCACCCCAGGGGCGTAGTCTAACACGCACCTAATTCTACACTAGAGGAATTTTGAATTTCGACAGGGAAATTGGTAACCAACCACACCGCACCGCGGTGCTTGCATCCTCAATCTTCACAGCCGCTACCGTCCGTACCCCCAACGTCGGATGCGGCTTGGCGGCCAAACGGTTCCGGGGGAGGGTTGAAGCTTTCTAGCCAAACTCGTGCACGCTACGCCGCGCACAATCCCGGCCCGGTCCAGTCCGGCGCGCTGTCCCCCGCGCCGGACCCACCCACGCTTCTTACGCCCGCGAAAGCAGTCCGTTCAGCGAACGGGAGTGGATACGCAGCTCCCGGCCGCCTATCCCGTGACGCAGAACGTCGTCGATCCGCCGCTGGAAGGGGTCAGCCGACATTTCTGGCACCGGCTCGTCCTCGGGTTCCAGCTCCGTCTCCGCGGTCATCGACAGGTGGATCGGCACGCTCTTCACCTCTTCCGCAAGCCCCTCCTGCAGCAGAAACGCCTGGAGCTCGGGGGTCATCTCGGGCTGTGCCGCAACTGCGGTCCCGGTCTCCGCACCCAGAAACGCGAAATGCGTCTCCTCAGCCGCGGCCTGTTCGGTGATTGCGCCGCCACTCAGCGCAAGAAACGGCTGCAGAGCCGCCACAACCTTCTCAACCTGCTCCTTGCGGCTGCGCAGTTGCTCATACTGCACCATGATGTCGCGAAGTTCCGCTTCAGCCTCTTCAAAAGCGAAGCAATACGTTTCCTGTCTCATAGTCACTCCACGCCGTAAGTCTAGCACTGAAGTGGCAGATGAAAAGGGCGAAAGTAATACCGCTGCATTACGCAGGTAATTCATCAGGGGGGCAGCGCCGGGCCCATTTCCCGCGGTCCCCCAGAATCGCGGTTTCTCGTATAGCTAATTCATTATATGTATCTTACTCAATCTTAAAAACCAATCTCTTTCCCCCCAGGTGCGCCCGGTGAAGCTGCCTCCGGCGCGGCAGACTCTGCGCTTCGCCTCGAAAGCTCGCCTTTCCCCACCGCACGGACCCTCATCCTCAGCAAACCATGCTCCGCTGCGGATTACGCCGGTTATGCGGATTGATTACCCTATCCCCAGCAGCTTCGCCGCTTCCCGCGGTCCTGCCGCCATGGCCCCTCGGTGCGCAGCCTTCGCGCGCGCCAAGCCATACTCCGCGACGGACATTGCAGGCAAAACAAAGACCCTCCCGAAGGAAGGTCTTTGGCACGTGGCACATGCCGCTCCCGTGAATGGGTCCGGTCTAATCTGCTAAACCGCCTGCTGGAAGCCCTGACGACCCTGCCCAAACATCGATGCCGCAATCCCATTCTTCGCGCGGCGCTTAAAGGGGTCTGCTTCGCCTTCTGGCAATTCCGGCAAGGGGGCCGGCACCTGTTGGAATGAGTACGACGAAGGCTGTGCGCCCGCGTGGCTCTCTTCAGCCTGTCCCTCGATCCCCACAAGAGTCTTGAGGACCTCGACAGCCTTCTCTACCTTCTCTTTCCTCGAACGCAGCTGTTCGAACTGCCCAAGGATGTCCTTGAGTTCTGCGTTCGCCTCCTCGAATGCACTTTGATAAGCGGCAGTATTCATCATGCTCTCCCACGCCGAAGTCTAGCACGATCAAGAATTTTGCAAGCAAAAACTTTCTACAACTTTGTGGGCATTACTGCGCAATGAAACGCATTTCCTGTTTCCAGCCGTATCCTTCAACCATGCATCATTGCTGGCGATTTACGTCCTCTCTCGCATTACCTTAACTCCTCAATCTATAGCGAGGCAGTAAACCTCCCGCGCGCTCAAGTTACTTTTTCACGTGCTATTTCAACTGCTCCTGTGTCACCGGCTCCACCCTCACTTTGCTGATTCTTCGCGCGTCCATCTCCACCACCGTCAGCTTGCGGCCATCGTAGATCACGCTCTCTCCGCTCTTCGGAATATGCCCCATCTGCATCAGCAGGAATCCGGCCAGCGTCTCCACTCCCCCCTCCCGCGGCAGGTTCCACTGCATCTGCGTCTCCAGGTCCCGCAGGTTCACTCCGCCATCCATCAGCAGCACTCCCGCCGCCGTGCTCAGCACCGGCCGAGCCGGGTCGTCGAACTCGTCCTCCAGTTCTCCGGTCAATTGCTCAATTGCGTCCTCGGCCGTCACCAGCCCCACCGTCGAGCCATATTCGTCCACCACAATGGCGATCTGGCGCCGGCGCTTCTGAAAATCCCGCACCAGGTCCAGCACGGTCTTCGTCTCCGGAACCACCAGCACATCCCGCATCACCTGGCTCAGCCGCAGCTCGGCAAACGGCGCTGGCCGCGGCCGCAGAGCCGCAGCCGCAGTCTCAGCTCCGTGCCCCGCGCCGCTTTCCGCCGCCGGTCGTGGACCCGGAGTTCGAAGATACATCAGCCTCGCCAGGTCCTTCGCATACGCCACCCCAACAATGTGTTCTGGGCCGCGCATCTCGTCATACACCGGCACTCGCGAGTGCTCCTGGTCAATCACCCGCGCGCTCGCCTCCTCGATCGTCATATTCGAGGGCAGTGAGAAAATCCTCTGCCGCGGCGTCATCACCTCGCGCACCGGCACGTCGTCCATCTCCAGGGCGCGATGCACCAGCATCTCCTGGAACTTCGGCAGGACGCCCATCCTCCGCGCGGAAGTGGCGATCAGTTTCAGCTCTTCCGTAGAATGCACGGCGGCGCGGTCGCTCATGGGCGTGTCAAACCCGCGCAACGCCAGCGCCGCCGACTTCCGCAGCAGCCGCACCACGGGCCGCGTCCCCTTCATAAAAAGCAGCATCGGCGGGGCCACCGCCACGGCCAGCGCTTCGGCGCGCCGCAACGCCAGCGACTTGGGCACCAGCTCGCCCACCACCACTTCTAAATAGGTAATCAGCGCAAATCCCAGCGCCGCGGCGCACACGTGCGCGTAAATCTCCGCATGCGGAATGGCGCCCAGCCACCCGCGAAAGATTCCGGCCGCCAGCGGCTCTCCAATCCAGCCCAGCGCCAGCGAGCACAGCGTTACACCCAACTGCACCGCGGGCAAAAACTCTTCCAGGTCCAGTTGCAGCCGGCGCACAGCCCGCGCACCCGGAACCCCCGCGGCCATCATCTGCTCAATCCGCGTATCGCGCACGCTCACCAGCGCGAACTCGGCGGCCACAAAGAAGGCGTTTGCCAGGATCAGCAGGGCTACGCCGAAAATTTGCAGCAGCGGCAGACCGTGCATCTCGCCTATGAGCATAGCACCTTGCCGGCACCGCCCTTATCCACCTCGATTCCCTCCGTGGAACCAACTTCGGTCCTGATGCGTAAGGTCTAGCAGTGGCCGCCGAATGCCAGATTCCCGCTTTCGGCCTCTCACGCGGCGCCGGCCCGCTGTCGGCAGGGTTTCCGCTTATCCGGCGCTGCCGGATCAGCTTTCCATCGTCCAACCATCAGGGGATGCGCTCGCCGCACAGCACTGGAGGAATTCGTGGCAACACGCAAACGCAAACGCATCTGGATCTGGCTGGGCATTGGTGCAGTCCTCTTCTTTGTTATCGCCGGCATCGCGGTCGCGCGCCTGGCCGGTGGCACACGCATTGATCCCAACCGCATCGCCAAGGTCAAGCGCGGCGACGTGGCGCGCTCCGTCGTCGCCACCGGCCAAATCGAGCCCATCACCAAAGTCGAAGTCAAATCCAAGGCCTCCGGCATCGTCGAAAAGCTCTATGCGGACATCAACAACCGCGTGCACAAGGGCCAGCCCCTCGTCCAGCTCGATCAGGAGGAGATTCTCGACCAGGTCGCCGCGCAGCGCGCCCAGCTCGCCGCAGCCCAGGCCAACGTCACCTCCGCCAAGGCCAACATCGCCGTGGACCGTGTCAACGCTTCCGCGCCCGACCTGCCCATGTATAAGATCACGCTCCAGCGCAACCAACAGATGGCCAAGGAAGGCGTCGTCAGCCAGCAGGCCCTCGACAACGCCAACCGCGATTACCTCGCCGCGCTCAACAAGCGCGACGTGGCCAAGGCCCAGATCGGCGTCGACAACGCCAAGCTGAAGCAGGCACTTGCTGAAGTGAAGGGGAGCCAGGCCAGCCTCAAGCAGCTCGAGGAGCAGCTCGCCTACACCACCATCGTCGCCCCCATGGATGGCGTCATCCTCTCCCGCGACGTCGAAATCGGCGACGCCGTCAGTTCCATCCTCGTGCTCGGCTCCACCGCCACGCTCGTCATGACCGAAGGCGACACCTCCAGGGTCTACGTCAAAGGCAAGGTCGACGAGGCCGATATTGCGCAGGTCTATCTCGGCCAGCCCGCCCGCATCAAGGTGGAGAGCTTCCGCGGCCGAACCTTCTACGGCAAAGTCACCAAAATCTCTCCCATGGGCGTGCAGAAGGACAACGTAACCACCTTTGAAGTGCGGGCCTCCATCGACAATCCCGGCGGCGAGCTCAAAGCCAACATGACCGCCAACGCGGAAATTCTCCTCGGCGAACACAAGAACGTGCTCACCGTCCCTGAAAACGCCGTCACCTATGACAACAACAAGCACGCCTTCGTCGACGTGCCCGACCCCAGCAACAAAGTTGGAGTCCGCAAGGTTCCCGTCACCGTCGGCCTCTCCAACGGCTCCCTGGTTGAAATCGACAGCGGCCTCAAGGAAGGAGAATCCGTCGTTCTCCAGCAATAGTGGCGTTCGGCCGTGTGCGCCGCCGAACAGAAGTGTTCAGAAACGCACAGTCTCTCCCGCACGCACCGCGGCAAACCGCACACGCACGTTGCGGAATTCTCAGGGCTTATCCAAAAAGCAAGCTTTGGCGGCCCGCATGCTTCGCAACATGGCAGCAGCGGCACACGCAATCCATTGAACGAATCGAGGAACTTCGTGAATCGTCTATCCATCCTCGCAGCTGCGGTTCTTGTGCTCTCGGCGCTCCCCGCACTCGCCACCGAGGCCACCTTCGACCGCACCCTCTCCGTCAGCGGGCACGTCGATCTTTCCATCTCCACCGGCTCCGGCCACATCCACCTCACGCGCGGTCCTGACAATCAGGTCCACATCTTCGGCCGCGTCCGCTCCTCCTGGGGAGCCAACGAGGACATGGTCCGCCAGATCGCCGACCATCCGCCCATTGAGCAGACCGGCAACATCGTCCGCATCGGATACCACCACCGCAATCTTCACAACATCAGCATCGAATACGATATCCAGGCTCCAGCCAGTTCCTTCCTGCAGGCCGGCACCGGCTCCGGAGACATCACGGATGACGGCATCGGCGACAACGCCAAACTCACCACCGGCTCCGGCAGCATTCACGCCACCGGCCTCCACGGCGGTTTCTACGTCAGCACCGGCTCCGGAGACATCTCTGCCGAACAGACCAGCTCTGGCGATGTTCAGGCGCACACCGGCTCCGGCTCCATCGACCTTCGCCACATCTACGGCGCGCTCCGGGCCGAGACTGGCTCCGGCGATATCAAGGTCGCCGGCTCGCCCACCGATCCCTGGCATCTCCAAACCGGTTCCGGCTCCATTGAATTCTGGCCCTCCGGTTCCGGCTTCGATCTCGATGCCTCCACCGGCTCCGGTTCCATCCACTCGGACCCACAGATGACCACCCACGGCGCCCTCAACCGGCATCACATCGTCGCGCGCATTCTCGGCGGCGGTCCCACCGTGCGGCTTGAAACCGGCTCCGGCGACATCCGCATTCACTGAACTTCGCGGCACGCAGCACCAGCCGCCAACAAGGTCGTTCCTCTAGGCGAGGCCAGTACGGAAAGGCTCCATGGGAGGCCTCGCCCCTTTTTATCAACTCCGCACCGTTGCAACTCCCACCAGGCCTTGCGTCATACTGGTCAGGTCTCCATGACCAGCCTCCACAAAGTGGAATTGCATCTGCACCTCGACTGCTCGCTGAGCTTTCAAGCCGTCTCGCGCCTCGCCCCCTCAGTCTCCCGTGCCGAATACGACGCCGAATTCATCGCACCGCCGCAATGCTCCAGCCTCGCCGATTTTCTTCTTCGCGCCCCGCGCGGCTTTCAGCTCATGCAGACCCGCGAAGCCCTCGATCTCGTCACCGAGGACCTCTTTGCGCAGCTCCTGGCCGACAATGTCGTCTACGCTGAAATCCGCTTCGCGCCGCTGCTTCATCTGGAGCGCGGACTCTCGCCTGAAGAGGTCGTCGCCGCCGTCGATCGGGCCACGGAGCGATGCATCGCGGCAACCGGCATTGAGGCTCGCCTCATCCTCTGCACCCTGCGCCACTTCACGCCTGAACAGAGCATCAAGACCGCGCATCTCGTCCATCAATTTCGTAGTTCACTCGTCGTCGCGCTCGACATCGCCGGTGATGAAGCCGGCCACTCCATCGAAGCGCACATCCCCGCCTTTCACTTCGCCATCGAACACGGCCTGCACCGCACCGCCCACGCAGGCGAGGCTCGCGGAGCCCACAGCGTATGGGAAACACTGCGCGCCTTCCAGCCCTCGCGCATCGGCCACGGCGTGCGCAGCGCGGAGGACCCTTCACTCGTCGACCATCTGCGTACCCAGCGCATTCATCTCGAGGTCTGCCCCACCAGCAACGTGCAAACCCGCTGTTGCGCCGCCTACTCCGACCATCCCGTCGATGCGCTCTACCGCTCCGGCGTCTCGCTGGGAATCAATACCGACACGCGCACCATCACCAACATCACGCTCGAGCAGGAATACGCGCGGCTCCGCGACCGCTTCGCCTGGACCGACGCCGATTTCCTCGCCTGCAATCGCGAAGCCCTCCGCGCCGCCTTTCTAAGCGACCCCGAACGTCAGCCCCTCCTCGCGCGCCTCGCGGAATGACCGCTCGATTCCCCTCTCGTTACACTAGCAACATGATCCGCGTCCTTTGTCCGCTGCCGGTCGACTCCCTCAAACTCCTCGTCTTCGACCTCGACGGCACGCTCATCGATTCCGCGCAGGATCTTTGCAACAGCGTCAACGCCACCCTCGTCCACTTCGGCCGCCCCGCACTTCCGGACGAAATCATTGCGGGCTACATCGGCGACGGCTCCCTTCTACTCGTCAATCGCGCTCTCTCGCACGACCACCCCGACCCCTTTGACGAGGAATTCCTCGCCCGCGCCCATCACTTCTTCCTCGACTACTACCGCGAGCACAAGCTCGACTACACCTGCGCCTATGACGGCGTTCTCGAAGCCCTCGAAGCCTTGCGTCGCATCCACGACCAATCGAGCATCGACACAACCCGCGTGAATCAGCCCGGCGCTCCTACCCGCTCCATGGCCGTGCTCACCAACAAGCCCGTCCGCCCCGCGCTGGCCATCTGTCAGGCGCTCGGCCTCGCTCCCTACTTCCTCAATATCTATGGGGGCAACAGCTTCTCCACCAAAAAGCCCGACCCTGAAGGCCTCTTCGCCCTCATGCAGGAGGCCGGCGCGCGCCCCGAGGAAACCGTCATGATCGGCGACAGTCAGGTCGATATCCAAACCGCCCGCAACGCGGGCGCATGGTCCGTCGGCTGCACCTTCGGCCTCGCGCCGGAGACCCTCCAAATCGTCGCGCCCGACATCCTCGTCGACTCGCCCGCCGAATGGACCCCCGCGCTCACCCGGTTGCAGCCCACTCAAAGCTGAGCGAGGAACCCTCAGCACGCCGCATCGCGCACTGCCCGCACTCATCTTCACTTCTCCCGCACCGCAATACATCCTTCTGCTCCGCTCCGGTCTATCCATGTGAGCGTGCTCGAAGATTTGCAGGAACGGAACCTTCTTGCAATTTTTGCGTCCCCCGCACCCCTCCCGCGCGTCAAAAAGATGTCGACCGCTGCGCCTGCAGTCTCGTTCGCAAGCAAACAACTTCCAGCGCTCTTCCCCAACCACTCTGGAGAATCGGCTTTATGCGTTTAATCGTTCTTGCTCTGTTCTTGTCTTTGTCCGTCCCGGCTCTCGCCTGCGACCCGTCCCACACGGCTCAGTCCGCGCCTCCTTCCGTCAGCGGCGTCGTCTCTGATCCCACTGGCGCCATTGTTCCCGGTGCGCAAATCCAGCTCGTCGCCCCCTCCGGCACAGTCGAAGGCAGCGCGCAATCGGCCGGCGACGGCAGCTTTCAGCTCACCGCCCCCAGTTCCGGCCAGTACACGCTCGTGGTCTCCGAGCCCGGCTTCCAAACCATCCAGCACCCCGTCGTTCTCCCGGCCGCTGCCGCCTCGGTCAGCGCCGCCACGCCCCACGCGCTTTTCGCGCCGCTCCACATCATCCTTCCCATCGCCGCCGTCGCCACCAGCATCCACGTTTCTGCCGAGAACAGTGAGGACATCTCCTCCACCAGCGACAATCACGACTCTTCCGTCCTCACCTCCGAGGACCTCAAATCCCTTCCCATCTTTGACAATGACTACGCCACGGCCATGAGCGCCTTCATGGACGACAGCGCCGCCGGCACCGGCGGCTCCGGCCTCATCGTCGACGGCGTCGAGTCTGACCACCCCACCGTCTCCGCCTCCGCCGTCAAAGAAGTGCTCATCAACCAGGACCCCTACACCGCGCAATACTACTGGCCCGGCCGCGGCCAGATGGAAATCATCACCAAATCCGCCGCCGATCACTTCCACGGCGAGTTCAATTTCTCCTTCCGCGACAACGCCATGAATGCCCAGAACGCTCTCGCGCCTTCCAAGCCCTATGAGCAGCGCCGCATCTACGAAGGCCACCTCACCGGCCCCATCTTCTTTCTGCCCAGCAGCAGCTTCCTCACCTCCTTCAACCGCGCGGAAGAAGACCTCGACGCGGTCGTCGACGCCACCGTCGGGCCCACCTCCTCCAACCCCTCCGGTCTATTCCAGGCCAACGTCCCCACGCCCAACCGCGACACCGACTTCAGCCTGCGCGTCGCCCATCAGTTCGGCGACAGCAACTCCGGCTACGCGCAGTACAGTTACCACGACTGGACCGGCCAGAATCAGGGCGTCGGCGGCCAAACCCTGCAGGACGCGGCCCACAACGGCCACTGGCACGAGGACAACATCGTCCTCCATCTCGATTCCACACTCTCCGCCGTTATGCTCAACCAGTTCTCCGTCGTTGCCGAGCGCTCCACTGACAGCAACGCCAACACCGTGGAAGCGCCGCGCGTTTACGTCTCCGGCGATTTCACCGGAGGCTCGGCGCAGGCCGACTCCTCCGGCACCGAGTACAACTTCCGCCTCTTCGACCGCGTCACCTGGACCCACGGCCGCCATCTCGTCAAAGCCGGCATCGACATTCCCCACATCGCCCGCCGCGCCTTTGACGACAACACCAACGAACTCGGCAGTTACACCTTCGCCCCCACGCTCGACTCCAGCGGCAACGTCCTTCAGACCGCGCTCCAGAACTACGCCAACAATCTCCCTTCCGCCTTCTCGCAAAACACCGGCGACACCCACTTCATCTATCACCAACAGGAGATGGGCGCCTTCATCCAGGATGAATGGAAGATCACTGACTCGTTCGCCATCGCGCCCGGCCTGCGCTACGACTGGCAGAACTTTCTTGCCACCCGCCGCCTCGGCTTCTCGCCGCGCGTCTCCTTCGCCTGGATTCTCAACCAGGCCTCCAAGACCGTCGTGCGCGGCGGCGGCGGCGTCTACTATGACCGCTTCGGTTCCGGGCCGCTGCTCGACCTAGCCCGCTATGAGAACGCACGCCGCCGCTCCATCCAGGTCTCCCTCGACCCATCCCAGCTTCCCGCCGGCGGCTGCGTGCCCATCACTGACTGCACCGCGCTCACTGAGCAGCCACCCAACCTCACTGAGCTTGCGCCCGGCGCAAATATTCCTTATCAGATGCAGTACGGCCTCTCCATCGAGCGCCAGATCGGCGAGCGCGCCTCTGGCGTCGTCAGTGTTTATTCCGCCCGCGGAATTCACGCCTTCCGCTCCGTTGACGTCAACGCTCCCACTCCCGAATCCGGCTACACCCTCCGCCCCAACTCCTCCATCGGCATGATCCGCCAGATGCAGTCCGCCGGCTTCTGGGAGGGCAACGGTCTCGACGTCTCCTTCCGCGGTCGCGTCAACAAATACTTCACCGGCTTTGGTCGCTACACCTGGTCCCACTACGCCTCCAATACCGACGGCATCGGCTGGTTCCCGCAGAACCAGTACGCGCCCAAGGACGAGTGGGCCCGCGCACGCTGGGACCAGCGCCAGCGCCTTGGCCTTTACGCCATGATCAACCGCGAAAGCCTCTTCAACCTCGCAGCCGGCATCTTCGCCAACACCGGCCGTCCCTGGACCGTCCTCACCGGCACCGACGCCTACGGCGACAACCTTTTCAACACACGGCCTGAGGATGTCGCCCGCAACACTCAGACCGACCCCACCTACGTGAACCTCGACCTCCGCTGGGGACACGAGTTCCACCTCACTCCGAACAAGGCCGACGAATCGCCACAGGTCGGCGTCTCCGCCGGAGCCTTCAACCTCCTCAACCATCCCAACGCGGGCTCCATTGACCCCGTGCAAACTTCGCCCACCTTCGGCAAGGTCACCTCGGTCGACGCTCCGCGCCGCCTCCAGATGGGCATGCGCTTCGAGTTCTAGCTCCGCAACCGCTCAAGGCAGGCGTCATCCCGGACGCCTGCTTGCCTGCCGCGGGCGTACACTCATGGCTGCGCGGAATCTGCACCGCCAACATTCACCGGAACTTTTCCCGACGACTCCGCGTACCGCCTCAGGAGGGACCATGAAACCACAGACCTTCCTTGCCGCTTCCCTGCTCCTCGCCGCTCTTGCTCTCGTCGCCACGCCCGCCCGCGCGGACAAGGATGCCGTCCAGTTCGGCAGCGACATTCATGTCGCCCCCGGCTCTTCCGTGCACGATGCCGTCTGCTTCTTCTGCAGCGTCGACGCCCAGGGCCCCGTCGAGCACGACATCGTCGTCTTCTTCGGCGACGTCCACGTCCACACCCTCGCCAATCACGACATCGTCAACTTCTTCGGCGACATCCACGTTGACAACAACGCCACCGTCTCCCACGACGTCGTCAGCTTCTTCGGCGGCGTCAACCTCGGCGACAATGCCTCCATCGGCAATGACATGGTCGTCATGTTCGGCTCCATCCGCGCCGCCAGTTCCGCCACCGTCACCGGCAACCGCGTCTTCCAGCCCGTCTGGATCCTCTTAATCCCGCTCTGCATCCTGGGCGGCATCATCTACGCCATCGTCGCCGGCGTGCGCAGTTACCGCACCCGCCACTACTACCCATATCCGTTCCCACCCCCGCCACCTCCGTCCACGCCACCGTCGCCGCCCATCCAAAGTTGATGCGCTGCTTTGCCGCCCCTTAGTACTCTGGGTGCATGGCCGCCAACCCCGCACTTTCTCACCGCCCCCTTCGCATCGTCCTTCCCGGCGGCAGTGGTCAGGTCGGCCAGGCCCTCGCGCGCCACTTCCAGCAGCTCGGCCATCACGTCACCATCCTCACCCGCGGTCCTTACACCGCGCCCTGGCACACCATGCACTGGGACGGCGAGACCCCCGGTCCCTGGGTCGAAGCCCTCGAAGGCGCAGACGTCTGCATCAATCTCGCCGGCCGCAGTGTGAATTGCCGCTACACCGCCGCCAATCGCCGCGCCATTTACGACTCCCGCATCGGCGCCACGCGTCTGCTCAACCGCGTCATCGCCAGCCTCGACAATCCGCCACGCGTCTGGCTCAACGCCTCCACCGCAACCATCTATCGCCACGCCCTCGACCGCGAGATGGACGAAGCCACCGGCGAGCTCGGAGGCAGCGAGCCCAGTGCGCCGTCCACCTGGAACTTCTCCATCCGCGTCGCCAAAGACTGGGAGTCCGCTTTCTTTGAAACCCCCACCCCGCGCACGCGCAAGATCGCCATGCGCTCGGCCATCACCTTCAGCCCCGCGCACGGCAACCCCTTCGCTATTCTCTCCAACCTCGTCCGCCTCAGCCTCGGCGGCAGCCAGGGCAACGGCCGGCAGTACGTCTCCTGGATCCACGAGTCCGACTTCGCCCGCGCCATACTCTTCCTCATCCAGCGCAACGACTTCACCGGCCCCGTCAATCTCGCCTCGCCCAACCCACTCCCCAATCGAGACTTCATGGCCGCTTTGCGCGAGGCCTGGGACGTCCCCAACGGCATCCCCGCGCCGCGCCCGCTCCTTGAGGCTGCCGCCTTCTTTCTCCGCACGGAAACTGAGCTCGTCCTCAAAAGTCGCCGCGTCGTTCCCGGCCGCCTGCTCGCCGCCGGCTTCCGGTTTGAATTTCCCTTCTGGCCTCACGCCGCGCAGGACCTCGTCCGCCTTTGGCGTCAGCGTTACCGATAACGCCTTTCCCTGCCGGCGCGGGTTACAATCGCTGCTACGTCCTGCCGCCTGGGAAGCCCTCGTGCGCCCTTCCCTTCGCGGCACACAGGACCGCATCCACATCCCCCAGGGAGATGCCCATGAAAAAGCGCTGGGTCAAAATCACCGTCGCCTCCGCCGCCGCAATCCTCATCCTCATCCTCGTCGCTCCATTTCTCGTCAATGCGGACACTTTCCGCCCCACCATCGCCAGCCGGCTCTCCACCGCACTTGGCCGGCCCGTCTCCCTCGGCCATCTCACCTTCTCGCTCCTGCGCGGCAGCCTCGTCGCCAATGACATTTCCATCGCCGACGATTCCGCCTTCAGCAACACGCCTTTTCTTCAGGCCAAATCCTTTTCCATCGGCGTCGAAGTGCTCCCCCTGCTCTTCCACCACAGCCTTCACATCACCCGCCTCGCCGTCGACTCGCCCTCCATCCATCTCATCCACGCCGACAACGGCCGCTGGAACTTCTCCAGCCTGGGCGTCGCAAGCTCGAACACCTCCACACAAAAATCCTCCGCCCTTCCCAACCTCACCGTTGGCAAGCTCGAAATCAAGGATGGCAGCGCCACCGTTTCCACATTGCCCGCCGTCGGCAATCCCTTCGTCTACAGCGGCATCAATCTCACTGTCCGCCAGCTCTCCTTCATCAGATCCTTCCCCTTTGAGCTGTCGGCCAAACTCCCCGGCTCCGGCTCGCTCAGGCTCACCGGCTCGGCCGGCCCGCTCAATCAGGTAAACGCCGCTGACACACCCTTCAATGCCTCGTTTTCTCTCAAGAACTTTGATCCCGTCGCTTCCGGCGTCGTCGAACCCAGCACCGGCATCGGTATGAACGTTGACCTCAATGCGCAACTCGCCTCTGACGGCTCCACGCTCACCAGCAGCGGCAGCATCCAGGCCGCGCATCTCAAGCTCGCCCGCACCGGCGCTCCCTCGCCGCAGCCCGTACACATCGATTTCGCCGTCACCAACAACCTTGCCGCCCGCGCCGGCCGCGTCTCTAACCTCACCATCCACGCCGGCAGCGTCGCCGCGCAGGTCACCGGCGGTTTCCAGTTGCAGCCGCACGCCGTATTGCTCAGTCTCCACCTCGCCGCGCCCAACCTGCCCATTGACCAGCTTGAAAAACTGCTTCCGGCCTTCGGCGTCACCCTGCCCAGCGGCTCTTCGCTCAAGGGCGGCACGCTCACCGCCAACCTGGCCATCAGCGGCCCCGCCACCGCAACCTCAATCACCGGCCCCGTCGAAATCGACAACACCAAACTCGCCGGCTTTGACCTCGGCTCCAAAATTCAGGGCCTCAGCCCCTTCGGCGGCACCGGCCAGGGCACTGACATTCAAACCCTCCGCACCACCGTCAGCTCCACGCCGCAAATCACCCAGTTCTCCAGCATCTACGGCAACCTGCCCCAGCTCGGCACCGCCACCGGCAGCGGCACCGTTACGCCCGCCGGCAACCTCAACTTCCAGATGGTCGCCACTCTCAGTTCCAAAAACGCAGTCGGCGCGGCCGCCAATCAGGCCGTCAACACCGTCAGCAACTTCGTCGGAGGCTTCTTCCATCCCAATTCCAAACCCGCCGCCTCCACAGCCAACCGCGGCATTCCCCTCACCATCACCGGCACCGCCAAGAGCCCATCCATCCGCGCCAATCTGCGCGCCATGCTCAAATAGCTCGCCGCCGCGTCCTGCCGCTCGCTCCTCCGCGGGCGGCTGGTTCTCGCACACTTTGCCCTTTGCACCTTTCGCCCACCCTCCTGAATCCAACTCAGCACAGGAGAAACTTCCCCAATGGCTCAGAAAATCGCATTCATCACCGGCGGAAACCGCGGCCTCGGCTTCCAGACCGCTGTTGATCTCAAGGATTCCGGCGCAAAAGTCGTCATCGGCTCGCGCGATCCCAAACAAGGCCAGGAGGCCGTCGCCAAGCTCCGCGCCGCCGGCGTCGACGCCGACTTCATCCCCTTCGACGTCGCCAAACCCGCCGACCACAAAGCCGCCTTCGACTACTTCAACTCCAAATACGGCCGCCTCGACATCCTCATCAACAACGCCGGCATCGCCGCCGGAAAGTTTCCCGGCGATGGACCCGAGCATTCCGTCGCTGAGGTTCCAGAAGACCTGCTGCGGAAGGTCTTTGAAACCAACTTCTTCGCCCCCATCGCCCTCACGCGCGCCCTTCTGCCGCTGCTCAAAAAGAGCCCCGAAGGCCGCATCGTCAATCTCTCCAGCCTCCTCGGCTCGCTCACCCTCCACGCCGACACCAAATCCCCCATCTACCACGCCAAATCCTTCGCCTACGACGCCTCCAAAACCGCCCTAAACGCCTTCACCGTCCATCTCGCTTATGAGCTGCGCGACACCAACATCAAGGTCAACTCCGCGCACCCAGGCTGGGTCAAAACCGACATGGGCGGCGACCAGGCTCCTTTGGAACTGAGCGAAGGCGGCAAAACCAGCGCCGCGCTGGCCACCCTCCCCGCCGACGGCCCCACCGGCGGCTTCTTCCATCTCGGCAAGCCGATTCCCTGGTAATCCGCATCTCTGCGGGAGCCACAACCGGCTCCCGCCCTCAACCTTTCTTCGCTAAATCTTCGCCTTTCTGTGATAGCATTTTTAGAGATGACGCAGCTCAAAACCGAGCAGCCAAGTCGACGCGACCAGCACAGAGCGGCGACCTTCCAGAAATCCGTAAGAAGCCTCAGTGTCTCTGAAAATGCCGGAGAATCCCGCCATGGACTTTCAGCTCGTCTCCTCGTACAAGCCACGCGGCGACCAGCCCCGCGCCATTGACGAGCTCGTCTCCGGCCTCGCCGCCGGTGAAAAACATCAGGTCCTGCTCGGCGTCACCGGCTCCGGCAAAACCTTCACCATGGCCAAGGTCATTGAGCAGACCAATCGCCCCGCCCTCATCCTCGCCCACAACAAAACTCTCGCCGCCCAGCTCTACCACGAGTTCAAACAGTTCTTCCCCTCCAACGCCGTCGAGTACTTCGTCAGCTACTACGACTACTACCAGCCCGAGGCCTACATTCCCGCCGGCGACCTCTACATCGAAAAGGAAGCCACCATCAACGAGGAGCTCGACAAGCTCCGCCTCTCCGCCACCCGCTCGCTCTTTGAGCGCCGCGACGCCATCATCGTCAGCTCCGTCAGTTGCATTTACGGCCTCGGTTCGCCCGAGGCCTACTACGGCATGCTCCTGCTCCTCGAAAAAGGCCAGCGCATCAGCCGCAAGGACATCACCCGCCGCCTCGTCGAAATCCTCTACGAGCGCAATGACACCGACTTCCGCCGGGGCACCTTCCGCGTCCGCGGCGACGTCATCGAGGTCTACCCCACCTACGACGAAACGGCATACCGCATTGAGCTCTTCGGCGACGAGATCGACTCCCTCTCGCAGATCGATCCCCTCTTCGGCACCGTCAAGCAGAAGTACGCGCGCCTTCCCATTTACCCCAAGAGCCATTACGTCGTGCAGCCCGAGCGCAAAGCCGAGGCCGTCGATTCCATCGTCTCTGAACTCAACGAATGGACCGCCTATCTCGAAGCCGAAGGCCGCATGGTGGAAGCCCAGCGCGTCCATCAGCGCACCCGCTTCGATCTGGAAATGATCAAATCCATGGGCTACTGCCACGGCATCGAAAATTATTCGCGCCACTTCAGCGGCCGCCTTCCCGGTGAAGCTCCGCCCACCCTGCTCGACTACTTTCCCCGCGATTTCGTCCTCTTCGTCGACGAGAGCCACGCCACCATCCCCCAGGTCCACGGCATGTGGCACGGCGATCGCAGCCGCAAGCAGAACCTCGTCGACTACGGCTTCCGCCTGCCCTCGGCCATGGACAACCGTCCGCTCAAATTCGAGGAATTCGAAAACCGCGTCAGCCAGGCCATTTACGTCTCCGCCACGCCCGGCCCTTACGAGCTCACCCGCTCGGCCGGCGTCGTCGTCGAGCAGGTCATCCGCCCCACCGGCCTCGTCGACCCCGAAGTCGAAATCCGCCCCGTCAAAGGCCAGATTGACGATCTTCTCGCCGAGATTCGCGACCGCGCCCAGCGCAATGAGCGCGTCCTCGTCACCACCCTCACCAAGCGCATGTCCGAGGACCTCGCCGGCTACTACACTGAGGTCGGCGTCCGCTGCCGTTACATGCACTCGGAGATTGAAACCCTCGAGCGCGTCAAGCTCCTCGCCGGCCTCCGCAAAGGCGAGTTCGACGTCCTCATCGGCATCAATCTCCTCCGCGAAGGCCTTGACCTGCCCGAAGTCTCTCTCGTCGCCATCCTCGACGCCGACAAGGAGGGCTTCCTCCGTTCCGCCGGCTCGCTCATCCAAACCATGGGACGCGCCGCACGCCACATCGAGGGCCGCGCCATCCTTTACGCCGACCGCGTCACTGACTCCATGCGCCAGGCCATGAATGAGACTGACCGCCGCCGCGAACTCCAGCGCGCCTATAACCAGGAGAACGGCATCACTCCGCAGTCCATCCTCTCCAAAGTGGATATGGGTCTCGCCCAGATCCTCCGCGCCGAATATGGCGAGGTCCTCGAAGAAGAAGCCGCCGCCATGCCCGACTTCCGCACGCAAGAGGAAGTCGATCAATACATTGCCAAACTCGAAACCGACATGCGCGCGGCCGCTCGGCAGTTTGAGTTTGAAAAGGCCGCACGCCTCCGCGACACCATCCGCGAGCTGCGCGAAAAAGAGTTCCTTTTCGGCTAGAGATTCCTTTCGAGTTAGCCCCCATTCGCGGCCGCAGGCAACCGCTCGCGACCAGCCGTCATCGTAACCCTTAAGTCAGGGAAGTGGACTGCAAGAGAGAGTCGGAAAGGGCTCCGCGCATTCAGGGCTAATGGCAAAAATTCTATTGGTGGACAATGACCCTCTTCAGGCGTCCGTGCGCAAATCCATTCTGGAGAAAAGTTTCCAGGATGTGCAGCGGGTAGCCGATCCTGCCGAGGCGTTCTGCATGCTCGAGCAGCCGACATTCGCCGGCCAGCTCGGCCTCGTCATCGCAGGGCCACACATGCCCGGCATGACCGCTCTAACCTTCATCGCCGAACTCCACGCCCGCCTTCCCCAGATTCCCATCCTCGTCCTCGGCGGCAACACCGATTCCCCATCTCCTGACTCCGCTGAGAGTGTGCGCTTCCTGCCCCGCCCCTTCGCTTCAGAGGAGATGGTCGCCATGGCCAGCCAACTTCTTGCCCAGCACACCCTCTAGCGCTCTCGCTTTTTTGCGCCCCGCCTCCATCGCAAGTGTGAGGCACATCACACCCTCAGCGTCTATCATTAGGTGACAATGACTTCGCTGGGGTCCCTGTTCCGGGGGCATCACGCCTGCGCCGGAAAATTGTGTTGGAGTTCTGATGGCATCATTCGGTAGTTTTGCCCTGCTCATTGCTTTGGCCTTGGCCGCTTACAATCTCCTCGCCGGTGCCGTCGCACTGCGACTCATCGCCACCGGCCACCCAGCCCCCATCTCGCCGGAGCGCCTGGCCGACACCGCGCGCCGCGCCGGCATTGCCGTCTTCGTCGCCGTCACTGCCGCCGCCTTCGCTCTTGTCTACGCGGCCTTCACCAACGACTTCTCCATCACCTACATCCTCGAACACTCCAACCGCGCCCTGCCCACGCCCTACAAGTTCGCCGCGCTCTGGAGCGGCCAGGAAGGCTCGCTCCTCTTCTGGGCCTGGCTCCTCGCCGCCTACGGCTTCGTCCTCCGCCTCACCCACCAAAAGGACGTCAAGCTCTACGCATACGCAGGAACCATCCTTGCCGGCATCCAGCTCTTCTTCCTCGCTGTCGTCAACTTCGCCGCCACGCCCTTTTCGCTCCTTCGCGGCGCGGTCCCGGCCGACGGCAACGGCCTCAATCCTCTCCTGCAATACCCTGAGATGGTCATCCATCCGCCCATGCTTTACCTGGGCTACGTTGGCTTCTCCATTCCCTTCGCCTTCGCCCTCGGCGCGCTCATGATGCGCTACCCCGGCGAAAAATGGATCAAGATCACCCGCGGATGGACCATGGTCGCCTGGCTCTTCCTCACCTGCGGCATCTTCCTCGGCATGCATTGGGCATACGCCGTCCTCGGCTGGGGTGGTTACTGGGGCTGGGACCCTGTTGAAAACGCCAGCTTCATGCCCTGGCTCACCGGCACCGCATTCCTCCACTCCGTCATGATGCAGGAGCGCAAGGGCATGATGAAGAGCTGGAATGTCTGGCTCATCTTCTCCACCTTCCTGCTCTCCATCCTCGGCACGCTGCTCACCCGCGCCGGCCTGGTCAGCTCCGTCCACGCCTTCGCCAAGTCCCCCATCGGCGACTGGTTCGTCACCTTCCTGCTCATCGTGCTCGCCGTCTGCATCTTCACTTACATCCTGCAGCGCGACCACCTCAAAAGCGAGCAGCGCGTCGAGTCTCTCGTCAGCCGCGAGTCCAGCTTCCTCTTCAACAACCTCGTCCTGCTCATCGCCTGCGCCCTCATTGTCTGGGGAACACTCTTCCCCATCCTTTCCGAGTACGTGCAAGGCACCAAGGTCACCGTCGGCCCGCCGTATTACGACAGCTTTGCCATTCCCATCGGCCTCTTCCTGCTCTTCCTCACCGGCGTTGGACCGCTCCTGCCCTGGCGCTCCACCTCCATGCGCTCCATCCGCCGCAACTTCATTCTGCCCTCCATCGCTCTCTGGGGCACTGCAATTGTCTGCCTCATCGCCGGCGTCCGCCCGTGGCACGACGGCAAGTTCGACATTGGCAAGTTCTACGCTCTCGTCGCCTTCTCGCTCGCCGCCGCCGTCCTCACCGCCATCTTCTCTGAGTACATTCGCGGCGCCAACGTCATCGCCCGCCAAACTGGCCGCAACATCTTCTCCTCCATGGTCCTGCTCGTCCGCCGCAACACCCGGCGCTACGGCGGTTACTTCGTCCACATCGGCATCGTCATCGTCATCGTTGGCCTTGCCGGCTCCGCCTTCAACCGCAACCAGGAGGCCGAGCTCTCCGTCGGCAGCACTTTCGCCATCGGCCCTTACAACCTGCACTGCGTCGGCTTCACCCAGGACTCCAACGACAATTACGACTCCAACTACGCCGTCCTCGACGTCTACCGCGCCGGCCACAAGCTCTTTGAGATGACTCCCGAGAAGCGCGTCTATCACGTCAGCGGCCAGCCGGAAACCCGCGTCGCCATCCACTCCTTCCCCGGCTGGGATCTCTATGTCGTCTTCGAGGGCACCAATCCCACCACCGGCAATCCCATCATCAAGGCCTTCCTCAATCCCCTCGTAAGCTGGATCTGGGCCGGAGTCCTGCTCGTCGTCATCGGCACCTTCATCGCTCTCATGCCCAGCATTTCGCCCTCCACCGCTGCCCTGCGCATTCCCGCCCAGCAACCTGCCTCCGATGAGCCCGCGCTGAAAGGGGGCGACTGATGGCCTCCACTTCCCGCTTCACCTTCTTCGTCAAAGCAGCTCAGGCGCTCTGTCTTGCCGTCGCCGTCTACTTCTCTCTCGGCGCAAGCAACGCCACCCAGCGCTTCAACAATCTCAGCCATCGCCTCATGTGCCAGTGCGGCTGCAATCAGCTCCTCGGTGAGTGCGACCACGTCGGTTGCCCCTCCCGCGGCCCTGAGATGGCCGAGCTCCGTGCCGACATCGCCTCCGGCTTGTCCGACAAAGAGATACTCGCCTCCTTCTCGCAGAAGTACGGCCTCACCGTCCTCGCCGCGCCGCCCACACACGGCTTCAACCTCGTCGCCTGGGTCGCCCCCATCGCCGTCTTCGCCGCCGCACTCCTCGGCACCATGCTGCTCGTCCGCCAGTGGTCGGTCGGCAAAACCCAGCTCGCAACGCAGCCCCCTGACCCCCACATGGACGCCCTGCGCGAAAAAATCCGCCGCGAAACCGGTTCCGGCGACGACGGAGGCTCATAAACCATGACTGAAACTCAGGGACTCTTCGCCGGCATCATGCTCGCTCTGGCTCTCGCCGTCTACGTCTTCTGGCCGGAGAACGTCTTCGCCAGCCAGCGCCAGAAAACTCGCCTTGACTACCTCTTCGAGCAAAAGGAACAGCTCTACGAAAACCTGCGCGACCTCACCTTCGAGTTCCGCGCCGGAAAATATCCCGAGGAAGATTTCGTCTCCCAGCGCGCTGTGCTTGAAAATGAAACCGCACAGGTGCTCGCCGAAATCGAACACTTGCAGCAGGCCTAGCGCCGCTACGGCCACACGAACCCCACAAGGACCCTCATCAAGACCATGCGCACCAAGACTCTGCAATCGACCCGCCTTCTTCTGCTCGCCTCCGCCTTCGGAATTCTCTTCTCCGCCGCCCTCGCCCACGCCGCGCCCATCACCGGCACCATCACCAACAAAACCACCGGCAAGCCCGACGCAGGTGACACCGTCGTTCTCCTCGAGCCGCAGGCCGGCATGGCCGAGGTTGGCCACGCCACCACTGACGCGCGCGGCCGCTACACCCTCAGCCGCCCCGGCAACAACCCCATGCTCATCCGCGTCACCCACCAGGGCGCCGACTACTTCGCCGCCGCGCCCGAGGGCGACACGCCCGCCGACATCTCCGTCTACGACGTCTCCGCCAAGGTCACCGGCGTCTACATCGAGGCCGACGTCCTCGAAATCGAGGCCGCCAACGGCCAGCTCAACGTCACCGAGCGCTACTTCGTCCACAACACCAGCAACCCGCCGCGCACCGAGTGGAGCCCCAGGTCCTTCGAGATCGTCCTCCCCGCCGGCGCAGTTGTGCAGGGCGCGGCGGGCCAGCGCCCCAGCGCCAACAGCCTGCCCACCAGCCTCATCCTCAAACCCGCGTCTCAGCCCAACCACTACTTCTTCAACTTCCCCATCGAGCCCGACCAGGCTGACAAGGACACGCTCTTCCAGGTCTCTTACACCCTGCCGTACACCAGCGGCTCTTTCGCCTTCCATCTGCAAATGCTCCTGCCCGCGCAGAACGTCGGGGTCCTGCTGCCCAAAAGCATGAGCTTCACCGCCGGCTCCGGTTCCACCTTCCAGTCCGTGCAGGAGGACCCCGGCATTCAGACCTATGTCGCCCGCAACGTCGTCCCCGGCCAGGTTCTCGCCTTCACCATCAGCGGCTCCGGCTCCATGCCTCGCAATAATCAGGCTGACAACGGCGCCTCCGCTGCCGCGCCCAACAACGGCCAGCCCGGCGGCGGTCTCGGCGAGCCCATCGGCACGCCCGACCCCCTCAGCAAATACAAGTGGTGGATTCTCGCCGGCCTCGGCCTCCTGCTCGTCGTCGCCGCCGCGTTTCTCCTCCGCAAGCAGCCCGGCTCCGCTGCCGGACCAGCTCCCGCGTCCGGCTCAGCACCCGGCTCCGCGCCGCTTCCCACAGCCTCCGCGGCCTACACACCCGCGGCCAGTCCCGCCGCCAGGCAATCCGCGCTCCTCAATGTCCTCAAGGAGGAGCTCTTCGCCATCGAAAGTGAAAAGCTCTCCGGCACGCTCGCGCCCGAGGAGTACGCTCAGGTCAAAGCCGCGCTCGAAATCGTCCTCAAGCGCGCCCTTCTCCGCAAGGGCTGACCCGCCATCTCGTCACCCGACGCCGCCGCCGCGGCCCCCCCGGGCCCGGCCCGCGTTTCCGTCTCCGCCTTCCATCGCCCACGCAATGCGCGGCAGTGGGTCCATTTCAATCGCCCTGAAGGGTACGGGCTTCAGCCCGTACGTTCAAGCCTGGCCAATTGCTCTACAGCTGGGTGCCCCCGGTCTCGCTTCTGAGACCCGGGAAAGCACACCACTCACCCCGGCAAAGTTCGAGAATCGCCTTCAGGCCCTGGCCCAATCCGGTATGAGAGCATAAGAACGTCATCGGCGTCGCATGCCTTCCCCGGGCAAACTCCTGCACGCCGCCCTGAGAGCACACGCATGAAGACCCTGCTTCGCACCCTCCTCTACCTCGCCCTCATCGTCTGGCTCGGCGCTGAAATCTTCTTCCCCGTCGTCGCCGCCACCACCTTCAGCATCCTCCATGCCGACACGCACACCGCCGGAACCATCGTCGGCTCGCTCATCCGCACCCTTCACGGCATCGGTCTCGTCTCCGGCGTCGTTCTGCTGGCCCTGCTCGCAGTCGCTCCGGCCTGGCACATCTTCAAGCCCCGCTCCGTCCTCGCCCCCATGATCCTTCTCGTCCTCATGCTCGCCGCCACTGCTTACTCCCAGTTCGTCATCATCCCCGCCATGGAGCGCGACCGCATCGCCGCCGGCGGCTCCATCGACCTCCAGGACACCACCAACCTCGCCGTCGCCGACTTCAACCGCCTCCACGGCCGCAGCGAGCACGTCGAAGAGCTCATCCTCCTCCTCGGTCTCGCCACCGTCGTTCTCATCGCCCGCGCCGAATCCACCCGCGCCTGAGCCACGCTTCGCGCATCCCGCCGCTCACGCGCCCATCCTGTATCATCGAAAAGGTCCTTTCTGCGCCATTCACTCTTCCAGGACCCCAACGGATAAATCATGAAGACTGGCATCATCGGCCTGCCGCAAGTGGGCAAAACCTCGCTGTTCAAAATCCTCACCAAGGCCAAACTCGAAGACCGCGGCTACTCCAATCCCCGCGAGGCCCACATCGGCGTCGCCCGCGTGCCGGACGAGCGCCTCGACAAACTTTCCGCCCTCTACTCCCCCAAGAAGACCACCTACGCCTCCGTCGAATATGCGGACGTTGCCGCCATCGGCCAGGAAGCACTCAAGGAGACCGCCTTCCTCGCCAGCCTGCGCCAGGTGGACGCCCTCATCCACGTCCTCCGCGCCTTTCACGACGACTCCATCCCCCACGTCGGCCCCATCGATCCGCTCCGCGACGTCAAAACCGTCGAATTCGAGCTCATGGTCAGCGACCTCACCCAGGTTGAAAAGCGCCTGGAGCGCGTCGAAAAAGATCTCAAGAAAATGCGCTCCTCCGAGCTTGAGCACGAGCAGGCCCTCCTGCTCCGCTCCAAGGACGCCCTCGAGAAAGAGCAGCCCCTCCGCGAACTGGAGATGACGCCCGAAGAGAAAAAACTCATCAAGGGCTTTATGTTTCTTTCGCAAAAACCTGTTTTATATGCAGTTAATATTGGCGAGAGCGACTCGCTCGGTGCCGATCTCGACTCCGCCGTCGAGCGCTACAAGCTCGCCGAAGTTGCGCAGCGCCCCAACGCCGGCGCCACCGCCATCTGTGGAAAAGTCGAGGCCGAACTGGCCGACATGGACGAAGCCGAAGCAACCGAATTCCTCTCGAGCTACGGCCTCCACGAGTCCGGACTCGTCCGCCTCATCCGCAAAAGCTACGAGCTACTCGGCCTCATCAGCTTCTTCACCGCCGGCGAGGACGAGTGTCGCGCATGGACCGTTCCCGCCGGATCCAAAGCTCCCCAGGCCGCCGGCGCAATCCACTCCGACCTCGAGCACCACTTCATCCGCGCCGAAACCATCCGCTGGGATCAGCTCCTCGCCGCCGGCAGCGAGGCCGCCGCCCGTTCCCAGGGAACCCTCCGCCTGGAAGGCAAGGAATACCTCGTCAAGGACGGCGACATCCTCCACATCCGGCACAGCGGGTAAGCAATTCCTCAGTTGCCGCGGGTCGAAGCAGATACACTCAAGTCGACGCGACCATCCCGGGGTCCCCAACGACAGGTCTTCGTCGTTGGGGTGGGACCAACAGGGAGCGGCGACCTTGCACAATTTCTAAAAGGTCATTGAAACTCAGGAATTGCTCTCGCGCATGCTCAGACTCTCCATCTTTCTCGGACTCCTCGCCGCCCTTGCCGACGTCGCCGGCGGCCTCGTCCTGGTCCGTGCACGCGGAGTCGAGCGCTATCTGCGCTACTTCGTCGCCCTCGGCGCGGGCTTCCTCATGGCTGTTGCCCTGCTGGAAATGACGCCCGAGAGCCTCCGCCTTTCGCCCAGCCTCGGCCCCGTGCTCATCATGGCCGGTTACTGCATCGTCCATCTCCTCGAGCACACCATCGTCGCCCACTTCCATTACGGCGAGGAGACCCACCACAACGAATTCGTCTCCCGCCACACCGGCTACTCGGTCCTGGGCGGACTCAGCGTCCACGCACTCTTTGACGGCGTCGCCATCGGCTCCGGCTTCGTCGTCTCCAGCTCGCTCGGCTGGCTCATCTTCCTCGCCATCTTTCTCCACAAGGCGCCCGAAGGCTTCACCATGGCTTCGGTCATGCTCGCCAGCGGCCGCAGCCGCACCGTCGCCTTTTACTCCGCCGTCGCCCTCGCCGCCGCCACCCTCATCGGCGTCCTCGTCATTGAGTTGGTTCCCCACTGGATGCCCTACGGCCTGCCCATCTCGGCAGGCGTCGCCCTCTACGTCGGCGCAAGCGACCTCGTCCCTGAGGTCAACCGCGAGCCCGGCATTCGCATGGCTCTCGTCTTCTTTTTGGGAGTTGTCGGCTTTCTTATCCTGCGCTCGCTCGCGCCTTCGCTTTAAGCCCGCCCCGCCGACGAAATCTGTAACCCGTCCCGCCGCGCGCCCACCTTCCCATTCCAGGTCCCGTTCATCGCCGCACGGATGGACTCCATCACCCGCTCCGGCGTAATCAGCTGCATGCACACCGCGTCATTGCACGCCGAGTTCTTCTGGTTCGCCGCCGTCACGCACGGGCTGCACGCCAGGTTTGCCGTAATCGACTCCGAATTCCCCAGACTGCCATAGAGCCGCGGCGTCTCCGGCCCAAACAGCACAATTGACCGGATCGGCGTAATCGCCGAAAAGTGCGCCGGCCCGCTGTCGTTCGTCACCAGCACCGTCGCTATGTTGTAGAGCGCCGTAATCGCCGTCAGCTTGTGCATCCCGGCGAAGCTTCGGAAGCGCGGATGCCCCACCTTCTCCTGCATCGCCAGCGCCTCAGCCCGCTCGCCGGACGACCCGGTGATCAGCACCAGCGCGTCCTCCCACTCGTCCACCACCATCTTCGCCAGCCTGCTGTAGTTCTCCCGCTCCCACCGCCGCTGCGGCAGCAGTTCGGAGCTGTTCGGGTTCACAAGCACAATCCGATGCTTGTCCGACTCGTAGCCCGGATATACCTGCCGCACCAGCCCTCGCACATACTCCTTTTGGTCTTCGCTCACAGGCTGCAGCGGCACCCGAATCTCCTCGTCCGTCACATAAGTCTTCGAGTAGGGCACCTCCGGCTTCTCCGCTAGCAACGCATTCACCATGCAGATAAAGTTTTTAGCCATATGGATTTGGCCGTTATAGCTGATGCGATGCGTGAGCATCTCGCCGCGATAAAGGCCCTCCCCGTGGAACCGGTGAAAGCCCACCCGCCGCTTCGCACCGCTCAGCCCCGTCAGCAGCCCCGAGTACCGCGAGAACAGCTCCATATCCACAACCGTGTCGATCTTCGCCTTCCGCACCCAGCGCAAAAAACGCAGCGAATCCAGCGCCAGCGTCCACAGACCCGTCTCTCGGATTGTCACAATGTTTGACTCGGGCACCGTCGGCAGCAGATGCAGGCAGGCCACGTTCCGCTCAAAGATCAGGAAGAAGATCTCCGCGCCCAGCTCCCGCTTGGCCTTCTCCAGCGCCGGATTCGCAATCACCGTGCTGCCCATCTCGGAGAGCTCGATAAACAGGATCCGCCGCGGCTTCTCCGGACCCTTTGGCTTGCCCATCAGCCGGACCAACTGCGTACACACAAAGCTGAGCGGGACTCCAATCCAGTAATCGACCGCCCGCATCGTCGCTAGCTTCATTTCAACCGCCCCTTGTAGTCCAATTCGGTAGTCCAATTCGCCTTGCGCCGAGTCTAACCTACACAGCAGCGGGTGCCCATCCCCCCTGGCAGAATGTCACGTAACTTCAGGCACAGGAATATGCAGACAACATCCATGCGTCTCCACTACAATCGTCAGTGTAGGTTGCCTAAAGCTGAGCGATTCCTCACCGAGGTCCACTCGTGAATCGCGTCGTGAATCCCGCCGAACGCCGGCGGAACCCCCACCCCTGTGGGGCGTCACACTTTGCCCGGTGGGTGCAGTCCGCAGCAATCTCTTCCGCCGCGTGCGCGGATTCCGAGCGGAGTTGAAGGACTGAACCACGTGGATACCTTTTGTAAGCGCAACCTGATTCTTCTCTTCGTTCTCTCCGTTCTCTCCTTCGCAGTCATGGGTTACCATCCCGGCGCCGAAGACGACATCGTTTATGTCACCGCCGTCAGGGCCGACCTCAATCCCGCCCTTTACCCCCACGACTCGGAGTTCTTCAAACTCCAGCTCAAGACCAGCGTCTTTGACAACTGGATGGCCGACTTCGTACGCGTCACGCACATCTCCGTGAGCTGGTCGGAATTCCTCTGGCAATTCCTGTCTGTCTACTTCATCCTCCTCGGCTGCTGGGTCATCATCTGCCGCCTCTTCCCGGAGCCCCCCGCGCGATGGGCCGCCGTCGCCCTCATGGGCGCCATGCTCACCCTGCCCGTCACTGGAACCGGCCTCTACATCGTCGATCAATACCTGCATCCTCGCAATCCCGCCACCGCCTTCATCCTCTTCGGCATTGATCGCATCCTCGCCGGCCGTCGCTGGCAGGCCGTCCCGCTGCTCACGCTCGCCTTCGTTCTTCATCCGCTCATGGGAGCCTTCGGCGTCTCTTTCGCCTGCTTCCTCGCCATCGCCACATGGGATCCCGTTCATGAATTCCTCAGCGGCTGGCTCATGCGTCCGTTGCCCCAGGTCACCCTCCCTGTCGTCGCGTTCATCCCCTTCGGCTGGGTCTTCGGCACGCCCCCGCAGGCCTGGATTGATGCTATCCGCACCCGCCACCTCTTCTTCCTCTATCACTGGGAGTGGTACGAGTGGCTCGGCGCCATCGCGCCTCTCTTTCTCTTCTGGTTGCTGGCCCGCTACGCAGCCCGCCGCGGAGAAACCACCCTCGCCAAGCTCGCCACGGCCCTTCTCGTCTATGGCGTCTTCCAGCAGTGCATCGCGCTGGTCATCCTCAGCCCCTGGGTGCCCATCGGGCTCACCACCCTTGAGCCCATGCGCTACCTCCACGTCATTTACATGTTCATGGTTCTCTTCGCCGGCGCTTACCTCGGCAAATATCTCCTCAAGCGCCACGTCTGGCGGTGGGCTCTCCTTTTCGCCGTCGCCAACGGCGGCATGTTCTTCGCCCAGCGCCAGCTTTTTGCCGCCACACCGCCCGTCGAGTTCCCCGGCATGCACAACGCCAATCCCTGGCTGCAGGCCTTCCGCTGGATCCGCCGCAACACCCCCGAGAACGCCTACTTCGCCGTCGATCCCCACTACGAAAGCGACCCCGGCGAGGACTGGCACTCCTTTCGCGCTCTCGCCGAGCGCAGCGTCCTTGCCGACGCCTACAAGGACGCTGCCACCGTCACAAAAATGCCCTCCATCGCCGACATCTGGGAGACTGAAGTGCGCGCCCAGGCCGGCTGGGATCATTTCCAGCTCGCCGATTTTGAACGCCTCAAGGCTCAATTCGGCGTCAACTGGGTCCTCGTTCGCTATCCCAATCCCCCCACAGGCCTTCGCTGTCTCTGGCACAATGCCTCGCTCACGGTCTGCCGTGTTCCCTAGCCTCGCCCGCGCGTCTGTGCCATCCGGACTTCCCCTCCGCAACTCCGTGGTTCCCTCCTGCCCGCCTTCGGGCTACCATTCAATACATACGCCCCCTGCCTCAGTACTTTTTCAGGAAGTCCCTCCATGTCGCTGAACCCGGAAGCCGTCACCATCGCGCCACTCACTGTCGAGCCTGTTCCGCTCCGTCGTCGTCTCGCCGCTCATCTCCAGATCACCCGCCTCGACCACTCCATCAAACAGGTCTTCATCCTTCCCGGAATCGTCCTCGCCGTCGCCCTCGGCGGTCAGCACCTCAGCCTCGCTCTCTTCGCGCGCATTGTCCTCGGCTTCGTCGCCGCCACCCTCATCTCCAGCTCCAATTACGTCATCAATGAAATCCTCGACGCGCCCTTTGACCGCCTGCATCCCACCAAGCGCACCCGCCCCGCCGCCAATGGCCTCGTCCACGTCGGCTGGGGATACGTCCAGTGGATCGCCATGATGCTTGCCGGCCTCGCGCTCGCCGCCGTCCTCACCCCCGGATTCTTCCTCAGCGCTCTTGCCCTCTGGATCATGGGCTGCATTTACAACATTGCCCCCATCCGCAGCAAAGACCTCCCTTACATCGACGTCCTCTCTGAATCCATCAACAATCCCCTCCGCTTCTGCCTCGGCTGGTACATGGTCACCGCCGCCATGCTTCCGCCCGTCTCCATGCTGCTCTCTTACTGGCTCCTCGGCGCATATTTCATGGGCCTCAAGCGTTTCAGCGAGTACCGCCAAATCGCCGACCATGCCCTCGCCGTCAGCTACCGCAAATCCTTCTGTCATTACACCGAGCAGTCGCTGCTCAACTCCGTCATCTTTTACGCCGCAGCCTCCATGCTCTTCTTCGGCGCATTCCTCATGCGTTACCGCATGGAGCTCATCCTCGCCTTCCCCTTCGTCGCCTGGCTCATGGCCATCTACTTCGGCCTCGCTTTCCGCCATGAGAGCGCCGTCCAGAACCCTGAAAAGCTCTATCGCGAGCCGCGCCTCATGCTCGCCCTCGCCCTCTGCGTGGCAGTTTTCGTGGCCCTTCTCTTCGTCCGCATACCCTGGATTTCCGGCCTCTTCCCCATGTCTCACCCCTAGCTATCACCGCCCGTCCTTCGCGCCCGTTTTTCCACACACTTTGCGCGTTTGCCCGTCTTCCCGCAGAATAAAAAGAGAACCGCTTCATCTTTTCCGGCGCGGAGTCCGGTCCATGCTCAATCTCAGCCAGCGTCTGATTCTCGGTTGTGTCCTGCTTGTCGCCATTCCGGTGGCGCTCGCGCTGGCCGCCCATCAGGCTCTTGTCGCGGCGCACCTCGTCCCATTCGCCGTCCTCGCCATCGCGCTCGCCGTCCTTCTCGGCATGGCCACCATCATCCTCGTTCTTCGCCCCATCCAGGTGCTCGCCCGCGACGCCCGCCTCCTTGCCCAGGGCAACCTCGACCATCGCGTGGAGTGGACCGGCCACGATGACTTCGGCATCCTCGCCGCCGAGCTGAGCCGCATCGCCGTCCGCCTCCGCGAGCTGCGAGAGACCGAAGCCGGACGCCGCCAGATGGAGTTCCAGCTCTCTGACGCCGTCCTGCAATCCATCTTCGAACCCATCATCGTTACCGACGCGAAAGGCCACATCCTCAAGCTCAACCAGGCCGCCTCCGAGCTCCTCGGCGAGGCCGCCGGAGATCGCATGGCTCTCACCAGCACGCCTGGCGGCGACAAAATCCTCAGCGCCATCCGCGACGCCATCGCGCTCCAAAAGCCCATCGCTTCTGAAGGCGAAGCCGCCATGCTTCCCCTGCGCATCGGCAAATCCGAGCGCAGTTACCGCCTTCGCACCACCCCCATGCGCGATTCGGAAGGTCGCCTCCTCGGCACCGTCACCACGCTTGAGGACGTCACTACCCTGCAGGACACCGACCGCTTCAAGACTCAGTTCATCTCCGTCGCCAGCCGCAAGCTCCGCGACCCGCTCCTCCAGCTCCGCCGTGGACTCTATGCCCTCGGCCAGGGCTTCGGCGGCGAACTCGCCGCCCTCCAGTCCGAGCTCGTCTCCTCGGCCAGCGCCGAAGCCGAAAAGCTCGACGACCTCATGGCCGACCTTACTGAAGTTGCTGAGCTCGACAGCGGCAACCGTCAGATGCAGCTCCAGCGCATCCGTCCTCTGCCCATCCTTGAGGATGCGCGCAACCGCATCTGTGACGAAGCCACTGAAAAACATATCCGCGTCGACCTGAAAGCCTTCGCCGACCTCTCCGCCGTCCAGGCTGACCGGCGCGCCATCCATTCCATCTTCGACAATCTCCTCTCCAACGCCCTCCGCTTCACCCCGTCCGGCGGTGAAATCCTCCTCGCCGCCGAGGAGATCAAGGACTTCGTGCAATTCTCCGTACACGACACCGGCCGCGGCATTGAGGCCGAGCGCCTCGGCACTCTCTTTGACCGCTTCAACGCCTTCTCGGATAAAGGCACCGGCCTCGGCCTCGCGCTCGTGCGCCGCCTCGTCGAATCCCACGGCGGCCAAATCGCCGTCGAAAGCCGCCTCGGCCAGGGAACCACCTTCCGCTTCACCCTTCCCGTCTCCACCGTCGCCGCGCCGCACCATCCCGTGGAGGTCGGCTGACCCATGGCTGAGCTCCATCTCGAACAGGCCCCGGAGCCCGCCAAGCTCCGCATTTACATCGGCGCGGCGCCCGGCGTGGGCAAAACCTACCACATGCTCGAGGACGCCCACCTCAAGCGCAACGAGGGCGTTGACATCGTCATAGGCCTCATCGAACCCCACGGCCGCAAGGAAACCGCCGACCAGATCGGCGACCTCGAGATCGTCCCCCAGCGCGTCATTCCCTATCGCGGCGTCGACCTCAGCGAGATGGACGTCGAGGCCATCCTCCACCGCCGCCCCCACACCGTCATCGTCGATGAGCTTGCCCACACCAACGTCCCCGGAAGCAAGCGTCACAAACGCTACGAAGATGTCCTCGAACTGCTCGACGCCGGCATCAACGTCATGACCGCCGTCAACATCCAGCACCTTGAGACCCTCAACGACGCCGTCAACCGCTCCGCCAACATCACCATCCGCGAAACCATTCCTGACAGCGTGATCCGCCGCGCCGACGAGGTCGTCAACGTCGATGTCACTATTGAGGAGCTTCGTTCACGCCTCCGCGCCGGCAAAATCTACCACCCGGACCAAGTCGAGCAGTCCCTCGCCAACTTCTTCCGCAAGGGCAACCTCAACATGCTCCGCGAGCTCTCCCTGCGCACCACCGCCGAGCAGGTCTCCAAGCGCGCAGCCGAGTATCGCCGCACCCAGGGCCTCGAACAGGCGCCCGTCCCCGAAAAAGTCATGGTCTGCCTCAGCACCCGCCCCGGCACCGAACGGCTTCTCCGCATCGGCGCGCGCATCGCCGGACGCCTCGCCACCAACTGGTACGCCGTCTACGTCACGCAGCCTGAGCAGAACCGCAGCCACGTGGACCCTGAAGCCCAGCAGCGCCTCGAAGACTACCTCCGCATGGCGCGCGACCTCGGCGCAAACGTCGTCACACTCAACGACACGAACGTCTCCGATGCGCTCGTCCGCTTCGCGCAGCAGGAAAACATCTCCCACGTCGTCTTCGGCCAGGCAGTCCGCTCCCGATGGGACATTCTCCTCCGCGGCTCCGTCCTCAACCGCTTCCTCCGCGATGTCCGCGACGTCACCGTCCAGGTCGTCCCCATGGAAAAGCCCCTGCGCCGTTAGCTTCGCACCCCCGAACGCCTCACTTCTCCATCCGCACTTCCAGCCCGATCTCTTCTTCCGCGATCTCCACGCGATCCCACCCGGCCTGCGCCAGCATCCTTTCGAACTCCACCCTCGTATACGCGCTCTTCACCAGGAATTTCTTGAAGACCGCCATTGTCATCCAGCGATTCACCCGCGAAAGCTTCAGCCCGTTCACATACCCTTCAATCCCCTGCTGTGTCGCATCGCGCCGCAGGTCGATCAGCACGCCCTGCCCGCCCGGCTTCAACACACGCCGCATCTCTCGCAGCGCGCCCACCGGATCGGCAAAGTTCTTGAACGCCGCCCTGCACAGCAGAAAATCAAAGCTCTCGCTCGCAAGTGGCATCTTCGACGCGGACCCCTGCCTGAACTCCACCTTCACCCCCGCCTCGCGCGCCTTTTCCGCCGCCATCTTCACAAACGTATGGCTGATGTCCAGTCCCGTAATCGCATACCGTCCGCGCTTCGCCAGCTCGATGCAGAAATACCCTGGCCCCGGCGCAACCTCCAGCACCTCGCTTCCCTCCCGCAGCTCCCCGCGCACTCGCTCGGCCAGCTCCTCATACTCGTGCATCATCTCGCCCGTATTCGCCGCATACCACTTCGCCATCACTCCTTCAATCGCACGATCTCCGTGCACCTTCGGCATCGCCAGTATCGTCATCGCTCTCCTCCTTCCATTTTTGGGCGCAAAAGGGCTCCCGTTGCTCCAAACGTCGCCGGAACCCTCCTGCCCTGATTGTCTCGTTTCGGTTTTCTCGTTTCGAATTGCGGCTACCTTCCACCCCTCACTCGCAGAAGACCCGCACCTTCACTGAATCCCCGTCCTTGCCGTCCACGTCCACCGTCAGGTCGTCCAGGTGATCCACCAGCTCTTCCAGATTTTCCGGCTTGATCTGCGAAAGCGTCACTGGGATTCCGTGCCTCAGGAACGCCTCATCAAGCTGCCCGTGCGCCTGCGCTGGAATCAGGCTCGCCAGCCGAACTCCCGCGCGCAGCAGTTGCATCGGCACCCGCACGTTCACCGTCGTCCCGCCCTTAAGCCCCGTCATCTGCTCGTCGGCCTCCACCAGCACCCGCAGATACTTCGGCTTCGCCTTCGACACTTCGCCGCGCCCTCCGCTGCCTTCGGTCCCGCCCGCCGCCGGCTCCATCGCCGCCAGCAGCCGCTCCGCTTCCTCCGCCGTCAGTTTTCCCGCTGCCAGCATCTCTAAAATCTGCCGCCGATTCTCACTCATCGCCATCCTCCCATCCAGTGCATCACCGTCTTCACCGCTCCCGTCAACGTCTGCACGCTCTCCGGCGCCGACCGCACTCCGTGCAACTCCACCAGCGCCGTTACCGCAACATATCCCGCCACAATCCACGCCGTCTCCCGGCCTTCCCTGCACGCGGCCAGCAGCCGCTCGGCCTCCGTCGCCGTAATCCGGCCCATCGCCAGCAAAAGCCAAATCGCGCCCCGATCGCCCTTCATCGCCCCTCTCCTCACACAATCCGAACCGTCACGCGGTTTCCATCCGCGCACACCCGCACATCCGTTCCCGGCAAACTCACCATCAAGCCCCACAGCGTCGCAATCGTCCGCCACGCATTCACCCTCCCCACCGCGCACACCGCCGCCACCACCAGCACAATCAGCGGAGAAAGCAGCACCAGCGGAATCCACAGCAGAAACAGCGGCAGCCACAGCCCAATCCGCCGGCCGCCATGCCACTCCACACGCACATACGCCAGAGTCGGAGTCATTGCAGCGCCTCCAGTTCCTTGATCGCCTCAGCCGCCGTAATCTCTCCGTTCTTCAGCCGCTCCAGCACCTCGCTCCGCCCCGGCGCCGGATTCACCTCCACAAATTCCAATAGCCCCGCAATCCGGTTCAGCCGCGCCTTGATCGTCGGATAGCTCACTCCGAAAACCTGTTCCATCTCCTTGATCGACCCATGCGACCGCAAAAACGCCGTCACGAAAATCTGGTCCTCCAGGCTCAGCCGCGCCAGTTGCGGCAGCGTAAACTCCCCCTCAATCACAACCTGCTTCTCCGGAATCCGCACCCGCTCCACCACCAGCGCCGACCCCTGCGCCATCCGCAGCAGGTCCTGCCACTCCGATGCCGTCTTTGCCCTTTCCGCCATGTGCGCGCCTTGCCGCTTTCTCAACAATATGGAGAACTATAATTCAGTTAATCAATGTTTTCAATAGAAAATATCAATTATTTTAATTTTATAGACAAACGCGCAGATTGGCGAACCTGCCAGCCGCGCAGTCTTTTCCGCATAAAGCCCCTTCCACGGCCCACATCCCGCCTGTGTTAGCTTGGTAGCAGCGGCATTCGTCCGAGCTCGTAGCTCAGTTGGTAGAGCAACGCCCTTTTAAGGCGTGGGTCCTGGGTTCGAGTCCCAGCGAGCTCACCACTCCGCCCCGCCGCCCAGCCCGCCGGAAACCCATCCGCACAACCGCTTTCGCCCGCACACCCGCGCTTCACTCCGTCGGCTTCGGCGGCGGCGGCATCCGCGCAAGAAACCTCTCCGCAAATGCCCTGCTGTACTCCTCCACCAACACCCGCACGCGCTCTGCCTCGCCCGATCGCACAATCAGTCCCGCGTGATGCTCCTTCTTCATCCGCGCCACGATCTCCGGTGCCTGGAACGCGCTCGTATCCGGCTCCGCCGTCGTCGCCAGGCACAGCACGCTTCCCGCATACTGCTCCCGCGCCTGCGGCGCAGCGTACGCCTCGTCCCACAGGCTGGCCACTTCCACCTTTGCCCACTCGCGCCACAGGTTCACGCCTGTCGCCGCCTCCACAAGGTCCGCGATAAATGCTCCACCCACCCGCGCCGCAATCTCCAAAAAGTAGAACCGCCCATCCTCATGCGCCCGGATGTACTCCGCATGTGTCACGCCCCGCCGCAGACCCATCGATGGCGCCAGCCGCGCATTCAGTTCCGTCAGCTCCGCCCACTCCCGGCTCTTGCGGTCCACCGTTCGCGTCGTGAACACACCTCCCTCGTGCATCACCGCCATCGGCGGCGTCCCATACTGATGCGCCGCCTGGAAGACCACCCTCCCCTCGTCCACAATCGCGTCCACGTGGAAGATATCTCCCGGCACAAACTGCTCCAGCAAATACCGGCTCTGCGCGTCGCCCAGCTCGTCCAGCGCCTGCCACAACTCCTCCGGCTCGTCGATCCGCCGGATCCCCAGCGCCGAAGCCTCTGACCGCGGCTTCAGTAGCCAGGGTGGCCGCACCTCCGCCATATACTCGCGCAGATCGTCATAATTCAGCACGCGGCAGAACTCCGGCACCAGGAATCCATCCCCCTGCGCGCTGGTCCGCATCGCCAGCTTGTCCCGATAGTAGGCGGCCGTCGTCACGCCCATCCCCGGAATCCGCGCATGCTCCCGCACCGCCGCCGCCGTCTCCTGGTCAAACTCGTCCAGCGCCACCACCCGGTCGAACCGCCGCCCCCGCATCATCCAGCTCACCGTGTTCAGAATCTGTTCCTCGGTCAGTCCTTCCGGCATCGTCGAAAGCTCTTCCAGCGCCTCGCGGGGCCAGTCGCCGCGGCGATGCTTCTCCACCGTCAGCAGCGTCGGCCGCACGCCCAGCTCCGCGCACTGCCGCAGAAAATCCTGCCCCTTCTCATAACTGGAAATGCAAAGCACCCGCTTCGTCCCGTCCGGCATTGCGCCTCCTTGTTGGCCCCGCGGTGTGGATAGTTCTAACATAGACTCGAATGCGCGCCTCGCCGTTTCTCCGCGCAGCGCCGCCAGGAACGCCTCATGCTCTCCGCTCAATCCGTCCTCCAACTCCACCACCGGCTCACCCGCGACTGGCACGCCGATCCCGCCTCACCCTCCGACGCCGACGACGCATTCCTCCACGCCGTCGCCCGCCAGCACCGCGCCAACTTCGACCTCTGGCACATCGAGGACGAAGCCCGCGCGCCCAGCGCTTCGGACGCCGAGCTCGCCTCCGTCAAACGCCGCATCGACAGCACCAATCAGCTCCGCAACGATCTCGCTGAACAGCTTGACCGTGACCTCCTCGACTGGCTTGCGCACCGCGCGCTGCCCAACCCCGCCGCACCGCTCCACTCCGAATCCCCCGGCCTCATCATCGACCGCCTCTCCATCCTCGCGCTCAAAATCTTCCACACCCGCCAGGAGGCTGAGCGCCCCGACGCGCCCGCAGGCCACGCCCAGCGCAATCAGGAACGCCTCGCCGTCCTCCTCGACCAGCGCAGCGACCTCGCCGCCTGTCTCGACGCGCTCTGGCAGCAAACTCTCGCCGGCCAGCGCCGCTTCAAACTTTACCGCCAGCTCAAGATGTACAACGATCCCGCGCTCAACCCCGCCATCTATCGCGCCTCCGGCTGAACCCCGCTGGCGTACCCGTCCGCAACCGCCCATTGACGCAACCCGGCGTTCTGCGTATAAAAGGGGCTCATGCGGCGCTCTGCGCGGCGCGCGGCTCCGGTCGGGCCTTTGCAACCCTCCGCTGCCCCTCGCCCTCGCCGTTCTCGGTTCCATATTCCATTTCGCAAGAGGCCCTGTCCAACGTGGTAAGCCGCAAGAAATCACCCGCTCTGGCTGCCAAACGCGGCGGCCATGCCGCTTCTACCACCGGACCCGCCTTCCAGCATTACCAGGCAGCCATCTCCCTCGTGCAGCAGGGCAAATATGAAAAGGCTCTCGCCGCCTTTGAGAAGCTCATCCCCACCGCTCCGCCGGAAATCATCGAGCGCTGCCGCATGTACATCCACACCTGCCGCCGCCAGTTGGAGCGCCACGGCCTCAGCTTCCTCACCCCCGAGGAGCGCTTCGATTACGCCATCTCTCAGCTCAACGCCGGCTACTTTGAGGAGGCCGCCGAGCAGTTCCGCGGCATCCTCCAAGCGCACCCTGACGCCGATTACGCCTACTACGGCCTCGCCCTCCTCGACTCCATCACCGGCCGCGCCCAAAGCTGCCTCGACAATCTCGCCCGCGCCATCCAGATGAACCCCAGAAACCGCCTCCAGGCCCGCTCCGACAACGACTTCCAGGCCATGCTCGACGACCCCCGCTTCACCGAGCTGCTCTATCCTGAGATACCCTAAGAGATGTCGTGATCTTTTCTCCCCTCTCCGGCTCAGGTCCTGAATCCGCTTCTGGTTCCGGACCCGCTTCCAGTTCCAAAGCGCCCAGCCCGGGCTCATCTCCTTCTTCCTCCGCCGGACTTGAAGCCCCGCTGCTTGCCCTGCGCGTCGTCGCCATCGGCGGCGGCACCGGCCTCTCCACGCTGCTTCGCGGCCTGCGCCGCCACGTCAGCGTTCCCGGGCGGCCCTCGGAAGAAACCTTCCGCATCGCAGACCTCGCCGCCGTCGTCACTGTCACCGACGATGGTGGCTCCTCCGGTCGCCTGCGCAAAGACTTCAACATGCTGCCCCCCGGCGACCTGCGCAACTGCATGGTCGCCCTCAGCGAAGACGAAGACGTTCTCGTTCGCCTCTTCTCGCACCGCTTCCGCTCCGGCGACGCGCTCGAAGGCCACAGCTTCGGCAACCTCTTCGTCGCCGCGCTCACTGAGGTCACCGGCGATTTCGCGCACGCCATTCAGCTCGCTTCCAAAATCCTGGCCACCCGCGGCCGCATCTTCCCCGTCACCAACGCCAACGCCACCCTCGTCGCCCGCATGACTGACGGCTCCCTCGTCCGCGGCGAAACCAACATCACCGCCAGCCATCTCCGCATCGCCGAGCTCCAGCTTGATCCGCCCGATGCCGCCGCGCTGCCGGAAACCCTGCACGCCATTCAGCGCGCCGACCTCATCACCGTCGGCCCCGGCTCGCTTTACACCTCGCTCATCACCAACCTGCTCGTCAAAGGCATTCCGGAAGCCATCGCCAATGCCCGCGGCACCCGCGTCTTCATCTGCAATCTCATGACCCAGGCCAACGAAAGCCTCGGCCTCTCCGCCTCCGAGCACATCGAGCGCATCTACGAGCACACCCGCGCCCCCATCTTCGACTACGCCATCGTCCACACCGCGTCCTTCTCGCCCCAAACCCTCGCCCGCTACGCCGCCGAGCAGGCCTCGCCCATCCAGGCCGACCTCTCGCGCATCCAAAGCCTCGGCGTCAAATGCATCGTCGGCGACTTCGCCAGCGAGGAAAGCGTCGTCCGCCACAACTCCACCCGCGTCACCGGTGCCCTGCTCGCCCTCGGCCAGTCTGCCGTTCCCCACGCCTGAATCCCGCCTGAAAAGATTCCCGACTCTTCCCAGATTCCCTTGATTGGAAACATGCTAAATGGTATCTTTTGTGATACTATTCAGTTGTGATCGAGGTTCGTCAGTAGATCGACCGGCTGGGACGCAATCCATTCGATCGCTGGTTCGAAGATCTGGACGGAACTACGCGAGCGCGCATCGCAATCGCCTTGGGAAGATTCGAATACGGCAACTTTTCGTCTACAAAAGGCGTAGGCGAGGGCGTCTTTGAGTTGCGGTTGGATTTTGGACCTGGCTACCGCGTTTATTTCGGCAAAGACGGCGAAACCATCGTAATTCTCCTCGGCGGAGGGACAAAGAAGCGCCAACAGGCCGATATTCAGGCGGCGCGCACGCTATGGCACGAGTACAAACAGCGCAAGCGGGAGGAATGATGCCACTCACGAAGGATTTCAACCAAACGATTCGCGTGCACCTTCAAGAGAGCGAGGAATTTCGCCGCGCGCTTCTCCGCGAGGCAATCACCTGCATGATCTCCGGCGATGTCGAGACCGGAAAATCCGTGCTCCGCAAGTACATCAACGGCACCGTCGGCTTTGTAAAACTCGGCGCAGACCTCGGCCGCTCTCCCAAGGCCCTCATGCGCATGTTTAGTGCCACTGGAAACCCGCAAGCCAAAAACCTCTTCGAAATCGTCGCCTACCTGCAAAAAATCGAGGGCACAGTCCTCGAAGTCGTCGACCGCGCGGCGTAGGATGGTTGCGTAGCGCAGCAATTCCGGCAGTGCAGAGGATGCATTGAAGAAATCGCTGCAACCGAAGAGGCCCCGGAGATGTGGTCAAAGCTGGGACTAACCAATGCTTATTCACAACTACGGACTTTTTTGGCGGAGAAGCGATGTCTTTTGGGGGCGGCCCAGGGTTACGGGCCACTTGAAAGGAGTTCCTGCTAAGGAAACTTCCTCCACTCCCGTAGACTTTCGAGAGCAGGCCGGCGTTTATGCTCTCTATGATGACAATTTCCGTTTGATCTATGTCGGTCAGGCTGGTGCCGGTAACGCGCGGTTATTCACGCGCCTCAAGCACCACATGAAGGATGCCCTCGCGGACCGCTGGACACGCTTTTCATGGTTTGGAACAAGATGGGTTAAAGGCAATTTTGAACTGGCTAAGGGAGCTGCAAAATTTACAATCAAATACGCGGTGCTATTGAACCATATTGAGGCAATTCTAATCAGCGCAACGGAACCCCCGCATAATAGACAAGCCGGAAGATTCGGAGAGAGCCGGTTCCGCAAATTCGGACAGGGGTATAAGTGGGAGTTCTGTTCTTCGGCAGCCTAAGATGGCTGAGAAGAGGAGAGCAGATGAGCAGGCGTCCACGCAGGAACCACACAGCGGCATTCAAGGCGAAGGTGGCC
>DATLRP010000057.1:0-95669 GCA_035534635.1 Occallatibacter sp.
CGCCTTCGCGCCTCTTCGCTTTTTTGCGCGCCATTTCTGTCATCTTTTGCTCTTCTGCGCGCGCCGCGCGCCGGATTTCTTCGTCAATGCACCAGCAATGGTGATATCCACAGATAAATCCGAGATTTGCACTTGCATCCACAGATTCGCAAGGTTCAAAGTCTATTCAAGTGATGAACCTGTAGGGAATTGGACAGCAACTCCAACCCGGCAGGAAGCGCACTCAGAAATGGATTCGGAACTGTGCAGCCGGTTCGCCGACAGTGCAGCAAAGGTTCAAAGTAAGGATGCGTGGAGAGTCGGGCGGCGAGGAGCCGGACCTGATTGAACGCGAAGATTCATCCGCGGCGCAAGCCGAGGATGCAAAGTTCGAGTGCAGCCAGGGATTCATCATCGACCCAGCCGCGCAGGCTCGAACCGGGGCAACCCGGCAAGGCAAGCGCGGTACGCCGGGCGACATCGATTCGGGGCAACCCGAAAATCAGTCGGCCGGCAACGCCGAAGGGCCTGGTATTCAGGGCAACTTGGAAATTAGCCCATCGGCGGGCCCAGGGGAGTGAAGATTCGGGGCAACCCGGAGATTCGCCTCTGGCAAAACCGGAAGGAGCCAAACCCGGGGCAACTCGGGAGGCCGCCAGCCGGTGCCGGAAGATCCCCACAGCGGGGCAACCCGCCGAAAGGATCATTGGCGATACCGAAAGACCGGGCGTCGGGGCAACTCGATTTCAGGCCAGTCGGCACCGCCGAAGGATGCGAGTGTCGGGGCAACTCGAAACTCCATCGCCGGCAAAGCCGGAGATGCGTGCGCGGGGCAACCCGGGAGCGCATCAGAGGCGCTGCAAGGAGGCGTGAGGAAGCGGGGCGACCCGCCGAACCACAAAAACCGGCAGCGCAGAAGAATCCGAAACCCGAAGCACTCCGGAAACGGAGCCATTCGGGACCGGGGCAACCCGGAGTCCAGGGCAACTTGGAGTAGGATGGCTGGCACAGCCAAATGGACCGAGGAAGCGGGGCGACCTGTGGAATCGTCGCCGGCGCGGCAGTAGCGTGCGGGGTACGGGGCAACCCGGAGCCGCAAGCTCACCAAGCCGGAGGGTGCAGCAGCCGGGGCAACTCGGACTCTCACCCGCAGGCTGAACGGGGCGATGCATGATTCAATGAGCTATAAGGGCACCCCGGGAGCGCCAGAGGCCGAAAGGTTTCTGGCGCTTTCGCATCTGCGCCGGAAATCTTCTGCGCCTGTATTACGCCGCTCACGAATCAGCTCTTCTTCGCCCTTCGCCGCGCCCGCACCGCCTCGGCCAGCTCGGCCAGCAGCGTCTTCGTCTCCGCCCAGTCAATGCATGCGTCCGTAATGCTCTGCCCGTAAACCAGTGGCTTGCCCGGCTCCAGCCTCTGCGCGCCGGCCACCAGATTGCTCTCAATCATCACGCCCAGTATATTGCGGTTTCCCGCGGCAATCTGCGCGGCCACCTCGTGGCACACCGCCGCCTGCCGCCGGTGGTCCTTCTGGCTGTTCGCATGGCTGAAATCAATCATGATTCTCGGCCGAACGCCGGCCTTTTCCATCTGCGCCGCCGTCTCCGCCACGGCTTCTGCGTGGTAGTTCACCAGCTTCCGCCCACCGCGCAAAATAATGTGGCAGTCTGGATTGCCCGTCGTCACAAAAATCGCCGACTGTCCGTGCTTGGTGTGACCCAGAAACGTATGCGAGTGCGCCGCCGAAAGAATCGCGTCAATCGCCACCTGCACATCGCCCGAAGTTGCATTCTTGAATCCCACCGGGCAGCTCACTCCGCTCACCAGTTGCCGGTGCACCTGGCTCTCCGTGGTCCGCGCGCCAATCGCGCCCCAGCTCACCAGCCCGGCAATATACTGCGGAGAAATCATGTCCAGAAATTCCGTCCCTGAAGGAACGCCCATCTCCGCCAGGTCCAGCAGCAGCCGACGCGCCTCGCGCAGCCCGTCGTTGATTTTGTACGAGCCGTCCAGATGCGGATCGTTAATCAGGCCCTTCCAGCCAATCGTCGTGCGCGGCTTCTCGAAGTAGACGCGCATCACCAGATGCAAATCATCGTGGTACTCCGCAATCGCATTCTTCAGCAGCCCGGCATACTCGCGCGCGGCCTTCGTGTCGTGAATGGAGCACGGCCCGCACAGCGCCAGCAGCCGGTCGTCGCGCCCGTTCACAATCTCCGCCGTCCGCCGCCGCGCCTTGAAGATCGTCTCCGTGGCGGCTTCGGTAATCGGCAGCTCTTCCTCCAGAAACACCGGAGGCAGCACAACCTTCGTCCACTGGATGCGGACGTCTTCAATGGTGTAAGACATGGCTCTTTCCCGGCGCGTCAGCGTTCGGCCGTGTGCGTGCTGCCTGCGCGTCAGCGCTCAAACACGCACACCCATCCCTCAATGTATCAGCCGCATCGCGCCTGGGTCAGCCCGCGGCGGGCCAGCCTGCGCAGGCTCTGCTGAATCTTTGGCGAAGCCCTGCTGAATAAGCGCGCCCTACTGAACGTAGGTGAAGTACACCGCCGCAGCCGCGCCTGCGGCCGCGCCAATCAGTAACAGCGGCAGCAGGTGTCGGTGATGATGCGGATAGTTGCGCTCGCTCACCGTCTGCGCATCGCGCCGCACGCGCTCCACGCTGTCGTACGCAATCGTCTCCGTCGCGTTGTTGTTTGAATCGACAAACCGGAAGGACGCGTCCTCCAGCGCGCCCAGCGTGCCGTAGGCATCCGAGCCGTCGCGCATCTCCAGGTGCAGATACGTGTGCGTCCGATACTTTGAAAGCGTCTTGTACACCTTGCGCGCGTGCTTGCTCAGGGTGTGGGAGTCTTGGGCCTGCATTCTCGGAGCCAGGAGCATCGGAAGAAGTGCGATCAATGCCCAGGCTAGTGCCAAGCGAGCGATCGTTCTGGAGCGGAAGAGCGTGTTCATGGTTCCTCCGAAGATGACCAAGTATAGGTCCGCTTTCGCAAGGGCACCAGTTACCGAAGAGAGAAAGTCTGCTCGCTGCGCCGTTCCTCTTCCGCAATCGGGCCGCGTTCCGGTCGCCTTCAGCACCGCAAACCGTTCGACCCTCGCCGCGCACCGGTGTTACACTCGCCAAGCCAAGCTCCGTGTTCCCCAACCCAATTCCAATCTTCCCCGGACCCGGTGTCCGGACTCGATGAAACAGGAGAATCTTCATGCAAGACAGCAATCCCGCCGCGGCACCCTTGAATCCCGGCATCGTTTTCGGCATGCTCCAGGCCAAGCAGCAATCCGCTGCCCTTAAAACCGCCATCGATCTCGATCTCTTCCGCGCCGTGGGCCAGGGTCCGGGTGACGTGGCCTCCATCGCGAAGCACTGCGCCGCGTCCGAGCGCGGCATTCGCATCCTGTGCGATTTTCTCGTCATTCATGGCGTGCTGCTCAAGGAGAACGGGCATTACAAGCACACTCCCTCCAGCGCCGCATTCCTTGATCCCGCTTCACCCGCCTGCCTGGCCTCCGTTGCGCAATTCATGAGCGACTCAGCGCTCGGCGACCCCACCGAACGTCTGACGGAAGTCGTGCGCAACGGGCGCACCATCCTTGAAGGACAGGGAAGTGTGGAGCCGGACAATCCTTTGTGGGTAAAGTTCGCCACGCAGATGGCGCCCATGATGGGGCCCATGGCGCCTCCCCTGGCTCAAATTGTTCTCAAAGGACACACCGGCTCCATGCGCGTGCTTGACATCGCCGCCGGCCACGGCCTCTTCGGCATCGAAATCGCCAAACAGAATTCGCAGGCCCGCGTCACCGCCGTCGACTGGACTGCCGTGCTCGGCGTCGCGCTGGAAAATGCGAAGAAGGCGGGCGTCCAGGATCGCTATACCACGCTGCCAGGCAGCGCCTTCGACGTCGACTTCGGCGGATCTTACGATGTGGTGCTGCTCACCAACTTCCTGCACCATTTTGACAAGCCCACCTGCGTCGGCCTGCTGAAAAAAGTGCGCGCCGCGCTCAAGCCCGGCGGCCGTGTGGCCACGCTTGAGTTCGTGCCCAACCCCGACCGCGTCTCGCCGCCGCAGCCCGCTGCCTTCGCCATGACCATGCTGCTCACCACCGCCTCCGGCGACGCATACACGCTGGCTGAACTCACGGCCATGTACACCGAAGCGGGCCTCAAGGATGTCCAGGGCATCCCAATCCCCATGAGTCCGCACACCGTTGTCCTCGGCCACGCTTAGCCCGCAACGCACGGCTCCTCGTACTAGGTCTCGCCCGCCTGCACGCAGTACACTCAGTTGCGGAGATGGCCGTGCCGCATTCGCTGCTGCAGTTGTTCAAACGAGCGCGTGGGTTTCCGCTGCTGGCCGCGCTCTGCCTCTTCGCGGCGGCGGCCTTCGCGCAGCAGCCTCAGCCGCCCAATCCGCGGCTCTTGCATCGCCCTCCGCCAAAACCATCCCGGCAAAGCGCCGTCACGCCGGAGGGCCGCATCCATCTGGACGTGGTGATCGCCGACCCGGCAGGCAAACCCGTTCTCGGTCTCCAGCCCTGGGACTTCACGCTCCTCGACAACGGCAAGCACGCCAAAATCCTCTCTTTCCGTGCCTTCAACAGCGCCACCGTCAAGCCCGAGCCGCCGGTGCAGGTCTTCTTGTTGCTCGACACCGTCAATCAGGATTTTTCCGAAGTGGCTTTCGTGCGCCACCAGCTTGAGGATTTCCTCCGCTCCAACGGCGGCCTGCTTCCGCTGCCCGTCTCGCTCATTGTCTTCGGCGCCAAAGGTGTCCGCATCCAGGCGCGTCCCACGCAGGACGGCAATGCGCTGGCCAAAATGGTGCACCGGCTCCACGGCACCGTGCGCACGCTCGATCCCGCCATGGGCTCCCAGGGCGCGCTCGAGCGCTTCCAGCTCTCCGTCCGCCAACTGGAATCGATCGCGGAGAACTCCGCTCGGCAGCCCGGCAGAAAACTCCTCGTCTGGCTTGGCTACGGCTGGCCCATCCTCAACCGGCCCGATCAGGGATTCTCGCAGGCCGAGCAGCGACGCTACTTCGACGCCATCGTCGAGCTCACCAACCGGCTGCGCGAGGCGCGCATGGTGCTCTACAGCGTCAATCCTACCTATGATTCGGCCGTTTACAGCCAGACCTATCGCGCGTTCCTCAATCCCGTCCTCACCGCCCGCCAGGCTGACACCGGCAACCTTGCCCTCAAGGTTCTGGTCACCCAGACCGGCGGAAAAATTCTTGGCCCCAGCAACGATCTCGCGGGGCAGGTTCGCCAGTGCATGGTCGACGCCGACAAGTTTTACACGCTCTCCTTCAACCCTCCCGCCGCGGAGAGCACAAACGTGTATCACAGCCTTCAGGTTCAGGTCGATCACCCTGGGCTCACCGTCAGGACCAGCGCCGGATATTACAACGAGCCAAAATAGCCACCAGTCCGGCGACAGCCCGCGGCGCGGCCGCAGAGAAGCGGAGAAGAGCGGAAACGGAGGTATTGGGATTGCGAATAAGCGCAGCGGTCGCAACGCTGGTTGTGCTGGGCGCGGCAGTCACCGCGCGGCCTCCCTCGGTCAGCCCGCAGTCCGCTCCCGTGCCTTCCGCGCCGCAACCTGCAAAGCCTCCGCCCGCAAAGCCGCGCAAGCCGCATCGCCAGGTCTACCAACCCAAGAGTCTCGTAGACGTTTCAAATGCGCGGCCCGTCAATGTGGCTCAGCTTGAAGAGGCTCTGCGCGAGTCCCGCGGCCGAAGCGACAAGACCATCGCCCGCCAGCTTGCGCGCCTGGGCCTCACTCAGCGCTTCAGCCTGGCGCGCGTGGCGCGGGGTCAGTCCCGGCTGCCCGGCAAGCGTTCGCGGCAGGCGCTCGCCCTGTTGGCCGACGCTTCCACCTTCCTTCCCCTGCCCGATACCGACCAGCCGGCCCTTCTCACCCCCACGCTCGCCGATCAGAAACAGATACTCTCCCGCGCCATCTCCTACCTTGCCGTGGACCTGCGCCATCTGCCTAACTTCTTCGCCGCGCGCACCACCGAACAGTATGAGGAGATCGATCCCGATCGACGCGGCGATTCGAACACTCCCACATGGCGTCATCTCGCCGGTCACCGCGACACCGTGTTCTATCGCGACGGGCGTGAGGTGGCCACCGCGCATAAGCGGCCACCAGCTCTGCCCCGCGATGCCGCGCAGATGGAGGTGCAGGGAACCTTCGGCCCCATTCTCGTCACCGTCTTTAAGGATGCATCGCACGGCAAGGTCCGGTTGGGCCACTGGGAACAGGGTCCGCGTGGTCCGGTCGCCGTCTTCCGCTACCGGATCCCCAAGTCCGAGTCGCACTACGACATCACCTTTGAGTCCCTCACCCCCGAGCACCTTCCCCGCATCGTCCAGCATCAACCAACCGCCTACCACGGCGAAATCGGCGTGGACCCTGCCAGCGGGGCCATTCTGCGGCTCACGCTGGAGGCCGATCCGGACCCCTCGTTGCCTTTCCGCCGGAGTGACATCGCCATCGACTACGGGCTCACCGTGATCGGCGGCAAGGATTACATTTGCCCGGTGCACAGCGTGGCCATCGCACGCGCATGGACCATCGCCATGGGCCTGGACGGCCAAATCGACGGATACGGGGACGAAATCTCCACCCTCAACCAGACCACATTTACGAACTACCACGTCTTCCGCTCCAATTCCCGGATTCTCCTCGGCAATCCGCCTCGCGAAAGCCCCCAGCGCTGACGCCCGGGCCCCAACTGGCGCCGCCGGCCCCATGCTCCTTGACTTTCCAATTCACCTCTCCCTAGAATTAGAAGGGAGTACTCCACGCCAATCCGCGTAAGTGATTCAAGGCTCACGGATTAGTGGGGTTGCCCCGGTTCCCGGCCCCATTCGATCAATCCTTCCGGTGGGAATGCGCGCGGGGTCTGCACGATGGAGGGGAAACCAGATGCCTGAGGTGCGCGTCAGCCCGCGCGAGCGGATCGTGCTGACAGCCATCGTCGAGCTGTACATCGCCACGGGGGAACCCGTTGCTTCGCAGGCGGTTGCCCAGCACTTTGCCAACCGGGACGGGCTCAGCTCGGCCACCATCCGCAACGTAATGGCCACCCTGGCGGACGCGGGCCTGCTCGAACAGCCGCACACTTCCGCCGGGCGCGTGCCCACCGCCGCGGCCTTTCGTTCCTATGTGGAGCAGATCACCCGGCCCGACGCGGCACTGGCGCGAGCCGGAGCCCAGGGCACAGCTTCAGCATCGGAGGTGCTGCCCCTCAGCGACGCCCGCCGGGGACAAATCGAGGACAGTTTCACCGGTGTGTCAAGCAGCAACGAGTACCTTGAGCGCACCTCCCACGTACTCGCGCTCATCTCCAGCGGCCTCGGCGTGGCCCTGGCGCGCTCCACCGCGTCGCAGGTCCTTGAGCACATCCATTTTTCGCGCCTCTCCACTGGGCGCGTGCTGGCCGTTCTTGTCACGCAGGCCGGCGCCGTGCTCGATCGCGTGCTTGCGCTCGACCGCGAGCTGACGCACATGGAACTGGACACCGCGGCGCGCTACCTGAACGAGAATTTTCGCGGCTGGCCGGTGGAGCGAATTCGCGCCGAGGTTGCCCGCCGCATGGAGATGGAGCGGGCCGCCTATCACCAGATGCTCACTGCCGTGGAGGAGCTCTGCCGCAAGGGCGCGCTGGCCGAGGGAGAAGCCTCGCAGACCATCTTTGTGGAGGGAATGGCGAATCTGATTGGCGCGGAGGTGGACCGCGAACGCCTGCGCCAGATGCTGCTCGCGCTCGAAGCCAAGCAGCGGCTGGTGGAATTGCTCAACGCCTACGTGGACGGCCGCCGGCATGAGGTGCGCGTGGTCGTCGGCCTGGAGGATGCCTCGCCCGCCATGCAGGACCTGGTGCTGATCGCCGCGCCCGCGCGGCTGGGCGGCGGCAGCCTGGGCACCGTGGCACTTATCGCTCCCACGCGCATCCAATACCAGGAGATGATTCAGGCCGTGCGCTACGTGGCAGGCTTGCCGGAGCGCATTCTGGAGGGCCCGGCGGACTGAGCGTTGCAGGCGGCTGCCGGCCGCGCCCTGTCGGCGCCGGCGCGGGCCAATCCGGACACGCCTCCCGCACAGGCCTTCCCGGACAGACTTATGTGGGCAGCTTGCGCTCCCCGTGGAGATAAAAGGCTCCGAGGGGGCGCGGGCGGTTTGGAATTTACCATTGAAGATCAGCGGAAAGAATTTCGGGAAAGTACGGAGAAGCATGTCAGAACAGGAGACGGATCGAACAGCTTTGGTCCCTGAAGGGGAAGCCGCCGAGGGTGCCGCAGCGCAGGAGACTCCCGCCGCGGAACAGGGAAGTGTGACCCTTTCCGCGGCCGAGCTGGAAAAGCTGAAGGCCGAGTGCGAGCAGTTGAAAATCGAGCGCGACCAGTTGATCGATCGCCTGGCGCGGCTGCAGGCCGAGTTTGAAAACGCGCGCAAGCGCCACGAGCGCGAGCGGAATGACTTTCGCGACTACGCAGTCGGCAGTGTCGTGGAGCAGTTCTTGCCCGTCGTGGACAACTTTGAGCTCGCTCTCAAGGCGCAGGGCTCGGCCGGCCAGCTTCGCACCGGCGTGGAACTCATCGTCAAGCAGATGGAAGAGATTCTGCGCCAGCTCCAGGTGCAGCCCGTGGCCTCGGTGGGCCAGCAGTTCGATCCCCGGCATCACGAAGCCCTGGGCACGGTGGAGCGCGAAGACCTTCCCGACCAGCAGGTGGCCGAGGAAGTCCGGCGCGGATACAAGCTGCGCGACAAGCTGCTGCGCCCTGCGCTGGTCCGCATCGCATCCAATCCTAAACAGACGTCCGATTGAATCCCCCATAGACCTTCATGAGTCCAAAGAGCACCGTGAGCAAAGCAGACTATTACGAGGTCCTCGGCGTCTCCCGCAGCGCCACCGATCAGGAGTTGAAGAGCGCCTATCGCAAGCAGGCGCTCAAATACCACCCGGACCGCAATCCGGGCAACCAGGCAGCCGAGGAGAAATTCAAAGAGGCCAGCGAGGCCTACCAGGTGCTGAGCGACGCCGACAAGCGCGCCGCCTATGACCGCTTTGGCCACGCCGGCGTCAGCGGTAACGGCCCCTCCGGCTTTGGCGGATTCTCGGGCTCCGTCGACCTCGGCGACATCTTCGGCGATCTCTTCGGCGAAATGTTCAACAAGGGCGGCTCCGCGCAGTCCCAACCCGGCCGCCAGCGCCGCGGAGACGATCTGCGCTTTGACCTGACCATCGATTTCGAGGACGCGATCTTCGGCGCTGAAACCGAAATCCACATCCGCCGCCGTGAAACCTGCGAAACCTGCCATGGAACCGGCAGCGCCTCCGGTCGCGGACCCGTCACCTGCCCGCAATGCCGCGGCCGCGGCCAGATTCGCTATCAGCAGGGCTTCTTTTCCGTAGCCCGCACCTGCAGCGCCTGCGGTGGCGCGGGCTCCATCATCAGCGACCCATGCGCCACCTGCCATGGTGAGACGCGCGTCGTCCGCGAGTTGCAGCTCCACGTCAGGGTTCCTGCCGGCGTGGAGGAAGGCACGCGCATTCGCTACGCGGGCGAGGGCGATGCGGGCCGCTCCGGCGGCACCGGCGGCGATCTCTACGTTGTGCTCTCCGTCCGCGCGCATGACTTCTTCGAGCGCGCCGGCTACGACCTGCACTGCGCCATCCCCGTCAGTTTTCCGCAGGCCGCGCTGGGCGCCGAGATTGAGATGGACGGTATCGACGGCCCGGTCTCTGTGAAAATCCCCGAGGGCACGCAGAACGGCAAGGAGATTCGCGTGCGCGGCCGCGGCGTTCCCCATCTCAATGAAAAAGGGCGCGGCGATCTCATCGTTCAGGTCATGGTGCAGATTCCCAAAAAGCTCACCAAGGCCCAGCGGGACCTGGTCGCGCAGCTCGGCGAAACCCTTTCCGTGGAGAACAAGCCCACCGCGCCCAGCCTCCTGGAAAAGATGAAGGATCTGTTCAGCTAGTGACGCCGGCCGGAGCGCCGTGCCGGAGTTCCTTCGGTCGGGCGTTCCTCCGGCGGGCTCCGCGCAGTCGTAGCCGCGCCAGGCCCATCACCGAAAAATCCATTGATAAATTTGGCACTTACGGGCGCAGCCGCGCGATATAATCGCGCCGATGCCGCTGCACCCGAACACAAGGATTGACAACTACGAGATTCTGGCTCCGCTGGGCTCCGGCGGCATGGGCGAGGTCTATCGCGCCCGCGACCTGCGCCTGAATCGCGAGGTCGCAATCAAGGTTCTGCCCAAGTCCTTCGCAAGCGATCCGGAACGCCTGCGCCGGTTTGAGCTGGAAGCCCGCGCGGCTGCCACGCTGAATCATCCAAACATCCTTTCCGTTCACCAGATGGGCACGTTTGAGAGCGCGCCTTACATGGTGACTGAGCTGCTGGACGGCGAAACGCTGCGCGAACGCCTGCGCCACGGCCCGCTCTCCATGCGCAAGGTCATCAGCCTGGGGGCGCAGATCGCGCGCGGCCTCGCGGCCGCCCACGAGAAAGGAATCATTCATCGCGATCTGAAGCCGGAGAACCTGTTCCTCACGCGGGACGGCCAGGCCAAGATCCTGGACTTCGGCCTCGCGCGGATTACCCAACCCAGCGAGTCGCTGCCGGTTGGCGACAATCTGCAAACCGAGCAAACCATTCCCGGCGTGGTGCTGGGCACCGTGGGCTACATGGCTCCCGAGCAGGTAAGGGGGCAGGTGTCCGACGCGCGCTCGGATATCTTCGCCTTCAGCGCGATCCTGTACGAGATGGTGACGGGAAGGCGCGCCTTCAAAGCGCCCACCTCGCCCGAGACCATGACGGCGATTCTGCACGACGAGCCGCCGCCCATTGTCGAATTCACCCCCAACACGCCCGTCGCCTTGCAGCGCGTGGTGCAGCGCGGACTCGAAAAGGATCCCGAGCAGCGCTTCCAGTCCGCGGCGGACATGGCCTTTGCCCTTGAGGCCTTGTCTGACGCTTCGGTGCTTGCCTATGCGCCGCACGCGAGCAGGAAGTCCAGGCGCATCTCTCGCCCGGCCCTGGCTGGGGCGGCTGTCATGGTGGCTCTGGTGGCGCTGGTGTGGGCTTACTTCCAATGGTGGAAAGCTCCCGCGGTTCCCACCATCGGCAATTACACGCAGCTCACCCACGACGGCCAGCAGAAGACGCTCCTGGGCACCGACGGCGCCCGGATCTACGTCACCCTGATCAACTCCGGCGCCGAGGATGTGACTGCCATGCCGGCCGAGGGGGGCCAGCCCACGGACCTGGCCATGCCCGGCCCCAACATGATTCCTGTGGACGTGACCGCCGACGGCTCCCGCTTCCTGCTGGTGGACGGAAAAGGAGTTCCACCGGTCGGCTCGCTGTGGAGCCTGCCGGTGATGGGGGGCTCCCCGCGGCGGCTGAACGACGCGGTGGGAGACACGGCCGCCTGGTCGCCCGATGGCAATACCCTGGCCTTCGCCAACGGCGGCGACTTGTATCTCGCCGGCTCCGATGGAGCCAATCCGCGCAAGTTGTTCACCGTCAAACGGCTCGTAGCGAACCTGAGCTGGTCGCCGGACGCCCGCAACCTGAGCTTTGAACTGGCCAACTCTGCGGACATCGGCAATGCCGGCGCCGGACTGGGAAGTCAGGCCTTGTGGGAGGTCGCCGCCGACGGCTCTAATCCGCACCCTATGCTGGGCAACTGGCACGGAACCAGCGGGGAGTGCTGCGGAAGGTGGACCCGGGACGGCAAGTACTTCCTCTTCCAGTCCCAGGGACAAATCTGGGCGCTGCCCACCAGGCACGCGCTCTTTCAACCCGCGCCCACGCCCATCCAGCTCACCTTCAGCCCCATGTCGCTCCATTCGCCCATTCCCAGCGACGATGGCAAAAAAATCTACGTGGTCGGCCGGACCTACCGGGGAGAATTATCCCGCTTCGATGCGGCCAAACACGCCTTAGTGCCGTATCTCGACGGCATCTCGGCCGAGTGGCTCGACTTCTCAAAGGATGGCAAGTGGATCGCTTACGTCACCTATCCCGACGGCGCGTTGTGGAAGTGCCGGACCGACGGCAGCGACAAAATGCAGCTCACCTTTCCGCCCGCCAGTCCCGTCCTGCCGCGCTGGTCGCCGGATGGTCTGACCCTGGTCTACTTCGAATTTCCTCTGGGCCCCACAAGGCCCGGCCGCATCTTTCAGATTTCCGCCGACGGCGGCACGCCCCACCAGATGCTGCCTGCCGGCCGGAACAACCAGCAGGACCCGAACTGGTCGCCCGACGGGACGCGCCTGGTCTTTGCCGGGGACGCGAATGACGCTTCAGGCGGCAATTCCGGACCGGATATTCGCATCCTGGACCTGCGCACTCACAAAGTGACGCCGGTGCCCGGTTCACAGGGACTCTATTCGCCGCGCTGGTCGCCCGATGGACGCTACCTTGCCGCGATGACCGGAGACTCCGAGACATTGCTGCTCTACGACTTTCAAACGCAGCGCTGGACCGAGATTGCGAAAGGCTCCTTCGGCTGGCTCAACTGGTCGCACGAGGGCCGCTCTATCTACATGAAAGATTTTGCCGGCAAAGGCTCGGTGGTGCGCGTCGACATCCGCACCCACAAGCTGGAGCAGGTGGTGGACCTGACGGGCTTCAGCGATACGGGCCAGGGCGGCGGCTCACTGGCCTTGACGCCGGACGACGCGCCCCTGATGCTGCGCGATACGGGCACGCAGGACGTCTACGCGGTGGATTGGAACGAGCACCAATGACCGTGTGCGCGGGGCGAGGGCAGAATCACGCAATGCGGCGGGAGGGAATTGGTGGAGCTGAGCGGGATCGAAACTTGAGCCGTTTTGCGGGCGTCCGAGCCCTCAGGCGAAATCCTGAGCGCAGCGAAGGACCTGCATGCGAGGCGCACTGGTTAAGGGAGAATTGGTGGAGCTGAGCGGGATCGAACCGCTGGCCTCCTCGTTGCGAACGAGGCGCTCTCCCAGCTGAGCTACAGCCCCACAACTTTCTTATCTTACCAGCGAGCCGGAATTTGGAAAAGTGCGGCTCGTCGCTTAAAGCTGGTTCATGTTGGCCAGGAACTCGGCGTTGTTGCGCACCTTTTCCAGGCGGCTGATGAGCAGCTCCATCGCCTCCACCGGCGAAAGCGGATTGAGCACCTTGCGCAGAATCCAGATGCGCTGCAGGTCTTCCTTGGGAATCAGCAGCTCTTCCTTGCGGGTGCCGGAGCGCTGGATGTCGATGGCCGGGAAGACGCGCTTGTCCACAAGCTTGCGGTCCAGGATGATTTCCATGTTGCCAGTGCCCTTGAACTCTTCGAAAATGACCTCGTCCATGCGCGAGCCCGTGTCCACCAGCGCCGTGGCGATGATGGTCAGCGAGCCGCCTTCCTCAATGTTGCGCGCGGCGCCGAAGAAGCGCTTGGGCCGCTGCAGGGCGTTTGAATCGACGCCGCCGGAGAGCACCTTGCCCGACGGCGGCACAATGGTGTTGTAGGCGCGGGCCAGGCGCGTGATGGAGTCCAGCAGGATGACCACGTCGCGCTTGTGCTCGACGAGGCGCTTGGCTTTTTCGATGACCATCTCGGCCACCTGCACGTGGCGCGCGGCCGGCTCGTCAAAGGTGGAGCTGATGACCTCGCCCTTGACCGAGCGCTGCATGTCCGTCACTTCCTCAGGCCGCTCGTCGATGAGCAGGACGATGAGGACGACCTCAGGGTGATTTGTGGTGATGGAATTGGCAATGGCCTGCAGCAGCATGGTCTTGCCGGTGCGCGGCGGAGCGACGATGAGGCCGCGCTGGCCTTTGCCGACGGGCGTGAGTAGATCCATCACGCGGCCGCTGGTGGCCTCGCGCTCGTACTCCATCTTGATGCGCTCCTGCGGATAGAGCGGCGTCAGGTTGTCAAAGAGAATCTTGTTGCGGGTTTCCTCGGGCGACTCGAAGTTGATGGCTTCAATCTTGACCAGCGCGAAGTACTTTTCGCCTTCGTGCGGCGGGCGCACATTGCCGCTGATCGAATCGCCGGTCTTCAGGTCGAACTTGCGAATCTGCGAGGGCGAAACGTAAATGTCGTCCGGGCCGGGAAGGTAGTTGTAGTCAGGCGAGCGCAGAAAGCCATAACCATCGGGCAGAATTTCCAGCACGCCGTCGGCGAAGATGTGGCCTTCTTTCTCACTCTGCGCCTGGAGAATCTTGAAGATCAAGTCCTGCTTGCGAAGGCCGCTGGTACCGGGAATCTCGAGGGTACGCGCAATGCGGCTCAGTTCGGTAATGTTCTTTTCTTTCAGTTCTGAGATGGTCATGGTCACCTGTAGATGGGAGGAGTGGGAATCGAGGGGGTTCCGAGAGGGGAATTGCTCAGGGAAGGGTTAGGCGGGAATCATCGTAAGCGGTGGGCGGGGCTCGTGTCGAGAGCGATTCCGGGGGGAGTTACGAGAGCCGGTGTGTTGGGGGGAGGGCCGCCGTGTGAGGCAGCCCCTTTGGAACCTGTTCGTGAAACAAAAACGGGTGGCCCAGGCAGGGCGTCAGGCAGCCCGGCGGGCTTCCACATGCGGTTCGGTGGCCGCGGAAACGGGCACCAGAGAGCCTGGGTTAGTGCTGTGAAACCGGACCAGGACTTCGTTCGTCGTGTCCTGCAGACGGGTAGTGGGCTTGTGCAGCTTGCGAGTCGCTTTACTCGCCAGCTGGCACAGCTGGTAGCGGTTGGACACATGAGAGAGTGCCCCAAAAACCAAATCAGAACGCATTTGAAAAATCTCCTTCCAAAATCAGCCGCCCGGGGGTACTACCTGGCACCCGCGATGCGACCGGCAGCTATCACTCGTTGGGCCGCCTGTAAAACCACCTTCCACTCCCTTAGACGCACAAAACGCGTGCCGAGTTCAAAAAAATCTTGCAGCAGTCTTACGTGCAAGGAAATGGGTTTGTGCTCATTCAGCGAACCGAAAAATCGCCGAGGGAATCCAGGCGTTGGCTCTTCCCGTTCCGGTGCAAAACTGCACACACCAACCCATCAAACGAATGTGCCTTTGCTTCAGCCTGATGAGGGATTCTGCGAGCGAACGCGCGATTGCGCAGTGCAATCTACCCTTGTGGATAGCACCCTTGAATGTATAACGGGACGGGTTACCGGTCAATACATATTTCGATGGATACTGTTGACTTTTTCAGTCTGCGGGACGGAACGCGAGAATCCACTAAATCCTTATTTTGCATGGATTAAGCGAGCTTCTTGAGGCCAGGGGGCCCGGCGCTGTGGAAATCCTTCAGGCCCAGTAGCTGCGGTCCAGTGTCCGGTACTGGATGGCTTCAGCCAGATGGCCCACTTCGAGGGCTGCGGCGCCGCCCAGGTCGGCAATGGTGCGGGCAACCTTCAGGATGCGGTCGTGGGCCCGTGCGGTCAGTCCCTGCTGTTGCATGGCGCGCTCCAGCAACCGCTCGGCGTCCGGGCCCAGCTCGCAGTAGGTGCGAATCTGCCGCGTGGACATCTGCGCATTCGAGTAGATCTTTTCGCCGTGAGCCTTGAATCGTTCGCGCTGGCGCTCGCGCGCGGCCAGCACCCGCTCTCGAATCTCAGCCGAGCCCTCGGCGGCCGCATTGCCGCGCAGTTCCTTGTACTGCACCGCGGGAACTTCAATGTGAATGTCGATGCGGTCCAGCAGTGGGCCGGAGATTTTGGCAATGTAGCGCTGAATCATCGGCGGGGTGCACAGGCACTCGCGCGACTTGTCATTGAAGTAGCCGCAGGGGCAGGGATTCATGGCCGCAGCCAGCATAAAGCGTGCTGGAAAGGTCAGCGACATGCTGGCGCGGGCGATGGTGACGGTGTGGTCCTCGAGCGGCTGGCGCATGACTTCGAGCACGTTGCGGGGAAATTCCGGCAGCTCGTCCAGGAAAAGCAGGCCGTTGTGGGCCAGCGAAACCTCGCCGGGACGCGGCACAATGCCGCCGCCAATCAGGCCGGCGTCAGAGATGGTGTGGTGGGGCGAGCGGAAGGGCCGCTGCGTGACGAGGCCCGCCGCCGAATCCAGCACGCCGGCAACGGAATGGATTTTCGTCGTCTCCAAAGCCTCTTCAAAGGTGAGCGGGGCCAGGATGGAGGGCAGCCGCTTGGCCAGCATGGTTTTGCCGGAGCCGGGCGGGCCAATCATCAGGATGTTGTGGCTGCCGGCGGCGGCCACCTCCAGCGCGCGCTTGGCGGTGAACTGGCCGCGGACGTCCTTGAAATCGACGAGGAAGTGCTGCAATTCGCCCAGCAGGGCTTCCGTGGAGACCTTGAAGGGGTCGCGCTGCACTTGTCCGAGCAGCGTGGTGTTGAGCAGTTGAATCACGTCCGTGAGTGAGGCGACCGGATAGACGTTTACGCCTTCAACGACGGCGGCCTCAGCGGCGTTGGCGGCGGGCAGGATGAGGTTGGGAATGCCTTTTTCGCGGGCCAGGATGGCCACCGGAAGCATGCCGGGAACGGCGCGGACGCTGCCGTCCAGGCCCAGCTCGCCCACCATCAGGAACCGGCTTGCATCGTCGACGGTGAGCGCGCTGTACGCGCCGAGGATGCCGACGGCGATGGGCAGGTCAAAGCCGGAGCCCTCTTTTTTCAGGTCCGCGGGGGCCAGATTGATGGTGATGTGCGTGGGCGGAATCTGGTAGCCGGAGTTTTTGATGGCGGCGCGCACGCGGTCGCGGCTCTCGCGCACCGCGGCGTCAGGCAGGCCGACGGTGTGGAAGTGGTCCTGGTCCGTGACGACGCCCGAGTAATCGACTTCCACATCGATGAGGCTGGCGTCAATTCCGTAGACGGCTGCGCTGAGAGTTTTATAAAGCATGAAGAAGAACTCGCGCTGAGTGTATCAGAGAGAAAGTTGGCGGGCGAAAGTGTGCGGGCGGAGACACGGGAGTACCGAGCGCTCGACCGTGGCGAAGCAAAGGACGCCTGTTCAGCGCGACTCGATCGTCGTATCCTAAGAGTGAGAGTTGTGGGGCGAATTCTGGCGATGAAGACGTTCACCCTTGACGAGGCGCAGGCGTTGCTTCCGGTTCTGGAGGCACTGCTGAAGCGCGCCCTAGAGAGCAAGCACGCCGCCGAAGAGGCGGAAACGAGTCTGTCGGCGCTCGCGCAGCGCATCTATCTGGCGGGCGGCATGCGGGTGAACGTGGCCGAGGTGAGCAAGCAGCGCGCCGAGGTGGACGGGCACTTGCAGCGGGCGCGGGAAAGCGTCGTCGAGATCGACTCAATTGGCGTGCAGGTGAAGGATCTGGACGCGGGGCTGCTGGATTTTCCCTGCCGCGTGGAGGACGAGGTGGTGCTGCTGTGCTGGCACATGGGCGAGGCGGCCATCGATTACTGGCACACGATGGAGTCAGGCTTCAAAGGCCGGCAGCCGCTGGACGAGCGCTTCCGCCGCCGTCCCAATCCGAACAACAAGCCGAACTGAATCGGAATGAGCGGCGCTGCGCCGTGCAATGCAAAACTGATTGGACCAGTTGCGCGCGCTCGTCGCGCAGTGTCGAATGGGGTGCGGGCGATGGTTGTCTCCGAGCAGGATGTGCGCGCGGTTCTGCGCTACGAGGCGCTGATTCCGGCGATTCGCGAGGCGCTCAGCGACTACTCCGCAGACCGCGTGGTGCAGCCGCCGCGAACGATTCTGCGCGCCGGCAATGCGCAGGGCGCGGAGAATGGCTGGTTCGCCGTGATGCCGGTGATTGCCGGCGACGTGATGGGCGTGAAGACGGTGACGTTTTATCCGGGCAACGCCGCGCTGGGCCTTCCCACGCATCTGGCGATGGTGGAGCTGCTGAGGCGCGCAACGGGCGAGCCGCTGGCGATGATGGATGGCCGGCTGATTACCGAGATGCGGACGGCGGCCGTCTCCGCGGTGGCCTTTGCCGCGCTGGCTCCGCTGCACTTTGCGCTTGCTCCGCGGAGTCTGGGCATTCTGGGCTCGGGCGTGCAGGCGCAGGCTCACGTTGAGGCTCTGCGGATTGTGTGGCCGGAGCTCGAGGAGATTCGCATCTGGAGCCCGACGCGGGCCAACGCCGAGAGGAGGGCTGCGGAGACCGGCGGACGCGCAACGGCGATTGACGAAGCCGCCGCGGCGGAGGTGGTGCTGACGGCCACTGCCGCGGCCGAACCGATATTGCAGGGCCGCTGGCTGAGGGCGGATGCGCTGGTGCTGGCCGTGGGCGCGACCGGCGCGACGGTGCGCGAGCTGGACGACGAGACCATGCGGACGAGCTTTGTGGTGGCTGAATCGCGCGAGTGCGTGGAGCGCGAGTCGGGCGACGTGCGGCTCTCCGGCGCGACGGCGCGGGCAGAGATCGGCGAAGTTCTGGCGGGCAAGGGAGCGGCAATTCCCCGCGCGGGAAGGGTGCTGTTCAAGAGTGTGGGCATGGCGATTGAGGATCTTACAGCGGCGCGGCTGGTGTGGCAGGCACGGACGGCGGCAGGAGCCTGAGCCGCGTGCCCGAGCCGCGTGCCGTAGTCGAGTGCCGGCCCCGCACGTCTTGCGTAAGCGAAATCCGGCGCGGCGCGTCTTTCCTAAGCAGAAGCGGTTGAGGAAAACGGGCGCGACGAGAGAGGCCCGCAGGTTGTAGGCTTTGCGCAGGAGCGGAGGAGCGGCGATGAAGATGGTTGCGTGGGCTCGGTTGGCGCTGGCCGCGCCGCTGCTTCTTTCCGGCTGCAAGGGCTTTTGGGACGCGCCGACGACCACGAGCGGCGGCGGGACGGGCACCACGACCGCCTCGAGCGGCAACTTTTATGTGTTGAATGCAGCCAAGGACGAGATTGCCGGCGAGTACGTGAACAAGGGCACGGTAACGGCGCTGGCAGGCAGCCCGTATCCGCTGCCGGACGCGCCGATTGCCATTGCCGTTGCGCCGAACGGGAACTTTCTTTACGTGAGCACGGTGAGCGGGATTTATCTCTACGCGATTGCGTCGAGCGGGCAGTTGACGCTGGGTAATACGGGAGCGCCGATCAGCGCCGATGCGGCGGCCAGCATGCAGGTGGATGCGACAAACTCGTGGCTGGTGGAGGCGGTTTCCGGCACCGGAGAGGTCTTCGCGATTCCGATCAATTCGTCAACGGGCGCGATGACTTCGACAGTTGAGCAACGCGCGATTCTGCCCGGCGCGGCCATCCAGCAACTGGCGATTTCGCCCGACGATCTGCGGGTGTTTGTGGCGATGGGGTTGGACGGGACGGCGATTGTGCCCTTCAACTCAGGCGTGACAAATCCGTTTGGGACGGTGTCGGCGATTGGGGTGGAGAAGACGGGCGGCGCGGCGCTTTCCGTGGCGGTGGATCCGCTGGACCGGATCTTTTATATTGGCGAGACGGCGGCGACGACGGGCTCAAACACAGGCGGGCTGCGGGCGTTTGATTTGGCGACGATGAAGGAGATTGCGGGTTCGCCGTTCGCCAGCCAGGGCCTGGCGCCGTACGGCATTCTGCCGTTTTCAACGGGCGGATATGTGTACGTGGTGAACCGGCAGGTGAGCGGCAGCTCGACGGGCGTGATTGCGGGGTTCGCGCTGGGCTCGACGAGCGGCGTTTACTCGCTGACGGCGCTGGGAAGCACCTTCGCGGCCGGGACCAACCCGGTGGCGCTGGCCGAGGACAGTACCGGTACGTTTGTCTTCGCGGTGAACTACGGTGGCAGCCCTGACCTTACCGGCTACACGCTGGACGCGACCAAGGTCGGCTACCTGGACCAGGTGGTAACGGCGGCGACGGGCACCGATCCGGTGAACGTGACGGCGATTGCGGCCGCGCCGTGAGGACGCAGGGAACAGGGAACAGGGAACAGGGAAGAGTTTTTAGCCCTGCCGATCGAGGAGATTCCGATCCCACTTCGCAGAGTCCGCGGCAGCACAATATGCATTCTCAATGAACTCCAGCAGCACGGTTTCCGGCGATGCCTGAATCCGCACATCGTCATACTTAAGGATGTACTCGCCCAAGGTTGTATCCCATGCGGCGGTTGCCGGCGAGATTCCTTTTTCCGATAACCCCTCCGGGACGGGAGCTGCATAGCAGTAAAACGCCGCTCGACCGTAGCCGCCGTTTCCCGGCCAGAATCCGGCGGAGATCACCTCACGGGAATAGGCCTCCCGCTGAATCGAGTCCGCCGCCTGCCTGGGAGGCGCGACTCGACCCGAAAATCGGGTCACGGCAAGATCGAAGCTCCCCCAGAAGAAGTGGATCGGACTCACCTTGCCCATGAAGCCCCGCGCCCAGGCGCGAAACACCTTTTCCGTATGAACCAGCACCTGCCAGAACCTGTTGGCATACTCGGGATCATAGGAGTTGTGTTGAGTGTCGAGATCAAAGCGAATCGGTTTCTGAATCTCGACCGGCATCGGCCATATTTTGACCGAAACGCCGAGCGCTCCAAGGCATTGCAGATACTCACGATAAAACTCTGCAACCGACTTCGGCCGGAGCGCAAGGGACTCATTCCTTCCTGAGCCAAGGCGCATCCGCAACTGGTGATCGAGAAAGTCAAACTCGATATCCAAAACGTCGTCGCCGTATTCCATTGCGGAGGTACCCAAGCCGCGCGCCGTGACATACAGGGGCACGTTCCACCAGTGGTTCTGCAGTGGATTCAACGCCAGCCGCGTCTTGCCGACAATTTGTGTCCACATATGCAGCGTGTCCGCCGTGTCCGACCAGGCACTCCACGGTAGCTGAGGCCATGAAGCTTCGCTCATCTGTCCCCCGTTCTCCTTAATCCTGGGGGAGAGGATACATCTCCGCATCGCTGGCAGCGAGCGAGCAGGCCGGCGAGCGAGTGAGTCATCAAGTCAAAGAGTCAGCAGGCCGGTGCGCGGCTGAGGCGAAGACGGGGCGAAAGCGACCCCGCTAATTTTCGGCAAAATACCTGTGGAAAACTGCAAATTTAATAGGGGGGGTGGGGGGGTAGGTCGTGCGGGCCAACTCCTAGCTGCTAGCTCCTAGCTGCTAGCCGGTTCGTGGCCGGGGAGAAGGCTTGTCCATTTCCAGTGTGACAGGGACGGGGAATTAATCGGCAAAGTTGGAGAAGATTTTTTGCGGGTCAGAGGGTCAGAGGCGAGCGGGGGTTGAGGCTTCCCATATCAATCTTCACGCTGCGCTCGAAAGCGGCACCTGAGACGTCCTGCCGTGTAACCTTTTGAACGCGCAGCGCTCAAACAGCATGAGTCGGTGTGTGCATGCGGAGAAAACTATTTACCACGGGAGGAGCAACTGATGGAACGCTTTGGAATTCTGGCGCAACTGAAGGCGAAACCTGGCAAGGAAGATGAGGTGGCGGAGTTCTTGAAGGGCGCGCGGCCCCTGGTGCTGGAAGAGACAGGCACGGCGAGCTGGTTCGCATTTCAGACGGGCCCTTCGAGCTTTGGCATTTTCGATACGTTTGCGGATGAAGAGGGCAGAAAGGCGCATCTGACAGGCGCGGTGGCGAAAGCTCTGTTCGCGAAGGCGGAGGAGCTGTTTGCGGAGCCGCCGCAGGTGGGGATGGCGACCATTCTTGCGCAGAAATGATGGACCGGTGGCGGGCTCAGGGCTGTTTCCGGGGCTCAAGGCTGTTTCCGGGCTCAGGGCTGTTTCCGGGCTCAGGGCTGTTTCCAAAGCTCAAGGCTGCTTCCAGGCGGTGAGGAACTCAGTGATCTTGTGGCTTGAGTAGAGGTCCCTGGATTGGAGAAGGTCAGTATCCTCGGACTTGAGGAATTTGCCATCGGCGCCGAGGACGAAGATCCACGGGTAGCCGGGGATGGCGGGGTAGTGGCTGAGGAATGCGGAGTTGGCATTCTCAGGGCTCATGTTGACTTTGAGCAGGATGTAGTTGTCGTCGCGGAGCTTTCGGACGGCGGCGTCGCCTTTGAAGAAGCCGTCGAGCTGGTGGCACCAGTAGCACCAGTCGCCGCCGACTTCGAGGAGGATGCGCTTGTGCTGCTGCCGGGCCTCGGTTTCGGCGAGGGCGAGGTCCGCGGCGGGATCGCGGCGGAAGTCGTAAGCGGTGGAGAAGTCGCCGGGCTTCATTTTGGGCAAGTCGTAGACGGGGACGAAGGGCTTGCCGTCGACGATGTAGGGAATGGAATAGGCCACATCGACGGGCTGGCCATCGACGAGGTAGGGCCTGTATCGCCACTTTTTGACGGCGTTGGAGATGGCGTCAGAGAGCTGCTGAGACGTCTGATAGATGATAGGCGGGATGAAACCAGCTATGCCGCGGACCTTTACGCTTCCGTCTTTTTGAATGATGGCGCGAACGATTGCCACGCCTCGAAAGACGTGCGCATCGTCGAGGATGGGCAGGGAGGCGCCGACCTGATAGACGGGCTCGGGCTGGGGCTGGCCAGGTTCGATTGTGTAGGGCTGAAGCTCGGCGTTTTTGGGCGGGTCCAATGAGCCGGAGTCTGGGGCCTTCCAGTCTTCAAGGACGGAAACGTTCATTTGCGCAATGAGTGCGCCGTTCTGGATGACCTGAACCTCGCGGGCGACCATGCGGTTCTGAAAGGGCTGGATATTGAGGAACTGGACGGTTGTGTCGCCGGCGACGACGAGATGGAGGTGCAGGTCGGTGTCAAAGCAATACGTGGGGAAGAGGAAGTTAGGATCGGTTTTGGGCGCGTAACGTGCGGGATCGACGACGGAGACGCAGGCGAGGTTGAGTCCGGATGTCGCGACCTTCTGAATCTTCATCTGATAATCGGGCTTGATGTTGGCAGCCTGATAGAGGGGATCGAGCACGGGACGCGCGACGCGCAGGACGAGAGTGCGAGGGGCATAGTCGCCATGGTCGGCCTTGCTTTGAAATCGCGAGGTTCTAGAAGTGCTCCAAATGGAGCCGTTGAATGAGGCTTCCTTGCTGGTCGAGATGCGCTTCCAGCGGTAAGGGCCTGTGCTCCACTCTTCGACGGTTCCGGAGACGGGCTTGGTATTGGGAAGATAGCGGAGCTGGTAGTCGATTTTGAGGTGCCAGGGCTGGAGGCCGGGGCCGGCGAGGGCGTTGAGTTTGAGGCCGGCGTCGAGGACCTTGTGGGCGAATTCGCTGGTTTTGATTTCGGGTGGGGCGGCTTGGGAGTGCGTGGGCTGGGCCGGAGCCTGCTGCGCCAACAGTGTGGGAGCACTTGCAACGATTCCACCGAGCAGGGAAACAACAAGCCCGAAACGCATGGAGAAGCGGAGAGTGGGATGCATGGGAAATGGCCTCTGGTTTTTTGCGGTCCCATCTTACACAAAAAAGCGGCGGCTCCGCGAATGGAGAGTGTGATGGAGGAAGGGCCGGGGGCGCGGGCTGCCTCTCGGTCGTGGCAAGTTGGTACCGGACAGCAGGGTTGCGGCCGCGCACGGTGCTATTCTGAAGTAGTTGCCGGTGCTTGTGTTGACACGCATTCCGAAGCCAGCTTTCCCTGCCGCCAGGCGTCTTGGGAACGGGGTTGCCTGCCTGTTGCTCCTGTGTTTTGTGGGGTTTGCGGGCGGGTGCAGGCGATTCCATAAACGAAAACCTGAGATGGTCTACCTGTGGACGCGGGACGTGTATCTGCGCGACCGGGTGGCTGCGGTGTCAAACCGCACAGGCGAAGTGAAAAACGGCGAGGCCATGGAAGTGGTGGCGCACGGGCGGCGTTTCCTGCAGGTAAAGACCGCCAGCGGCCAGGTGGGCTGGCTGCCGGAGCGCGCGGTGATTGACGCCAAGACCTATGGAGAGTTCCAGAAGCTGGCCGAGGACAGCGCGAAGGACTGGGTGGTGGCCGAAGGAACGCTCAGAAATGATATGTATCTCCACTTGAAACCGGGGCGGGATACGGATAGGCTCTATCTGCTGCCGGCCAACGCGAAGGTGGCGATGCTGAAGCGGGCGTCGGTGCCGCGCTACTCGGCTGAGGAGGCGGCGCGGATTGAGGCGATGAAGCCGGAGAAGGAAGCGCTGCCCGGCGAACCTGCGCGGCCGGATCAGGTGATGGAAGACTGGTGGCTGGTGCGGGACAGGAAAGGGGCCACGGGCTGGATGCTGGGCAGCCGCGTGGATGCCGATGTGTCGTACACGGTGGGCCAGTATGCCGAGGGGATGAAGATTATGGGCAACTACCGGATTGCGACGGTGCACGATGCGGATGCGCCGGGAGGGCCCGCTAACGAGCCCGAGTACGTGATGGCGCTGAGCCAGTTGAAGCAGGGATTGCCTTACGATTTTGACCAGATTCGCGTGTTCACGTGGAGCCTGCGGCACCACCGCTATGAGACGGCCTTCCGGCTGCGGGGGATTGAGGGATATTTCCCCATCACGATTACGAGTGAACCGGCGAAGGGCGGCGGAACGGAGCCGGTCTTCCAGTTCACCATTGCGGGCACGCCGGATGTGACGCTGGACCCGGAGACGGGGATTGCAAAGCCGGCGCATCCGCGGACGATTGCCTTTGCGCTGCGGGAGACGCTGGTGAAGCGTGTGGGAGCGGACATGGGGCCGATTCCGGTGATGCGCGGCGAGGCGAAAAAGACGCCGGTGCGGAAGCGAAGGCGGCGGCGGTAAAGAGTGGGGCGGAGTGAGTATTTTCTCTGGTGGAAATTTACTCTCACCCTAGTCGCTCAAAGAGCGGGAGCGACTAGGGTGGGGCAACAGCGAAAGGTTGAGCCGGCCCGCCTTTTGCTGGCTCTTCCCCGGTCCCCAACGGCGAGGGACCGGGGCCACCCGCCGGAGAGGCTTGACGAAGTGAGGAGATTTTACAATGGCGTCGCCTAAGTCGATATCGGTAGCGATGTGCACCTTCAATGGGCAGAGGTTTCTCGGACAGCAGCTAGCGAGTATCGCAAGCCAGTCCAGGCCTCCGACAGAGGTTATTATCCGCGACGATTGTTCTACCGACTCCACTGTAGAAATCATCAACAGATTCGTGGCCACGGCACCGTTTCCAGTGAAGCTTACCATCAATGAGAAAAACCTCGGCTCCTTGCCAAAAGGGATTACAAGGAACTTCGAGCTAGCAACGCTGCAGTGTAGCGGCCAATTGATCGCTCCCTGTGATCAAGACGACATCTGGTTCCCATCGAAGCTTTCCCGAATGGCGGAGATTCTGGAGAACGACGACAATCTGGGGGGAGTACTCTCCGACGCGCAACTGGTGAACGAAGACGGTAAGCCGACAGGGGGCCTATTATCTGAGGCGAGAAATCTCACTCGCGGAGATCAAAGGAGACTGAGGAGCGGCGAAGCGTTGCCCATTCTGCTCGGGACAAGCAAAACCTATGGGTGCACAATAATGTTTGATGCGCGGCTGGTTGGGAAGCTTTTCCCCGTTCCAGAGCATTGGTGGTTCGATGAATGGCTTGGCTGTGCTGTATCTGCTCTCTCGCGGCTGGAGTTTCACCCGGAACCGCTGATATCCTACCGCGTTCATCCCGCACAGAGCCACGGGCCCAGGCGGCTAACCATGTTTGACCGGCTTCAAGCCTGGACAAAGCCCGCGACGGCAGCTTTGGAGCTGGAGGAGTTGCAGCTGGCTGAATTCTGTGTCCGAATGGAAAGCCAAAATGATTCGCATTCTAAGCAGAATCTCGATTTTGTTAGCGGTCGACTGAACCTGCTGCGAAAGAGATTGGAATTGCCTCGTAACCATCTTTTGCGAGCCAAACGGATTCTTCCAGAAATCAGGAACTATTGCCGGTACTTCAACGGATGGCGAAGCATCATTAAGGATTTGACGGTTAGTATCTGAAGGGCGTCAGATTCTCCTTCCTTACCCCAAAGCGAGAGTTGGTGTGCCCTGTTGAGGTTTTTCGAGGGTAGAGATGGCTCAGCAAATTCGGACAGGGGTATAAGTGGGTGTTCTGTTCTTCGTCAGCCTAAGATCGCCGGTACGCCGCAAAGGATCCGGTGGCCTGGCGTCAGTGGCACCATTGGAATCTGGCGAAGCGGTTCTTCGGGGTTCGCCTGAAGCAAGGAAAGAATGTTCTGACCGTGCACATCCTGACGCGCGGCAACATGAATCTGGCGTATTTTGACTTCAAGAAAGGCTGATGAGGAAAACGCTCTGGGGAGATGACGGAAGTGGGTCACCGGGCCCCGGTCCCCAAATACAACAAGGGACCGGGGGCACCCTCATCGAGATTTGAAATCGTCAACGGGACCGGGGCCACCTGCCCGGTGAAGAGTGGGCGGGGAGAGTTGATTGGTTTCACCCATCTCCAAAAGAGGGATGGTGGGGGCACCCGGGTTCTACGCGGGTTCGTCTCGAACGTACCAATCTTCAATGGTGGCGAGATGATCGAACTTTCGCGTGTATCCATGCTGCGTGAGTAGTTCGTGGACCTTGTCTCGCCGGGGGCCGTGATTGTGCTCGACAGTGATGGCGTTGAATGTGTACCGGGTGAAGTCAAACGCTGAGAGGATTTCGTACTCGCTGCCTTCAGTGTCGACCGACATGTAGTCGATTTCTTTCGGTGCGTGGTACTTGTCCAGCAGGTCCTGCAGCGAGATGGTCTGGACCTGGTAACGATGCGCATGTTTTTTTGCGTAGGACTCGCTGAAGGAGTCGATGGTCGAGAACTCTCCGATGTCAGTTTCGGCAAAGGTGAGAACCTCATCGGATTTTGCCCAGACGCAGTTGGTTTCAATGTGGCAGTGGCGATTGCAGCTGAGCTTCTGGTGCCAGCGCGTTGCCGGCTCGGCCAGGATTCCCTGCCAGCCGAACTCGCGTTCCAGCAGACAGGTATTGCTCAGCGTGACTCCATCCGTTGCGCCAAATTCAACGAAGTAGCCGTTTCGCTTGAGCCCGTTGCTCGATAGCGCGAAAAGGTCCTGAAAGAGCTGAGCTTGGGACTTCGTGACCATTTTCATGAGCGGAACGACGTGATGCTCGGGGAGCTCCATGAGGAGCGCAAGCGCACGGGCGGACCTTTCGCGCTCTTCCAGCTGATGTTGCCGCGAAAGCCGCATGATGCCGACATCAAACTTTGCAAGGGTGTTGATAATCGCAACTCGCAGGTCGTCGTTCATATGCGCAGGCTCCTTCCATGGGGCTCGGGATGGGCGGGTGGTCACGGTCCCGGGAGTGAGTTTATCCAGTTGGGGGGTGAAAGATCAGCCGCGGCGGCGGAGTTCGTGCTCGACGACGCGGAGCATTTCGGTTTCCGGGGCGGGCTTTCCGGTCCAGATTTACTCTCCCTCTAACTGCCGTATCGAATTTTCGCGACCAAGACACCCCATACACAAGCGCCCACAACTGCAACCCCGGCGAACAGGCCAGCAGGCCAGGCAGCGTGGCCTCCGTGGTCAGCGTCTAGTTGGAGCAACAGCCATGAAGCACCGAGTGCAAGTACCATGAATATCGATAACCCCCAAAGCAATGGCATAGATATATTTGGCGCACCAAGCGGAAAGCACTGGTGGGTGACAGGTTTTGCAAGGAATCAGAGTGATACCGAAACTGTGGCGAATCGAACGCCATAGCGCTCGAACTCAATTCTCTTGACCATACCGACTCGACCTTTTGATGGCCCAAGACTCTTAGTGGCGATCATCCGTTCTTCAAATTGATGCTTGGATAAACGCCAAATAATGTATGAGCCATCTTCCTGCTCAAACGCGCCGAGTACGGCGGCTATTCTCTCCAGAGCCTTGTAGGTCACTCCAACACGGTCCGTATGCTTTCGCGCACAATGGACCGAGAGCAAATCGCTTCCCAGCGAGCATTCGTTAGCGCCTGCTTTAACGATCTGGGCTCCAATCGCTTCCATGATCTTTTTGCCGCAATCACGTCCGTATTGGCTCGCTTTTGCTCCGCTTTCCTTGTCTTGAGGCATGGCCGTCGCAACTCCGATAGAATGGGGCATTCCAAAACGAAATGCCCCGGCCTCGCGCCGAGCGTTTCGTTTTTCGCAGTATACTGCTTGCGGCCCATAACATCTTTTCAGAAAGAGGTTTGCATCCATGGCAACAAAGAAGCAGCGCCGAGTGAAGCATTTGAAAGAGGTAGGAGCCTCAGTGCAGTTCCGGGCGAACGGACTCAGAGTCAGCGTGACGGTTCCTTGGGAGGATCTCCAAAGAAGGTTAGGTGTCTCGCTGGAGGCGGCAAGAAAGAAACTCCGTAAAAAGCGGAGACCAACCAAATCGTCCGCTGCCGAATAGCTACCGTCAGGAGCCAGATTCTTCCTTGCGCGGCCTGCAGCCGTGCGTCTTACGCTTGGCTGCAAGCTGGCGGACCGAACCTCTTGCGCGATGGTGTGCCAAATATATTGATGCCAAAGCAATCGGCCAGGCCTGTTGAAGATATTGCCTTCTTTCGCTCCACTACTGGATTCAGACGCAGCAAATGACTTTGAAAGGCGCGAATTTCGAAGGAGATAGATGCTCGCAAGAATGGCCAGGATGCCTATCGCGCGAACGATGAAGTTGTGCTCGCCTAGGTATAGACATACGCCTCCGATTACGAGTAAAACTGTCGGCCAAAAGGGGAACGAACCTTTTCTGTGAGTTGAACTCTGAGACGTTGTCATTGACATCCCTCGTTTGGCGCGTCAGCCGCGGCGGCGGAGCTCGTGCTCCACGACGCGGAGCATTTCGGTTTCCGGGGCGGGCTTGCCGGTCCAGATTTCAAACTGGCGCGCGCCCTGCGTGATGAACATCTCCAGACCGCTGATGACGGGGATGCCGCGGGAGTGGGCGAGCTTGAGCAGGGGTGTTTCGATGGGGTTGTAGACCATGTCGAAGACCAGACCCGCGTTGAGTTCTTTTTCGGTGATGGGCATGGCGGGTTTCTGGCCCTGCATGCCGCAGGGCGTGGCGTTGATGAGGACGTCAAAGCGCTGTTTGACGAAGAGCTCATGCTTGAGCGAGCGGGCGTGGGCCTGGCGGGCGAGAGTGACGGCGTGCTCGTGGGTGCGGTTGACGATGAAAACCTCCGCGCCCTGCTCCACGAGGCCGAAGACGGCGGCGCGTGCGGCTCCGCCGGCGCCGAGGACGGCGACGCGGGCTCCGGCCAGCCGCAGGCGCTTTTCAAGCGGGCGAATGACGCCGGCGACGTCGGTATTGAAGCCGTAGAGCTTGCCGTCCGCGCCGGTGCGGAGGGTGTTGCATGCGCCGATGCGGTGGGTGAGCGGGTCCATGTTGGCGAGGTGGGGCAGGACTTCGCTCTTGAGGGGCATGGTGACGGCGCAGCCGGCGAGGGGTAGATCCGTGATGATGGTGAGCAGGTCGTCAAGGTTGCGCGGCTTGAGCGGCAGGAGGACGGCGTTGAGGTTCTCGCGGCGGAAGGCGGTGTTGTGCATCAGCGGCGAGAGGGAGTGGGCGACTGGATTGCCGGCGACGCCGAAGATGCGCGTGGCCTGGTCAAGCTGGTCGAGGCGGTATTGGTCGAGGAGGGTGCGATAGGAAGGCTGGCCGGGGGCGGTCTCCTCGCCGTCTTCGAGCGCGGCAAAGGTGAACAGGGAGCCGGCGCGGGGACCGAGGACCCGACTGAGGATGCCTTCCTCGCCCATGGCGATGCCGATGATGTTGGTGGCGAGCGAGCGGCCCTCAATGAGGCGGAGGATGACAAGGTTGTCGGCGAGAGAGCGGGCGGTGGAGACGACCTTGATGTAGTCGGGGTGGAAAGCCTGGATGCGGTCAGCGGCGTGGGCCAGAGAGCGGGTGCGGGAAAAGTCGTGGAAGCTGATGAGCAGGGCCGCGCCGGCGGAGCGGAGTTTGGCGAGTTGCGAGTTGCGAGCCTGCTCGGCCGATTCGATTTCGAGGTCGAGGATCTGGGCGCCGGCCTTGGCTGCGTCTTCCAGCAGGGCAAGTTGGGCGGCGAGGGAGCCGGTAAAGCTTCCGCCATTGGCCTTGCGGCGGCAGGTGGCGATGGCCGTCACGTCGCGGTGGCGGAAGAGGAAATCCTTCAGCTTGGGCAGGGCGGCGGCGGGCTTGGGCAACAGGTCTAGCCGGAACTCGAAGAACCGGACGTCGGCGAGGGCGCCGCTGGCATGCTCAAAGAGCTCGGCCGGGGTTTTAGCGCGCAGGGAGAGGCAGAGCTTGCCCAGGCGGAGGCGCGGCGGCGCGGGCACTGGGGGCTCGGCGATGGTTCCTGCGTGCGGCATGGCAATCAATTGACGCATGTTAGACGGGTTGAGCGGCGGATGCAACTGAGAAGAAGAGCGCGACCAGGGAATTTGCGGATTTAGGAGTGGGCGGGGCAGGTATGGCAAGCTGGAAGCGGGAGGAAATGGCCGAAATGGGAGCAGAAACGGCAGTTACCGGGGCGATTCACGTGTGGGAGACGGGCGGAGCGGCGGATGCGAAGGCGCTGGAAATGTGGGTGGGCGAGCGGCTGGCGGCGCACGAAGCCGCGCTGGCGGCCCTGCTGGCTGTGGAGGGCGAGCGGACGACGGAGAATACGCTGCGGCTCTATGACGTTGTGATTGAGCAGCTTAGCCTGGCAGGAGCGCAGGCAGGCGTGCTGAATTCGGTGGCAGCGGACAAAGCCGTGCGGGACCAGGCGCAAATGGAGGCGCAGCGGGTGGCGATGGCCGCCAGTGCCCTGAGCCTGAACCGGGGGGTGTATGACGCGCTGTCGGCGATGCGGCTGGACCGGGCGAATGGGGCGACGCGGCACTATGTGGAACGGACGCTGCTGGGTTACCGGTTGGCCGGCGTGGACAAGGACGAGGCGACCCGAACCCGGCTGCAGGAGCTGCACAACAAGGCGACGATGCTTGCGCTCGAATTCGGCCGGAATATCCAGGAGGGCGGAAAGACGATTGAGGCCACGCCGGCGGAGTTGGAGGGACTGCCGGAGGACTACGTGGCGCGGCACCCGGCCAACGCCGAGGGGAAGGTGACGCTGACGACCGATCAGCCGGAGATGCTGCCGGTGATGACCTTTGGCGCGAACGCGGCGCTGCGTGAGCGGATGTTTCTGGCCTACAACTCGCGGGCCTATCCGGTGAACCAGCAGATTCTGCTGGACCTGCTTGCCACGCGACAGGAGATTGCCGATGTTCTGGGCTTCCGCAGCTGGGCGGACCTGGCCACGGCAGACCAGATGATGAAATCGGCGGCGAATGTGCGGGAGTTTTTGCAAAAGCTGGACGAGGCGAGCCGGGAAGGAGCACGGCAGGAGTACGCCGAGGTGCTGAAGTTTGCGCAGGGGCATGAGCCGGGGCTTCCACCCCAGCGACATAGACCCGTCGCCGGGGACCCCGGGCTGACGGCGATTGACACGACCAGCCGGGGCTACTGGTATGAGCAGTTCCGGCGGGCCAAGTTCGACTTCGATTCGCAGTCGGTGCGGCCCTATTTCCCTTATGCGCAGGTGGAGCGAGGCGTGCTGGAGACCGCGGCGCGGCTCTTCAAGGTGGAGTTTCGGCGTGCGGACGCAGTGGCGTGGGACAAGGCCGTGAGCGTTTTCGATGTGTTCGAGCAGGGCGCGCGTGTGGGGCGGTTTTACCTGGATATGCATCCGCGCGAGGGCAAGGACAAATGGTTCTCTGCCGCGCCGGTGGTGACGGGCGTGAAGGGACGTTATCTGCCGGAGGCGGCGCTAATCTGCAATTTTCCGGGAGGGGAAGAGGGTGATTCCGGTTTAATGCAGTATTCGGATGTGGTGACCTACTTTCATGAGTTCGGCCACCTGATGCACGCGATTCTGGGCGGGCAGACGGAGTGGGCGGGCGTGAGCGGCTTTGCGACGGAGGGAGATTTTATCGAGGTGCCGTCGCAGATGCTGGAAGAGTTTTTCCGTGATGAAGATTTGCTGCAGAGCTTCGCGAAGCACTACGAGACGGGGGAGGTGCTGCCCGCGGAGACGATCCGGAAGATGAAGCGGGCCGGGGCGTTCGGGCGCGCGGACTGGGTGCGTGCGCAGCTTTACTACACGACGCTCTCGCTGGATTTGCACGACCGCGACCCGCAGGGGCTGGACCTGGACGCGGTGACGAAGGAGCTTTACGAGAGCCTGCAGCCGTGGACGTGGAAGGACGGCAACCGGATGTACGCGAGCTTTGGGCATCTGACGGGATACTCGTCGAACTACTACACCTATGCCTTCGACAAGGTGATTGCGCTGGATTTTTTTGCGCAGTTTGACCCCAAGGACCTGCTGGGCTGCGAGGCGGGCGCGCGCTATCGGCGGACGGTGCTGGAGCAGGGCGGCAGCAAGCCCGGCCGGGAGATGGTGCGGGCGTTTCTGGGCCGCGACGAGGAGTTCGAGGCGTTCAGCCAGTGGCTGAACGAGGAGTTTGAAGAGGAAGCGCAGCCGGTGTGAGGAATGGGCGGTTTTGCTATACTTGTATAGCAGAATGAAAATGTGAGGTTGCCATGCTGGCGATTCGGTTACCTGAAGAAGTTGAAAAGAGGCTGGATGCTTTGGCGAAGCGGACGGGCCGGACGAAGACCTATTATGCGCGCGAGGCGATTCTGGAGCATCTGGCGGACCTGGAGGATCTCTATCTGGCGGAGCGTCGGCTGCGGGAGATTCGCGCAGGCAAGGTGAAGACAGTTAGGCTTGAGGCCGTGAAAGGCCGCTATGGCGTGGACGATTGAGCTGGACCCGCGCGCCGAGAAGGAACTGGAAAAGCTGGACCAGCAGGCAGCGCGGCGGATTGTGCGCTTTCTGTCTGAGCGGCTGGCGAAGATGGACGATCCACGAAGTCTGGGCGAGGCACTGAAGGGCTCGGAGGTGGGCGAGTTCTGGAAGTATCGCGTGGGGGATTACAGGATCATCGCGCACATTGAAGACAAGTTGGTTCGAATCCTTGTGGTGCGGGTTGGGAACCGGCGTGAGGTGTACCGGTAAGCCGGCGGAGTCGAGGCTGATGGCGGGAACGACGGCGGATTTCAAGGGCAGGTGGGCGCTGGTGACAGGCGCAAGCGCTGGGATTGGCGTGGCGCTGGCGCGGGAGCTGGCGCGGCACGGGGCAAAGCTGATCCTGACCGGGCGGCGGCGCGAACGGCTGGAGGCGCTGGCGGCGGAGTTGCAGGCGAAGGGGACGGAGGTTCGCTGGGTGGTGGCGGATTTGAATGACCCGGATGCGGCCGAGCATTTGTTCGACGCGACCGAGGGCGCAGGGATTGCGGTGGACATCCTGGTGAACAACGCGGGGCTGGGGCAGTATGGGGCGTTCCACACGAGCCGGGCCGAGCAGGAAGCGAGCCAGGTGCGGGTGAACTGCGAGGCGGTGGTGCGGCTGACGAGGCTGTTTGTGCCGCGGATGGTGGAGCGCGGACGGGGATGGGTGATGGTTGTGGCGTCAACGGCGAGCTTTCAGCCGGTGCCGTATTTGTCCACCTATGCGGCGACGAAGGCGTTTGACCGGTTTTTTGCGCTGGGACTGGCTGAGGAAGTGGCGCGGCACGGAGTGAAGGTGACGGCGTTGTGTCCGGGGACGACGGAGAGCGAGTTTTTTGAGGTCTCGGGCGCGCAGGCGTTCCGGAAGGGCGTGCAATCGGCTGAGGAAGTGGCGCGACAGGGCGTGGAAGGGCTGGCGCGCGGCAAGCGGACGGTGCTGCCGAGCACCAGCGGGCGCGTGTCCGCGTTTGCGGTGCGGTTTTTGCCGGTGGGGCTGATTACGAAGGTGGTGGAGAAGGCGGCAAGGCCGAAGAAGACGGGGTGAGGGTTCGTGCTTTCCCACTCATGCGGCAAAGAACGCCGCATGAATGGGGCACCCGATTTCTGTGGCGGGTTGGGAGTTGAAGAAGCAACCGCAGATCTTTCGACTTCGGTCGTCCCGTTGGGACGACCTGCGCGCAAGATGACAGTCAGCGTTCTGGCGCGAGCTTTTGGTGGCTCAACTCAGTTGCAGGAGCCGTCGGGCAGGGGGCGGACCCAGATGTTGCGGAAGGAGATGGGCTGGCTCTGGTCGCCGTGGGCCTGGAGTTTGATGGGGGCGCTGCTGTAGGCCTTGTAAAAAGGCTTGCCGATGTAGAGGGTCTGGCCGGTGAGCTTGAAGTGGTTCTGGACGAGGACGCCGTTGAAAAAGGCGGTGACGCAGGCGGGCGTGGCGAGCGAGCCGTCGGGGTGGAATGTGGGCGCGGTCCAGATGACGTTGTAGGTTTGCCACTGGCCGGGCTTGCGGTTGGGATTGACGAGGGGCGGGCTTTGCTTATAGATGCTGCCGGCCTGGCCGTTGACGTAGGTGGTGTTGCCGTAGGAGTCGAGGACCTGGAGCTCGTAGCCGTCGTCGCCGGGGCCTGTGGAGGCGAGGAAGACGCCGCTGTTGCCGCGGGCCTGGCCGCTGCCGGTGATGCCGGTGGGGATGCGCCACTCGATGTGGAGCTGGTAGTCCTTGAATTTGCGTTTGGTTTCAATGTTGCCCACGCCGCCGGCCTTGTTGACGGTGAGGATGCCGTTGTGGACGAACCAGCGGGCGGGGGTGTGATCCTGCGCGGAGACCCACTGGCTTTCATCCTTGCCGTTGAAGAGGATGATGGCGTCCGAAGGCGGCGCGGCGTCTGTGGCGCCGGGGGTGACGATGGGCGGTACGGGAGTCCACTGCTCTGTTGCTTCTGGTTTGGGGGCTTCGGGTTTGGGCTGTTGAGCGGCGAGGGTGGCAGCGGTGAGGGCGAGGAGAGAACAGGACAGGACGCGAGGAAAGCGAAGATTCATGGCGGAATTGAGGATACACCCTGCGCGGAGGGTGAGGGCAGAGGCGCGGCGGAGGAAGTTTTGCACAGGGAAAAGAGTGGTGCAGCAACTTTTTCCTGAGGATCGCATCCTAACTATTAACAAGCAGAGGCGACCCCGAAGTACGACCTGCCAAGAACGGTATCCTTCCCATGTGAAGGTCCGGAAACGGACCTCTCCCCTAAACCCCTCCTGGAATTCCCTCCCAAAATTGCCTCTCAAGCGGGCCTGCCGGAAGGCAGGCCCATTGCTTTGCGCATGAAAGCCCGGGTGGGCGCGGCAAAAGCGCGGCCTTGTGGGGGCGGGCCGATAGAATCTTCGCAATGAGAAGGCCGAAATCCAGCAGCAAGAAGAGAGCGGGAGGGGAGCTGCGTCCAACGTCGGGCGCACGGCCGGACGCAGAGCTGGATGCAGAGCTGGACGCGACCGATGCGCTGCTGGAGGCCGCGGGACTGGTGCGGCGGCGGCGCGGCGCGGCGGGGATTACACAGCGGATGCGGATGGAGCGGGCCGAACCCCAAGAATTAGCGGTGCGCGCGGCGGAGCCGGAGACGGCGGCGAATGGTGTCCGCTGGCTGGCCGTGCCGGGCTGGGGCTTGACCGGCCCGAAAAAGTTGAGCTGGCTGTGGCACGGCTTCAGCACGCGGCAGGGCGGGCTGAGCCGCGTGTATTGCGCCGAGGACGCGCCAGGCGAATTGAATCTGGGGTTCACGGAGGCCGACGAGCGGGAGATTGTCGAAACGAATCGCCGGCTGTTTGTGGAGGCGGTGACGGGCGATGGGCGGACGCCGCTGGTCACGCTCAGGCAGTTCCACTCAAATCTGGTGGTGCGCGTGGGCCGGGAGGATGCGGCGCGGGCTGTGCCGCGGAAGGCCGACGGCGCGATGACCGACGAGCCGGGGGTGCTGGTTGCCGTGCAGACGGCCGATTGCCTGCCGGTGCTGGTGGCGGACCGGAAGCAGCGTGCGGTTGCGGCTTTCCACGCTGGCTGGCGCGGGACGGTGAAGCGGATTGTGGAACTGGGCGTGGGGCGGATGCGCGCGGAGTTCGGGTCAAAACCAGAAGATCTAACGGCGGCGATTGGGCCGGGCGTGGGCGCGTGCTGCTATGCGGTGGGCGAAGAGGTGCTGTCGGCCTTCGAGTCGCAGTTCGCCTATGGGCGGGAGCTGTTCCGCGAGGTGTACGACGCGGACCCGGTGCGGACGAAGTATCCGATGCTGTTTTTGACGCAACGGGCCCCAGGGCACTCGCCGATTGGGCCCGGCCTGCACGTGGACCTGACGGAGGCCAACCGGCGGCAGCTTTTGGATGCGGGATTGAAGCCGGAGGCGATCCGGGCTACGGGCGGGTGCACGATGTGCCAGCAGGAGCTGTTCTTCTCGCACCGGGCCTCGAAGGGACACGCGGGCCGCATGCTGAGCGGGATTGGGATTCGGCCGCGATGAGTGGCGCGGGCACGCGGCCGAAGCGAAGGAATGGGGGGCCTAAGCAGAGGGAGCGGCGGATTCCTGCGGATTGACGAGGTCGCGGAGCTCCTTGGAGGGCTTGAAGTAAGGAACGCGTTTGGCAGGGACTTCAACGCGCTCGCCGGTTTTTGGGTTGCGGCCGATGCGGGGATTGCGCTGGCGGATGCGGAAGGAGCCGAAGCCGCGGATTTCGATCTTGTCGCCACTCTGCAGTGCGGAGATGACGGAATCGAATACGGTTTCGACGATGACCTCGCCGTCGCGACGGGTGAGGTCGCCCAGGCGCGTGACTTTCTCCACCAGGTCTGCTTTGGTCATAGCGGTTCAGGCCTCCGCATCCAGCATAACCAAAATCGGCGGGGTGGGAAGGGCAAAAAGTTGGAAGGGGTTACGGGAGGTTGGCTTTAGAGATCAGTTTACGGTTCAGCGGGTTGGGTGGAGGTGAGTATTTGGGGCGGGGTTTTGAAGGCCGATGGGCGGCGCGGGTTATGATGGCGAGAGTCTTTGCCGAGTCCCATTTTGAACCGGGCCGGGAGGAAGCGTGAGCGAGACGCCGCATCCGCAATACAGCATTGTGATACCGGCTTACAACGAGAGCGGGCGCATTCCAGGGACGCTGGAACGTGTGCTCAAGTGCATCCGGGAGCGGGGCTGGCAGGCGGAGATCCTGGTGGTGAACGACGGTTCGCGCGATGCGACCGCCGAGGTGGTGCGGGAGATTGCGCTTCGAGCGCCGGAGCTGCGGCTGCTCTCGAATCCGGGCAACCACGGCAAGGGGTACAGCGTGCGGCACGGAATGACGGAAGCGCGCGGGGACGTGGTGATGTTCACGGACTCGGACCTGTCGGCGCCGATTGAGGAGGCCGAACGGCTGTTCGCGGCGATCGAGGCGGGAGCGGATATCGCCATCGGCTCGCGCTGGCTGGAGAGCGGGCGGCAAACGCATCGACAGCCGCTTTACCGGCAGTTTTTCGGGCGGTGCTTCAACCTGGTGACGCGGATGATGATGCGGCTGCCCTTTGCCGACACGCAGTGCGGCTTCAAGGCGTTTACGCGCGAGGCTGCAGGGACGGTGTTTGCGCTGCAGACAATCGAGCGGTGGGGCTTTGACCCGGAGATCCTGTTCATTGCGCTGAAGCGCGGGATGAAGGTGCAGGAAGTGGCGGTGAGCTGGGCGCACGATGAGCGCTCGCGGATGAGCTATCTGAAGGACGGCATGCAGATGCTGAAGGAGCTGGCGACGATCCGGTGGAATGCGCTGACGGGCCGCTACACCCGCCGGATGGACCCGCAGCCGCGTACCGGCCGGAGCCGCTGACGCGAGCCGTAGCGCGGCACGCTGAAACATTCTTTCGACAAGCAGATCAATGGATGGTTGAGTGCGGACGCGATGCTACTCGACGGGCGCTTCCCAGTGGCCGGATTGCGCGGAGCGAAAGAGCGCTTGAAGGACGGCCATGTTGGCGATGGCGTCCTCAAGGGGCACGGGGACCTCGCCGCCTTCGAGGACGGCGCGGGAAAAGGCGTCACCCTGAATGGTGTACTGATCGGCGGCGGGGAAGGTTTCAGTGGTGACGCCTGAGCCGGTGAGGTCTCCGGTGGAGTCAATGAAGAGGCGCGTGGGGCGGTCATTGGGCGCGTTGAAGGGGATTTCGATTTCGATGCGGCCCTTTGCACCGAGGAAATGGACGCGCTGGTAGGGGACGAGCTGCGTGCTGCAGGTGAAGATGGACTGGCCGGAGGGGAAATCGAGGATGGCCGAGGTGAGGCGGTCCACGCCCAGCTCGGGGTCGCGCTCAACGCAGGACAGTGCGCGCGCGGGCTCCTGGGCGAAGGCGTAGCGGGAAAGATAGATGCAGTAGCAGCCGATGTCGTAGAGCGCGCCGCCGCCGGCGTCGGGCTGGTTGCGGATGTTGGAGGGGTCGCGGTTGAAGTAGCTGAAGAAGCTGGTGACGGCGCGGAGGGGACCGATGCGGCCCTCCTGAATGAGCTCGCGGAGGCGGAGCCACTGGGAATAAGTGCGGATCATGAAGGCTTCGCCGATGTGGACGCCGGTGCGGGCGCGGACGTCGAGGAGGGTGCGGGCTTCAGCAACGGTGAGGCTGAGAGGTTTTTCGCAGAGGATGTGCTTGCCGGCCTCTGCGGCGCGGAGGGTCCAGGGGACGTGAAGCTGGTTGGGCAGGGGATTGTAGATGGCGTCGATCTCGGGGTCCGCGAGGAGCTCCTCGTAGGAGCCGTAGGCGCGGGGGATGCCGAGCTGGGATGCGGCGGCGCGGGCGCGGTCGAGGTCGCGCGAGGCGATGGCGTCGACGGAGGTGAAGTTGCCGCGCTGCATGGCGGGAATGACTTTCTTGAGGCCGATGGCTGCGGTGCTGAGGACTCCCCAGCGGAGTTTGCGTGGCATGGGAGCCATGATACGCCGCGCGGCAGAGGGGCCTAAATGTTGACGAAGCAGAAGAGAAGACCGAGAGCGAGGGACAGCGCCGGCCAATACTTCGCCGGGACCCAGAAGAAGGAGTCCTGCGGACGAAGTAAGGGAGTTTTAATGTCGGCGGCCGCTGCGCCGGGAAGATATTCATCCTGACGGTTGGCGGAAAGAAACCAGAGGACGATTGCCGCGCAGGCGAAGGCGGCGAGTTTGGGCCATCCGTGCTGCGCGTAGTATTTGGGATTGCGGTAATGTATGCCGGTGAGCCAATCGGCGAGCACGAAGCATGCGTAGAGGATTACGGGAATCCAGTAGCCGCGCTCGCGAGCGGGAATGAACATAGGCGAATATTAGATATTTTAAAGGTTGCGAACAAGGCCGGAGCTCGCGCGGTTGCGAGTGAGTGAGCGTGTGCGCGTGCCGTTGCTTGCGCGCGTACGGATAACTTTCGCAATTACTGAGGAGCAAGTTTACACGGTAGACTGAGTTGCGCGAAGGTGTGATAGGCTTCACGAACGTCAGCAAGCAAGCGGATCCCCGGCACGTAGAGGGGAGGGACGTTCGTGGCAGCGAGCGCATTTTGAGGGCGGCCGTGATGAAGAGAGTCTTGTCATTGAGATGGGCCTTTGTATGCGCCGCAGTGCTGGGCTTGATGGGCGCGACGTGCGGGCTGAGTGCGGAAGCTCAGACGGCGGCGACGCGGCCGATTGCGCGAATTACAGCGCAGGTGGATGAAGGCGCCCTGGCGACACTCAAGGGAAACACAAGCCCGATTGCGCAGGCGGCCTATGATCATGGAGCCGCGCCGGTTTCGATGCCGGCGAACCGGCTTGTGCTGGTGCTGAAGCGAAGCAAGCAGCAGGAAGCCGACCTGCAGACCTACCTGGAGGCGGTGCAGGACACAAACTCGCCGAGTTACCACAAGTTTCTAACTCCGGAACAGTTCGGGCAGCGCTATGGCGTGTCGGATGCGGACCTCGCGGTGATTGAGACCTGGCTGGAGGGCCACGGGCTGAAGGTGGACCGTGTGGAGAAGGGGCGCCTGGCGTTGGAAATCTCCGGCACGGTGGGGCAAGTGGAGTCGACGTTCCACACGTCGATTCACAGCTTCGTGGTGAAGGGTCAGCAGTACTGGGCGAACGCGGTGGACCCGGAGATTCCGGCTGCTCTGATGCCGGTGGTGGCCGGGGTGGCGTCGTTGAACAGCGTAAAGCCAAAGGCGGCGTACCGGCGGGGCCCGAGCGGTGTATTCGACCCGCTGACGGGAACGATCAGGCCGAGCTACACGATTGGAGATACGACAAACGGTTACACAATCTTTCTGGGTCCGGCCGACGCGGCGACGATTTACGACACGCCGACGAGCCTGAATCCGGCTCATACGGGGACGGCCTACGACGGCACAGGCGTGACCATCGCGCTTGCCGGCGACTCGAATGTGAGCGCGGCGCAGGTTGCGAATTACCGGTCTACCTTCGGACTGCCGGCCAAGGCGCTGCAGGTGGTGACGGACGGCGCGGATCCGGGCGCAAACGGCGACGAGATCGAGGCGTACCTGGACACCGAGGTGGCGACCGGGATTGCGCCGAACGCGAATGTGATTCTGTACACGGCCGCGGACACGACCTATGAAGGTGGACTGTTTCTGGCAATCCAGCGGGCGCTGGACGACAACCAGGCGGACATCCTGAGCGTGAGCTTCAGCGAGTGCGAGTCCGATCTGGGCACGTCTGGCAACCTGTATATGGATGAGCTGTGGCAGCAGGCAGCGGCGCAGGGAATCGCGGTGCTGGTTGCGTCGGGCGACAGCGGCTCGGCGGAATGCGATGATCCGCATACGGAGAATGCAGCGCAGTATGGGCTGGCGGTAAACGGACTGTCCTCGACGCCCTACAACATCTCTGTGGGCGGCACGGACTTTGATGCCCTTTATTCCAATGGCTTGACGAGCTTTGAGAATTATGTGGACCTGACAAACACGCTGCCGAATCATCGCAGCGCAAAATCTTACATTCCCGAAGAACCGTGGAATGACGCGGTCTATCCGAATACCTCGATCAGCCAGAACGAGCCGCTGAGCGACTACGGCGTGCCGAACGACATTGTGGCTGCAGGTGGTGGCATAAGTACCGTGTATCCGACGCCGAGCTGGCAGAGCGGCTTTGGAAGCATGGCGGGACGAAACCTGCCGGATGTGTCGTTCCTCGCCGGAAACGGGTTTTATGGGGCAGTGTGGGCGCTGTGCACGGACCTGGACTCGGATGCAAATGGAAATCCGATCACGGATTGCGCGCCGGGAGCAACAGGAAACAACTTTAACGTGACGGGCGTTGGTGGGACGTCGGCGGCGTCGCCGGCGTTTGCGGGCATGCTGGCGCTGGTGGAGCAGAAAACGGGCTCGCGGCTGGGACAGGCCGACTATGTGCTCTACAAGCTGGCGAAGTCGAAGTACTCGACGGTCTTTCACGATGTGTCGTCGGGCGACAACTCGGTGCCGTGCATCAGCGGGACGCCTAACTGCGCGTTGAATGGAGTGTCGCAGTATTTTCTGACGGGCTATAACGCCACGACGGGATATGACGAGGCGTCGGGGTTGGGCAGCGTGGACGCGACGCAGATGGCGAACAACTGGGCCTCAGCGGGACTGACGGCGACGAGCTCGACGCTGCAACTGAACGGCGGAACGGCGGCCCTGAATATTACGCACGGGCAGGGCGTGACGGTGGCGGGCACGGTGACCGGATCCGGCGGGACGCCGACGGGCCTGATGGGCCTGGTGGACGACCTGAGCCCGGCAAGCTATCCGGGGCAGGAGGCGATTGCGACCTTCTCGATGAGCGGAGGCGCAATCAGCGGAACGACAAATGTGCTGCCGGGCGGGAGCTATCATGTGTCGGCGCACTACGGCGGCGATGCGACTTTTGCGCAGAGCGATTCGAACGCGATCCAGGTGACGGTGGGGGCGGAAACGAGCACGACGAGCCTGACGGCGACCTATTATGATCCGTCGACCGGGAACCAGGCATCGACGCCGTATTACGGATACATCTATTCGCTGGACGCGCAGCCTTACGGGAACAGCGCGTCACTTGCGAATCCGGATGGCGCGGCGACAGGGACGGTCACCTTCAAGAGCGGGACGGCAACGCTGGGGACGGCGCAGTTGAGCAGTGCGGGGGTTGCGGAGCTGCAGACGGGTATGGTTCCTGTGGGAACGGACAGCCTGACGGCTGCGTTTCCCGGCGACGCGAGCTTTAACGCGAGCACGAGTTCAGCGGTGAGTTTGACGGTGCTGCCCGTGGCGACATTTGTTGCTGTGAATGCCAGCGGGGCGTATATCAACGTTGGGGACAGTGAGACGCTAAGCGCAAAGATCGTGAGTGCGAACAACATCGGCCTCCTGGAAAGCGCAGGGGTGGCGCCGACGGGCAGCGTGACTTTCACAGACGGAACAACAAACTGGACCGTCCCTGTGACAGGGACCGCAGGTACCTCCACTTCCCTTGCGACTGGTTCGGCGACTTATACGACAACACAACTCAGTGCGGGAGGACACACCATTAGCGGGAAATACAGCGGCGACACGAACTACGCCGCCTCCCAGTTGTCAGGCAGCTATCCCATCGAGGTCAACGGCGCTACGGCCGCCATGACGGTGAGTCCCGCGTCGAGCACGATTCAAGTGAACCAGCCCGAACTCATTACCGTTACGCTAGCGGGTTCAGGCAGCTATCCAACGCCGACGGGCACGGTAAAGCTGGTTGTGTATAACGGTTCATCCCCGGCCTATACCTCCGCTGCAGCCGCCCTGGTGAATGGTGCGGTAACTATCACGGTACCCGCCAACACTCTCCCCTTGGGCCAGTTGGACGTTAACGCAATTTACAGCGGCGACCACTACTACAACAGCGGTAATGCGGGGGCATCATTTCTTGTGGTTTCAGACGGCACGGTTGCACCGACGGTGACGGTGGTGACGCCGAGCGGGGTGGTGAATTATCCGGTGACCTTTTCGGTGAATGTGACGGGGCCGAGCGGCGATCCGACACCAACCGGGAACGTCGCAATGTCGACGGGACAGAAATCCTTGGGGACGCTAGCACTGACAAATGGTTCGGCATCAACCTTCCTCGCCGGCGTTCTGCAGCCCGGACCAAATACATTAACGGCGAACTATTACGGTGACTCCACCTACAAGAGCGGTACTGGAACGGCGACAGTGACGCTGATTGCGCCGGCGAATGTCGCATTTTCAACGTACGTGGCTGTTTTTGCCGCCAATTCCCCTGAGCCCATCACGGTGACCGTGCAGACGGTGCAGAATGTCGCGACGCCGACGGGGACCATTGACGTCTCCGGCGGTGGTTACGATTCGGGTCCTTTGCAACTGTCGGGCGGTTCAGCGAGTTTCACGATTCCGGCGAGCACATTCACGGCGGGGAGTTACACGCTGACGGCGGCTTACAGCGGTAATGCAGATTACAGCCCAGGGACGGCCCTCGCCTATATCGTTGTCACCGCACCAGTGCCCGCGGGGATTTCGCTGACGGGGACGAATGTGACGATCAGTTCGCCGGGCGCCACGACGAACAATACCTCGACGATTACGGTGACGCCTGCGGGAGGGTTTACCGGGTCGGTGGCGATGACGGCTTCGATTACTAGCAGCCCGTCGGGCGCAACGTATCTGCCGGCGCTGAGCTTCGGGTCGACGAGTCCGGTGACCATCAGCGATACGAACGCGGCGACGGCGACGATGGCCGTGACGACGACGGCGGCGACAACGGGCGCGCTGCGGGAGCCGGGGCGGCCGGGCGCAGGCTGGATGGCTGGGGGCGCGACGCTGGCCTGCCTGCTGCTGTTCGGGATTCCGGGCGGAGAGAGGCGGCGGCGCTGGCGGCAACTGCTGGGCATGGTGATGCTGGCGGCAGCGCTGGGGCTTGGCGTGTCAAGCTGCGGCGGCGGGAGCAGCGTGGGTGGTGGCGGCGGTGGCGGCGGGATTGCCGGGACGACACCGGGAACGTATACCGCGACGGTGACCGGGGCCGGCGGGACCATCAGCGCGCAGACGACGGTGACGATCACGGTGCAGTGAGCGCGGCGCGCGGCGGCAGGATGCCGCGATGAAGCTGGCAAAAGACGGGGCGCCCTGGGTGCCCCGTCTGTGCGTTAGACTTGCAGGTTCCAAGCAGCAGGCGCGAAGCGTGCGGTATGATAGGCGGCTTCCCGCTGGGAGAAGAAAACGCTTCCAATCGCTCGGTCCGGGGCGGGATGGCGCAAGACCGGAGAACGTGGAGGGAGTTTTGAAGACCATGCAAGTGAACACGAAGAGGTTGAAGGCGGGGTGGGTCATGGCCCTGACTCTGGTGCTGGCGGCGGCGAGCCTGTGTGGCGCGGGCGCGCAGACGCTGGATGCCGGACCGGTGAGCCTGACCCACGAGGGCGACTGGTTCCGGCTGCAAGATGGCGCGATTGGCGCGGCGTGGCACCTGACGAGCGGCCGGCTGAGCGGGCTAACGGTGACCGACCGGCTGCATGGCGCCACAATGACCGAGGCCGAGCCGTTCGCGATCCAGATGCAGGACGGGCGTGTGTACCTTGCAACGGAGATGCGGCTGGCGGGCGAGCCGAGCACGCGGGAGCTGGCGGCGGACGCGGATGCGGCGCGCGCGGCCGCGAGGCTGAAGGGCGAAGAGGTGACGGTTCCGCTGGAGACAACTGACGGTGCGCTGCGCGCGGAGTGGCGCGTGGTGATGCGGGACGGTGGGAACTATGTGCGCGAGGTGCTGACGCTGACAGCCATGGGAAAGGACGCGGCGATTGGGCGGCTGGAGCTGCTGGATGTGCCGCAGGCAGGCGCGCAGGTGAGCGGGACGGTGAAGGGTTCGCCGGTGGTGGCTGGAAGCTGGTTTATGGGCTTTGAGGATCCGTTGTCGGAGAGCCGCGTGTCGATGGGGCGCGCGACGGCGTGGGTGGACCGCGAGCTGCCGCTGAAGGCGGGGCAGTCGATCACGTATTCGGCGGTGGTGGGCGTGGCGCGGACGGGGCAGATGCGGCGAGATTTTCTGGCGTATGTGGAGCGCGAGCGGGCGCACCCTTACCGGACGTTTCTGCATTACAACTCGTGGTATGACCTGGGGTACACAACGGAGTATGACTCGAAGATCTCAGTGAACCGGGTGAACGCGTTTGGCGAGGAGCTGGCGCGGAAACGCGGAGTGAAGCTGAATTCATTCCTCTTTGACGATGGGTGGGACAATCACCACTCGCTGTGGAAGTTCAACAGCGGATTTCCCGACGGCTTTACGCCAGTGCGCAAGGCGGCGGAGCAGTATGGTGCGGAGCCGGGGGTGTGGTTGTCGCCATGGGGCGGCTATGAGAAGCCGAAGCAGGAGCGGATGGCGTTTGCCAAGCAGGCCGGCTACGAGATTGTGGACGGAGGGTATGCGCTTTCGGGGCCGAAGTATTATGCGGCGTTCCGCGATGTGTGCCTGGAGATGATGAAGAAGTACGGCGTGAACCAGTTCAAGTTTGACGGGACGGGGAACGTGAACCAGGTGGTGCCGGGCAGCCAGTTTGACAGTGATTTTGCCGCGATGATGCATTTGATTGGCGAGCTGCGCAAGGCCAAGCCGGATGTGTTCATCAACGTGACGACGGGAACGTGGCCTTCGCCGTTCTGGCTGCGCTATGCGGACTCAACGTGGCGCGGCGGCGATGATACGTCGTTCACGGGCGTCGGAACGGATCGCGAGCGGTGGATCACCTACCGCGACGAGCAGCTTTACCGGAATATTGTGGAGCGCGGTCCGCTGTATCCGCTGAACTCGCTTATGCTGCACGGAATTGTGTATGCGCGGTTCCGCAAGGGGCTCGACACGGACCCAGGGAACGATTTCCGGAATGAGGTGCGGTCGTACTTTGGAACGGGCACGCAACTGCAGGAGCTTTACATCACGCCGGAGCTGCTGACGAAGGCGAACTGGGATGATCTGGCGGAGGCGGCGAAGTGGTCGCGCGCGAATGCGGACGTGCTGAAGGATTCGCACTGGGTGGGCGGCGACCCGGGTTGGCTGGAGGTGTACGGGTGGGCATCGTGGGCGCCGCGGATGGGTATTCTGGTGCTGAGGAATCCGAGCAACAAGCCGCAGTCGACTCAGCTGACGCTGGCTAATGCGCTGCAATTGCCGGCAGGCGCGGCGCGGGAGTATGAAGCGAAGAGCCCGTGGAAGGACGCTGCGCACAAGCCGGCGATGCGGCTCAACGCGGACGAGGAGCATACGTTCGAGCTTGCGCCGTTTGAGGTGCTGACGCTGGATTTAACGCCGGTAGCGGGGGAGAGGCAGTAAAAAGGATAAAGAAGAACAATAGACAGAGAAGGAAACGACACGATGACCAAACCGACACTGATGGTGCTGGCGGCGGGAATGGGCAGCCGCTACGGAGGAATGAAGCAGATTGACCCGGTGGGGCCGGGCGGCGAGACGATCATGGATTACTCCATCTTCGACGCGCTGAGGGCGGGCTTTGGAAAGGTAGTCTTCGTGATCCGCAAGGACATGGAGACGGCCTTTCGGGAGACGATGGGTGACAAGTTTGCGCGGCACGTGGAGGTGGAGTGCGTCTTCCAGGAGATGGACAAGATGCTGGGCGGCCATACGCAGCCTCCGGAGCGGACCAAGCCGTGGGGAACGACGCACGCGGTGCTGATGTCGAGCGAGACGATTCGCGAGCCGTTCGCAGTGATCAACGCCGATGACTACTACGGGCCGGAAGGTTTCAGGATGCTGGCGGAGCATTTGAATGCGGGCACAGGCGATTACGCGATGGTGGGCTATGTGCTGCGCAAGACGCTGTCGGAGTTTGGCACGGTGGCGCGCGGCGTGTGTGAGGTAAGCGCCGAGGGCTATCTGAAACGCATTGTGGAGCGGAAGAAGATTGCGCCGGACGGCAACGGCGCGAAGGACACGGAGGCCGATGGCAAGGTGGTGGCGCTGACGGGCGATGAGCCCGTGTCGATGAACTTTTGGGGATTCACGACGGGGATTTTCCCACAGTTGAAGGAGTACTTCGCGAAGTTTTTGGAGGAGCACGATGCGGATCTGAAGGCGGAGTGCTACCTGCCGGAGGCGGTGAGTGTGCTGGTGGGCCGTGGCGATGCGCACGTGAAGGTGCTGAGGAGCACGGACGCGTGGTTTGGCGTGACGTATCGCGAAGACCGGCCGCGCGTGGTGGAGAGCATCGGGAAGCTGGTCGAGGCGGGGTTGTATCCGCGGCGGTTGTGGGGTGAGTGAGGCAACGGCCGCGCATGCCGGAGACGCGGCGCGGCGATTTGCGATTGAGGGAGAGATGGTGCGCGCGGAGCCCTACGGCAGCGGGCACATTCACGACACATTCTGCGTAGAGTTTGCGCGCGGCGACGTGAGGCAGCGCGCGATTGTGCAGCGGATGAATGAGCAGATCTTTCGCGACCTGCCGGCTCTGATGGAAAACATTGAGCGGGTGACGAAGCATGTGTCGGCCAAGGTGGCGGGCGAGCCGGACGGCGAGCGGAGGGCGCTGCGGCTGATTCCGACGCGCGAGGGCGCAACGTGGCGCCGGGACGATGCGGGCGATGCGTGGCGGGCGTATTGGAAGATCGAGCGGGCGCGGACGGTGGACGCGGTGAGCGCGCCCGAGCAGGCGTTTGAAGCGGGGAAGGCCTTCGGGCGGTTTCAGGAACTGCTGGCAGACCTGCCTGCGCCCAGGCTGCACGAGACGATCAAGGATTTCCATCACACGCCGAAGCGGTTTGCGGCGCTCAGGCGCGCGATTGCGGCGGATGCGGCGGGGCGGGCGAAGACGGCGGATGCGGAGATTGCGTTTGCGCTTGCACAGGAGCCGATGACGCGCGTGCTGCTGGAGGCGGGACTGCCGGAGCGCGTGACGCACAACGACACGAAGATTAACAACGTGATGCTGGACGACGCGACGGGCGAGGGCATGTGCGTCATTGACCTGGACACGGCGATGCCGGGGCTTGCGCCGTATGACTTTGGCGACATGGTGCGGACGGCGACAAGCCTGACGGCCGAAGATGAACGCGACCTGAGCAAGGTGGGGATGGAGTTCGAGCTCTATGAGGCGCTGCTGCGCGGCTACCTGAGCACGGCGGGGGGCTTTTTGACGAAGGCCGAGCGCGCACTGCTGGCCTTCAGCGGCAGGCTGATTACCTTCGAGATCGGGATGCGGTTTTTGACGGATTATCTGGCGGGCGACACGTACTTCAAGGTGCATCGCGAGGGGCATAACCTTGACCGGTGCCGCACGCAGTTTGCGCTGGCGCGATCCATTGGCGAGCAGGAAGAGCGGATGAACCGGCTGGCGGAGACGCTGGGCTGATCGCGTCCGAAGCGAGGCTGCGGCGAAGGCCGCGATGTGTACGCGATGAAGACACGGCGGGCGACCCGGTAGAATGGCAACCATTGTTGCGATACCTGCCGAGGAGCCTTGTTCCGATGAAGCCTGCGATGTGTTTCCGCCGTTTTTCCGTTTGGACCGGATGTTTGCTGTTGTGCTCTGTGGCGGCAGGAGTTGCGCCGGCGCAGAAGCCCGCAACCGCCGCGACGAGGACCGCGTGGATGCCGGACCTGCACTGGCGGATGATTGGGCCGTTCCGCGGAGGGCGGACGCGCGCAGTGGCTGGAGTGCCGAACGAGCCGAATGTGTTTTACATCGGGCAGGTGGACGGCGGCGTTTGGAAGAGCGATGACTACGGGCGCACGTGGCGGCCGATTTTTGACCACGAGCCGACGCAGTCGATTGGCGCGATCGCGGTGGCGCCGTCAGACCCGAAGATTGTGTATGTGGCGAGCGGCGAAGGGCTGCTCCGGCCTGATCTTTCCGTAGGCGACGGGATTTATCGCTCAGACGATGCGGGGAAGACGTGGACGCACCTGGGGCTGCGCGAAGGCGAGCAGATTCCGGCGCTGGCGGTGGACCCGAGCAATCCGAACCGGCTGTTTGCTGCGGTGCTGGGGCATCCTTACGGGCCGAATGCGGAGCGGGGGATTTACCGCTCAATTGACGGCGGGCAGACGTGGAAGAAGGTGCTTTACAAGGACGAGAACACGGGCGGATCGGATGTGGCAATTGATCCGAAGAACCCGAATGTGGTGTACGCGGCGCTTTGGCAGAGCCGGCTGGGGCCGTGGGAGGACGGCAACGAGTACGACGGGACGGGCGGAGGACTGTTCAAATCAACCGACGGCGGCGCGACCTGGCACAAGCTGACGAAGGGACTGCCGGACGACCTGGAGCAAATTGATGTGGCGATTGCGGCGAGCGATCCGCGGCGGTTGTATGCGACGCTTTCAACGTCGCACCAGGGCGGCTACGCGACGGGGGTCGGGCTGGGCGTGTATCGCAGCGACGACGGTGGCGAGAGCTGGAGGAAGATTACCGAGGACCCGAGGCCGGCGATGAAGATTGGCGGCGGCGACCTGCCGGTGCCGGCCGTGGACCCGAAGAATCCGGACGTGGTGTACAGCGCGAGCATTGTGACGATGAAATCGACTGACGGCGGCAAGACGTGGGTGGGTCTGCGGGGCGCGCCGGGCGGCGACGACTACCAGAATTTGTGGATCAACCCGGAGAATCCGAAGATCATTCTGCTGGTGAGCGACCAGGGCGCGCTGGTTACGGTGAACGGCGGGCGGACGTGGAGCAGTTGGTACAACCAGCCGACGGCGCAGCTCTATCACGTGGCGACGACCAACGAGTTTCCCTACTCCGTGTGCGGCGGGCAGCAGGAAAGCGGCTCAGTGTGCATCGCGAGCCGCGGCAATGACGGCGAGGTTTCGATTCGCGAGTGGCACCCGGTGGGGATTATCGAGTATGGCTACGCCGCACCGGACCCGCTGCATCCGGAGATTGTGTACGGTGCGGGGCGGACGGAGGTTTCGCGCTTTGACCGCGTAACGGGACAGGCGGAGAATGTATCGCCCGTGCCGATGAGCGAACCGGGGATTCGCGCGGACCGTACCGAGCCGATTCTTTTTTCGCCGGTGGATCTGCACCTGCTCTATTACGCGGCGAACAAGCTCTTCGAGACGCGTGATTACGGCAAGACGTGGAAGACGATCAGCCCGGATTTGGCCCGCGAACACACGGGACAGCTTACGACGCTGGCCAAGCTGCCGGAGAAGCAGGCGGAGAAGCGGCGCGGTGCGATTTACGCGGTGGCGGCATCGCACAAGACCACGCAGACAATCTGGGCGGGAACCGATGACGGGCTGGTGTGGATTACGCGGGATGGCGGCGCGCACTGGAAGAACATTACGCCGCCGGAGCTGACTCCGTGGAGCAAGGTGACGCAGATCAGCGCCTCGCACTTTGACGATGAGACGGCCTATGTGTCGGTGAGCCGGATGCGGATCGACGACATGCGGCCCTACATCTATCGCACGCACGACGGCGGCGCGACGTGGACCGAAATTGCGGCGGGACTGCCGGAGGATTCGCCGGTGAATACGGTGCGCGAGGACCCGGTGCGCAAAGGGCTGCTGTTTGCGGGGACGGAGACGGCGGTGTGGTTTTCCTTGGATGACGGCGGCCGCTGGCAGAGCCTCGAGTACAACCTGCCGCACACGTCCATGCGCGATCTCGCGATCAAGGGGAACGATTTGATTGTGGCTACGCACGGGCGGTCGTTCTGGATTCTGGATGACATTACTCCGCTGCGGCAACTGAAGGCCGGCGAGGAGCGGACGGAGCCGGTTCTGTTCCGGCCGGGCGCGGCGGTGCGTGTGCGGCGGGACACGTATACAGACACGCCGATGCCGCCGGATGAGCCTGCGGGGAAGAATCCGCCGGACGGCGCGCTGGTTGACTATGCGCTGCCGGCGGGGACGGAGGGTCCGGTTTCGCTGGAGATTCTGGATGCGGCGGGGCGCGTGGTGCGGCGTTATGCGAGCACGGACGCGCTGGAGCCGACGCGGGAGGAATCCGAGAAGCAATTGATTCCGCTGTACTGGCTGGCGAAGCCGAAGGTGCTGCCGGCGAGCGCGGGGATGCACCGGTGGGTGTGGGACTTGCGCTACACGACGCCGACGGCGACCGAGTACTCGTATCCGATATCGGCTGTGCCGCACCGGACGCCGCGCGAGCCGCAGGGTCCGCTGGCTCTGCCGGGGACGTACACGGTTCGGCTGAAGGCGGACGGCAAGGTACTTTCCGAGCCGCTGAGGGTGACGATGGATCCGCGGGTGAAGGCGACGGCGGCGGACCTGGAAGCGGAGTTCGCGCTTGAACAAACGCTGGCCGGGCAGGTGTCGGCGAGCGCGGAGGGGGCGCTGGAGGCGCACTCGGCGCGGGAACAGGTGGAGAAATTGCAAAAGGATGCGGCTCCGGCGATGAAGGAGACGCTGGAGGCGGCGGACAAGGCGCTGGACACGCTGCTGGACGGGTCGAAGGACAGCACCGGGGGCGAAAAAGGCGCGGGAAAAGCGCCGGGACTGGATGGCGTGAGCCGGGAAGTGGCCGGACTCTACGGACAGGTGGGCCAAGCCGATGCGGCTCCGACGGAGGCCCAGCAGCAGGCGGCCAAGAAGGTCGGCGCTGAGGTGGCCGAGGCGCTGGAGAAGTGGCAGAAGGTGAAGGCGGGGCCGCTGAAGGCGCTGGACCTGAAGCTCGAGGCGGCGCAGATGCCGGGAATCGACCTGGAGCGGCGGCCCACGACGATGCCGCAAACGGGGGACGAGGACTGAGGCGGCGGAGACCGGGCTTTAGAACTGGTATGCTTTTGCCCGCTTTACTTTGCGTACACGATATGCGCCCCGCCCGTCTTCGAGGCCTCAGGCGGTGCCGCCCATACGCCGCGCGCGAGGTCCACCTGCTCCCAGCGGGCCAGCAGAAGTTCCGACTTGCGGCACAGCGTCAGCAAAATCAGCTCCAGCACCAATGCCGTCTGCAGGCCTAGCTTCGGGTCCCGCAATCGCTGCTTGAATGTGCGCAGTTCATCCTCGGTCAGATAACGGGTCCGCGGCCTGTGCTGCGCGACAAACTTCAGCGGCGTGGCATCAGCCGGGTTGCCCTGGACCACCGCACACACCTGCGCATAATCGAACATCCGCTTCAGCAGGTGACGAATGGCCGCGGCGGCCGCGGGACGGCCTTGATCGCGGCGCTCGAAGATGAGCTTCTGCACTTCGGGCCCGGTTACGCTCGCAATCGGCCGGCCGCCGATTACGGGAAACACGTCGCGCTCCAAGTACCGCTCGACCACCCGCGGGTCCTTGCGCACCTTCCGGACAACCTCGGCCACCCATCGCGCGCCAAACTCCCGCACGGTTGTAACGGGATTGGACTTCCGACGCCGCCGATCCGCGGGATTCGCTGTAGTCGGCCCGCTGGAGTCTATCGGGACCGAATGAACCACCCCTGTTTGTTGATATATCCGCACATCTTCGAATCGCATACCTCCGCGACCGCGCGCGGAATTGTCCTCCTTTCGCGAAGGTTGGAGCAATGACGTTGGCTCCGTGCGAATCAATGTGTCGGAGTTTTCCATCCCTCCTCACTCCTGCTAACTTTCCGGCTAACCTTTCGGAAGACTCGGCGATGCGACGTGGGTTTTGTACCTGATGTGGAGGATGGCGAAGGGCAGCCACCCGCTTCCAGCCTTCAGCTTTTACCTTTGCGGCACGGGGACATTGGAGCACAGCTGCACACTCTGGCAGCCGAAAGTGAGTCTCCAGGCCGACCGTCTGCGCCCAGCTTCGCGTGGCACTGCTGGCACAGGCTGCGCCTCACAGTCTGACATCCGTCGCACAGCCAAATGGAAGTTCTTGTGTCCCTCCCACCTCTGCGAGAGAAGCAAGTGGCAGGGCTGTCACACATGGTGCAACCCCAAAGGCCGGCCGGGCCTGCGGTACGGGTGCTCTAGTGGAGTCCGGCGGAGGCGCGGGTCTCGCGGGTCTCAGGACCTGTGCGCTTGTACTCAGTGAACTCCATGGTGTTCATGAGGAGCTCGCCTTTGCCGCGCGCGAGTTTGAGCTCGGCGCTGACGGGCATGAGGTAGTTGAGGTTCAGGATGGGAACGTAGTCGTAGTCGACGCGGATGGATGTGGAGTGGGTGGGGAAGGCGGGCGGCAGATCGTCGGCGATGAGGGTGACACGGCGGGCGCGGCGGGTGGCGCTATCGATGAAGACCTGGCCGTGGAAGCCGACGATGAGCTGTTTGCCGTTGGATGCCGTGACGGAGAACATGGAGTTGGCGCGATCAACGCGGTAGTCGAAGACCTGCACGGTGCCTCGCCGGATTGCGTCTGTTCCCTTCCACTGAAAGTCGGCTTTGGCGGATGGGTGGAAGACGGCCTGGAGCACGCCGCCAAACTCCCCTGCGGAGAGGACGCCCTTGAGCGAGCTGCGTTCGACGTTGCTGGGCTGTCCGTTGACCTCGAGCGTGGTGCGGGATTCCTGGCGGTCCTGATAGAGAAGCAGTTCAACGAGGGAGTCAATGGGACGCCATTTGCCTTCGCCGTGAATGTCGACGAAGCGGTGCGTGACCTCAGTGCAAGAGAAGTCGGGCAGGCGGGAGTTGTAATCAAGGGCGTTCTGACGCGCCTCCTCGATCATGGCGCGGGCCTGGCTGACTGTGAGGGGAGGAAGTGGCCTGGCGGGCGGGGTGATGGCGAGCTGCACTGAGGGATGGGGGACGCCTTGAATGGGCTGGCCGCTGAGGTCGGGTCCGATGTCAGCATCCTGGAACCAGCGGGAACTGGCGGCCCGCTTGCGTGGCGTGCCGGGCAGGATGAAGGTGTCAGACTGTTCAGAGGTTTTTCCACCCTGCGTGAGAAAAGCGCGCACCTGATACTCGCCGGGGGGCAGGGAGCGGGACTTGATGCTGGCGAGATAAGGGACGGGCGATTGCAGGCCATCGGCTCCCAGCAGCGGCTTGCGTGGTGCGGCCACGCCATCGTGGACCAACTGCATTTCAAGCTTCATGGGAGCGCTGGAGTCGGGATCGGGGTGCAGGATGAAAAACAGGGAGACGTTTCTGGTATCGGCGGGCACGGTTCCGGTGAGGTTGGGAGTGACCTTCTGGTGCCCGTAGCGGAGGGGTTCGAGGGGGTCTTCTTCCTCCTCATGCGCGCCAGCCAGGGAGCGCACCAGAACCATGTCACTGAGGGAGACGGCTCCGTTGAGGTTGGGAATCTGGAAGCTGCGGCGCTCGGCGCCGGCCTTCCCACTGTTCCTGTCGAGGACGGCGACCTCCATGGTGTAAGTTCCGGGGACGGAGAAGAAATGGCGCTCGAAGGAGACGGTGGCCGAGGGGTCGTGCTGGAGGGTTTGCGCGACGCCGTCCGGAGAGATGTCCTGGCTGAAGTGCTCGATGACCGTACCGGACTTGTCCTTGATTCGCACAACGATGGCGACCTGAGCGGAGGAGAGGCCGGTGCGGGCGTCCTTTTTTGTTTCCAGTTCGGCAAGGGGCACCTCAACTGCGATGGAGTTGCTGTTGCCGTCGGGAAGGTCGCCAAAGCGCAGAACGGCTGCGTGAAACCTGAGAGCGACGGGCAAATGCGGTTGGGCGAGGGCCTTGAGCAGGGGCGCTTCAAATGGCTGGATGCCGGATTCGGCACCGGGCGCAAGGGCGAAGTAGCCTTTCTTGGTATCAATGCTGAGCCCGCGGCGCAGCGCTTTGACCGAGATGGTGCGGAACTTGCCGTCGTAGTCCTTGAAGGGGGGAATGTAGGAAGCCAGGTAGTAGGTCGCGAGATCCTCGGCCATCTGATCAAGGGGCTTCTTGATGTTGTTCCGCGCGTCGATGTATTCGCCGCCGGTGTTTTTTGAGAGCGCGGCCATGGGGTTTTTGGTGTCGGCGAAGGGATTGGTCCGGTCTTCTCCGCTGCTGCGCATGAAGTCGGTCATGACCTCGATGTCCTGCCTTGGCCCCCAGACGGGTCCGGTGGGGGAGGGATCGCCCGCAATGGGCGTTCCGGCCTCCTGCTGCATGGGGATCACAATGGTATAGGGCGAGGTGGCGACCGGCGCCGGATTGAAGGGCGGTTGCGCGTTGAGCAGAGCGTTGGGCTCCTGGTATTGCGTTGAGTTGCCGATGGCATCCATGTCAATGGTGTAGATAGTGACGCCGGCGAGGGCTGCTGCCCCGGCGATGGTGGCAAGCATTTTTTTGGCTGCGGGATCGAGTTGCTGGTTGCGCGTGAAGTAGATGAGGACCTTTCTCTCGGGGATGTGTTGCTGGGACCGGACGACGGCGAGCAGGCCGGCGAGATTGAGCTGCGCGTGCTGCTCCTGCTCGATGGTCGGGGTATCCTGCAACGCCTTGACGAGAGTCTGCGCCGCCGCGCGATCTTTTACGTCGATGGGATGCCCGGCGAGGTCGATACCAGTTTGCGCGACGGCGACGAGATTCTTTTCGGCCTCGGCGGCGACCTTGGTGCGTTCTTCATCGGCTTCTTTGTCGATGACGAAGTTCACGGCCTGGCTGAGCGTGGAGCTGAGGTACTTGGGGCGACTTTCGGTGGCCACTTGAATGGTCTGCGCGAGGGCCTGGCGATCGGTGGTGAAACCGTGCAGGAGGCGAATGCGGTTGCTGAAGTCGAGTACGGCAAAGCTGTAGCCGGAGGCGGGAAGCACTTTGAGAATCTTGCCGGCGACGATCTGCGTGTTTTTGGCCATGGGGCCGTGGAAGGGATCGAAGATGAGCGTGATGAGGTGGCCGCGGGTTGCGGCGGCTTCTGCGGTGACGAGATGGAGGCCGGTGAGCTTGACTGGAGTGCCGTCGTCAGTGATCGCAAGGTCACTGGGCTTGATGTCGAGGACCGGCCGGTGCCTTCTGTCATGCACGGCAAGATCGAGTGATACCTCATTGACGGTGGTGTGGAAATTGGGATTCTGATCGGGGGGGGCTGGAACTGGAGTCGCCTGAGTTTCAGGCGCAGGCTGGGGGGCCGGTGCTGCCTGGGCGTTTGCGAGCGATGGAAGAAGAGCGAGAGATAAGGCTGCAGAGAGGCAGAGGGCCGTCTTGCCACGAGGCGCCCCCGAGGACAATTGCTTGCGATGCGTGGTTATCTGATGTGCGTTCTGGTGCACTTTGCGCCTACCCTCCGGCGGGCTCCTGCAGGAAAGCGTAACTTGCATAGGAGCGCTCAGCAGCGGAGACATTGCCTGCGAGGAATTCTATACCCTTTGCATGCGGCCTGCGCCGGGCCCGGGTGGGATCCAGCGGCGCGGCGGGTATTCCTCTTGATCGTGTGCGAGCGGGCGAGTGGCAGAGACTTCTACATCGTAACTCTTCATGACTTGACTAAGAATCGTGGAGTTAACTGGTTATCAATAGGAGAAACGAAAAAGTGAGGCAGTGGTCGTCGGCTGCGCAGCGATGTCGATTCCTGACGAGCCAGGTCTCAACGATCTTGCGAGGGCGCTTCGCAGGTACACGTGATTAGGGCGATTAGGAATGGAAAACGCCCATGTCTACGGAAGAGTCTATTGACTGGCGAACAAATCGCCTTTCCGCTTGTCGCGAGCGCGGGGGAGCGAATGCTGTTCGTGCGAGTGATGCTCAGTCACCCCAAAAGGCAGGGAAGGGCCTATGATGACTCACACAGAGCGGGTCGCATGCGGGGCAATCTTATTCGATGGTTGTTCGACTCCAGGCTCGGTCCAGCAGGTCGCTTGGCGCCGCGCTGGATGTTTCTGCGTGCACTGGCAGCGATCTATTTTTCCGCGTTCTTCGCACTGCTTTTTCAGATCAAGGGGCTGATCGGCCCGGAAGGGATTCAGCCCGCGCAGAGTTACCTTGAGGCGGTTGCGCGTTCGTTGGCCGGAGCGCGCTTCTGGTTTGCGCCGACGCTCTTCTGGTTCTCGGCCCGCTCGCCGATGCTGATGGCGGTCATGTGGATTGGCCTTGCGGCTGCGGTGGCGGCGCTTCTGAACCTGTGTCCGCGCCTCAGCTTCTTCGTCTGCTTCCTCTGCTATCTCTCGTTTGTCGCCGCGGCCGGAGAGTTCTCCAACTATCAATCGGACGGCATGCTGCTTGAGGCCGGTTTCCTGGCGCTCTTCCTTGCGCCTCCCGGAATGCGGCCGGGATGGGGAGCGGATCATCCTGCCTCGCGGGCCAGCTATTTCCTGTTGCAATGGGAGTGGTTCCGTATCTATTTCGAATCGGGCATGGTCAAGCTGCTCAGCGGCGACCTGGAATGGAGACATCTGACCGCGATGGACCAGTACTACCAGAACGGTCCGCTGCCGACCTGGACCGGCTGGTACGTCGAACACCTTCCGCACTGGTTCCAAATCGCCACCGCGGCCGGCACGCTCACGCTGGAACTGGGGCTGGTCTGGATGTTCTTCTTTCCGCGCAGGGTTCGCTTGCTCTGCTTCTGCATCGTGACCCCGTGGGAGATCGGCGTCATTCTCACCGCCAACTACACCTTCCTCAACTATCTCGTCCTCTCACTGGGATTTCTGCTGCTGGACGACAGGGCGCTGCTCGGAATGGTTCCGAAGCGCTTCCGTCCGAGCTTGCCAGAGAGCGCGCCGAGTGCAGAGCTGCGCGAGGAGACGCCACTCTCGATTCTCGCGGTCAACGAAGCAAGCGCTGCTGAGGCCGATTCCGAAAGCGTTCCTGCGGCAAACTTGAACTCGCGCAGGTGGGGCCGTCGTGGGTTTGCGGCCGTTCTGCGTACGGCCGGCGTGGCGCTGGCAGCCGTGCTGCTCACATGGATTGGCTACGACACGACCGCGGAGCTGATTCGCATCCGTTGGCCCGGCGCTCCGCTGCCCACCGAGCCGATTGCGGCGCTTGCGCCTTTCCGCATCGCCAACCAATACGGCCTCTTCGCGGTGATGACGCGCGGCCGCTACGAGATCGAATTTCAGGGATCGAACGACGGCGAAACTTGGACGCCCTATCCCTTCCGCTACAAGCCGCAGGCGGTCAACGAGCCGCCGCGCATCTATGCGCCGTATCAGCCTCGCTTCGACTGGAACTTGTGGTTCGCTTCGCTGGGAAGCTGGCGCGAGGACGCCCTGGTTCCGCTCACCGAGGAGCGGCTGCTGGTGAACGATGCCGATGTGCTCGCGCTATTCAAGAGCAACCCGTTCCCGCAATCGCCACCGCGTTATGTGCGCGCGGTGTTGTGGCAATACTGGTTCACTTCAATGAACGAAAAGCGCCGCACCGGCGACTGGTGGCGCCGCCAACTTCTGGGCCTCTATGCGCCGGATGTGGCGCTCGCGCCGGACGGCAGCGTGGAAGTGGTCGAGTGGCCCTCGGAGCTGCCGCCGCACGACTGAGGACGAGAGGAGTACGCGATGCAGCAGGCCTACGTGATCGGCTCGGGCCCGAACGGGTTGGCCGCGGCCATTGTCCTGGCCCAGGCGGGGCTCGCGGTCCAGGTCTTCGAGGCTGAAGCCGAACCGGGCGGGGCCGCGCGCACGCTGCCGCTCACTCTGCCCGGCTTTCTGCACGACTTCGGCTCCGCGGTGCATCCGCTGGCCGCCGGTTCGCCGTTCTTTTCCGCCCTGCCACTGGCTAACTATGGACTGGAATGGGTACACGGCGAGGCACCACTGGCGCATCCGTTCGACGATGGCTCGGCCGTCGTGCTGGAGCGGGATCTCGGCGAGACTGAGAAGGTGCTGGGCGCCGACGGCAGGCCCTGGCGTAGCCTGATCGAGCCCATCGCCGCGCACTGGGCTGAGTTCGCGCAAGAGAGCCTTGGTCCCCTTCTGCGCCTGCCCCGCCATCCGTTGCGTATGGCGCGGTTTGGGCTGACGGCGCTGGAGCCAGCGCAGAAGCTGGCGCTAAGCCGATTCTCCACCGCACGCGCCCGTGCCCTCTTCGCCGGCCTCGCAGCGCACTCCTTTCTCGCTCTCGATCAGCCCTTCAGCGCTGCTGTCGGGCTGGTGCTCGCCGCTGCTGCCCATGCCGTCGGCTGGCCGGTTCCGCGCGGCGGAGCGAGCTCGATTCCGCGCGCGCTCCTTGCCCACCTCGAATCGCTGGGCGGCGCGCTCCGCACTTCGTGCCGCATCGACACGCGCTCACTTCACGAGCTAGACGGCGAACACACCCTCACGCTCTGCGACATCGCGCCGCGCCAACTGATTTCACTCGCGGGCGAGCGACTGACGGCGCGTTACCGGCGCACTCTCGATCGGTTTCAGCCGGGACCCGGTGCGTTCAAGATCGACTTTGCTCTCTCCGAGCCGGTTCCCTGGCGTGCGCCCGAGTGCCGGCGCGCCATCTGCGTGCACCTCGGCGGCACACTCGAGGAGATTGCCGCGTCCGAAGACGAGGTGGCGCGCGGCCGCACCGCCGAGCGTCCCTTCGTGCTGGCGGCGCAGCCCACGCTCTTTGACCCCTCGCGCGCGCCGGAAGGCAAGCATGTTTTCTGGGCCTATTGCCACGTGCCCAACGGCTCGGCCGAGGATATGACGGTGCGCATTGAAGCGCAGATCGAGCGTTTCGCACCCGGTTTTCGCGATTGTGTGCTGGCACGCCGGGTTTTGCCACCGGCTGCGCTCGAATCGATGGACGCCAATCTTCTCGGCGGAGACATCAGCGGCGGAGCCTTGACCCTGCGCCAGATTCTCTTCCGCCCCGGCATCTTCAACTACGCCACCAGCGCGCCAAACCTGTATCTCTGTTCGGCATCCACCCCGCCCGGCGGCGGCGTTCACGGCATGTGCGGCTTCCACGCCGCCACGCTTGCCCTCCGCCGGATGCGCCGGAGTAAGTAGGGCCCGGCATCCTTGGCGGTTCACCAAGAGTCTGATGCAAAAATGGTCGGCTAGCGGTTGTAATCATTCAGCCAGACTCCGTACGAGATAAGCGCCACGCTGGGCCCGTTGGAACGGTCTTCGTCGGGCGAGAAGTTGCGCCCCAGCACGGGCGAAATCCCCAGCAAAGGCAAAAATCCGGTCTGCACTGGGATGCAATTGAGCTGCTGCGGATTGGCTTCAACCAGATCGCAGGCATGAAGCATGGTTCCCTGCGAGGCGATGGCCGAGAAGGGTCTTTGATGATCGAGCCAATCAAAGAAGAACCCACCCATCGTGAATTCCTCCCCTTCCAGCGATTGCACCAGACCAACCGAGACGATGCGGTTGGCGTGCGCGTAGGGAAGCGCGCGGAAAAGGATGCGGTCAACGACGCTGAAGACCGCGGTGGTGGCGCCGATGCCGAGCGCCAGCGTGATGATGACGGTGATGGTGAATGCGCGATTACGCGATACCGAATATCACCCGAACAGCGGCACTACGCTTCAACCACCATCAACCTACGTCTGGCTGCATTGCGGAGACTGGCCTAGGAGGCTGCTGATTGTGGTCTGCTCAGTGCAGACCTGGCTGCTGGGATTCGCCGGGTAAAGGGTGCGAAACGGCTGGGAGTGCCTGTTGGCAATCGGCTCACCACCGAACAAGGCAAGCGCTTGTTGTTGACGGCAGACAGCACAAGTCTTCGAGTCAAGTGTGACTATGCAACATTGGCGATTCTTCCGGGTTGCGGGCTACGCCGGGCGGAATTGACTGCGTTGCACGTCGAAGATATTCAGCAGAGAGAGGAGCACTGAGTCATAGCCGATCTTGTCAACAAGGGCGGCCACATAGGAACCATCCCGGCCCCGGATTGGCTGAAAACCGGAATTGGCGCCTGGCTGACAGCCGCCGGGATTACAACCGGAACGCTGTTTCGTTCGATCAACAAGGCTGGCAGGATTTGGGATACCGGATTTAGCCCCAAGGTCATTTGGGGTGTGGTGAAAGAGAAAGCAAAGGACTGCCAGATTCCTTTTCTCGCACCACACCACCTGCGACGGACTTGCGCTCGGCTATGCCATCAGGCCGGCGGTGAACTGAAGCAGGTTCAATTTTTTCTGGGGCATGTCTCGGTGCAGACGACTGAGCGGTACCTCGGCTGCAAGCAACGTTTCCGCAACGCGGTGAATGATCGAATCGGGCTCGAACCTGATCCGGATCAGCTGGGATCTCCGTAGATCCCGCACTGCTGGCCGACTTCCCAGGACTCCCGGAGTATCCACAAGGGATTCGGCGGTTCTTCGATCATTGCCTCGTGGTCGCACTTCGAGCGAGAGCGCCAGGAACAGAAAATGTAAGGCAACGCACTGTCACCGTGGCTGAAGTGTCTTCATAGCGGTCTGCGGCGCGAGCAGGCTCCGGTCGCGAAGGCAGCCTCTCCCATAGCTTTGAAAGAGAGAAGGAGAATTGTTCTCACAGGTCTTCGAACGCACGCGCCGGCACGAGAGGGGAACAGCGAGCTTCCCAAGAAAGCCAGTCTGCTCCGCTCCCCGGCAGATGAACACCGCCGACAGAATATGCGTCCAGCGCTTCCGCAGCTTGGCATCGCTTCGATTCATCGCATTCCCAGGGAGCAGAGCGCTTTTTCCGTCGCCTCTGAGGCTGCTGAATGAAATCACATCCGCGCCGCTCTGCGTACCGCTTTCGCACACGCCCTGCGCCAGGCACGTGCTCCCCCAGCCGATTCCCCGCTTCGCGCCTGCGGCTTGAACTTGTCTTTGCGGCTTTGCGTATCAGGAGTAGCATGGTGCTGCAATCCTGAACGGAGGCTGCTGCGCTTTCCAAACCCGCCATGAAAATCCACACAACACTGTATCTGTCCTGCTCCTTAAGTCTCGCGCTGCTGTGCGCCGCACCCGTCTTCACTCAAACCTCCTCGCCGCAAAGCAAGCCCGCTGCCGTGCTTCCCGCTCCACCCGCCGATGCTCTCTACCGTAATCCCAAACTGACCGTAAACGAGCGCGTCGCTGACCTGCTCTCTCGCATGACTCTCGAGGAAAAAGTCGACCAGATCAGCGGCGGTTACGATACGCTCCAGGGCGTCATCGATCCCACCGGCACGTACGATCTGAAGAAGGCCCGCGCCGCGCTGGAGCAAATAGGCAACCCTGACTTCTCCATCACGCCACGCGAGTCCGCCATCCTGCGCAACGCCGTGCAGCGCTGGTTCGCCCAGAAAACCCGCCTAGGGATCCCGTTCTTATTCCAGGGAGAGGCCCTCCACGGCGACATGGAAGACGGCAGCACCAGCTTTCCTCAGGCCCTCGGGCTCGCCGCCACCTTTGACCCCGCGCTCGTCCACCGGATCTTCACTGCCGCCGGGAATGAGGCCGGCGCGCGCGGCCAGGACCAGGTCTTTGCGCCCGTTCTCGGCGTGGCCCGCGATCCTCGCTGGGGCCGCACAGAAGAAACCTACGGCGAAGACCCCTTCCTCGTCTCCCGCATGGGCGTCGCCGCCATCACGGGTCTTCAGGGACCCACCTGGTTCATCGGCCGCGACCACGTGATGGCCACCGCCAAGCACTTCGCCGTCCACAGCCAGCCGGAAGGCGGCACCAACACCGCGCCCGGCAACTACTCCGTGCGCGTCATCCGCGACAACTTCTTCGAACCCTTCAAAGCCGCCGTTCAGGAAGCCCACGTCGGCAGCGTGATGGCCTCCTATAACGAAATCGATGGCATTCCCTCGCACATCAACCACTGGCTCCTCGACACCGTCCTGCGCCAGGAATGGGGCTTCCAGGGATTCATCACCTCCGACGGTGACGGCATCCAGATGCTCTGGCAGGTGCACCACGTGGCCCGCGACAACGCTGACGCTGCCCGCCAGGCCCTCGCCGCCGGCGTCGACTTCGACCTCTCCGACGGCTCCGCTTACCGCACACTGCTGTGGCAGGTGAAGCAGGGCTTCGTCCCGGAATCCGAGCTCGACCGCGCCGTCTCCAAAGTTCTCGCCGCCAAGTTCCGCCTCGGCCTCTTTGACGATCCCTACGTCGATCCCGGCGCCACGGCGAGCATCGTCAACAGCTCCGAGCACCGCGCGCTTGCCGAGAAGGCCGCTGAAGAGGTGATGGTCCTGCTCAAAAACGAGAACCACCTTCTGCCCCTCGACCTCTCGAAGCTCCACTCCATCGCCGTCATCGGACCCGACGCTGCCGATGTTCACGTCGGCGGCTATTCGCGCCAGCCCGGCCATGAAGTCAGCATCCTCCAGGGTATTCGCGACTACGTGGGCAATCGCGCCGTTGTGAACTACGCCGAGGGCTGCAAAATCACCGATGCACCCGAAGGCTGGCGCGGCTGGTATGCCAACAACGTAAAGCTTGCCCCGGAAGATCCCGCTGCCCTCGCCGCCGCTGTCGCTGCGGCTCGCAAGTCCGACGTCGCAATTCTCGTCGTTGGCGAAAACGAAAGCACCAACCGCGAGGCCTGGGCGGAAAACCACCTCGGTGATCGCGACTCTCTCGATCTGCTCGGCGCGCAGAACGACCTCGTCAAAGCCGTCGTCGCAACCGGCAAGCCGGTCGTCGTCCTCCTGATCAACGGACGCCCGCTCTCCATCAACTACATCGCCAAGCACGTCCCCGCCATCCTTGAAGGCTTTTACCTTGGCGAGGAAGGCGGCACCGCTGCCGCGCGCGTCCTCTTCGGCGATGTCGATCCCGGCGGCAAGCTGCCCATCACCTTCCCCCACTCCGTTGGCGACCTTCCCGACTTCTACAATCACAAGCCGTCGGACGACCGCAGCTATGCGTTCTCCACGCGCCAGCCGCTGTACCCTTTCGGCTACGGCCTCAGCTACACAACCTTCAAGTTCTCGAATCTCCGCGTTGAGCCCACGCACATCGAAACCGGCGGCAACGCAAAAGTATTCGTCGATGTCACAAATACCGGCGACCGCGCTGGTGACGAGGTCCCGCAGCTCTACGTCCACCAGGAAGTCGCATCCGTTACCCGACCCGTGGAGCTGCTCCGCGGCTTCCAGCGCATCACCCTGCAGCCCGGCGAGAAGCGTACCGTCACCTTCACCATCGGCCCTGACGACCTCTCACTGATCGACGCCGATATGCACCGCGTCGTTGAGCCGGGCACCTTCGACATCATGGTCGGCCCCAGCTCCGCCGACACACAGACCATCCATCTGGAGGTCGGAAACGTTCCTGCTGAGCCCAAACCGCCGCTGCCGCCGCCGCCCGCCGGCTCGGAATCCGGCGTTGTCAGCACCTTCGACAACGGCGATCAGCCCACTGCAAACTACGGCTCCTGGATGGCCGCTTCTGACTCCATGAACGGCGGCACATCCCATGCGGCCATTTCCATCGTCTCGCCGGGCGCCCAGGGATCGAAAGGTGCGCTCGAAATTTCCGGCGAAGTGAAGTCCGGCTCCCAGTATCCCTTCGGCGGCGTTATGTTCATGCCCGGCTCCCATCCCATGGAACCGGTCAACCTCTCCGGCAAGAAGGAAATCTCCTTCTGGGCAAAGGGTGACGGCCACAGTTGCACATTGATTCTCCTCACCGCCCAGCGCAACGGCCGGAATGGCATGCCCGCCATGGTCAGTTTTGTCGCTGGGCCCGCGTGGAAGCAGTACACTTTCTCCTTCTCTCGGTTTGAAACCGACGGCTCCGACATCGAAGGAGTTGCCTTTGCGGACGCCCAGAACCCCGGCAAGTTCAGCTTTGAAATAGACCAGGTAGAGATTCGCTGAGCTGCTGCCCGCTTCGCGTTCCTGAACGCAGCAGCTGCCGTTCCGCACGGCGGTCGGCTAGTCAAACATGCGCAGTATTACTGACGGATGCTGGCCGAGGGACATTTAACGAGAGCACGGGTCCCGGCGGTATTACGCAGAATCGCGCTTTTGCCGCTTCCGGCAAAACGATCGGCTGGTGGTGCAGAGCAGAATACCGATGACAGGCGAGCGGGGAGAGAGAACTTTCGACGAAAAGGGGCGACGAGACGTTTCAACGAGGCGAGCTGGACAAGGAGGGCAGCACATTTTCCGGTCCTTTGCGGCCCAACCGCCAGTTCTTTACGTCGCAAAGGCTTATTTAATCTTGCCCTCCACCTCGGGATCGTTACAATTGTGGGGACTCTGGGTTGAAGAAGGAGTTTCCGGATGATGTGCGCACTTGAATCGAGCAGGAAGACGCTGAGCGGCATGACCAGCGTGGCTGCCGGGCTGATCGCAGTTGCTGTGTTTACCGTATGCGCCGTTCAGGCGAACGCTCAAGCTGCGGCGAAGCCGGACAAAGATATCGTGGGCACGTGGCAGGGGACGCTGCATGTGCCAGCTGCGTCCAACCATCCTGGGATCGACCTGCGAATCGTAAACAAGATAACCAGGACGGCCGCAGGCGCGCTGGAGATTGAAGATTTCAGCATTGACCAGGGCGCGGGGAGCATGAAGGCCACATCGGCGAGTTTCAAGGATGGGGTGTTCAAGTACGGCATCCAGTTCATCAACGGCAGCTATGAGGGCAGGATGTCGGCGGACGGCAAGTCGATTGACGGGATGTGGACGCAGGGGCCAAACCCGCTGCCGCTGCTGCTGGAGCGGGCCACGCCGGAGACGGAGTGGACAATTCCCAAGCCTGCGCCGAGACTTCCGCCCATGCCCGCGGACGCGAACCCCAGCTTTGAGGTGGCAACGATCAAGCCAAGCAGGCCGGATGAGCCTGGCAAGGCATTCCTGGTGCGCGGGGACCGCTTTAAGACGGTGAACACAACCCTGATGGACATCATCACGTTTGCCTACGATGTGCAGCAGAAGCAGGTGGTGGGTGGCCCATCGTGGATGGACTCAGAAAAATTCGACATAGACGCCAAGCCCGACGTGCCGGGTGTTCCGAGCGGTACGCAGTTGAAGACCATGGTGAAGAAGCTGCTGGCCGACCGCTTTCAACTGAAGTTCCACAAGGATACGAAGGAGATGTCGGCCTATGTGCTGACGGTGACGAAGGGCGGGCCGAAGATGACCAAGGACGAGAACGATCCAAAGGGTCTTCCGGGGCTGTTCTTCCAGGGGCTGGGCGTGCTGGCGGTGCACAATGCGACGATGGGGAACTTTGTGGCGCTGATGCAGTCAGCGGTGCTGGACCGGCCGGTGGTGGACCGGACGGGGCTGACGGGAAAGTGGGATTTTCTGCTGAAGTGGACGCCGGATGAATCGCAGTTTGGGGGCATGGGCATCAAGGTGCCCCCGCCGAGCAACGCTGCGGATGCTCCTCCGCCGCTGTTTACGGCGATGCCGGAGCAGCTTGGGCTGAAACTGGAAGCAGCGAAGACGCAGGTTGACGTGATGGTGCTGGATCACGTCGAACCTCCATCGGCAAACTGATCACGGGCAAGACAAATCGCTGGAGTCTGCGGATGGCACGGCGGCGCTTTGCCAACATTCCGGTGTTCTGCGTCCTGGCGCTGCTGGTTGCCGCGGGGCCGGCGCGGGCGACGGAGTATCACGGGCAGGTCTTTTTTGGCACGGTGCCAGTGCCGGGCGCGACAGTGACCATGACACAAGCCGGTACGCGCGCGAGCACGGTGACCGACCAGCAGGGGCTGTACGAGTTTCGCGATCTTGCGGATGGCGCCTGGAAGATCGAGATCAAGATGCGGGGCTTTTCCACGCTGAAGGGCGCAGTGACGGTGGCGCCGAACTCGCCGCAGGGCAAGTGGGAACTGAATATGCTGGGGCTGCAGCAGTTGCTGGCCGAGTCGCAGCAGGTAAAGCCGCTGGAGACGCGGCCGGCAAACGAGGCCGCGCGGAAGGCAACGGAGCAAGGCGGTGCGGGCAGCGCTGCGGCGGCGCCGGCCAGGGATGAGAACGCCGAAAAGGCGGAAGACGGGCTGCTGATCAACGGCACCGAGAGCAACGCAAACACCTCGCCGTACTCGCTGCCGCCAGCGATTGGGAATCACCGGCCTGGAACCAGGGGGCTGTACAACGGCGGGTTGGGCACGGTGGTGGATAACTCTGTGCTGGATGCGCGGCCCTACTCCCTGAACGGCGCCGAGACGCAGAAGCCCACGTACAACAGCGTGACCGGGATGTTTACGGCGGGCGGCCCCATCATGATTCCGCACCTGTTCTACCATGGGCCGAATTTTTATGTGGCTTACCAGTGGACGCGCAACACAGACGCGACGATTGCCGATGGGTTGGTGCCGACTGCGGCGGAGCGGAACGGCGACCTCACCGGGCTGCTGAACGCGCAGGGACAGCCGGTGACCATCTACAATCCCGCGACCGGGATGCCGGTCACCGGGAATCTTCCGGTGAGCTCGCAGGCGGCGGCGCTCCTGAAGCTGTATCCGCTGCCCAATGTGAGCGGGTCGGGCAACGGGCGGTATAACTACCAGGCCGATGTGCTGAGCAATACGCATACTGACTCGCTGGAGTCGCGGATGGACAAGGAGGCCGGGCACAAGGACTATCTGTACGGAGGATTTGGGCTTCGCAGCGTGCGTGCAGGCAGTGTGAACCTGTTCAACTTTCTGGATACGACGAATACGCTCGGGATCGACACGAACGTGAACTGGCAGCACCGGTATCTGCACCAGATGTTTGTGCTGCTGGGCTACCACTTTACGCGGCTGCGGACGGACGTGCGGCCGGAGTTTGAACGGCACGCGAACATCTCAGGGGATGCGGGGATCGCGGGCAACGACCAGGACCCGACGAATTGGGGCCCGCCGAACCTGACGTTTGCGAGTGGGATTGCAGGGCTGAGCGACGGCGAGAGCGCGTTCAACCGCAATCGCACGGACGAGCTCTCAGTGAAGGTGACGACGGCGTACCGGAAGAATTATCTGACGTTTGGCGGCGACTTTCGCAGGCAGGAATTCAACCAGTATGGACAACAGAATCCGCGCGGGGGCTTTGCTTTTACCGGGGCGGCGACAAGTGCGGGAGGAAGCACGTCGACGGACACGACGAGTGGCTCGGATCTGGCGGATTTTCTGCTGGGGATTCCCGACACGAGCGCGATCGCCTATGGGAATCCGGACAAGTATTTTCGGCAATCGGTCTACGACCTTTTTTTTACGGACGACTGGAGGTTGATGCCGGAGCTGACCATTAACTCGGGAATGCGCTGGGATTTTGGCGCGCCGATGACCGAACTGTTCGGGAGACTGGTGAACCTGGATATTGCGCCTGGGTTTACAGCGGCGGAGCCGGTGGTGGGCAGCAGCCCGACGGGTCCGGTGACGGGGATGACGTACCCGCAGTCGCTGGTGCGGCCGGACATGCGCGGCTTTCAACCGAGGGTTGGAATCAGTTGGAGGCCGCTGCCGGCATCGACGCTGGTGGTTCGCGCGGGCTACGGGATTTACGACGACACATCGGTGTATCTCTCCGCCGCGGAGATGATGGCGCAGCAGGCGCCGCTCTCGACGAGCCTGAATGTGGCGAACAGCAGCGCGTGCGGGCTGACGCTGGCGGATGGATTTCGAAACTGCGGCGGGACGACGGCGGACAGCTTTGCGATTGATCCGAATCTGCATGTGGGATATGCGCAGATCTGGCAGGTGAGTGCGCAGAGCGACCTTCCGTGGGCGCTGGTGATGACGGCGACTTACCAGGGCGTGAAGGGGACGCATGGGATGCAGGAGTTTCTGCCCAACACATACCCGATCGGCGCGGCGAACCCGTGTCCTTCATGCCCTTCGGGGTTTGTCTACCGGACGTCGGGGGGCAACTCGGCGCGCGAGGCGGGGACGATTCAGCTGAGGCGGAGACTGCGCAGCGGTTTTACTGCGACCGTGAACTACACGTTTTCCAAATCGATGGACGATGACGCGCAGGTGGGTGCGCAAGGGCATGAGGAGACGACGTCGGCGGCTTCCGTTGGAACGGAGTCGCCGAGCATTGCGCAGAACTGGCGCGACCTTCGCGCCGAGCGCGGGCTATCGACGTTTGACCAGCGGCACCTCGTTTCGGCGCAGATTCAATACACAACGGGGATGGGGATGGGCGGGGGAACGCTGTTGAGCGGATGGCGAGGCAGGGCGCTGAAGGAGTGGACGGCGCTCAGCCGCATCTCTTCGGGGACGGGGCTGCCGGAGACGCCGATTTACCTGGCGACGACGCCGGGGACGGGCGTGACGGGCACGATAAGACCGGACCTGACGGGCGCGCCGATTTACCAGGCGCAGCCGGGCTACCATCTGAATGGTGCGGCGTTCAGCGCGCCAGCCGTGGGGCAATGGGGCGCGTCAGGGCGGGGTTCGATTACGGGGCCCTACCAGTTCAGCATGGACGCAGCCATGCAGCGCACGTTCCGGCTGCATAACCCGTTCAACCTGGATGTTCGTTTAGACGTTACGAATTTGCTGAATCATGCGACTTTTACCGCGTGGAACGTAATCACCAACAGCGCCACCGTCGGGCTGCCGGCAGGGACGCACTCGATGCGCAGCCTGCAGGTAACGGCGAGGCTGAGGTTTTGACGATGCGGCGGCTGAGTGCATGGCTGGCTGCGGCCGTGCTGAGCGCGGGACTGGGCGCGAGCGCGCAGACCATCGGCGGCAATACGGCGCCGGGACAGACGCCGCAGTATACGCTGAAGGTGAATTCGCAACTGGTGATTGAGACGGTTGTGGTGAAGGACAAGAAGGGCAGCTTTATTGAGGGGCTGACGGGCAAAAACTTTGTGGTGACGGAAGATGGAGTGCCGCAGACGGTGCGCATCTGCGAGCACCAGTCGCTTGCAAAGGAAATGACGCCGCTGCCCGCGATGACAGCGGACGAGCAGAAGATCATGGTCTATCACCGGCTGGTGCGGACGCAGATTGCGCCGGAAGCGGCGGAGAGCACGAAGTATCAAAACCGGCGGCTGCTGGTCTTCTACTTTGACATGACCACGATGCCGATCTTTGACCAGAGGCGCGCGCTCGACGCGGCGCAGAAGTTTGTGCAGACGCAGATGACTCCGGCGGATCTGGTGTCGATTATGCGCTACCAGGGCGGATCCGTGGATGTGCTGCAGGATTTTACGGCGGATCGCAACCGGCTCCTGAGCATTCTGGAAACGCTGATTGTGGGCGAGGGGCAGGGATCGACGGACTCGATTGACGATGCGGGCAGCGCGGACACGGGCGCGGCTTTTGGGCAGGATGACAGCGAGTTCAATCTGTTCAACACGGACCGGCAACTCTCCGCGCTGGAGACGGCAGCCAAGATGCTTGGAAACCTGAGCGAGAAGAAGTCGCTGATCTACTTTGCCAGCGGCTTGCGGCTGAACGGCGTGGACAACCAGGCGCAGATGCACGCGACGATCGATGCGGCGATCAAGGCCGGGGTGACATTCTGGTCGATCGATGCGCGGGGCCTGGTGGCTTCAGCGCCCCTGGGCGATGCGACGCAGGGCTCGCCGGGCAACGTGAACATGTACTCGGGGACGGCGATGCAGGCGGTGACGGACCGGTTTCAGCAGTCGCAGGACACGATGTACGCGCTGGCGGCGGATACCGGGGGCAAATCAGAGTTTGACAACAACGACCTGACGCAGGGCATTGTGCAGGCGCAGCACGCCATTGCGGACTACTACATTGTGGGCTACTACACGACCGACAATGCGGAGAACGGGCGCTTCAGGAAGATTGATATCAAGCTGAACCCAGCGATGGATGCCAGCCTCGACTACCGCAAGGGCTACTTTGCGAACAAGGTGTTCAGCAAGTTCAACGATGCCGACAGGGAGCGGCAACTGGAAGATGCGCTGATGCTGGGCGACCCGATCACGGACCTGACGATCTCAATGGAGATCGACTATTTCCAGCTGGACCGCGCGGAGTATTTTGTGCCGATCGTCGTGAAGATTCCGGGCCGGGAGCTGGCGCTTGCCAAGCATTTCGGGGCGGAGCACACGCTGATCGACTTTATCTGCGAGGTCAAGGACATGGCCGGAGGGATTTCAGTGGGCAATGTTCGGGACTACGTGAACATCAAGCTGAGCGATGAGACGGCGGCGCAGCTTGCCAGGCAGCCGATCGAATATGACACAGGGTTCACGCTGCTGCCTGGCCGCTACTCGATCAAGTTTCTGGCGCGCGACGATGAGACGGGCCGAATCGGGACCTATGAGACGGAGTTCACGATTCCAAATCTAAACAAGGTGACGCCGCGGCTTCCGATCAGCACGGTGATCCTGAGCAGCCAACGCGTGGACACGCGAGACGCGCTCTACAACGTGATGCGCGGGAAGAAGCAGGCCAAGGACGATGCAAGCAATCCGCTGGTGCACGAGGGACTAAAGCTTATCCCCAGCGTGACGCGCGTGTTTCATACCAGCCGCCCGATGTACGTGTACCTGCAGGCGTATGCGGGTGGGCCGGCTGCGACGGGCGGGGCTCTGCCGCCGGCCACGCGGGCCACCGCGCCGTTGATGGCTTATGTGACCTTCTACCACGACGGCAAGCAGGCCTATCAGGCAGCTCCGACTGCCGTGACGCCGCTGGATGGAAGCAAGCTAGGCGAGGTGCCGCTGAGCTTTCATATTCCGCTGAACGGGCTTGCGCCGGGCGAGTACAAGTGCCAGGTGACCGTGCTGGATCCCAAGGGCCACCGGGCTGCATTCTGGGTAGCTCCGATCCTGCTGATACGATGAAAAATCCTGCGTTGTCCAAGGACCGAAAGCCTCGCCTTTTTTTGCCGCGTCGCGAAGTAGTCAATTGAAAGACAGACGTTACATTAGGCCAATTAGACAAAGCTTAATGAAGCTAAAAATTGATTCAACGAGCTAACCCCGATTCGCCACGAGATGGCCACCACTTCGCCATCACTCCTGGAAGACGCCCCAGGGTCCGGGAATGGAGTGCTTCCGGGGTTTTCGGCAACTCGGAAACCAAACTACTGCGGAACATAAGAGCTTGGCTGCTTTTTCGTGATTGTGAAGACATTCAGGCCGCGGTGACACGAATTGGCAACACCTTGCCGCCCCGTTGGGTGCGCTCGAGGAAATCGGCCCAATCCTGCATCATATTGGCGCATGGCTCCAGGTATCGGAAATCCGTACCCCCGGAAATACCCCCACCAGGGATTGGCTTCCATGATACGCATTTGGACGAAAAAAGGATAAAATCCGCTTATTTTTCAGCGACTTATCGTGATTTATTGGACTGTCGTAGGATGTCTTAGAATCTGGAGATGGTGGGCGCTGCAGGATTCGAACCTGCGACTTCCACCGTGTGAAGGTGGCACTCTACCGCTGAGTTAAGCGCCCCATGAGGGTTGGCGGAGGGGCCGCCAGGGGGCATCCCGTAGGGTAGAGTAACACCAGCGGGGCCTGGCGGCCAACTCCCGGCAGGAACGGGGATTGGCGGCCCGGATTGGGTGCTCGGAGCCGCAGAAACGCCGCGGAAACCGCTGCCGAAACCGCCCCGAAAACCGCCTTGGAAACCGCCCCGGAAACCAACGATGCGCTGGAGCTTTGGATCGATCCGCGATGCAGGATATTCCGTCCCGGACGGAGGGGCAGCGCTGCGCGCGATGGGGAGATTGGGCGGGGCGTATGGGCTGGCGCGGTCAGGCGGGGGCTCCGGTGCGGGCTCGGGTGCGGGAAAGCCGGGGAAAATGGCTCATCCGGTGGCTGGCGGGGCTGGTCCAGAGGACGAAGACGGGGCCTTCAGCGAAAATTCAGATTCGGCGCAACCTTCCGTTGGCGATGGGGTTGAGGAAGGTATGGCAACCCTGGTGCTGGACAAGCCGGGACTGGCAGCCGGCGCAGCGGCCCGCCAGGCGAATCCGAAGGGCACGGTGCGCGGGGATTATGGGGCGGACGAACAGAGCGACGCCGCCATTATGCTGCGGGTGGCCTCCGGAGATGAGGCGGGATTCAACTACCTGGCGGAGAAGTATCACCGGGGGATGATTCGGTTCCTGTTCCGGATGGTGCATAACCAGGCGGTTGCCGAGGAACTGACGCAGGAGGTGTTCCTGCGGGTGTACCGCTCGCGTGAGAGCTACCGTGCGGAGGCGAAGTTTTCGACGTGGCTTTACCGGATTGCGACGAACCTTGCGGTGAACCACGCGCGGGACACAAAGCACGAACGGGCGGCGCAGACGGTGTATCTGGATGCGCCGGACCCGGAGACGGGAACCACGCCGGATGTGGCCGACGATGAACCGATTGTGGAGCAGCAGATGCTGCGCGACGAGCGGATGGCGGCGATCCGGCGGCATGTGATGGCGCTGCCGGAGCGGCAGCGCATGGCGGTGCTGATGCACAAGTACCAGGGGATGGATTACCGGCAGATTGGCGAGGTGCTGAAGTTGAGCGAGTCGGCGACGAAGTCGCTTTTGTTCCGGGCCTACCAGACGCTGCGGGACCGGTTGAAGGAATTTGTGTGAGCAGCAAGAGCCGGGAGACACCGGCAGGGAATTGAGGGGTTAGCGATGAAATACGAGAAGACGAATCTGGCAAAGACGAATTGCGCCGGGATGGAAGCGAATCTGGCTGAGCTGTTGCTCGATCCGGACACGGCGCCTGCCGCGGTGAAGACTCATGTGGCCGAGTGCGAGGGCTGCCGGACGGAGCTGGAGTCGCTGCGCGCGACGATGACGCTGATGGATGCGTGGGAAACGCCGGAGCCGAGCGCGTACTTTATGACGCGGATGAATGCGCGGCTTGAGGAAGCGCACAGGGCTCCGCGGGCGGGATGGCTGGCGCGGTTGCGCGACCGCGTGGCGTTTGGGCCGTCCATGCACGTGAAGCCGCTGGCGGCGTTGGCGCTTACGGTGGTGCTGCTGGTGGGCGGTGGGGCTTACCTGGACATGACGAACTGGGTGAAGCCGGCGCAGACCAACGGACAGGCGGCGGTGGTGCACGACCTGCAGACACTGCAAAGCAATGCGAAGCTTCTGGATCAGCTTGAGTCGATCTCCGACGAGAGTGGCACGAGCGCGACGAGCACGAACTAAGAAGAGGGCAGCGCGCAGGCGGCGGCCAGCGCCGCAAAAGGTGTGAACGGCAGGGGAAGTGGAGACATCATGATCGGGTTTGCCAACGCGGGAACAATGCGCCGCGCGGTGTGGACTGCGGTGATGGTGGCTGTGTGCGCGCTGCCTGCGTGGGGGCGGTGGCGGAACGAGGGTCCGCGGCAGGAGCGCGCGCCGCAGCAGCGGCATGCGCAGCGTCAAGAGAAACCGAAGCAGCAAGAGAGGCGGCAGGAACGAGGTCAGGATTTCCGGCAGCCGAGAAACGGACAGCGGTGGCAGCAGAACCAGCGCCAGTATCCGCGCGGGCAGATGGCGCCCCGCTACGGGCAAAGAATGCAGCCGCAGAACCGAAACGCGTGGCGCCAGGGCCAGGGCGGCCGCGGACAAGTGCAGACGCCAGGCGGGAACCGGCCAGCCTATATGGGCCACGAAGCAGGCGGCAACCCGTATGTGCGCTATCCCTATCAGGCGCCGGCCTACGGCGCGCAGCGGAGGGGCACGGTGGATTATCCGCGGTACATGCAGCCGGGTTATGATCCGCCGGGGCACCTTGGCGCGTGGCTGAATGCGCATCGCGGCGTCCCGGTGCAGCAGCAGGAGCAGCTTTTGCGCAGGGACCCGAGCTTTTACCGGCTGCCGCCGCAGAGCCAGAGGCAACTGCTGCAGCAACTGCACAGCGTGGACACGATGCCGGCAGCGCAGCGGGACCTGCGGCTGGCACGGGCCGAGGCGCTGGAGCGGATGTCTCCGCAGCAGCGTGCGCAGGTGAATCAATCGGCGCAGATGTGGCGCACGCTGCCGTCGGACCGGCAGGGGATGATGCGGAATGCGTTTCACGATTTGCGCGCGGTGCCGCCGGACCAGCGCGGCATTGTGTTGAACTCGGAGCGGTACCAGCACATGTTCTCGCCGCAGGAGCGCGGGATTCTGGCGAATCTGCTGAGCGTGGAGCCTTACGAGCCGCAGAGATAGGCGGAATAGTTTGGTTGAAAGGATGGCCGGCAGCGGATGGGGAATTCCGCTGCCGGATTTTTTATGCCGTGAGCGGAACTGATTGGCGCATGGATTTGCTGTGCGAAAAAGTTAATCGCGCGAGAGCCGGAGCGGGGAAGCATCGGCGTTGGAGGGTTCGTTCGACGCAAAGAGGAGCCACGCGCCGGAGACCGCCAGAAGCAGCAGTCCGCATGCGTCACGCAGGGAGATGTGCGGCGCAAGGATGAGCGCTGAGATGAGCGTGGCAAAGAGCGGGGCAAAGAGGAAGCGCGTGGTCATGCGGACGGCAGTGAGGCGGCGGAAGAGCCAGAAGAGCAGGGCGAGCGCGGGGAGATCGACCTGGAGCGGCCACAGCAGTGTAGACGCCGGCGCGGGAATGCGGAAGCGGGAGGGACTGACGATGAGGCTGGAAAGAAGGAGCGCCGCAGCGGCGAAGGCCCCTGCAAGCGCGGCGAAGGAAGCAAGCGAACCCGGAGGCAGAGCGCGGGCGGCGCGGACGGCGAGGCAGTTGGAGGCGGCGATGAGAAACGCGGCGAGGACGAGTGCGCACTGAGCAGCGGCCGCGGTGAGAGAGCCGGGGAGATCGAGCGGGAAGAGGAGAAGCGCGCCCAGGACCGCGGCGAGCGAAGCCGCGAGGCCGAAGGCGATACGCGGTGCATCCGGTTCCGAGCGGAGGCTGAGATGCGGCTCAAGGACGACGGCGAAGACGGGGACAAGCGAGAAGAGCGCGACGCGGGTGAGGCTGGGAACTGAATTCTGCGTGAGCTGAACGAGCCAGGCGGGCGCGACGAAGAGGCCAAGGGCGACCGAGAGGGCCAAGAGCAATTGGCTTCCACGGGGCCAGGGCGCGCGGCGCACAAGTGCGATCAACACGGCGGCGAGCGCGAGCAATGCGAGAGGGATTGCGGCACGCTCAAGCGGCGGAAGGTCGGCGGGCGCGGGATTGGGGAGCAGGTCAGCGCGGAGCGAGCCCGCGGCCCAGAGCAGGCTGAGCACGAGGAGTGCGACGGCGGGGGTGAAGGATTTCCGCGATGTGCGCAGACTCATGAAATCGATGAGAACACACGGGTGGGGCGGCAGGGGCTGCGCATGCAGGGGGAAATGCGGCTCTACGGTACAATGGAGAGTGGGCCGAGCCCAGATTTTTTGCGTGAATTTGCGCAAGCAGAGCCGCAAGCAGAGCAAGGAGTTTTTCGCTTATGGCGATTCCCGCCACACAGATGCGTCCCGGCATGATCATCAAGCACAACGACCAGCTGCACCTGGTCTTCAAGGTGGAGCACCGCACTCCAGGCAACTTGCGGGCCTTTATCCAGGCCAAGCTCAGGAACCTGAAGTCGGGCGCAATGTTCGAGCACCGGTTCCGCTCGGCAGACGCCATTGAGAAGGTGGTGGTGGATGAAGTGGACATGGAGTTTCTCTATGCCGATGGGGACGACTACTACTTCATGAATCCGGTGGACTTTGAGCAGACGGTGCTGAAGGGGAGCACGCTGGGAGATGCGGTGGACTATCTGACGCCGAACCTGCTGATCAAGGTGAGTTATCACGACGGCGATGCGGTGGGCATTGACCTGCCGTCGGCGGTGGAGCTGACCGTTGTGGAGACTGAGCCGGGACTGAAGTCGGCCACGGCGTCGAGCGTGACCAAACCGGCGAAGACCGAGACGGGGCTGGTGGTGCAGGTGCCGGCGTTCATCAATGAGGGTGAAAAGATTCGCGTGGATACGAGCGAGGGCGCGTATTTGAGCCGCGCGTAAGCTCGCGACGGAGAAGAACGATCGACCATCGCCTGAGGGCGATGGCCTTTCTGTTTGCGGCGAAGCAGGTCAGATCTGGACGAGCCTTGCTTCGAGAAGCGCCGGAATGGTGGTGAGCGCTTCAAGGACCTCGGCGGAGACGGGTGCGTCGACCTGGACGACGGCCAGAGCCTTGGCCGGCGAGGCACCTGAGCGCTCGCGGCCGAGGGCGAAGTTGGCGATGTTGACGCCGTGCTCGCCGAGCAGAGTGCCGATGCGGCCGATGACGCCGGGGACGTCAAGGTTGCGGCAGACGAGGAGATTGCCTTCGAGCGGGGCCTCGATGTCGATGCCGTCAAAGCCGAGCAGGCGAGGCTGCTCGCCGTGGATGACGGTGGCGACGGCTTTGCTGGCGCCGGCGGCGGAGTGAAGCTGGAGAGTGAGAACGGTGCCTGCGCCGCCGCGAGGACTGGGAAGTTTCTCCTCATGGATGCGAATGCCACGCTCCTGCGCAATGGCCGCGGCGTTGATGCGGTTCACATGTTCCGAGCCCTGCAGCAAGCCCTGAATGGCGGCGTTGCGGACGAGATCGGTTTTGGCGTCGGCGAGCGCGCCGCTGTAACGGATGTGAATGGATTCGATGCCGCCCTTGCCGGTTTGCGCGAGGCCCTTGCTCGTTTGCGCGAGAAAGGAGCCGAGTCGGCCGGCCAGATCGATGTAGGGCGCGAGCTTGATGTATTCCTCGTGGCTGAGCGAAGGGAGATTGACGGCGTTCTGCGCGATGCCGAGCTTGAGATACTCGCGGACCTGCATGGCGATTTGCACGCCGACGGCTTCCTGCGCTTCTGCGGTGGAGCCGGCGATGTGCGGCGTGAGCAGAACGTTGTCGAGGCCGAAGAAGGGCGAGTCCTTGGGCGGCTCAATGGCGAAGACGTCAAGCGCCGCGCCGCCGACGTGGCCGGATTTGAGCGCGTCGGCGAGTGCGGCCTCTTCCACCAGCTCGCCGCGAGCGCAGTTGATGATGCGAACGCCCTTCTTCATGGTGGCCAGGGTTTTGGCGTTGATGATGCCGGCGGTTTGCGGCGTGAGGCCGACATGGAGGGTGAGGTAGTCGGCCTGCGCGAAGAGCTCTTCAACCGGAACGAGCGCGATGTTGTTTTCGCGGGCGACGGCGGCCGAGACAAAGGGGTCGCTGCCGAGGATTTCAAGACCGAAGGCGCGGGCGCGGCGCGCAACCTCAAGCCCGACGCGGCCCAGTCCAAGGATGCCAAGCGTTTTGCCGCGCAGCTCGGAGCCTTGAAGAGATTTCTTTTCCCACTTGCCGGCGTGCATGCCCGTGTTGGCTGCGGCGAGCTTGCGGGCGAGCGCGAGCATGAGGCCGAGGGTGAGCTCGGCGACGGCGACGGCGTTTGCGCCGGGCGTGTTCATGACGACGATGCCGCGGCGCGTTGCGGCGTCCGCATCGATGTTGTCCACGCCCACGCCTGCGCGGCCGATGACGCGGAGTTTGGGCGCGTGCTGAAGCAAGGCATCGTCCACCTGCACGGCGGAGCGGACCACGAGCGCGTCGGCATCGGACAGCGCGGCTGCAAGACCGCCGGGCAGCTTGTCGTGCGTCAGGACTTCCCAGCCCGGCTCGGCCTGAAAGACGGCGAGTGTTGCGGGCGAGACTTTTTCCGCCAGGACGATCTTCATGGGGTCTCCCTTGGTCTGCGTGGATTCGAATTCGTCGAAGTGGATGTTGTGTTTCTCGCAGAGCAGATCGAACATCCGCAGGACGGCGGCGTGGGGCTTGCCTTCGCCGCGCTCGTACTTGGTGAGGGAGTTGGGGTGGACGCCGAGTTGCTCGGCCATCTGGTACTGGTAGAGGTCGAGGTGGCGGCGCGCGATGAGGAGCTTTTCGGCGAAGGTGAGTTCGGACATGGGCTATCCCTTCGCGGCGTCGGCCTTCGCGGCGTCGGCGAATACTTGCTGTGCGGCGGCGACGCCCTGGCCGAATTGCACGGGAAGTTTCAACGTGTCTTTGGCGATGTGTTCGATGGCGCCGAGCAGGGCAACGGTGTCGAGGTAGTCAAAGAATCCGAGGTGGGCAATGCGGAAGATTTTTCCTTTCATTTCGCCCTGGCCGTTGGCGATGACGACGGCGAAGCGCGTCTTGAGCGCTTTGACGACATCGCTTGAGTCCATACCCGCGGGAACTGCGACGGCGGTGGCCGCGGCGGCAGGCGCGGTGGGCGCGAAGAGCGCGAAGCCCAGCGCGACAAGGCCGGCGCGCGTGGCGGCGGCGTTCACCTGCGCGTTGTCAACCAGCGCGATGCGGCCCTTTTCGAGGTCGCCGCCGGCCTGCCCGGCGATGTAATCAAGCGCAGCGCCGAGGCCCGCGATGAGCGCGACCGAAGGAGTGTAGGCGCTTTCGCCCTTTGCCGCGTTCTTGCGCTCCTTGCGCAGGTCGAAGTAGTAGCGCGGATTTTTGGACGTCTCCATCGCGGCCCAGGCGCGGTCGCTCACGCTCAGGTAGGCCAGGCCGGGCGGAATCATGACGGCCTTCTGCGAGCCGCCGATGAGGATGTCGATGCCCCAGCCATCGACGTCAAAGTGCGTGGTGCCGAGGCCGGTAATGCCGTCGACGACGAGAAGCACCTGCGGTGCGGCAGTTCTGAGTAGAGTCGCAATCGATTGAATGTCGTGGCGGACGGCGGTGGAGGTTTCCGTGGCCTGGACGAAGACGGCGCGCGTGTCGGGCTTGAGGGCCGCGCGGATTTGGTCGAGGCGGAAGGTCTGGCCATAGGGAGCGGTGACAAGATCGACCTGGCAGCCGAAGACTTTGGCGAGGTCGGCCCAGCGCTCGCCGAATTTGCCGGCCGAGAGGACCAGGACGCGGTCGCCGGGCGAAGTGAGGTTGGAGACCGAGGCTTCCATGGCGCCGGTGCCGGAGCAGGCCAGCAGGAGAACATCATTCTGCGTGCCGACGAAGACCTTGAGCTGCGCAAGGACCTTCTGGTAGAGAGCTCGGAATTCGGGGGTGCGGTGGTGCATGTCCGCGGCAGCCATGGCGAACTGGGCCGCGGGCAGCAGCGGGGTGGGTCCGGGGGTGAAGAGGCGGGTTTTGCGAATCATGGGCTTTTGGGGCTCCTTTTGGACTTCGCCGGGTACGCACTGGCGGGCGGCGTTCTAGAAATCACAGAATACACAAATTTGTGGTTTATGTGAACAGAGGGGCTGTGGATAAGCGGGATTTTCCGGCGTAGGGAGCGCCTTTTCAGTGGCTTGAAAGGGCTGGGGATGTTGCGGAGTGGGCCGAGCGGTGTGGCGAGTGTGGGAATTGGGGTGTGCGGCGTCGCGGGCCGGTTGGGGTCCAGTAGAATTTGAGAGGAAAGAAGGGGCGGACATGACGGAAGCAGGCGCGCTGGAAGCGCAGGTTCACCAGCAGATGATTGCGGCGATGAAGGCACGCGACGCCGAGCGGACGGGCACGCTGCGGCTGATCAAGACAGCCCTGAAAAACAAGGCGATTGAAAAGCGTGGCGCGCTGGAGCCGGCCGAGGAGCAGCAGGCGCTGGCGACGATGATCAAGCAGCGGCGGGACTCAATTGAGCAGTTCACCAAAGGCAACCGGCCGGAGCTGGCGGCGAAGGAAGCTGCGGAGATTGTGGTGATCGAGGAGTTTTTGCCGAAGGCGCTGGACGAGGCGGCCTTGCGGGCGCTGGTGGCCGAGGGGGTGGCGGAGTTTGCGGCCACGGCGGGCCGCGCGGCGACGGCGAAGGAGATGGGGCCGGTGATCAAGGCGGTGCAGGCAAAGGTGCAGGCCAAGGGGCTACGCGCGGAAGGCCGGCTGGTGAGCGAGGCGGTGAAGACGGCGCTGGCGGGCTAGAAGTTGAGGCAGCAAAAAGGAAGGGGCTGGCATGGGCCAGCCCCTTTTTCGTTGCTGCAACTGTGCCGGATTTGAGCGCCGAGAGAAAAGGCGGCGGCTAAAAGAGCCCGACGTAGTCTCAGGGGATGGGCGCGTGCTTGAGCAGGCCTAGCTCGCCGGCCAGGCGCTCAAGCCGGGCGCGGGTGGCGGCGGTGGGCGGAACGAGGGGCAGGCGCACGACCTCCGAGGCGCGGCCCATGAGGTTGAGGACGGTTTTGACTGGGCCGGGATTGGACTCCCAGAAGTTGGCGTCAAAGAGGCGCCCCCACAGGCGGTTGAGCTCGCGGGCGGAGTCCCATTCGTTGCGCAGGGCGCCCTGGATCATGCTGGCGACCTCGGCCGGTGCCTCATTGGAGGCGACGCTGATGAGCCCATGCGCGCCGAGGGCGATGGTGGCGAGGGCGAGGTTGTCATCGCCGGAGAAGACACGGAAGGCGTGCGGAAGAATGTGCAGGAGCTCGTCGATTTGCGGGAGACGGCCGCTGGCTTCCTTGATGGCCTGGATGTTCGGCGCGGCCTCGGCAAGGCGCAGGACGGTGGCCGGCTCAAGGTTGGCCGCGGTGCGGCCGGGAACGTTGTAGAGCACGACAGGAAGTGGGTCGACGGCGCGGGCGAGGGCGAGGAAGTGCTGGTACTGGCCCTCCTGGGTGGGCTTGTTGTAGTAGGGGTTGGCGGAGAGGACGGCGTCCACGCCGCGGACCTGGCGAAGGTGCGCGGCGAGGCGAAGGAGGGTGCGGGTGCAGTTGTGGGTGCAGCCGGCCCAGACGGGCACGCGGCCTGCGGCGGCGTCCACCACAAGCTGGACGACATGGAGCCATTCATCTTCGTTAAGCGTGGCGGCCTCGCCGGTGGAGCCGCAGGCGACGAGGAGGTCAATGCCGGAGTCGATTTGCCAGTTGACCAGCGCGCGGAGCGCCGGATCGTCGATTGAGCCGTCTGCCCGGAAGGGCGTAACGAGCGCGGTGCCGCATCCCGTAGTTTCCATCACAGGAGAGTGTATACCGGCGGGGGCCGTGGAAGCGGTGGCGTAGACCACTGAAGGAGCGCAAAAAAGGAGCGCGACGCGGGGCATGGGGCAACCGGCCACCCAGATTGCAGATGTGGGTCACCTGCCCCGCCCACCACGCTCCGGATAGCGCGAGCCTTACTTACTTTTCGAGCGTCTTTTCGTTCTGCCCGACCTTCTTCTCAACTTTACCGACGTAGCGTTCGGCTTTGCCTTTGGCCTCTAACTCCGAATTGTTCGTGACTTTGCCTGCCGTCTCCTTGACTACGCCCTTTACTTCATGAAGATTGCCATTGATCTCATTCTTTGTACTGGGGTTCATTTGTTTTCTCCATTTCGCTGAAAAACACATTTCCATTGATTCCCACGCCGGGGTCCGCTGCTGCATCCGATGACGATCGTCTTCACAGTTTCAGCAGCCGGTCAAAGAAAGAACGATAGCGCTGCAGGGCAATGCGCAGGTCCTCAGTGGACACGTTGTCACCGCGGTCCCACTGCTTCTCCAGGCCCGAACGCTCATTGGCGAAACCTTCTGCGAGTCTCTGCATTAGCGCTGCCACCAGTTTGTCGGCGTCTTTGACCGTCCCGCGTGGCTCGTCGACGAAACAAGTCTGGATCCTGGTCCACTGCGATCGAAATTCTTCCATCTCCGATTCAGAAAACAAGGGCATAGGCGCGGCAACTGCTTCCGCTCGAACTTTGACTTCCGGCTCCTGGCGTTTCACCAGCTTGAGTTCGTTGAACTCCTTAGGCGTGTCGTTCTTCGCCGGGGCGTCCATCGTGAACTCCCCTTCTATCGTTTTCAGCTCATCCATCACGCCACTTCTTTCCTTTTTGCAATCGCTGGCAACTGCACCAATTCCTCAAATAGAGCGCGGTAGTGAATCATCGCCGTCCTCAGATCTTCCGTGGTGGCTTGTTCTTTCCCATCCCGCAACGCAATCTCATGCGCGACGCGATAATTCTCGACCACTCGGGGATGGTCGACAGAGACATCGGCAGCGCGTTGGTCGAAATCGGATACAGGATAGCCACGGGCTTTCATGACGGAGGAGACCAAGTCATCAGCTTCTGCGACAGCCCCCTTTGGAGAATCGACAAAGCGAGCCTGCACGGCCGCCCACTGTTTCGAGAATCGTTCGCATTCCATCAAATCAAGATCACGGATCTTGAGCTTTTCAACCCGCTTCTCGCGATCCTCCAATTTCGATTCAGCTTTTCTCTCTGACCCATGCGCCAGCACTGCCCGGTCATATTCTGACCCGAACTTTTGCTTCAGGCCTGCTGTGGTACTCCTCCGTTTTCGCACGTACAGCCAAGCCAGCGTAGCGATGGCCAGAATCACCACTGCGGCGATCACAATCAGCTTAGGATCCAGCAGATCCATGTTCATTGGAACCTCCAGATATACAGGCTTATTCACGAGATTCTCACTGTCGTCAGATCCTCGTAATGGCTAGAATCAACCTTTTGCCTCCGGAAAGCTGCTCAGAATTGACCGGCGTTTGAATTAGAGCTTGTGGCACCTGAAAAGAAGCAAAAGCGATGAACTCTGATCTGGACCAAGGCATCGAGAAGAATCTGGACGCCGCGCTGATTAAGAACAAGATGCATCATGACGTGAAATACAGCGTGAAGAGCGGAGTTGTCACATTGACTGGAGAAGTGAATTCGCCAGACAGGCGCGCGTTCGCTGAGAAGGTGGCGACCGGCGTGCCGAATGTGCAGCAAGTTGTGAACAATATCCAGGTCAAAAATCAAAAGGCTACTTCAGGAGAGTAGGAAGCGCGGGCGTCGTGATGCCTCTGGGTCATCACATCTCGAATAGCAACTCGGCGCCGGTCTTGGAGAGAGGGAAACGTTCATGGGGAACCTCCTACCTTCTTTATGCCGGGAGCCATAGCAAATTTTGCCAAGATTTGACATTGCACAAAGAGGCAAACGCCTGATCGTGGCAAGTCGGCTGCAGTACATAGATATAAGGAAAGCGGCTAGAGGTCGGCGAAGACTTCGCTGAGCTCCCATGCTCCTGATTTGCCGGCGATCCACTCCGCGGCGCGGACGGCGCCGAGGGCGAAACCGCGGCGGGAGGAGGCGTCGTGGCGCAGCTCGAGGACGTCGTGATCGCTGGTGGCGGTGACGACGTGCTCTCCTTTGGCATCGCCGACGCGATGGGAAGCAATGGGCACGTCGATGCCGGGCTGGGCGGAGTGAATGATGGCCTGGAGGGTGAGCGCGGTGCCGGAGGGTGCGTCGAGCTTGGATGTGTGGTGAGTTTCCGTGATGGAGAAGCGGTAGCCATCGAGGTGGGCGAGCTCGCCGGTGAGGCGGAAGAGTTTTTGCACGCCGACGGAGAAGTTGGTGGCGTAAAGCAGGGCCCCGTGGCGGCGGATGGCGAGGGCGCGCATCTCGTCGAGGTGGCCGTACCAGCCGGTGGTGCCGACGACGATGCGGCCGCCGAGGGCTAGCACGGCGCGCATGTTCTCAATCGCGGCTTCAGGCGCGGTGAAGTCGATGACCGCGTCAATGCCGGCGAGGCTGGGCGCAGTGAGGGCCGAGGCGTGCTCGTTTTCTGCAATGTCGAGCGCGCGGACGCCATGGCCGCGCTCGCGGGCGACCTTCGCGACGAGAGAACCGGTTTTGCCTTTGCCGAGGATGAGGAAGAGCATAAGCACCTTTGAAGGAGCCGACGGTGAACAGCTAACAGCTTACAGCAGGCAGCAAAATCCGCGCGATGTGGATTCGACGCGCTGTGAGCCCTGCATCAGCCGTTGACGGCCATCTGCTTGCGGGCCTCGACGTCAAAGATTTCTGGGTCGGGGTCCTGGAAGAAGGCGGCGTGGAGCGAGCGCACGGCCTCGTCGGCGTCGTCCTCATCGATCATGAAGCTCATGTTGATCTCGCTGGCGCCCTGGGAGATCATGCGCACGTTGATGTGGCGGATGGCGCTGAAGACCTGTGCGGCGATGCCGTTCTGGCCTCGGATGTCCTCGCCGACCATGCAGACGAGGGCCTTCCTGCCTTCATATTTGACGTCGGCGAGCTGGCTGAGGTCAGCGGCGATGGCCGGGAGCTTGTCATTGGAGTCGACGGTGAGCGAGACGGAGACCTCGCTGGTGGAGACCATGTCGACGGGGCACTTGTGCTTGTCGAAGATGGTGAAGATTTCCTTGAGGTAGCCGTGGGTCATGAGCATGCGGCTGGCAACGACGTCGATGATGGAGAGCTTCTTTTTGACGGCGATGGATTTGAAGGGACTCTTGCAGTGGGGCGCGAGCGATGTGATGCGGGTGCCTTCGTTCTGAGGGTTGCGGCTGTTCAGGACGAGGACGGGAATGTTTTTGCGGACGGCGGGCAGGATGGTGGCCGGGTGCAGGACTTTGGCGCCGAAGTACGCGAGCTCGGCGGCCTCCTCAAAGCTGATGACCTTGACGCGCAGAGCGTCCGGGCAGACGCGGGGATCGCAGGTCATGATGCCGTTCACGTCGGTCCAGATTTCAATGGCGTCGGCGGCCAGCACGCCGCCGATGAGCGCGGCGGTGAAGTCCGAGCCGCCGCGGCCGAGTGTGGTGGTGATGCCTTCCTCATCGGAGGCGATGAAGCCGCCAAGAACGGGAACCTGGCCTGCATCGATGAGCGGCAGGAGCTTTTCGGCGGTGCGTTTTTCAATGGTGGAGTCGATGGGCGCGGCCTTCTGGAAGTGCGAGTTGGTGATGATGACCTCTCGCGCGTCGACGTGGGCTGCCTGGATGCCGGCCTCAGCGAAGGCAGCGGCGACGATGCGGCTGGAGATGCGCTCGCCGTAGCTGACGACGAGGTCAGAGATGCGCGGGGTAAGCTCGAGAATGGCGGCGAGGCCGCGGAGAACTTCGTCGAGCGCGTCGAATTTCTGGTCGATGTAGGTGACCATGGGACCCGCGTCCTTGAGCAGGGCGCAGGCCGTGTCACGATGGCGGGCGCGGAGGCGCGAGCTGAGGGCGAGCGAGCCGGTGCGGTCACCGTTGGCGGCGCAGGTGGCGGCGCGCAGAAGCTGATCCGTGACGCGGGCCAGAGCGCTGACGACGACCACCGGGTGCTTGCCCTGCGCGAGGCGGCCGGCAACGATGGAGGCGGTGCGGGCGATGGCTGCCGGGTCCTCCACCGACGTGCCGCCGAACTTCATGACAACCAGACTCATGCGAGAGTTCCCATGGTGAGCGTGCGCCGGGTTCAGGCGCGCGCGGCGGCCAGTGCGGCGGGTTCAAGCTTGCCCAGGCTCATGAGCAGCTCAGCGTTGAGGATGGCGGCGCCGGCGGCTCCGCGAATAGTGTTGTGCGAGAGAAGCGTGAACTTCCAGTCGAGCACGGTGCAGGGGCGCAGGCGGCCGACGGTGATGGCCATGCCATTGCCGCGATTGCGGTCCAGGCGCGGCTGCGGGCGGTCAGGCTGCGGAGCGAATTCGATGGGCTGCGCGGGCGCGGTGGGCAGGCCCTGGCCGGCGAGGGGACGGAATTCATTCCATGCGGTGAGGATGTCTTCACGCGTGGCGGGGCGGCCCAGCTTGTTGCCGAGCTTGATGGAGACGCTTTCGGTGTGGCCGTCTTCGACGGCGACGCGATTGCAGTGCGCAGAAATCCGTGCGGCGAGCGGCGTAACGTGGTTGTCCTCCAGCTTGCCGAGGAGCTTGAGCGTCTCGGCCTCCATCTTTTCCTCTTCGCTGGGGATGTACGGAACCACGTTGCCGAGGATGTCCATGGAAGGCACGCCGGGATAGCCCGCACCGCTGACGGCCTGCATGGTGGTGACGAAAATCTGCTCGATGCCGAAGCGCTCCTCAAGCGGCTTGAGGGCGAGGGCGAGGCCGATGGAGGAGCAGTTGGGATTGGTGACCATGTAGCCGCCGCAGGCGCGGCGCGAGGACTGCTCCTCGATGAGGTGAAGGTGGTCGGCGTTGATTTCCGGAATGACGAGGGGAACGTTGGCGGCCATGCGATAGGCGCTGGAGTTGGAGACGACGGCGCAACCGGCGTCGGCGAAGCGCGGCTCCATTTCGCGGGCAATGGCGGCGTCGAGCGCGGCGAAGATGATGCGCGGAGTGCCCCCGGGCTCGGCGGCCGAAACGGCGATGCGGGCAATGCGCTCGGGCAGCGGCGTGTCGAGACGCCACCTGGCGGCTTCGCCGTAAGGCTTGCCGCTGGAGCGGTCGCTGGCGGCGAGCCAGGCGACCTCAAACCAGGGGTGGTGCTCAAGGAGCTGGATGAAGCGCTGGCCCACCATGCCGGTGGCGCCGAGGATGCCGATGGGAAGTTTGTTTTGCATGGTTCTGAACTCTCCAGTGTACCTGAAGGGCGATGGACGGAGTGAAGGAAGAAAGACGCGGCGCGGGGCCGCGGGGGAACTCAGGGCCGGACCGGGTTGGCACAGCCTTGGCCGACGACCGAGTTCCACTGGCGAACGCGCCAGCGCTTGACCAGGCCGTTGACGACGTAGGGGTCGGCCTTGGCAAAGGCTTTGGCGGCGGCGGGTGAGTCGCCCTGGAAGAGCAGATAGGCTTGGTCGGAGGGGTCGGCGAGCGCGCCGGCAAGCAGGATTTCGCCGCGGTCGGCAGTCTGCCAGGCGAGGCTGAGGTGGGCTTCGCGAAAGGCGGCGCGGCGGTCGAGGTAGTCGTCGGCGAGGTCGTAGATGAGCAGGTAATGCATGGAACGCGGTCTCCCTTTTTTGCGGCGAAGCGCAGGTTACTGCGCGGCGCGCGGTCAGGCCATGGCGGCGAGGACGGCGTCAGCAAACTGGCCTGTTCCGGCGTGGCCGCCCACGTCGCGGGTGAGGGTTTTGCCCTCGGCATAGACGGCTTCCAGCGCCTTGTGCACCTTGTCGGCGGCTGCTTCCTCGTCAAGATGGCGGAGCATGAGGACGGCGGACTGGAGCAGGGCGGTGGGGTTGGCGAGGTCCTTGCCGGCAATGTCTGGCGCGGAGCCGTGGACGGCCTCGAAGATGGCGCAGTCGTGGCCGAGGTTGGCGCCGGGCACCAGGCCGAGGCCGCCGATGAGGCCGGCGCAGAGGTCACTGACGATGTCGCCGTAGAGATTTTCAAGCAGCAGCGTGTCGTACTGGTAGGGATTCATGACGAGCTGCATGCAGGTGTTGTCAATGATGTGCTCGCCGTAAGTGACGTCAGGGAATTCTTCGGCCACCTGGCGGGCGCAGCGCAGGAAGAGGCCGTCGGACAGCTTCATGATGTTGGCCTTGTGGATGGAGTGGATCTTTTTGCGGCCGTGCTTGCGCGCGTATTCAAATGCGAATTTGGCGATGCGCGTGGAGCCTTTTTCCGTGATGACCTTGATGCTTTCGACGACGCCGGGAATGACTTCGTGCTCGAGGCCGGCGTAAGAGCCCTCCGTATTTTCGCGGACGATGATGAGGTCGACGTTGGGATATTTGGTTTCAAGCCCGGGAAGATTGTGGATGGGGCGGAAGTTGGCGAAGAGGTCAAACTTTTTGCGCAGGGTGACGTTGATGCTCTTGAAGCCGCTGCCGATGGGCGTGGTGACGGGCCCTTTGAGGGCAACCTTGTTGCGCTCAATGGACTCGTAGAGCGCGGCGGGGATGTACTCGCCGAAGATTTCAAAGGCCTCAGCGCCGGCGGCGAAGCGCTCCCACCGAAAGCGAACGCCGGTGGCCTCAAGGATGCGGACAACGGCCTGCGTGACCTCCGGGCCGATGCCGTCGCCGGGAATGAGAGTGATTTTGTGCGGATGAGATGGCGGCATGAAAGATCCCTCTTGGATGAATGCGAATGATTGGAGCGGCTACTTCTTGCCTTTCGGGCTGCGATGCGAGTCGAGGAGGCCTTCGAGCTCTTCCTTGAATTCGCGAACGTCCTTGAAGTCGCGGTAGACGCTGGCGAAGCGGATGTAGGCGACGGTGTCAATGCCTTTGAGGTGCTGCATGATGAGCTCGCCGATTTCAGAGGCGGTGCGTTCGCGCTCCGGCGCGTCCATGAGGAAGGTTTCCGTGGCGTCGACGATGGCCTCGAGTTTGCTGGAGGGGACGGGGCGTTTTTCGCAGGCGCGGAGCAGGCCGCTGAGGACTTTCTGGCGGTCGAAGCGCTCGCGGCGGCCGTCTTTTTTGACGACCATGTAGGGGATTTCGTCGATGCGCTCGTAGGTGGTGAAGCGGCGGTTGCAGCTTTCGCACTCGCGGCGGCGGCGGATGGCGTCGGCCTCCTTGCTTTCGCGGGAGTCGACGACGCGATCCTGGGCAAAGCCGCAGTAGGGGCACTTCATACAAGGGTGATTTTACGGCATTTGGCGCGGCGCGGGGGCTGCGGGTCTTGAGTGAGGGCGGGGCCGCTGGCTGTGCTGCACAGTGTCACAGGTTCACAGCTTCACAGTCGGAAATGAGTTTTGGGCTGTGCTGCACAGTGTCACAGGATCACAGCCGGGAAACGGGTTTTGGACTGTGCTGCACAGTTTCACAGGATCACAGTCGAAAAACGAGTTTTGGACTGTGCTGCACAGGGTCACAGCTTCACAGTCGGGAATGAGTTTTGGGCTGTGCTGCACAGTGTCACAGGTTCACAGCCGGGAAAGGGGTTTTGGACTGTGCTGCACAGTTTCACAGGTTCACAGCTTCACAGTCGGAAATGAGTTTTGGACTGTGCTGCACAGTTTCACAGCTTCACAGGCGGAAAACGAGTTTTGGGCTGTGCTGCACAGTTTCACAGCTTCACAGGCGGAAAACGGGCTTTGGACTGTGCTGCACAGTTTCACAGCTTCACAGCCGGAAATGAGGGGAGGGCCTCGCTGTGATCTGCGGTCTGAGATGATGAGGGACATTCGTGGAACGGGATGCTGTTTCTATTGTGCGGCGGGAGGGGGAAATTGTCGGCAAATGGTCGCGGAGATTTTGCCGGGTGGAATGAGGGGGTTGCGGGCGGGAGTGTGGAGGAAGGGGTTGACAGGGACGGGGAACCTGTCGCGTGTTTAAGGTCGTTGCTCTCCCACATCTCCAAAACCGGGAGATGTGGGCACCCGGCTTCTACAACGCTGTTTATGACGTATGCGCATACAGAAGAAAGGAACGATCATTCGAATGTCGACACGTATGGCAATCAAAGTCATCTTGTTTGCGCTCCTATTGACGGGGACGCGGGCGCATCTTAATGCAGCCCCGCCTGCGGAAAGCAATGGAGATTTGAGGGCCCTCATCACCTGGGGCGATATGGACAATACGCCAGCCAAAGGCGCATATGTGGAGGCATACGGCTACGTCGCCAGCGCCAAGAGCATGCATTCCTTCGTCTTCAAGATGCTTGAAGCTGGGCGCTATGAAGTCTCACTCCCGCGTGGCCTTTACGATGTTTTTATCAGCGATGGAAATTCACTCCCCACATGCAGACGCATGCGCGTCACTTCGGGCGAGGTCAAAGTTTGGACTGTCAAACTGAAGAATGATATGGGCAACGCACATTTTTAATAGGTCGACGTGACCCTCGGCGGGCGGTGCAGGTCCCGGTATCTCAACCTAACCATAAAAGATGGGTGCCGCGGGTCAGGATTCTGGGACCTGGGAGAGCACGGACGAGTTGCGATTCCCACTCATCGCGATAAAACTGCGATGAATGGGGCACCCGGCACCCTGGGATTCTCGATGATCCGCCTATTAGCCTGCACGAAGGCAGAGACCGGCGCGTAGTTACGTGGGGGTCGTTTCTTCGTTTTTAGCGCCGGACAGGAATCCGCAGTTCTACCAGCCGCTGGAAAGGCTCTTTTGCGGAGATATGTTGGACGAAAATCCCTCCTGCTGCCTCCCAGAGTTCTCTGTAACGGAGATAATCGTCAACCAGTACGTCCCCGGGTTTCGTGATGTGGAGGTACTTGTCTTTGGACCGACAAGTGATCATTTTGACCGAGGGAAAATGATGCTCTGCCCATGCAACTTTCTGTGGTTCAGACCATCCACCCTCGGGACAGCCTGTGAGGATGATTGGATTGAGGTGTGCAACGGCTTTATAGAGGTCTCTGGCGTCGGCTATGAGTGGCAGGTTGCGGTAGAAATCACCGCATCCGCTGATCCGGTTCCAGAACAAATCTGAACCAAGTGCAGCTTCTGCTTCTCGTGAGTCCTGGCCAAAGAGTTGTCTTGCAGTCGTATCGAAGTCGGCGAGAACGCCATCGCAATCCAAGAATATCTGTCTCATAAATCAGTTCTCACAAAATGGAAAAGCTCTGATAAGGCAGGTGGCCCACGCATCAAACTCTGAATATACGCCTTGAAGTTAGAGGAACTGTGCCCCGTTCATCGCGGTCTTATGGCGATGAGCGGGTTTTCGTACGAGGCCAAGGCAGGATTACGATGGGGCCATGACCTACGGGCTTAAGCGGTTCCAAAAAGCGGAGGCCCTACACTTCATTACATTCAGTTGTTTTCACCGTCTCCCATTGCTGGAAGCGCCGGGTGCCATGGACGTGGTTGAGGCTGTTCTGGAGAAGACTCGGGCGCGTCACGAGGCCAGGATCTGCGCGTATGTGCTGATGCCTGAGCACGTCCACCTGCTTATGAATGAGCCGACCTCGATTCTGGTGGCACAGTTTCTGAAAGCCCTTAAGCAAGTGACTTCCCGCAAACTGCGGGGCGCTCGCGATCAGTTCTGGCAGGACCGCTATTTTGACGGCAACATTCACGGGGAAGCCGCCCGCTCCGAAGTGATCCGCTATATCCACCGGAACCCGGTGAAGCGAGGATTGGTCGCCTCGCCGGAGGAGTACCGATGGAGCAGCTTCAACCACTACGCGACCGGCATTCGAGGAGTGGTTGAGATTGAGTCCGAGTGGACGGCAAGATTGCGCGGCCCACTCATCGCGATAAAGCCGCGATGAATGGGGCACAGAGGCCGCGACAGATGCTGACACAGACGCCGGTACAGATGCCCGCCCACTCATCGCGATGAAGCCGCGATGAATGGGGCACAGAGGCCGCGATGAATGGGGCACAGACACCTGTACAGACGCTGACACAGACGCCGGTACGGACGCCCGCCCACTCATCGCGATGAAGCCGCGATGAATGGGGCACAGAGGCCGCGATGAATGGGGCACAGAGGCCGAGACAGATGCTGACACAGACGCCGGTACGGACGCCCGCCCACTCATCGCGATGAAGCCGCGATGAATGGGGCACAGAAGCCGCGATGAATGGGGCACAGATACCGCGATGAATGGGGCACAGAGGCCGCGATGAATGGGGCACAGACAAAGCTGAGTTAGATATCGCTAACTCCCTCTTAACTCAAAAAGTCGGCGAGGGCGTGGACTACGGTTTGCTGCTCGTCTTCGCGGAGCTCGGGGAAGATGGGCAGGGCGAGGACTTCGCGGGCGGCGCGCTCGGACTCGGGGAAGTCGCCCTCTTTATAACCGAGAGACGCGAGGGCGGGCTGCATGTGGAGCGGCAGGGGATAGTAAATCTCCGAGCCGATGCGGCGGGCGGTGAGGAAGTCGCGGAGGGCGTCGCGGCGCGCGGTGCGGATGACGTATTGATGCCAGACGTGGCGGGAGCCGGGGACCTCATGCGGCAGGACGATGCCATGGGTGGGATAGGGGCCGGATTCGGCGATGCCCGCGGCGTGGAAGAGGGCGTGATAGCGGCGGACGACGGTGTGGCGGGCGTGGTTCCAGTGGTCGATGTGCTTGAGCTTGATGCGGAGGATGGCGGCCTGGAAGGTGTCGAGGCGGGCGTTCCAGCCGAGCTCGTCGTGGAGGTAACGGCTGCGCATGCCGTGCTGGCGGAGCATGCGGGCGCGCTCGGCGATTTCATCATCATTGGTGGTGACCATGCCGGCGTCACCCGCGGCGCTGAGGTTTTTGGTGGGATAAAAGCTGAAGGCGGCGGCGTGGCCGAGTGCGCCGGCGGGTTTCTGCTGCCAGCGCGCGCCGAAGGCCTGGGCTGCGTCTTCAATGAGGAGAAGATTGCGGGGCTTGGCGAGGGATTCGAGGGCGGACCAGTCAGCGCATTGGCCGTAAAGATGGACGGGCAGGAGGGCGCGGACATTTGCGCCGCGGGGGCTTGAGAGGACGGAGGCGACGGCGGCGGGAGAAAGATTGAAGGTGGCGGGGTCAATGTCGGCGAGGACGGGCGCGGCTCCGGCGCGGAGGATGGCGCTGACGGAGGCGAAGAAGCTGAAGGGCGAGGTGAGGACGGCGTGGCCGGGGCCGACGCGGGCGGCGGCGAGGGCGAGCCAGAGGGCGTCTGTGCCGGAAGCGCAGCCGATGGCGTGCTGGACGCCGAGGTGCGCGGCGGCTTCGCGCTCGAAGGCGGCAACCGGCTCACCGAGGATAAACTCGTGAGTCTTCAAGAGATGGTCGAGGGCGGCGAGGATCTCCGGGCGGAGGGGATCGTACTGGCGGCCGAGGTCGAGCATGGGCACGGGAAGGGATTCGGCGGCGGGCGCGGCGGGCTTTGCGGGGTCATTCAAAGGGTCGGGCATAGGGTTCGGGCACAGGGTTGGGCACAGGGTCTGGCACGGGAACATGGTAGCAGGGCCGAAATAGGACGACGAGGCGGGCGGCGGGCGCAGGGCGCGAACGGAGGAACGCGGCGGAAAAGTAGGGTGGGGAACGAGGTCATTTCAGACGCTTTGGCGGGTGAATCTGCGGAGAAAGAGGCCGGACGGGTTGAAATGACGGGCGAACCTCTATAGAGTTGACCCATTGCGGGGAGCCGCGTCTCCGGGGCTTCCGGGCGCTTCCCCGCGGCATTGCAAGCAGGTGCAAAGCGATTGCACACAACGAGACCCCCAACACGAGAGCAGGAGATCGGCACATGGAAAACAAGCCGGCACAGAATATTCAGGATACGTTCCTGAATACGGTTCGGAAAGACAAAACCCCCATCACCATTTATCTGGTCAGCGGCGTGAAGCTCACCGGACGGATACGGTCGTTTGACAAGTATTCCGTGCTGCTGGAGAACAACAGCCAGGAGCAGCTGATCTTCAAGCACGCGATTTCGACGGTGGTGAGCAACCGAAGCGTGATGCACAGCGAGCACCGGAGCGTAGGCGTGCACGGCAGCCTTGGTCCGTCGGCGGTTCCCGCACCGACGCCCACGGCGGCGGCGGCCGCGGGCGCTGAGCCGCGCTAACACGCCGGGGGCGAAAATCCTTGCGAGAGGCTGCGGGCAACGCCGGGGCCAGGCCGGAAGCAGGGCCGGGAACGCGGACCCGTCGCAGCGGAGGGCCGGAACGCGCCGTGCTGGTGGGCGTGGACGCAGGTGTGCGCCCGCGCGGCAAACGTGCGGGCGTTGCAGGCACGCGGCGGGCAGCGCTGCTGGCAACTTCGGACGCAGATGCGGACGAAACAATCGACCAGGGAGGGGCAGCCGCGGCGGTGTTGCCGCGGGATGGTCCGGGGCTGGATGCCGAGGCTTCGCTGAAGGAGTTTTGCGAGCTGGTGGCGAGCGCCGGCGGCGAGGTGGCGGCGGAGCTGATTCAGCGGCGGCCGCGGCCGGACCCGGCAACGCTGGTGGGCGCGGGCAAAGTGGAAGAGATTGCGGCAGTGGCGGCCTCAACCGGGGCCGATCTGGTTCTGTTTGACCAGGACCTGACGCCGACGCAATTGCGCAACCTGGAAGCGGCGCTGCCCTGCCGCGTGCTGGACCGGACGCAGCTTATCCTGGACATTTTTGCGCGGCATGCGCGGACGCGTGAGGGCCAGTTGCAGGTGGAGCTGGCGCAGCTGGAGTACATGCTGCCGCGGCTGACGGGGCGCGGCAAGGCGATGTCGCAGCTGGGCGGCGGCATTGGCACGCGCGGACCGGGCGAGACGAAGCTGGAAACGGACCGGCGGCGGATTCAGCGGCGGATTGACCAGTTGAAGCGGGAACTGGAGGCGGTGCGGCGCGTGCGGCGGCAGCAGCGGCAGCGGCGCGAGGCGGTTCCGGTGCCCACGGTGGCGCTGGTGGGCTACACCAACGCGGGCAAGAGCACGCTGTTCAACCGGCTGACGGGCGCGACCGTGCTGCAGTCGTCGCTGATGTTTGCCACGCTGGACCCGAAGCTGCGCGCGGTTGAGCTGCCGAGCCGGCGCAAGGTGCTGGTGAGCGACACAGTGGGATTCATTCGCAACCTGCCGCACACACTGGTGACGAGTTTTCGCGCGACGCTGGAGGAGGTGGAGCAGGCCGAGGTTCTGCTGCACGTGCGCGACGCGGCGTCGAGCTACGGCGAGGAGCAGAAGGCGCAGGTGGAGAAGGTGCTGGCGGAGCTGGAGGCGCTGGGCAAGCCGCGCATTGAAGTGCTGAACAAGGCGGACCTGCTGGGCGAGCAGGAACGCGAAGGGCTGGCGGGGCGTGGCGAAGTGCTGGTTTCAGCACGGACGGGCGAAGGGATGGAGGCGCTGATGGCGGCGATGGATGCGGCGCTCGAGTCCGACCCGGTGGTGGAGGCGGAGTTTGTGGTGCCGCAGAGCGAGGGTGCGGTGCTGGCGGCGATGGATGCGGGCATGGTGGTGCATGCGCGGAGCTACGAAGGCGAGATGGTGAGGCTGCGCGCGAGCGGCGCGGCGTCGCTGGTGGGACGGCTGCGGCGATTTCGCGTGCGGACGGATGAGAAGCGGATGCAGGAGGCGGGGTGAGCGAGGGGAAAAAGAAGGATGGGCGGTCGATTGTGACGCTGGCCAGCCATGAGGTTTATCGGAACCACTGGATGCGCGTGCGCGAGGACGAGATTCTGCGGTCGAACGGGCAGAAGGGGATTTACGGCGTGGTGGAGAAGCACGACTCGGCAATCATCATTCCGGTGGACGCGGGGCTGGTGTGGCTGGTGGAGCAATTCCGGTATACGATTGGCGCGCGGGCGATGGAGCTGCCGCAGGGTGGATGGGAGCAGGAGATCGACGACGCCGGGGAACTGGCGCGGGGCGAGCTGAAAGAGGAGACGGGGCTGCACGCGGAGCGGATGACGAAGCTGGGCACGCACTGGATTGCGTACGGGTTCACGCGGCAGCGGCAGCACGTGTTTCTGGCGACGGGGCTGACGGCGGACGAGACCGACCGCGACCAAGAGGAGCACGACCTGACGGTGCATTGCGTCGCGGTGGCGGAGTTTGAGCGGATGATACTGGACGGGACGATCCGGGACAACTGCACGATTGCGGCGTGGGGCATGTACCGGATGTGGCTGGAGCGGCAGGCGGAGTGAAAGGCGAAGACGAGGCGAACGAAGCCGCGTTTTTTTCGGCAGTTTTTCTGTGGAAAAGAAAAATATTTCAAGGGGGGGTGGGGGTACCTCGCTCGCCCAGGTCTCAAAATCGGGACCGTGATGGGATAAGGACGAAGGCTTCTACGATGGTGCAGTGGTTTTTGGATTGAGGACCAGAGACTACGAGCCAAGGAGAAGCCTTCTATGAAGATTGTAGGATGTGATTTTCATCCGCGGTGGCAGCAAATTGCGGTTTTCGATGTGGAGACCGGAGAGATCAACGAGCACAAGCTGATGAACGGGGATGGGGAGGCAGAGCGGTTCTATCGGGCACTGGAAGCGCCGGCGCTGATTGGGATTGAGGCGTGCGGGAACAGTCAGTGGTTCATAGAGTTGCTGGAAGGGCTGGGCCACCTGGTGTGGGTAGGAGATGCGGCTCAGATTCGTGCCAGCTATGTGCGCCGGCAGAAGACGGACCGGCGCGATGCGGGACACATTCTTCGGTTGCTGATCGAGGATCGGTTTCCACGATTGTGGACGCCGACGGCCGAGCAGCGGGATCTTCGCCAGTTGCTGATTCACCGGCACAAGCTGGTGGAGATTCG
>DATLRP010000058.1:0-29572 GCA_035534635.1 Occallatibacter sp.
GAGGCCGGAAAACAGCCTCAAGAGACCAATCAGGCGAGCAGGCAGGCGCTTCTTTCGAGCGATTCTTGACCAAAACATCTGAAACTCGGCCACGTCTGCTTCGTCGCTAAGAAATCAGGCACCTGCGCAGAGGTTCCTTAACTCATTACTTAACGAATCTCTTCTTTTCGCATCACATGGATTTTTGGCACGCGATAGTTTTCGGCGTCTATGTAGTTGAGCAAGCTATTACCTACATTCAACACTGCGGAGAACCGATTGAGGGTATGCAACTAACCAGGGAGGGAACTCGTGAACTCAGCGAAAGGGAAATAGCAAATGCTCAAACTCTCTTTTGGCCGCAACTCGCGCCAATGAGCAAAATTCTGTTCAAGAGGATTTAGGTTTCTTTGCTGCCCATCTCGCTTGTACCGCCTTGCGCGCCGATTCGCTCCGTTGGGTTGGAGTCATTGCAGCGGCTCTGGCTGGTCCGCCCGCTTTGCCGCCCTTCTTGCCGATTTTTGCTAGAGCTAGTTGCATAAATGCCTCAAGGTGATGAGGAGGCAGGAGAAGTGGAAGAAGCCTTGAAAGAGAGTAAGGATGCGGTCGTAGCGGACCTGGATGCGGCGGAAGTTCTGCAGCCATGCGTTGGTGCGTTCGATTTTCCAGCGGCGTTTGTAGCGTCTGAGTTTGCGTCCATCTTCGTAGCGTCGTTGTCGATTGTTGCTGCGGTAGGGAACGATCAGATCGGTGCCACGCTGTTTGAGCCGCTCGCGCAATGGGTCGGAGTCATAGCCGCGGTCCGCAATCACGCGGCGCAAGCGGGAACGAGGGCGTCCACGGCCTGTGCGGGGCACGTTTACGGTTGCCAGCGTGCTTTCCGCAAGCTGGTGTTCGGAGATCTGCGCGGACGCAAGTTGCGCTCCGACAGGAACGCCGCGGCCGTCGACCACCACCATGCACTTCGTACCTTTCCCACGACGGGTCTTGCCGACTCCGGAGCCCCCTTTTTCGCGGTGACGAAGGTGGCGTCCAGAAAGGCTTCTTCCCAATCCAGCAGTCCGCGCTGGTCCATCTGGCCCAGCAGCTTCCTCCAGGCTCGCAGCCAGACACCGTGCTCCTCCCACATCCGCAACCGCCGCCAGCAGGTGGACCCGTCGGGATACTCCTCGGGCAGATCGCGCCACCGGGCTCCAGTGCGCAGCACCCACAGAATCCCCAGCAAACATGCGCGGTTGCTGGCCCACGGTCGGCCTCGTCCATCTTTACGCCGCTTGGGTTCAGGAAACAATGGCGCCAACAACGCCCACTGCTTTTCGCTCAACAACACTGCTCGCTTCTTCATACAAGAAGCTCACCACTCAACCCGCCTCAACCATAAGTCGCTCTCTTGAGGCCGTACCCATTTATGCAACCAGTTCTAGGTACTGCCGCAACTCTGGGGGCATTTCATTTTTCGCCATGTTCTGTATTATGTACGAAACCGGCTTTCGTAGTCAATGAACAACTTGGAGAAGAAATGGACGCACGAACCTACGCCGAAAAACTGAGGGACCCGCGCTGGCAACGTCGCAAACTTGAGATTTTCCAGCGGGATAACTGGAAATGCCAGCTTTGTTCCCGCACAGATTTAGAACTCCATCTCCACCACATGTACTGCACTGTCGCGGAGTTCGCTATGACTCAGTAGCGCAAATTTGGAGCCGTCTGGCGATACTGCCTCAAAATGTTGGCTGGGCGGATCGGAGAAGATAAGATCGCCAACGGCGAGTAGCGCCGCAGCTAGCGTTGTTAAGCAAATCAACCCGACACCAATTAAGCGAGCTACCTTGACCATCCACCGGTTTGTGATTTTCGGAGACCGCATCAGAGTCAATGATGCGAGTGCAGCAGCAGCAATCACAATCCACGGCGCGTTTTCCCGAAGCCAATCCATGAATAGGAGAAATCGCATTAGGAACCCTCGGCCAAGTTCACAGCGACAGCTTAATGTCAACGGCTGCCTACGAGCGAATGGTCGGCAAACCGTCAACCGCACGAATACTTCAGTTCGTTCGCCCTAACCCTTTCCCACGGCCCTCACCACTCCCACCCTTGCCGCCCTCAGCTCCTTCACCGCATCCCGCTGCGGAAGAAACTCCATCGCAACCTTGTGCGCGTACTTCAACTCGGCCAGCTTCCGGTAAAGATTCTCGTAGTGAATCTCGCCCGTCCCCGGCGCATGCCGCCCCGGCACATCCGCCACGTGAATCAGCCCGATCACGTCAATGTGCTTCTCCAGCTTCTCGGTCAGATTCCCCTCGGCAATCTGCTCGTGATAGATGTCGTACAAAAACTGCACCTGCGGATGCCCCACCGCGCGCACCACCGATAGCGCCTCGCTCGCTTTGGTCATGAAATAGCGCGGATTCTCTTCGGGATCGATGCACTCGAGCAGCAGCCGCACCGGCTCGCCCGCAATCGTGCGGCCCTCGACCAGTTGCGCCGCGCGCTTCAGCGTTTCAATCGCGGCTTCATGCTGCGCCTCGCGCGTCTGGCCCTCCACCACGTTGCCACTCAGCACAATCATCGCCGGGCACTCGAGCGTCTCCATCGGCCCCAGCGCCGCCTTCAGCTCGGCCAGAAAGGCCTCCTGTGTCTCCGGGTTCGCGATGCCGTTTTTCAGCCCCGCCGTCGCGTCAAACTTCAGCCCCAGCCGCCGCCGCGCCAAATGCGCCTGCGCAAGCTGGGCCGCGCTCCAGCCGTGATACTCGCCCACCAGCTCCACGTTGCGATAGCCCGCCGCAGCAACTTTGGCCAGCCGCTCCTCGAACGGCAAATTCCGATCAATCGTCCACAGCATCACGCTCAGCGGAAAGGGCTCCGCGCCCTTACTCCCCTTCGCTTCCGCAGCCCGCGAAGAACCCGCCGCCGTTCCCAGCGCCGCCGTCGCCATCGCCTGCGCAAACTCTCTCCGATTCACTTCGACTTGTCCTTTCCCTTCGCACTTGCTTTCGTCGCACCGCGACCCATCTTCCGCTTCAGCGCCTCCCAATCCTTTTCTGTCTGGTCCGCGTAGGTCGCGCCCCACTTGGCCACCGCCTCCGCAAAGCCGCCGCCCGAGCCGAGATAGCCCGCAATTGCCAGCGGATCGCCCGACCGCGCGTGGCCCCGCGCCAGCAGCTCGCCGCAAATCTCCGCGAACGCGCCCAGCCCGCCGCCGCTCAGGTCTTCCATTTCAATGGACCCTTTGTGGTCGTTCAACTGCCGGACCAGGTAGTCGCGCCCGCCCATCTGCGTCCAGCCCAGCAGCGGGTCGCTCTCGACCTGCATCGCCCGGTGCCCGTCCACCACGCGCCGTCCCTGGTGCTCGGTTCCGTGCACTGCTTCGTGCGCCGCCGGCACATACGCCGCATAGACCGACGCCGCCTCTTCCTTCACCTGCAAAAACAGCGGGTCCCCCGGTCCATTCCCCTCGAAATAAATGCAGTAGTCGCGCAATCCCACTGATCCCGTGCCCACCGCCTTGAAGGCCACATCCACCGGCCGGTAAAGCGCGAGTAAATGCTGCCGCTCCGGCTCCAGCGTCGCCCGGTAAGGCCCCAGCGCCGCCAGCACCCGCTGCGCCTGCGCGCCGGTCAGCCGCGTCAGCACCGGCTTGTCTTCTTTGAATCGCCGCGCCCCGCCTGAATGACCGCCCGCCGGCTCGGTCAGCGTCTCCAGCAGATGCATCGGCGTCGCCCGCTCGGCCTTTTTCAGCGCCTCCTCCACCGGTTCCGCCGTCTCCATGCGATGCACCTGCACCCGCGCCGCATCCATCGTCGGCATCTTGGCCAGCGCGCGCATCCGCGCGCCGTAGCGCTCCACGCAGGTCTGGGCCGCGCCGCGCGCCCCGGCCTCCTTGTGTCCCGCCTCGCGCCCGGCCACCACCAGCGACGCAGCCATCCGCTTCAAATCCCACTCGAACGGCCCGCGAATCGTCTCGTCAAAGTCGTTGATGTCGAAGACCAGCCGGCCGTCCGGCGCGGCAAATGCGCCCACGTTGCGCACGTGCGCATCTCCGCAAATCTGGCACAGAATCCCCGTATTCGGCAGCACCGCCAGGTCCGCCGCCATCACCGGCGCGGCCCCGCGAAAATACCCGAACGGCGAGGCGGCCATGCGCTCGCGCTTCAGCCTCACCAGCGCCGCCACGCGGCCCCGCTCGGCCCGTTCCAGCAGCTCCAGCGCCGTCGCCCGCCGCGCCTTCGGGTGCAGCTCGTCCTGCTGTTGCCGGCCCACTTGCTTGCGCCGCGCCTGGCCCAGCTTGCGTCGTTCCTCCGGCGTTGCCCAGTGCATGCCCGCGACCATACACGGTCCCTTCTCCCCGCGCAACCAACTCCCGCCCCGCCTCGCGCCCAGCCCCGCATCCCATTTGCTGATTTACACTCAGGTCGAGACGTCCGCCACGCCCCGTTGTTTTGCGCCCTTCCCGCGCGTGCTTCCACGTCGGAGGAACATCCCCTTGAAGCGTTCTGCCCGTGCATTGCTCCAGCCCATCTTTATTACTGCGCTTCTTGCGCTCCCGCTCGCCGCCCAGCAGTCCACGCGGCCGCTCACCGTCGCGGACATCTACGCCCACGGCGCGCCCTACGGCACTCCGCCCAAGGGCCTCACCTGGTCACCGGACGCCAAGCACCTCACCTATCTCGACGGCGGCGAAATGGTCGATCTCGATCCCGGCTCCGGCAAGCCCCACGTGCTTATCAGCCGCGCCAAAATGGCCTCGTTCGCCAACAACGACATCTCTGAGCGCGACCGCGACCACCGCGCCCGCTATGGCCAGGCCAGTTACATCTGGGCGCCCGACTCGCGCCACATGCTCTTTGACTCCAACGGCCGCCTCTGGCTCTACGATCTCTCCAACGGCATCGGCCTCCAAATCGCCTTCAGTGGCGAAGCGTCCGGCGACGACCCCAAATTCTCCCCCAACGGAGAATCCATCTCCTTCATCCGCGACCACGCGCTCGCCGTTGTCCATCTCCGCGATCCCGGCACACCCACCGTCGTCCTCGCGCCCGCGCATGACGCCAACGTCCTCAACGGCCAGGTCGACTGGGTCTACGAGGAGGAGCTCGACGTCCGCAGCAACTACTTCTGGTCGCCCGATTCCAAAAACCTCGCCTACCTGCAAATGGACGAGGCCTCCGTGCCCGAATACCCCATCACCGACTGGATTCCCATCCATCCCACTGTCTACCTGCAGCGCTATCCCCAGCCTGGCGATCCCAATCCCACCGTGCGCGTCGGCGTCGTCGGCGCACAGGCCGGCCACACCCAGTGGATGCGCATCCCCATCCAGCCCGGCCAGGATTACATTCCCCGCTTCGGCTGGGTTGACCGCCGCACCCTCTGGATCGAGACCCTCACCCGCGACCACCAGCACAAGGCCATCTACTTCGCCAATGCCCGCACCGGCGACGCCCATCCCGTCCTCCAGCTCTCTGACGACAAGTTCTTCCCTGAGGACTACGACGTCTCGGTCGCCGACGGCTACATCATCCTTACCAACTGGGCCGACGGCCACAACCACATTTATCTCTACTCCTACGACGCAGACCATCCCCAGCGCACCACCGCCGCCACCCTCGTCCGCCAGCTCACACGCGGCGACTTCGACGTCTCAAAAATCGATCGCGTCGACCACAATCGCAAGCTCGTCGATTACGCTTCCAACGAAGGCAATGTGCTGGACCAGCAGATCTGGCAGGTCACCTTCGCGGGCCAGCGCACCCAGCTCAGCTCCGGCGTCGGCACGCACGACGCCTCCTTCGCACCAGAAATCGGCGCATTTGTCGACAAGTTCTCCACCCGCATGAGCCCACCCACCCTCCAGATCTGCACCATCGGCCACGGCTGCCGCGTCTTCTGGGAGTCCCATGCCCTCGACGCATTCGGCCTGCGCCCGCCCATCCCGCTTGAGGTGAAAGCGAAGGACGGCTCAACCCTCTACGCCACGCTGCTGCTGCCCGCCGGCGCGGAAAAAACCGCCAGCGTCCCGCTCATCCTCAATCCCTATGGCGGTCCCGGCCCGCAGGAGGTCGCGAACAAATGGGGTGACGGCCTGCTCTTCGATGAAGTCCTCGCCCAGCACGGCTTCGCCGTCCTCCATGCGGACAATCGCGGCACCGGCAGTCGCGGCCGCGCCTTCGCCCAGGACGCGTACCACAACTTCGGTCCTGTCCAGCTTCAGGACCAGCTCACTGTCCTCGACGACGTCCTCGCCCAATACCCGCAGCTCGACTCCAAGCGCCTGGGCTGGTGGGGATGGAGCTGGGGCGGCACCTTCACCCTCTACGCCATGACCCACTCGGATCGCTTCCGCGCCGGCGTTGCCGTCGCCCCCGTCACGGACTGGCGCGACTACGACTCCATTTACACTGAGCGCTATCTCGGCCTGCCCTCGCAGGACCCCAAAGGCTACAAAAACTTCTCCGTCGTCAACTCCGCCGCCAAGCTCAAAGGCCGGCTCCTCATCGTCCACGGTACCGGCGACGATAACGTCCACATGGAAAACACCATTCAATTCATTCAAAAATTGATCGAGGCCCAGATTCCCTACGACCTCCAGCTTTACCCCCGCAAAACCCACTCCATCGCCGGCCCCGTCGACCGCACCCACCTCTACACCCGCATCCTCGCCCACTTCGAGAAATACTTGATGCCGCCGGTGCAATAGAGCCGCGCCGGCGACGTTGACCTGGGATGCATTGAACCAGCCCGCTACGGTTAGCAGTTACCAGACGGTTTCCGATTCAAGGGAAGTAGAAATGCGGCTCGTGGTCTCCCAGGTCCGAAAATCCGGACAAAATCCGGACCCTGATGGGCACCCAGGTCTCGCGGTTAGGATGAGAGGAGAATGGCGCCTGGGCCACCCGGGGCAAGTAAGCGTGAGAGGGCAACTGGACGACGGTGCGCACTCACTTACAGCCCCACTTAAGCAAATAACGCTTGAGTGGGCCACACGTCCCACCGAAACCTGGCAATATTTGCGGAGCAACGACGAGAGGGCGGCCTGGGCCGCCCTCTCGTCGACATCTTTGCAGCTCTTACACGGTTGCGGGGACGCTATGGTAGGTCGAGACGACCGTCTCAAACGCCTGAACTCTCGGCGTTCCATCAATCACTTTCGCCAGCGTCTTCAACACATCCGGGTAAGTGCGGGTGTTGTAATCGTCGGCATTGCTCTTGTGCTCCCACAGGCTGATTGAAACCGCATCCTGCGAGCCAGGGTTGCATAGGTTGACCGCTTCCTTGAAGCCCTTCTGCTTCTGCAGCAAAGGAAGAATCTGGCTTTCGAAGGTGTGGGTGTAATCGGACTGCATGTTGGCTTTAATGCGGAAAGTTACATTGCGTGCGTACATATTCAACCCCCTAAAGGTTGTCTCGCTTGTAAGTGGGGGAGAACTTCAGATGGCCTTTACTTATATTCGGGGGATCTGAATGAGGTGACTGTTTCTATATGCCTCATCTTTGAACGTAGTCTCTTGACCGAGCGATGTCAAATCGAGTGTGGATCGCGACCAGGACGAGAGCGGACACACGTCCTCGGCCCTCACATCTCGTGGTGATTAAAGATGTCATCCTTCTCGCGGCATCCGCACCGCGTGCACCACAGGCAGCAAGACAGCAGAATCGCCACGCCCGCCGTCACCACAATCGCCACCAGGCTCTCGTTCGTCGTCATCCAGTGCATCAGAACCCGCATATCTCACCACAACCTGCTGGTCGCTCCCGCCATTCCCGCGCCGCTCGCCATCGGGCTTCACGCCGTCCCGGGAAGAAACTGCCTTAGCTCCAACGACCCCAGTGTAGCACCGCTCCAACCTCCCCCGATGGTCCGTTTAATACTTGCCGAATAGTGAAGAAAAAGCGAAAATAATCTCGAAATGACCTCCGGTTCCAGCCCGGATTTTGACCCTGCCATCCCCGCCGTTCGCCCGGACGAATCCGTCGCGGATTCCGACGCCGAAGACTGGCCCGAGGAGTTCCGACCCCTCGCCGCACCCGCCTCCATTCCGCACTCCGAATCCGCCCCCGAATCCGAGCCTGACGCTGAACACGAACCCAGCCACCACGCCTCGGCCCCCGGCCCCGGCCTCAACTGGCTCTTCGTCGACCTCAACTCCTACTTTGCCTCGGTCGAGCAGCAGACCCGCCCCGAGCTGCGCGGCCGCCCCGTCGCCGTCGTCCCCATGATGGCCGACACCACCTGCTGCATCGCCGCCAGTTACGAAGCCAAGGCCGTCGGCGTCCGCACCGGCACTCTCGTGGGCGACGCCAAGCGCATGTGCCCCGGCATCACCCTCATCGAGGCACGCCACGAGCTCTACGTCGACTACCACCACCGCATCGTCGAGGCCGTCGAAAGCTGCGTCCCCGTCTCCGCCGTCCTTTCCATTGACGAAATGGCCTGCCGCCTCATCGGCCGCGAGCGCCCGCTGCTGGCCGCGCTCGACCTCGGCCGCCGCGTCAAGGCCCGCATCCGCGAGCAGGTTGGCGAAACCCTCCGCTCCTCGGTCGGCCTGGCCACCAATCGCTACCTCGCCAAAATCGCCAGCGACATGGAAAAGCCCGACGGCCTGGTCGCCCTCCCGCTCGACATCCTTCCTGAAGCCCTCTCGCGCCTCACCCTCCGCGACCTGCCCGGCATCGGCGCGCGCACCGAAAAGCGCCTCAACGCCAAAGGCATCACCACCATGCCGCAGCTTCTCGCCCTCAATGCCGAGCAGGCCGGCGAGCTCTGGGGCTCGGTCTGGGGCCAGCGCCTCTTCCACTGGCTGCGCGGCCAGGACTTCGACATGTCGGAGACCGAGCACCTCAAATCCATCAGCCACTCCCACGTCCTGGCGCCGGAGATGCGCACCCTCGACAAGGCCTGGGCCGTCGCCCACAAGCTGCTCCACAAGGCCGCCCTGCGCCTGCGCACCAACGGCCTCTGGGCCTCAGGCATCGACCTCGCCATCGGCTTCGCCGTTCCCCGCGGGCAGCAGGCGCCCGTCAGCCGCTTCGGCGTGCCCACCCGCGGCTGGCACAGCGACCTTCGACTGGCCGAGTGCCAGGACAACCAGACCCTCATCGCCGCCCTGCGCCGCCTGTGGGATTCACGTCCCAGCGGCGGCGAACCCTCGGGAAACGAGCTCTCGGGAAACGAGCTCTCGGGTGGCGAGCTCTCGGGTGGCGAGCCCTCGGGTGGCGAGCCCTCGGGCGGCGAGTATGACCAGCCCTACTTCATCGGCGTCCAGCTCACCAACCTCGTCCCTGACCGCCTCCACTCGCTCAACCTCTTTGACGCGCTCGAAGACACGCAGAGCCGCACCCGCCTGCTGGCCGCCATGGACCAGCTCAACCTGAAATACGGCTCCGCCGCCCTCGCGCCCGCCGCCATGCTCGCCGCGTACAAGGCCGCGCCCACCCGCATCGCCTTCCACAGCATCCCCGACCTCTTCTGATTCCCCCTCCTTTTCTCCCTGCCTGAACTTTTTCCGCCCCTCCGCGTACCTTTCTGCATCCCGGCAGGCAATTCCATGCGGATAAGAGAGTAGAAGCGAACCCGATGGCCCGTGACTGGCAGCCCGATTTCGAACAACTCGTCGACGAGCACCAGTCCATGGTCTTCTCGCTCGCCTGGCGCATGACCGGGGACCGCGGATTGGCTGAAGAGATCGCGCAGGATGTCTTCCTTGAACTGGATCGCAACCTTGCCCGGCTCGATTCGCCACTCCACGTACTCCACTGGCTCCGCCGCGTGGCCATGAGCCGCTCGGCAGACGGCCTGCGCAGGCTGCGGGTGCGCGGCGTCGATCTCTGGGTGGAAATGGACGAAGACCCAAGCGCGCCCGCCGATGATCGCTTCTCGCCTCTCGGCGCAAGGCTCGAGCAATTGCTTGCGACCCTGCCCGAGGCGCAGCGCGCGGCCCTCGTCCTCCGTTACCAGGAGGACCTGACGCCGGACGAAATCGCGGCCACGCTCAACGCACCTGTGGCCACCGTAAAGAGCCACCTGCAGCGCGGACTCAAGCTGCTGCGGGCCAAGGCCAACAGCCATTTGAAGGAGTACATCCGTGGAATTTGAACCCCTGGACTCGGAACCGACGGACGATCTCGAACGCGAGCTGCGGCAGGCCTTCGCGCGTCGTCCTGCACCTCCGGCCCTCAAGCGCCGCCTTCTGGACCAGCGCCGCCGGCAGCAGTCGGCACGCATCCACCGGCACGTGATTCTCTGGCAGCGTCTCGCCGCCACGTTCATCCTCGCCTGCACCCTTGGCGGCCTGCTCGCCTGGCAGCACGTCCGCCAGCAGCGCAAAGGCCAGGAACTGCGCCAGCAGGTGTTCACCGCCTTCCGCATCACCAACCACGCCCTGGACCAGGTGAACCGCCAGCTCGCCTCCCACGCCGGCGAAAGCCAGGCCGGCGACCAGGAATAAGGAGATCTTCGCCATGAAAGTCCGCATTGCAGCCTTCGCGCTTGGGGTGGCGGCGCTCGCCGTTCCCGCCTTCGCGCAAAACTCGCCGCTCAACATTCCTCCTCAGCTTGAGAAAGAGCTCGCCGCGCGCGCCTCCAACGTCACTGAGGTTACGCTGGGCAAAAACATGCTCAGCTTCGCCGCGAAATTTATGAACGGCAAGGACAAGGACGACGCCGCCGCGCAGCAGCTCATCCAGAACCTGCAGGGCATCTACGTCCGCGACTACGAGTTCGACAAGCCCGACCAGTACTCTCTTGAGGAGGTCGAGCAGCTCCGCAAATCCTTTGCCACCTCCGAGTGGTCCACCATCGTCAGTGACCGCGAGAAGAAGACCGGCGAAACCACCTACATCATGGTCAAGACAGTCAACGGCCAGAACGACGGCATGTTCATCTTTTCCGCTGAACCCAAGGAGCTCAGCATTGTCCTCATCCTCGGCCCCATCAACCTCGATCAGCTCGGCGAGCTCAAGGGCCTGGGCGGACTCTCGTCGCTCAGCGGCGTCAACCAGAAAACCAAAGTGAAGGCCAAGACAGGAGACAAGTGATGCGGCGTCTCCTCTGGATTCCCCTCGCGCTCTGCGCCCTCGCCGTTCCGGTGGTTGTGCTGGCCGGCGGCAGAGGCAGCGGATTTGACGGTGTCGTCCATTCCATCGGCCACCGCTACCACGCCCACGCCACGCGCATACCCTTCCTCGGCGTCATCAGCCTCGTTGCGGGCCACGCCACGCATCAGGGCGTCGGCAACCTCCACATTGCCGAGTTTGACCATTTCACCGCCACCGTCGACGGCGAAGAGCTCAATCGCATGGTCACTGGAAAGCTCGGCGAAGGCTGGAGCCGCATGATTCGCTCCACCAGCCGCAAGGGCGGCGAGCAGACCCTCATCTTCTCCCGCCCCGAGGGCAAGCGCATGGGCCTGTTCATCGTCGACCTCGACGGCCACGAGATGGATGTCGTCCAGGTCTCCGTCGATCCCGATTACGTCAGCCAGTTCGTCAACAACAAGATGGACAAGCACGACCACGGCGGCCACGAAAGCGACTCCGACAGCGAAGGACTTCACAACAGCGATGGACTTCACGTCAGCGCCTCCGATTAACGGCCGCGTTTCCTCCAGAGCGCGGCCAGGGCTGTCTACACTTGGAAGATGGTGGCCAGCCCTTTTTTCACCACGCAATCCAACTACCGCGGCCGGCTTGCGCCCTCGCCCACCGGCTACCTGCACGTGGGCCACGCGCGCACCTTCTTCACCGCCTATCAGCGCGCACGCGGCGCACGCGGCACCCTCGTCTTCCGCATGGAAGACCTCGATCCCGACCGCAGCCGCCCCGAATACGCCCAGGCCGCGCTCGACGATCTCCGCTGGCTCGGCATCGAGTGGCAGGAGGGTCCCGACCTCGGCGGTCCCTGCGCGCCCTACGCGCAAAGCCTGCGCGGCGACGTTTATCGCAGCGCATTTCAGCAGCTCCTCCGCGCCGGATTCCTCTACCCCTGCCGCTGCTCCCGAAAAGATCTGGCCGCCGCACTCGCCGCGCCGCATGAAAGCACGAGTGCCGAGCCGAATCCAGCCGAACAAAATCCCGTCGAACATGACCCGCTTGACGACGAGCCCATCTATCCCGGCGCCTGCCGCCCCGCGCGCATCGATCCCGCGCTCTACGCCGATCCCGCCGCCGAAATCCCCGCCGACGTGAACTGGCGCTTCCGCGTCCCCCACAGCGAACCCATCGAATTCACAGATCTCAATCTCGGCCCGCAACGCTTCCTCGCTGGCCGCGACTTCGGCGATTTCATCATCATGCGCAGAGACGCTTTTCCGGGGCCCCCACGGACAGGTCCAAGTCCGTGGGGTGGTGGAGTCCCCAGCTATCAACTCGCCTGTGTCGCCGACGATGCCGCCATGCGCATCACCGAAGTCGTCCGCGGCGCAGACCTGCTCAAATCCACCGCCCGCCAAATTCTGCTCTACCGTGCCCTCGGCCTCACCATTCCTGATTGGTTCCATTGCGCGCTCGTCGCCGACGCCCACGGCCAGCGCCTTGCCAAACGCCACGATGCCCTCAGCCTGCGCACCTTGCGCGAACGCGGCTTCTCGCCCGCGCAGGTACTCCAAAACAAAATGCCGGCAGAGCTCTGAGCTCCACCGGCCAGTCGTACTCGTTCCGCGCGGCCCTTGTTCGCCGCGTTCTCTGTTACGTGTGCCCCTCACGCATGTTTGATGAACGTCCCTTTCTGCAGCTCGCTCATCGCCGTCTGCAATTCGTGCTGGGTATTCATCACAATCGGCCCATACCAGGCCACCGGCTCTTCCAGCGGCTTGCCGCTCACCAGCAGGAAGCGCATCCCTTCCGGCCCCGACTCCACCACGATCTCATCGCCGCGATCAAACAGCACCAGTGAGTGGTTCTTGGCGTCGTACTTCGCCTCCGCGTTCGGGTTCACGGCCGACTCCGTCAGCACCGCCTGCGGGTCGGACGCATCCTTGAACGTCCCCGCGCCCGCAAACACATAGGCGAATGCATTTCGCGTCACGTCCACCTGGATGCGCCGCTTCCGGTTCGGCCCCACGCTGATGTCCACATAACTCGGGTCCGCCGCCACGCCTTCCACCGGGCCGCGCCGTCCCCAGAACTCGCCGCAGATAATCCGCGCCTTCGTTCCGTCGTCCTCCGTCACCTCAGGAATCGCCGCTGAAGGAATGTCCTGGTAGCGCGGCGCGGTCATCTTCAGGCTCGCCGGCAGGTTCGCCCAAAGCTGGAAGCCATGCATCCGCCCGCGCTCGTCGCCTTTCGGCATCTCCTGGTGCAGAATCCCGCTGCCCGCCGTCATCCACTGCACGTCGCCCGCCGTCATCTTGCCCTTGTTGCCCAGGCTGTCGCCGTGCTGCACCTCGCCCGCCAGCACATACGTGATCGTCTCAATCCCCCGGTGCGGATGCCATGGAAATCCCGCCAGATAATCCTCCGGCCTCTCGTTCCTGAAATCGTCCAGCAGCAGAAACGGATCGAACTCCTTCGTCTTGCCAAACCCGAAGGCCCGCTCCAGCTTCACGCCCGCGCCCTCCAGCGTCGGCTTTGTCTGCAAAATCTCCTTCACCGCCCTCAATGACATTTCCAACCCTCCTCCGCGCACCCGCTCCCGCGGCGCACCTTTCCTTTGCCGCGGATGCAGCCTCTCAGCCTCGCCCGCCGGCCCTCCGTCGTCCCCTTGCCTATTGTTTAAGCCTTGATGAACTGCACGTCCAGCATGATTGTCACGTCCTCGCCCACCAGCACGCCGCCCGTCTCCAGGGCCGCATTCCACGCCAGCCCAAAATCCTTGCGGTTGATTTTGGTCACCGCCGAAAGCCCCACCCGCAGGTTGCCCCACGGGTCCTTCCCCGGAGCGCTCGGTCCCTCCACCGCAAAGGCCACCGCCTTCGTCACGCCGTGCATCGTCAGCTCGCCCGTAACTTCCAGCTCGCCCGCGCCCGCCGGCGTCACCTGCACGGATTTGAAGCTCAGCACCGGGTACTTCTCCGCGTCGAAAAAATCCGCGCTCTTCAGGTGCGCGTCCCGCTGCTCGTCGCCGGTCGACAGCGTCGTCACGGGAATCGTCGCCTCCACCGTCGAGCCCGCCAGGTCGCCCTCCTTCAGCGTCAGCGTGCCGCTCAATCCGCTGAACTTGCCCTTCACGTTTGAAATCATCATGTGCTTCACCTTGAACTCCGCCGCTGAATGCGCCGGATCAATCTTCCAGGTGGTGGTCGTTGCATTTGCCGCCGTCGTGGTCATCTTCCCAGGTCTCCTTTCACTGCCTTCACCTCTCTTGGATGCGCGACCTCGATATTCGTTGCAACAACTATTCTCCCGGCCGCCCCAAATCCCTCTCGTCATCCTGACCGGAGCACGCCTGGGGCCCCGCGGGCGGTCACGTCCGAGGGGTAAGCGAAGCGAAGGATCTGCTTCTGTTGCATTCGTAACTTCCGGTTTGGCGGTGACTGGCTCGGAACCTCAATCTAGCGCACTCTCGTGCCCAGCGCAGCGAAGCAACTGCGGGTTGCTTTTGATTACTTGAACGAGATCATCGAGACGTGGGCCGTCGCGCCCTGAAGAACCTGTTCAATTCATAAAGGCAAGGCAGCATGATCGCGGCTATCACCGCGACTCGCTCATAGTATTGGAAGTAATTAGCAGTCGAAGCGACAACGACCCCACTGCTGAGCCGGTATGAGATCGTGTTTTTGTGCCAAGGGAGAGAAACGGTCATAAAGCCAGCGAAGTAGCCGAACAATCCGATTGAAGCATCGGTCCAGACCCGCTTTGATGCGGTCTTCGTGACGGCTACAGTCAACCACCCGCTCAGCGCCCCAATCGCCATTCCTACAATCGCGTGTCCGAGCAGGAATATAAGCGTAATGACTGGTGAATCCGGGAACATGCGACGATTCTATCCCTGTTGCGGTCGTGTGGTGGACAATCCGGAAGTTACCTGATTCGTGCCCGGCCCCAGGTCCCTTTGCTGTCAAACCCTCCAGCTCCACCCACGCCCGCAACTCCCTCATTCCATGCGCAAAATCCCCGCCGCCCATTTTGCCGATGATTGCCCCCTTCTGCCGCACAATGGAACTGTCGGAGGAATACGCATGCACCCAATTCGCCACAAATCCGCAGTTGGCTGAAAGCTGACGGCTGAAAGCTGAGGGCTGAAGGCTGACGGCTGAAAGCTGAGGGCTGAAGGCTGACGGCTGAAAGCTGAGGGCTGAAAGCTGACGGCTGAAAGCTGAGGGCTGAAGGCTGACGGCTGAAAGCTGAGGGCTGAAGGCTGGTGGACCCCCCCCCACCCCCCCTACAAAATTTGCAGTTTTCCACAGCCATTTTGCCGACAATTACGAGGTTCTGTGAAGCACCGCACCTAAACGGCAAGGAGGCCAGCCGAACCCGCGCCCAGCCCGCGCCAAAACGGCGCCCGGACCCATCACTCCCGTGCCTTCGCCGGCACTGCGCCCGCGCCGCATCGCTTGTGGTCCTCAATCGCCCGGCAGCAGCCGCAGATAGAACGCGTTGTTCCCCGTGCGCAGATCCTTGCCATAGCTGAACGCCACCGTCGTCCCGAAGACCCGCAGCTCGGCCTGCGCGCCCGTGTCCACCATCCACTTCTGCCAGGCCGGCACCTCAAGGGCATCGCCCATCTTGCCCGTATCCACAAACGGCCCCAGCGTCGCCGTCATCAGCCCGTTCGCGTAGAGCATCTTGTCCGTCTCCCACCGGGCAAGAAAGTAATCCCGTCCCAGCGGCGCGCTGCCCTTGATTCCGTCTCGCGTGCCAATGTGCCCGCGCATCGGCAAATCGTTGTCGCGCTCCAGTCCCAGCTCGAACAACTCGTCAAACGGCGGCTGCCCAAAGATTCCGCCCGCGCGAATCTCCTGCCGCGTCTCGTAGTCGCTGCCCGTCGCGCGCGGCAGCCAGCGCCAGCCCATCCGGCCTTGCAGCCTCTCAAAGCTCTGTGACGGCGTAGACCACAACCGAGCCGCCTCGGAACTCGCACCCGCAGTCAGCGTAAAGCGCCGCTCCGGCACACGCAGCAGCGTGCTGCGCACCGTCATTTTTTGCATAAGCGAAAATCCCTGCGCCAGCAGCGACGGCGCAAGCACTCCGTCCGCGGTCACGCCGCGCAATTCTCGATCGGAAACCTCCGCGCCGGCCCTCCAGCCAAACCGGTCCCGCGCGTCGGAGCCCACCGTCAGCGCGCCCGCCTCACGCCGCAGGTTCAGGCTGGCCACCACCGGCGCAGGCCCCGCAAACGACTGCCGCAGCGCCCAGTTCTCGTTTCGTGCATCAAAGCTGAGCCTGTAGCGCCGCACCGTGCTGTGCATCAGCGGCCCCGCAGCCTCTGCAAACACTCTCCGCTTCTGCGCATCCCAGCGCACCATGCCCTTGAAGTTGATCGCCTGCCCGCGCAGATTGTCATACTCCGGATCGATCTCCTGAAACGGCAGCCCGCGCGCCAGCAGAAACGCCCGCTCCAGCCAGCCGTCGCCGAATCCGTTCAGCTCCCGCGCGCGAAAGACCATCTCGAACCGCCCATCGTCGCGCGCGCGCAGGTCAAAGTGGTACTGCGGAAAAATGCCCAGCCCCCGCACCCGCGCGTCACTGTCGGCCAGTTGCCGCGCCGTCAGTCGCGACATCGGCGCAAACGCGAACGCGCCATCCAGCAGCGTCGGTGAAATTTTCAGCGGCGGTTCCACCTTCACCGCCGCAAGCTCCGGCTTGCCCACGCGGTTCCACTCCTGCACGGCCGCCGGCACATTGTCCTCGAGGAAATACACGGTCGCCAGAAAGTTCGCCGCATACGCGTCATCCGGCTTCAGCTTGAGCGCCCGCCGCAGCGCCCGCGCCGCCCGCGCATACTCCTTCTGCCTGAAGGCCACGCCGGCCCGTTCCAGCGGAAATCGCTCGTCGCGCGGAGCCTGCCTTGCCCCGGCTTCCAGCGTCGCATCCGCATCACGCCAGCGTTCCAGGTGCGCCAGCGCCGTGCCGTACGCGAAATTCTGCTCCGCCGTGCGCGCCTGCAACGGCTCCAGCGCACCCGCCACTTTCTGCCATCTCCCGGCATCAAGCCATGCGCGAATCTGCTCCGCAAGAGCTTGCGCCGCCTGCGCCGATTCACTGGTTTGTCTCGTTGGAGTTGATTGTCCCGCAACCGCCAGCCCTGCGCCCAGCGCCCACGTTAGGCAAACCGTGCGTGCAAGCCTGCGATAAGTCTTCGCCGTCACGGTCAGCGCGCGCCGCCTGCCGGCACAGCCAGCAGGGTCCAGTGGCCGGTCGCCTTCCATTCGTGTTCGAAGATCGTTTCGTCCACCTTCATCAGCCTGCGCTGCTCCGGATCGTTCACCACCACCACGTGCCGCTCCGGCTCCACGCCCGCCACCACCACGTAATGCAGCGCGTGGCTGCCTTCCGGCCTCACCGCGGCAATCAGCGGCCGCCCATGCCGCAGATGATCCGCCACCATCGCCCAGTCGCCCGTGAACGCAAACGTCCGGTAGCCGTTCGCCTTCAGATAATCCACCATCGCCGACGCATAAATCCCGTGCGCCTGCTTGGCATAAAGCACGCGCAGAATCTGCTCCGGGTCGGCGGCTGCGCTCGTCGGCCGCCCCTCGTGCCGCTCCCAGTACTGCATCACCATCGCCAGCGTCGCCGCGCCGCAGCCGTCCTTCGTCTGCGCCACAAAGGGCACGTCCAGCCACACGCCGGCCGTGCCCCCTGCAAACGCCGCGCCGCATGCCGCCCCCATCAGCACTGCAACGCACGCAACCTTTTTCAGCATCCGCCGAGCCTCTACAGCAAAGCCAGGGTTGATGTTTCCCGAAACCAAAGCCTTCAAGTCGACGCGACCAATCCGGGGTCCCCAACGACAGGTCTTCGTCGTTGGGGTGGGACCATCAGGGAACGGCGACCTTGCGATAAGCCAGCAAGGACACTTGTACCCTGGTTTTGCTCTTAGTGCACGGCCACGATAATCAGGATCAGCGCCGCAATCGCCACCAGAATAATCAGCAGGTCGCGGTTGTCGATGGTGCCGGCGGCAAAGTCCTTCTGCGCCCTGGTTGCCCGCTGCGCCAGTTGGGCCAGCTCCTGGTCGCTCAGCCCGGCCACGGCCTTCTTCACCTGTTCGGGATTCATGTGGCTGGTCTCCAGCGCATTCTTCGCCTCGGGCGAGCTGAGGAACCGGTCCAGCGTCTCCTGGTTCTGCTGCCGCTGCCGGCTCGCGTCCACCGTAGCTTTCTGCAGCTCTTGCGGGCTCACCAGTTGGCCGGCCGCTTCGGCCATCAGGCTTTGGGGCGCGGCGCAAACGGCCACAAGGGCCGCCGCCGTGCAGGCTTTCACAAAAGTAGAATGGGCTTGCTTCAACATGGATCGCTACCTCCGGGGGATTCAGGTGCGGTTGGGGGTCGCTGCTTCCGCGCCCGGTTGTCAGTGTCTGGTGCAAGAATAGCCGACCTCAAAAGGCAGCCGGCAAGGTCTGCGCAGTTGTGAACCTTGAACATCATCGGTTCTTTTCAGTTTGGATGAACCGGGCAAGCCCCCAAGTTGCCTCAGAATCCACCGCTTCCACATCCCCCACGCGCTCACAGCCGCCCGCACGGGGCTTATCCTCAAGGACAGCCTCCTCGTCCCTCCATGTCCGACTTCGCCCAGTCCGTCAAGCAGCAGGCCGACATCGTCAAGATCGTCGAGGGCTACATCCGCCTGCGCAAATCCGGCGCCACCAACTACGCCGGCCTCTGCCCCTTCCACAAGGAGAAATCCCCCTCCTTCAATGTTCACGCGGTCAAGCAGTTCTTCCACTGCTTCGGCTGCGGCGTCTCCGGCGACGTCTTCAGTTTCGTGGGCAAAATTGAGAACGTCGGCTTTCCTGAGGCCGTGCGCATCGTCGCCGAAAAGTGCGGCATTCCCCTGCCCAAACGCGAATTCTCCTCTCCCGAGCAGGCCGCCGAAGCCCGCCTCCGCGGCAAGCTGCTTGACCTGCATGAGGCCGCCGCCGGCTGGTTTGAGGAGCAGCTTCGCGGTCCTGAGGGCGCAGTGGCCCGCGAATACCTCGCCGGCCGGGGCCTCACGCCCGAGGGCATCCAGACCTTCCGCATCGGCTACGCGCCCGACAGCTTCAAAGCCCTCCGCGAGCGCCTCAGCCCCACGGCCGACGAGGCCACCCTGCGCGCCAGCGGCCTCTTCAGCGCAAAAGAGCAGGGCGATGGCACGCCCGGCCCGCTCTATGACCGTTTTCGCAAGCGCGTCCTCTTCCCCATCTGCAATGAGGGCGGCCGCGTCATCGCCTTCACCGCGCGCACGCTTGAGGCCGGTGACAAGGCCGGCCCCAAGTACATCAACTCGCCGGAGACGCCGCTCTATCAAAAAGGCCAGGTCCTCTTTAATCTCGACAAGGCCAAAACCGCCATCCGTCAGGCCGAGTTCGCCCTGCTCGTCGAAGGGCAAATGGACTGCATCAGCGTCTTTCTGCGCGGCATTCGCAACGTCATCGCCACCAGCGGCACTGCATTCACTCCGCAGCAGGTGGCCGTCCTCCGCCGCCACACCGCCAACGTTGTCGTCAACTTTGACCCTGACGCCGCCGGCGCCAACGCTGCCGAAAAATCCATCGCCCTGCTCACTGAGGAGGGCTTCTCCATCCGCCTCGTCACGCTCGAGGGCGGCCTCGACCCCGACCGCTTCATCCGCGAGCGCGGCGTGGAGGCTTACACGGCCGCCGTCCGCGGCGCGCGCCGCCAGGCCGATTACCTCATCGAGCGCGCTCGCGGCCAGTTCCCCGGCGCAACCTCTGAGCAGAAGGTCAAAGCCATGAACTTCCTTCTGCCCCACATCCGCCGCATGCCGGAACGGCTGGCCCGCGAGCAGTTCGCCGCCGACGCCGCGCAAAAGCTCGGCATTGACTCCGCCGTCCTCCGCGAGGAGCTGCGCCAGGCCGCGCTCAAGCGCCGCGACCGCGTCGAAGCCCGCCCCGCATCGCTCACTGAGGTCGAGCGCGTCCTCCTCCGCGCCCTCGCCGTCACCGATCCTGAGTTTGCCGAGTGCCGCCGCCTCGTCGCGGAAGCCCTCCAGAACCAACCGCAATGGTTTGAAGGGCTTGTCTGCTTCCCCGCGCTCCAGGCCCTGGCCTACCGCGCCGCGGCAGATCCCATGGAGGCGGTCGAGGACCCCGCACAGCGCGCCCTGCTGGCCGAGGCCCTGCTGGGCGAAACGGACCTGCCCACCGAACCCGGCGTCCGCGGCGCCGTCGTCAGCCTGCAAAAGCGCGCTTTGGAGCGCAACCTGCGCGAACTCCGCTCTCAGATTGCCGAGGCCGAGCGCCGCGGCGACTTCGCCGAATTGGCCCTCCTCACCCAGAAAAAGCTGGACCTCGACCGCGCCCTCCGCAACCTCCACGCCGGCCCTCCTCAGGCCTGACCGCAACCCTCCGCGCCTCGCAATCTTCTGCGTCAAATCCGCCCCAAAATGCGTCTAAGAGAAGGAGGAACTGAGCGGTCAGGGACCCGATTGCCGCTCAACCCGGACCCGCCGGACGTAGGGCGCGCATAACCAGTTTGAGGCGGCTGCACATTTTCTTTGCGGGCCGGACGGGCCGAATGTGGTATTCTATTAATCTCTGTGAGGATGAGCGCCCCCTTTGCCCCACACATGAGCTTCGGCTCGCGGGCGACCCAGGCGAAACCTGAAGCGCTGTCATCCTGTTCCGAGCCACTATGTAGGACCGCTGTCTTTTTTTGCGGCGAACCGCGGGATTGTGTCCGCGCGCGCCGGATCTCCCACGGGGAGACTTCCGGAAGGCGTGCCCGGACGTGCACTGGCGCGCGAAACGGTGCGAAAACTTATTCGCGACGGAGAGCAGGAGTAATTTGGCAACCGAAGATAAATTCGAACATGACATTGACACCCTGATCGAAGTTGGCAAAGAGAAGGGCTATCTCACCTACGGCGACGTGAATGACATGCTGCCGGAGGAGATGGGCTCCTCGGCCGACGACCTCGACGACCTGATGACCACCATCAGCGGCCAGGGCATTGACCTGCTGGATGGACCCAAGTTTGGCGCCGAAAAGGAATTTGAACTGGAAGAGGGCGAAGACGTTGAGCTCGACCTGACGCCCGGCACCCTTGAAAAAACCAACGATCCCGTCCGCATGTACCTGCGTGAGATGGGTACCGTGCCGCTGCTCACGCGCGAGGGCGAAGTTGAAATCGCCAAGCGCATTGAGCGCGGCCAGATGCGCGTCCTCAAGGCCATTTCGCGCTCGCCCATCGTCATTCGCGAGGTCGTGTCCCTGGGTGAAGACCTGAAGCGCGGCGTGCGCAACGTGAAAGAGGTCGTGGTCTTCGACGAGGAAGAGCTGACCGAAGACGTGGTGCAGGCGCGCGTGCGCTCCACCGTCACGCGCGTGGACGCGCTCGTCAAGCACCAGAAGAAAATCCAGCAGCTTGAAGAGAAGCAGGCCGCGGCCACCAGCAAGACCAGCCAGCGCGAGCAGCGCCGCACCCGCTGGGCCATCGCGCGCGAAAAGGTCCTGGTCTCGCGCATCGTCCGCGAGCTCAAATACACGCCGCTGGAACGCAAGCGCCTGCTCGACAAGGTCAACAAGACCGTCGACACCATGCGCACCCTCGAGCGTCAGATCCGCTCGCTCGATCAGAAGCACGAGGCCAGCAAAAGCGACGAGCTCAAGAAGGAGTACCGCCGCCAGCAGAAAAACTGCAAGGCTGACCTTGAAAAAATCGAGGGCGACGCCGGCGTCTCCATCGCCGAGCTCAAGCGCACACAGCGCGAAATGATTCAGGGCGACATGGACGCCGAGCAGGCCAAGCGCGAGCTCATTGAGGCCAACCTCCGCCTGGTCGTCTCCATCGCCAAAAAGTACACCAACCGCGGGCTCCAGTTCCTTGACCTCATTCAGGAGGGCAACATCGGCCTGATGAAGGCCGTGGACAAGTTCGAATACCGCCGCGGCTACAAGTTCTCCACCTACGCCACCTGGTGGATTCGTCAGGCCATCACCCGCGCCATTGCCGATCAGGCGCGCACCATCCGCATCCCGGTGCACATGATCGAGACCATCAACAAGCTCATCCGCACCAGCCGCCAGCTTGTGCAGGAGCTAGGCCGCGAGCCCTCCAGTGAAGAGATCGCGCGGCGCATGGACATTCCGGTCGCCAAGGTGCGCAAGGTGCTCAAGATCGCGCAGGAGCCCATCTCGCTCGAAACGCCCATCGGCGAAGAGGAAGATTCGCACCTCGGCGACTTCATCGAGGATCGCCAGGCTGTCTCGCCGTCTGAGGCCGTCATCAGCGTCAACCTCAAGGAGTACACCTCGCAGGTCCTCCGGACTCTCACTCCTCGGGAAGAGAGAGTGATCAAGATGAGGTTCGGCCTGGAAGACGGCTCCGAGCACACCCTCGAAGAAGTCGGCCAGAGCTTCCAGGTCACGCGCGAGCGCATCCGCCAAATCGAGGCCAAGGCCCTGCGCAAGCTGCGCCACCCCTCGCGCAGCCGCAAGCTCAAAGCCTTCGTCGAAGGCGTCAAGGAGATGTAATTCCGGGACCACCCCCGGGTTTGCAAAAGGCCGCGGCCTCCGGGTCGCGGCTTCTTTCTTGTATGGCCAATGGCCTTGTGCGGCCCCCGAAGAATTTCTCTTGCCCATTGCGTCTCGGCCCTGCTAAAACGTTTGCGCAAAGGATTTATTCCCCCAATCGGATCAGGAGACAGAAAGATGAAGCCCATCACCCGCCGCCAGTTCGGCAAAACCGTGGCCGCCACAGCCGCCGTCGCGGCCGCCGGCTCGCTGCTTCCCAGGTTCGCCTTCGGCGAGCCGCATCCTGAGATGCTCACCTTCCCTGAGGGCTTTCTGTGGGGATGCGCCACCGCCGCCTACCAGATTGAAGGCGGTGCAAAGGCCGATGGCCGCGGACCTTCTGTGTGGGACGTCTTTTCGCACACGCCCGGCAAAACCTACCACGGCGAAACCGGCGACGTGGCCGACGATTCCTACCACCTCTATAAGGAAGACATCAGCCTGCTCAAGAACCTGGGCGTCGCCACCTATCGCTTCTCCATCTCCTGGTCCCGCGTCTTCCCCACCGGCAAAGCGCCTCTCAACCCCAGGGGCATCGACTACTACGATCGCGTGGTCGATGAGTTGCTGAAGAATGGCATCACGCCGTACGTCACCCTCTTCCACTGGGACCTGCCGGCCGAGCTGCCCGGCGGATGGCAAAATCGCGATACCTCCAAGGCCTTTGGCGATTACGCGGCTTTCATCGCCAAGCACCTCGGCGACCGCGTGCACCACTTCATGACGACCAATGAGTTCACCTGCTTCACCGACCTCGGCTATCGCGAGGGCCGCTTCGCGCCGGGCCTTCGCCTTCCCGACAAGCAGGCCTTCCAGGTGCGCCACCACGGCATTCTGGCGCATGGGCTGGGCGTGCAGGCCATCCGCGCCAACGCGCCCAGCGGCACGCAGGTGGGCCTGGCGGAGAATGCATCCGTCTATGTCCCGGTCACGGAAACTCCGGAGGACATCAAGGCCGCGCAGCGCGCCACGCGCATTGAAAATGCGCCCTTCCTTACCGCGCTGATGGAAGGCAAATACATCGACGAGTATCTTGAAAAGATTGGCAGCAACGCGCCCAGGGTCGAGCCCGGCGACTTCGAGGCCATCAGCAGCCCGCTCGACTTCGTCGGCCTCAACATCTACACGCCGTCCTACGTCCGCGCCAGCGACGCAAAGTACGGATACATCGTCGAGAGCAATCCAACCTCCTATCCGCACATGGCCTCGCCCTGGATTCTGATTGCGCCCGAATGCACCTACTGGGGCGTGCGCAACGTCTCTGAGCTATGGAACCCCAAGGCGCTTTACATCACGGAGAACGGCTGCTCCAGTGACGATGTGCTGCGCGCGGACGGCCAGGTCATCGACACCGACCGCGTCATGTATCTCCGCAACTACGTCACCGAGCTGCACCGCGCCGCCACCGAGGGCTATCCCATCAAGGGCTACTTCCTCTGGAGCCTGCTCGACAACTTTGAGTGGGCCGACGGCTATAGCAAGCGCTTCGGCATTCACTACGTCGACTTCAAGACCGAGAAGCGCACCCCCAAGCTCAGCGCGTATTGGTACAAGGACGTGATCGCGAAGAACGCCGTGGAGTAAGGCTGGTCGCAGACACAACGGTTCCACGCATACGGCAACGGCGCAGCCCTCAGGGTTGCGCCGCTTCCATCTCTGACCTCTCTTCCGCCGTCAGCTTCACGCCCGCCGCCGCCACATTCTCTTCGAGATGCGCCGCGCTCGACGTACCCGGAATCGGCAGCACAACCGGCGAGCGCCCCAGCAGCCAGGCCAGCGAGAGCTGCGCGGCCGTTGCTCCATGCCGAGTCGCGATTTGGCCGAGCGCCTTTGCCGATGGATGCTCAGGCTTCAGCAGTTTGCCCGCGGCCATCGGATACCACGGCAGAAAGGCGATGCCGCGCGCCGCGCACCAGTCAAGCGTCTGCTCATGCCGCCGGTCGGCCAGTGAGTAGCGGTTCTGCACGCTCACAATCGGAACGATCTTCTGCACATCCTCAATCTGCCCAGGCGTCACTTCGCTCAGCCCAATGTGGCGAATCTTGCCAGCCTCCTGCATCCGCCTGAGCGCGCCAAGTTGCTCCTCAAGCGGCGTCCTCGGGTCCATCCGGTGCAACTGGTAGAGTTCGATCCTCTCCAGCTTCAGCCGCCGCAGGCTCATCTCCACGCACTGAATCAGGTAGCCGGCGCGGCCCACATATTCCGTCTTGGCCGGACCCTGGCGCGTGATGCCGCCCTTGGTCGCGATGACCAGCCCGGCCGGATAGGGATACAGCGCCTCGGCAATCAGCCGCTCGGCAATCTCCGGCCCGTAGGCGTCCGCCGTGTCAATCAGCGTCACGCCCAGCTCCACGGCCCGGCGCAGCACCCGGCGGCAGGCCTCCGGGTCCGCGGGCTCGCCCCAGGCGCCTTCGCCCACCAGGCGCATCGTTCCGTATCCCAGCCGATGCACCGGCAGGTCGCCGCCAATCCGGAATGTGCCGCTGCCCGCGGCGGTCGGGGTCGCCATCGCAAGCTCCATCCTAAGGCATTGCGGGAACCGGGCAGTTCGTGGCAACGTATCCTCTAATGCAGGTCACGCAAGGAGGTTCGCCATGGGCAGCACCGTCTATCCAAACGCGCAGGCCGTCTTTTACCAGCAATATGAGTTGGCGCGGCGGGACGAGGTCGTGGGCATCCTGCTGGCACTGTTTCTGGGCGGCATCGGCCTGCATCACTTCTATCTCCGCCGCACAGGCCTCGGCATCCTCTATCTTTGCTTCTTCTGGACGCCGATTCCCTGGGTCCTCGGCTTCATTGAGTGCTTCTTCATGCCCGGCCGCGTGCGCGAATTCAACGCGATCCAGGCAGCCGGCATTGCCGCGGCGCTGGGGCTGGCCACGCCGCCCTGGGGAATGCCCATCAACGTTACGGTTAACGTGCCGCAGGCCGCGCAACCGGGCACTTTAACCGCCTGCCCGCGCTGCCAGCAAGCAAATGTTCCCGGAGCGCGATTCTGCGGCGCCTGCGGCCAGCCGCTGTAAAGCTAATCCTGTGTTGGATCCCCAATAAAAGAGGGTGCGGGATTTTCCCACACCCTCTTCGCGTTTCGTTGCAATGCGCGACCTACATATTCGCGTGGCCGGAGCGCATCGATTCATTGAATTGCGGCTTGGTGAAGTGCAGCGCGGCCTCCAGTGCCGCCTGATACTCAGCCGCGCGCTCCAGCAGCGCCGGGGTGGCCGCGGCGTACTCGCCCTCCACCGTCATCAGCCCTTCGCCCGCCTCGTGGTTCGCCATGCGCAGCAGGTCAGCCTCCGTGGTGTTCAGGTATTGCGCGTCGCGCTCATCGGCAATCCACACCGGCTTGCCGTTGCCCAGCACGCCGGAGAGCCAGTAGACCTTGCGCAGCAGATAGCCCAGCCGCTCGTTGTCGTCCGTGTCGGTAAAGACAAACTTCTTCCGCCAGCGGCTATAGAAGCGCGTGGTCACAGGCACCGGCTGCCGATTGCCCGATTTCAGGAATTCAAGCTGGCCCAGGTCCACGGTCTTGCGAATCGCGTTGTAGACGAAGGTCTCCGCATAGGGCTGCTCCATGGCCGGCACAATCTCGGCAAAGGTCACGGTCACGCTGGCGGCCAGCTTGGCGAAGAGGTTGGCGTGGGCCTCGTCGGCCAGATGCATTTCGCCGTGGACAATATACGTGTCCGCGCCGGAGGTCGAGCGATGGAAGGGCCATTGAAACTTCCCGAAGGCAATCGGCAAGCCGGCCAGTGTCACATAGCACTCGGGCCGCGGATTGCGCAGCCGCTTGGCCTCGGCGGTCAGGTGCGCTGCCATCTCCGGCAGCAGCTCGGGCTTCCACCCCAGCAACGAAGGCCCGTCGCCGGGGGCCCCGGACTTCCACCCCAGCGACGAAGACCCGTCGCCGGGGGCCCCGGGCTTGTCGAAGGCGAAGGCCTCGCTCAGCTCCAGTTGTAGAGTGCGGCCTTCCACATCCGGCAGGCCAAGCTGAAAGACGGCGGTGGGCTGGCCCTGGGTATCCGTGCCGGCAGCGGCGGAAACCAGTTGCAGGCCGGCCTGGGCGGCGGCCGACTCCAGCGAGGACACAAGCGATGACTTCAAAGCGGCATTCATAGGCAAGGAACCTGCTGCCAGGGCCCATGGCAAAAGACCCGTGGCAAAAAACCGTGGGAAGATGGTTGCACTCCCATTTTAGTGCATCCGGCAAAGCGTCCGCCCACCGGGGATTTACAATAAAAAGGTGCCGCTGGAAGTCTCCAAACCCATCATTCTCGCCGAAACCCTCACCAAGGTCTACACCAGCGGGCGTCTGGAAGTGCCGGCAGTCCGGGGCGTCTCCTTTCAGGTCAAGCCCGGCGAGTTCGTCGCCATCGTGGGCCCCTCGGGCAGCGGCAAATCCACCTTGTTTTACCTGCTCGGCGGCCTCACCCGCGCCTCCTCGGGCCGCGTAGTCATTGACGGCGTGGACTTTGCCAAGCTCAACGATGCCGAGCGCACCCGGCTGCGCAAGCACCGCATCGGCTTCGTCTTTCAAAAGTTCAATCTGCTGCCCACTCTGTCCGCCATGGGCAACATCGAGATCGCCTACGAGGTGAGCGGGCGCAAGGAGCCGATGGATCGCGCATATCTCGACCACCTGAGCGAGATCCTCTCCATCCGCGGGCGGCTCAAGCACCGGCCCTCCGAGTTGAGCGGCGGCGAGCAGCAGCGTGTGGCCATCGCCCGCGCGCTCATCACCCGGCCCTCCATTGTGCTGGCAGATGAGCCCACCGGCAACCTGGACTCGCGGAATTCTGACGCTGTGCTGCACATGCTGCAGCGCTCCAATCGCGAGCTTGGCCAGACCACCCTGATGATTACGCATAATCCTGAGGCGGCGGCCATCGCCCGGCGCATCCTCTACATGCGCGACGGCGAAATTGTGCGCGAAGAGGCTGGCGCGGGGACCACCGTGGACCGTCCGGGAACCGACCCGGAAACGGCCGGAACCCGGCCCAGCGCAACCCCTGCCGTGGTTTGACCGGATTTCGGCCGCCCAGTATACTCAGACTTGCGATACGCGGGAGTAGCTCAGTGGTAGAGCATCGCCTTGCCAAGGCGAGGGTCGCGGGTTCAAGTCCCGTCTCCCGCTCCAGTCCGCCCTCCGGCGCCGGCCGGGTTGGCTACGGCGGAGTGGAGCGCACCGCAGAGCGTTTCAGGCGGCCCTGCCAAGGCGCGGTACCCAAGTGGTAAGGGAGAGGTCTGCAAAACCTTTATGCGCCGGTTCGATCCCGGCCCGCGCCTCCAAATCCTCAACAACTTACGACGATTGAAACCGGAGGCCATATCCTCTGGTTGCCAATATGGTTGCCAATTGGCGCTTCAACCATCCTCAGTCGGCCGCCTGAACAGCCATCACATTCAGCTGTCCACTTAGTGTCTCTGCCGCCATGTCCGCCGATTCGTCCAGGACATGGGTGTAGAACTTGAGAAGAATGTCGGGTCGCGAGTGTCCAAGGCGCTCTTGCGCCGCCTTGATTGGCACATGTCCTTCCGCCATCTGTGTCGCTCCCCAGTGCCGCAGAAGACGCCACGTGATGTGCGGAAGGCCGAGTTCCTTCGCGGCCGGTTGAATGCACCGGGCGAGAAGATCTTCGTGCCAGATCGGTCCGGTCTTGCGATTGTTCGGAAACACCCAGTCGTCGTCCTTCGCCTTCGTCCGAGCCTTCAAGGCCAGTAGCCTTTCGACGTCGGCCTCGGTCAGCCGGATGGGGCGATTGGCGCGGTGGTACTTCGGCGTGTGGAGCTTGCCGCGGTTGACGGCCCGCACCACCCAAAGTTCGTGCCTTTCGGCATTCAAATCTTTCCACTTGAAGGCCAGCTCTTCCGGACGGACACAGCTGACGGCCGTCAGCCAGACTGCCATGCTCACCGGTTCCTTCAGCCTTTCGATCAGCCGGTTGAGCTGAGCGGGGCTGGGAAGCACTTGTCGTTCCTTGATTCCTTCCGGAGGAAGATCAGCGCCGCGCGCAGGATTGGACTTCATGTATCCGTATTTCATCGCGGCACGAAAGATGGAGCTGAGCCCCCACTTCAAATTTTTAAGTGTCTGCACAGCCTTGCCTTCCAGTGCCTTCTGGTTGAGGAATGCCTGCACCGCTTCGAGGGTGATGTCTGACAATTCCATGTCGCCGAACTCAGGAAGGTAGTGAGCGCGAATATTGGTTTCATACCCGTGCTTTGTCGTCCCCTTCTTGTTGACCAGCTTCAGAGCGCGATACTTCTCAATGAAGCTTCGGAACGTCATCATCTTCTTCGGACGGTGTTTGGCATCGTTGATCGGATCAAGAATCACGGCCAGTTTGGCACGTGCAGCCTCTTCGTTTCGAATCTCGGTCAGCAATCCAAGGTTGACGGCCACGCGCTTGCGTACCGTTCTCCCCGCTTCGTCGACGAAATCCTCCCGATAAAAGCCCTGCCAGTACGCTGGACCGCGATCCTCACGCAGCCGGACGCTGCCGGCCTGAAATCGCTTGCGAGTCAATTTGTAATGCCCCTTTCCGCTGACTCGAGCAATTCCGTCGGATGAGTCCAGAGTAACACTGGGGCGGTGCCGCTCACGAGAGCGGATATAGGTGGAAATCTTGTCGGGGTCGAAGCGAAGCCCGTTGCGTCCGAAGCGAACAACCGGCAAAGGGTCCTTGGCGCCTTTCTTGGTGTGTTTGTAGACCCAGCTGGCCGACACCGCAAAAGCGGAGCATAGCCCGCCAACCGTAAGCAGCTGCGGCGGACCCAATGCGGGCCCGTTGCGGCGTTCCTGAGCATCGATTTGAGCTCGATTAGTGCCCATTTTGTCTCGCGTCCCCATCAGGGGTTCAGCGCAAGCATCATCGGGTCGTTATTAGACTCGGTCAAATGCCCCGGATATTTTGCAATTCGAAACTCCAATTTGTGCCGGGTTTCACCAGATTTGACCGAATTTCGAATCCGCAGCATGC